>CAJJRZ010000021.1:0-41911 GCA_905194345.1 Coriobacteriaceae bacterium
ACGGAGAGCACATTAAGTGCTCTCCGGCTCGTGCGGAACTCGCGATCGACCTTATGCCCCGCCCCTCGGGACTAAGGATACATGGTAGAGGCGCTCGTGCTGCAAAATTCATGAGCTGGTGACCTATTCTGCGTCCCAGGTCGGCTCATCTTCACCACCGGTTAATAAAAAAGAGGTACCGGTTGGTCCGGTACCTCTTTTGGTGCGTTTCGATTTGGCTGAAGCTTTTGCCGCTAGCTTACAGGCCGCAGGCTGCTTTGAGTTCTTCGACTCGGTCGGTATTCTCCCAGGTGAAGTCGGCGTCTTCGCGGCCGAAGTGACCGTAGGCTGCCGTCTTTTCGTAGATGGGGCGACGCAGGTCTAGGTCGCGGATGATTGCGCCCGGGCGCAGGTCGAAGGTCTTCTCTACGGCCTCGACGATCTTGTCCTCGGCAACATGCGCGGTACCGAAGGTGTCGACCATGATTGAGAGGGGCTTGGAAACGCCGATGGCGTAGGCGAGCTCGACTTCACAGCGGTCGGCCAGACCGGCGGCGACCACGTTCTTAGCGACCCAGCGCGCGGCATACGCGGCGGAACGGTCGACCTTGGTGCAGTCCTTGCCGCTAAAGGCGCCACCGCCGTGACGGCCGTAGCCGCCGTAGGTGTCGACGATGATCTTGCGGCCGGTGAGGCCCGTGTCGCCCATGGGGCCGCCCACGACAAAGCGACCGGTGGGGTTCACGTAGATCTCCGCGTTGTCCCACGGCATGTTCTCGGCGGCCATGACCGGGGTGATGACGTGCTCGATGAGGTCGGCCTTGATCTTGCCCATGTCCTCGATCTCGGCGGCGTGCTGCGTGGAGATGACGATGGTCGTGACCTCGACGGGCTTGCCTTCCTCGTAGCGCACGGTGACCTGGGTCTTGCCGTCGGGACGCAGATAGGCGAGGGTACCGTCGTGACGCACGGCGGCCAGGCGCTCGGCCAGGCGGCTTGCCAGGTAGTGTGGCATGGGCATGAGGGTCTTGGTCTCGTTGGAGGCATAACCGAACATCATGCCCTGGTCGCCGGCACCGATCAGGTCGATCGGGTCGGTGGTAGCGCCGGTCTGGGTCTCGAAGGACTCGTCAACGCCCTGGGCGATATCGGGCGACTGCTCGTGGATGAGGCTCATAACGCCGCAGGTGTCGCAGTCAAAACCGAACTTGGCACGGTTGTAGCCAATGCGGCGGATAACGCCGCGGGCGATTTCCTGTACGTCGACGTAGGCCTGGGTGCGAATTTCGCCGGCAACGATGATGGTGCCGGTGGTCACGAGGGTCTCGCAGGCGCAGCGGACGTTCTCCACGTTGGCAGGCACGCCGTTGGGGGCGATGTAGCCCTGCTCCTGGAGCTCTATTTCTTTGGCGAGGATTGCGTCGAGGACGGCGTCACTGATCTGGTCAGCGATCTTATCGGGATGACCTTCGGTCACCGACTCCGACGTAAAAACAAAGGACCCGTGTTGGGGTGGGATGGAACGAAGTTCTTCTGACATGATTGTCCTTTCAAAAACGTGTCCCAGCGACCGTTACCATTCCGCCGGGCTCTCTATGCAAGGGCACATCATAGCGCGTAAATCAAACATTCACACCCTTTCCGCACCTACTCATTGGGGACAGACTTAAATGACCAGTCGGGTGCTCATTGGGTAGTCATTTAAGTCTGTCCCCAATGAGTGGGTCGGTGCCCTTTGTGCGGAGGTTGCTTTGATGCTTTATACTGGTGCGGTTAGACATCCATCCTGCAACCGAGGAGATTTCCATGGCATCAGACGTTCGCGTCCGCTTTGCACCCTCACCGACGGGCAAGCTGCACATCGGCGGCGCCCGCACCGCTATCTATAACTGGGCTTTCGCCCGTGCTAACGGCGGCACGTTCATCCTGCGCATCGACGACACCGATCCCACCCGCTCCACCGACGAGAACACGCAGATCATCCTTCGTGCCATGCGTTGGCTGGGCCTGGACTGGGACGAGGGTCCCGAGGTAGGCGGCGACTTTGGCCCCTACGCCCAGACCGAGCGCCTGGACCTGTACAAGCAGGCCGCCCAGAAACTTTGGGACGAGGGCAAGGCCTATCCCTGCTTCTGCACCAAGGAGCAGCTCGACGCCGACCGCAAGGCCGCGCAGGAGCGCAAGGACCCCTTCCAGGGCTATCAGCGTCGTTGCCGCGATCTTGATCCCGAGGAGGCCCGCCGCCGCATCGAGGCCGGCGAGTCCTACGTCCTGCGCATCAAGGTGCCCGAGGACCGCGGCGACGTCGTCATCCACGACGCCGTTCACGGTGAGGTGACCTTCGACGCCAAGGAGCTCGACGACTTTGTCATCTTCCGCTCCGATGGCACGCCCACGTACAACTTCGCGACCGTCGTCGACGACGCCATGATGAAGATCACCCATGTCATCCGCGGCGACGACCACCTGTCCAACACCCCGCGCCAGGTCATGGTCTACGAGGCCCTCGGCGCGCCCGTGCCCACGTTCGCCCACATCTCCATGATCCTGGGCGCCGACGGTAAGAAGCTCTCCAAGCGCCACGGCGCAACTTCGGTGGAGGAGTACCGCGACGCCGGTTACCTTTCCGACGCCTTCGTCAACTACCTGGCGCTGCTCGGCTGGTCGCTCGACGGCGAGACCACGATCATCCCGCGCGATGTCCTAGCCAGCAAGTTCTCGCTCGACCGCATCTCCAAGAACCCGGCGACCTTCGATCCCAAGAAGCTCGATTGGGTCAATGCCGAGTACATCAACGGCATGTCCGACGCGCAGTTTGCCGATGAAATCATGGTCCCCGAACTGCACGAGGCAGGTCTCATCGAGGGCAACGTCGAGTACGGCGAGGACTGGATTGATGCGCTTGCCGCCATCGTCAAGCCGCGCACCAAGATGCCGGCCGACGCCGTGACCGTCGCCGCTCCCATCTTTGCTACGGCCGAGACGCTCGAGTATGACGAGAAATCCGTTAACAAGGGCCTGGCTAAGGAAGGCATGGGCGCCATTCTGGATGCCGCCAAGGCCGCGCTCGAGGGCGTGGACAAGTGGACTGCCGAGGCCATCGACGCCGCGCTTGAGCCGCTGCCCGAGCAGATGGACCTCAAGAAGCGCGTGGTGTTCCAGGCCGTGCGCGTCGCCGTCTGCGGCAACATGGTGAGCCCTCCGCTGGGCGAGACCATGGCGCTCGTCGGCCGCGACGACTGCCTGGCGCGTATCGACCGCGCTCGCACGATGGCGCTGTAGTAGACGCGCAAATGCATGTATCCGAGCCCCGTTCACCCGAGCGGGGCTCTTGTTTCTGTACCGATGAGTGGGTTGCTGGGACAAAATAATCAGTAGTGTTTGTCCCATGTTCGAGTGACGCAACGAGCTCGACACTCGTATCGGCCATGGGACAAACTCTACTGATTGTTTTGTCCCACCCCTTTCAGGTCCGTTCGTTAGAGGTGGTGTATGGCTCAACAACTGTCGCTGTTTGGTTTGCCGGAACCGGAGGAGACTCCGGTGAAGCCCGAGCCTGCGCCCGAACCCCCTGCCGCCTACGCGAGCGTGGTTCTCGATATCCCCACCCGCGCGCTGTCCGAACCGTTTGCTTACGGCATCCCCGAGTCCCTTGCCGACGAGGCCCAGGTCGGATCGACGGTCCTGGTCCACTTTGGCAACCGTGCTGCCGCAGGCTACATCGTCGACATTGCGCCCGAGCTGGGCGACCTGCAAGGCAACAACGCCCTCGATCCTTCGCGCATTAAGCCCGTCGAAGCCATCCTCAGCAAACCGCTCTTTACCGCCGAGGCTGCCCGCATCGCGCACTGGATGAGCCGCGAGTACGTCGCAACGCCTTCCGAGTGCCTGCGCCTGTTTTTGCCTCCGGGCGGTAGCCCGCGCGTGGTCAAGGGCGATGACGGCGCATGGTCGGTTGAGCGTCCCGCCGTCAAGCCAATTCAAAACCGCTGGGTGATGCTTACGCCCGAAGGCTTTGACTACACGCCGCCCAAGTCCGCGGTCCGCCAGCGCCAACTCATCGAGGCGCTCCAGTGCGGACCGGTCACGACTCGCGACCTCAACCTTCTCTATAACAGTATGTCGGCGACCATCAAGTCGCTCGAAAAACGCGGCGTCGTGGTGGTGGAAGAGCGCCGCGCCTGGCGTGGCTGCAGCGAGCAGACCACGCTGTCCTCAGCAAGCGGCAAGGCGCCGGTCTCCCTTACCAACGGCCAGCAACAGGCACTCGCGCAGATTGAGCGCGCCCGTCTGGACGCTCATGGCGACGTGGTGCTGGTCGACGGCGTCACCGGCTCCGGCAAAACCGAGGTTTACCTCTCCGCCATCGAGCGCGTGCTCGCAGCCGGTCGCTCGGCCTGCGTGCTGGTGCCCGAGATTTCGCTGACGGCCCAGACCGTCGGCCGCTTCCGTTCGCGCTTTGGCGAGACGGTCGCCGTGTTCCATTCGCGGCTTTCGGCCGGCGAGCGCCTGGACCAGTGGGATATGGTTGCCAGCGGTGCGGCCCGCGTGGTCGTCGGCGCACGTTCGGCGCTCTTTTGCCCGCTTGACGACCTGGGCCTCATCATCATTGACGAGGAGCACGAGACCAGCTACAAGCAGGGGTCCAGTCCGCGCTACCATGCGCGCGAGGTGGCAGCCGAGATGGCGCGCCGCTATCGCTGCCCGCTCGTGCTGGGGTCGGCCACGCCTTCTGCCGAGGCCCTCGACCGCTGCCGCCGCGGCATGTATAACGGTGCCACCTGGACGCGTGTCGAGATGCCCGAGCGCCCCGGACACGCCGTGCTGCCTACGGTCCGCATTGCTGACCTGCGTCGCGAGTTCTCGCACGGCAGCCGCTCCATGTTCTCAAAACCCTTGATGGAGGGATTGGAGCGTGTGGTCGGGCGCCGCGAGAAGGCCGTGTTGCTGCATAACCGCCGTGGCTTTGCGCCATTCCTGATGTGCCGCGAGTGCGGCTGCGTCCCCACCTGCAACCACTGCTCCACAGCGCTTACGTATCACGAGCGCACACACACGCTGCAGTGTCACACATGCGGTTCGTCTTGGCGCGTGCGGCCGTATCCCGCGCCCACGAGCCGTTGCCCCAAATGTGGCAGTCGCTACCTGGCAAAAATGGGCCTGGGCACGCAGCAGATCGAGGACGCTCTGCACCAGTTGCTTCCCGAGGACGTTGCCATCATTCGCATGGATGCCGATTCCACGTGTGGCAAGGATGCGCACAAAAAGCTGCTCGAGCAGTTCGATGCGGCGGATTGCGCCGTGTTGCTGGGTACCCAGATGATCGCTAAAGGTCTCGATTTTCCCGAGGTCACGCTCGTGGGCGTGGTCAATGCCGACTTCGCCCTCAAGCTGCCCGATTTCCGCGCAGGGGAGCGCGCCTACGATTTACTGGAGCAGGTCGCCGGCCGTGCCGGTCGCGGCGATCGTCCCGGTGAGGTGATCATCCAGACCTACCTGCCCGAGGATCCGGTCATTCGCGCCGTCGCTAAGCACGACCGTTCGATCTTTACCGACTACGACCTGGACCAGCGCCGCGACGCCCTGTATCCACCGTTCGTGCGTCTGGTCAACATTTTGGTGTGGTCGGCGAACCGAGACGACGCGCAAGACTACATCGGCCGCATCGCCAAGCTCCTCAAGCGTCGCTGGCATGCCGCCGCGCCCGATTTTTTGCGGGCAGGGAGTGCCGTGCCGCAGGTGCTGGGCCCGGCTTCGTGTGTAATCGAGAGAGCCAAGGACCGTTACCGCTTCCATCTGCTTGTGAAGTCGCCCGTGGGGTACCATGTCTCTGATGATATCGACGCCTGCCTCAAAGAGGTGGGCTCCGTGCGCGGCGTGAGCGTGAGCGTTGACGTCGACGCCTATGATTTGATGTAACAACCTGAAAGGATGGCCATGGAAGCCAACGGAATCGTACTGTCGCCCGACCCTCGTTTGCGCCAGGAGTGCGCCGTCATCGAGGAGATCACCCCGGCGATCGAGGCGCTTGCCGAGAAGATGAAGAAGATGATGTTCGAGAACGGCGGCTGCGGCCTGGCTGCTCCGCAGATCGGCGAGCTTATTCAGCTCGTCACCATCGACTGCGACTACAGCGACAAGAACGACTACGACCCGTACGTGCTCATCAACCCTGTCATTGTTGAGCAGAGTGACCATTTGGTGCCGTTTAGCGAGGGCTGCCTGTCTATCCCCGGGATTAGCTGCGAGATTGAGCGTCCCGACCATGTCGTCGTCGAGGCGTATGATCTGGACGCCAACCTGATTCGTTATGAGGCCTCGGGCGATCTGTTCTGCGTGTGCCTGCAGCACGAGATCGACCACCTGCACGGCAACACCATGTTCGAGCGCCTTAAGCCCATGCAGAGGCTCAAGGCCGTCAAGGAGTACCAGGACGCCCTGGCCCGCGGCGCTCGACCGGGCGAGACGGAGTAGGTTTGTCCGTCCCCGGGGCGCCCGCCTATATCATCCCGTGCTCAAACATTCTCGCTGCGCTGCGAAACTGCGCGCGGAACGATATAGGCGGGCGCCCCGGGGACTACGTTGACGCTGCTTGACTCGCCCGGGTGCCGTCGGGCCAGGGATGGGCGTCTTCGCTGATAGGTGCTTTGCTGAAAGAGCTGCTTTTATTGCGGCTCTTTCTTTGGTTTTGGGTATATTTGTTCTTGTTGAAATGTTATTGCGGATGGGCTGGTGACTTGGCTTTCCGCTGTTCTTTGTAGCCGTCTCGGCTTTGGTTGAGAGGAGACGTTCTTTATGCGAATTGTGTTTATGGGTACGCCTGATTTTGCTGTGCCTTCGCTGACTTCGCTTGTTGCGGCTGGTAATGAGGTTGCGCTCGTTATTACTCGTCCCGATGCAGTTCGTGGGCGAGGTAAGAAGCTAGAGCCGTCTCCTGTTAAGGCTAAGGCACTGGAGCTGGGGTTGCCGGTCATTGAGGCTAATCGTATGACGCCTGAGGTTGTTGAGGTGCTCAAGGCTGCGCAGGCTGATATTTTCTGTGTGGCAGCCTATGGTTGCATTTTGCCCGATGAGGTGCTGCATATGGCGCCGCTTGGTATTGTGAATGTTCATGCTTCGCTGCTGCCTCGTTGGCGTGGGGCTGCTCCTATTCAGCGTGCCATTCTTGCTGGTGATGAGATTGCTGGCGTTTCTATTATGCGCATTGGGCATGGCGTGGATACCGGCGCCTATTGTGCGCAGGCCTCGACCTCGGTTGCCGGTAAGCATGCTGAGGCGCTGACCATGGAGCTCGCTGAGCTCGGCGGCAAACTGCTTACCGATACGCTTCCCTCTCTTGCCGATGGCACTGCCGTGTGGACTGAACAGGATGAGGCGCTCGTTACCCATGCTGCCAAGATTTCTAAGCAGGAGATGCGCTTGGATCCGCAAATGGCGGCGCTCGATTGCGTGCGTCATGTGCTCGCTTCGTCCGATACCGCGCCTGCTCGTTGCGTGATTGCCGGTAAGACCGTGCGTGTGCTCGATGCTGCGGCGGCTGATGTGTCGCTCGGCGAGGGTCAGGTTCTCGTTAAGGCCAAGCGTGTTTACCTGGGCCTTTCTGATGGCTCGGTTGAACTGCTCGAGGTTAAGCCTGATGGCAAGCGTGCTATGACTGCTTCTGCTTGGTCTGCTGGCCTGCAGGGTGCCGATCTTATCTGGGGTGTTTTGTCATGAGCAAGCTGTCTCCCGCGCGCAAGCTTGCGCTCGATGTGCTGATGGAGGCCGATCGCCGCGGGATGTATGCACGCGACGTGCTGTCCTCTCGCGCATCGGCCAAGGCTATTGACCAGCGCGATTCCGCTTTTGCCGCCCGTTTGGCGCTGGGTGTTGCCGCCACGCAGGGTATTTTGGACGAGCTGCTTGATCAGTTTCTCGATAAGCCCAAAAAGGTTGCGCCGCGCGTTCGCATGGCGCTTCGTATCTCGGCCTTCGAGATGCTCTACCTGCATACGCCGGGCCGTGTTGCCGTAAGTCAGGGTGTTGAACTGGTTCGTTGCGGTGCTAAGTCCGCCGCCGGCTTGGCCAATGCTGTACTGCACAAGGTTGCGGACAACGTTGAGGACTTTGCCACGGCATCCGACGTGGATGAGTCCGAGCGACGCTTGGTTCGTCTGTCGCGCCTGATGGGTCTTCCGCGCTGGCTATGCGCTCGCATTATGGCATCGTTTGACACGCCAGAGGGTGCGCTTAACTTTGCCGGCAATCTGGCCCCCGCGCCGCTGGCCCTGCATGAGAACGCTTTTGCTTCCAAGCCCGATCCGTATATCTCGCAGCTTGTGGCACCCGTGTTCCCGGGCTGCCATGCGCCGGTCGATGCGCAGGTCACCGTTGCGTCGGGCGTTTTTGAGCGCGCTGCTGCCGTAGCATCGGACCTTAACGCCCAGCTCATCGCCACTGCGGCGACGCGTCCCGGGCGTTGCCTGGAGATTGGTGCCGGCCGCGGCACCAAGACCTATGTGATGATGTGCCAGGCCAAACGTGCCGGGTACGAGCGTCAGCATACCGCGCTCGACCTGCATGATCGTAAATGTGATCAGAATCTCGCGCGCCTGCATAAGGCGGGTATCCAGGGCGTTCGTACCGTCTCGGGTGATGCGTGTGAGCTCGACGAGGTGCTCACATCGTTTGATGCCATGCTTGGCGAGCCGGTTAAGTTCGACACGGTCTTTATCGATGCGCCGTGCTCGGGCACCGGTACCATGCGCCGTCATCCCGAGATCCCGTGGCGCCTGACCGAGAACGACGTTACGACTGAGCTGCCCCTCCTGCAGCTGACGATGCTCAAGGAAGCAGCCGAGCGCGTGGCCGCCGGCGGTGAGCTTATCTATGCGACGTGCTCGGTTTTCGACGAGGAGAACACGCAGGTGGTGGAAGCTTTCCTGAGCTCTCCCGAGGGTGCCGGCTTTAGCGTGGCACCGCTTTCCGAGGCGCAGATTCTTCAATTGCCTGAGTTCGCCCAGGCCAAGAAGCTCGTCTCCGTACGCCAAAACGCCCGGGGTCTTTTCCAAAGCGTCCCCGTAAATGCCGACTCCTACGACGGCCACTTCTGCGCCAGACTGGTCCGCCAGTAAATCGAAGCCCCGTCCCAAATTAGCTGATTTGGGACGGGGCTATTTTAGCTACTTTGTGCCTCTTCGATCCGTTCGCCATGAAATGCTGTTATCTACTACGTTTAACCGTCTGTCCTCATCCATGCTGAATTTTGTGAAATCAAAACCGCAGGTAGACGGCTTGTCGTTTTTGCAAATATGCTGCTATGCTCGACCAATACGGGTCAAACGTAGTAAATGGGCCGCTTTCGTGGCGCAACCCCAGAGTAGTCAATTTGGGAGCAGGGCTGCTTGGTTTCTAGTGGCTGTGCGGGCAGTTGGCGCAGCAGCCGTTTGTGGCGCTGGTGCTTGAGCCACCGCTGCGCTGGTCGGTGTTGTAGAAGCCGCTGCCCTCAAATTTAATACCGCTGGCCGAGAACGTCTTGGCGGCCGGAGCGCCGCAGTTGGGGCACACGACCTCGGGGGTCTCGGACATGGGATGCTCAACCTCAAACACGTTGCCGCAGCTCGAGCACTTGTAATCGTAGCGCGCCATAATACTTCCTTTTCAGCACAAAGCGGGCAGATTACTCTGCCCGCAAAAATTCAAACGTCTGTAACTGTACCCTATATCGGGGGTTTTATCACGCTTCGCCCCAGAATCTATGGGTGTTGCGCAGGAGCTGTGCAGTTTTATCCTCAGCCGCCTCAACATCTCCCTCATCGGCCTGCCAGGTCCAGTTGCCCGTGGCCACGCCCGGTACGTTCATGCGCGTGTCGTCGCCAAGCCCCAGCACGTCCTGCAGCGGCATCATCACCAGGGGAGCGTCGCTTGTCAGCGCGTCGCTCATCAGCTTGGCTGCCACCTCAACACCGCTCGGCTCGTCGCCGCCCGCAAAGGAGCGCGTGCACCAACCCGCGAGCGTCGACGTGTCGTGAGTCGATGTGTACAGGATCTTGCCGGGCGTAGGGTGCACGCCGCAACGAACGTCGTAATCGCTAAACTCCAGTACGTCCATACCGGGGAAGCCGCAAGTCGAAGCCATGGCACGAACGCCGGGCGTCAGGTAGCCCAGGTCCTCGGCGATAAAGTTGAGCGGCCCCAGCTCGTCATAGGCGGTCTGGAACAGGTCCTTGCCCGGGCCTGCCAGCCAACGCCCGTCGGCGCAGGCCTTACCCGCGGGAATGCTAAAGTAGCTGTGGAAGCCCAGGAAGTGATCCAAGCGCACGCGGTCGTAGAGCGAAAACGCACGACGTAGGCGATCCATCCACCAGCTATAGCCGTTCTGCTTCATGTGGTCCCAGCGGAACGTCGGGTTGCCCCACACCTGGCCCTCGGGCGCAAAGATGTCGGGCGGCGCGCCAGAAATCTCAATCGCCTTACCGGTATCGGACAGCCAGAAGTTCTCGGGCTCGCTCCATGCATCGGCCGAATCGTCCGAGACATACATCGGGATATCGCCGATGACCTCGATGCCCTTCTTGTGCGCGTAGTTCATGAGCTCGCACCAGGCTAGGTCAAAGCGGTACTGCATGTACGCCTGCAGCTCTGCCTCGTCGTGGAAACGCTTGTCGTCAATCAGGTGCTCGTTGTAGCGCCCGACATCCGCCGGCCAATCGTGGCGCGACTCGCCCTCAAAGTACTTCTTAACGGCCATGTAGACGCAGTATTTCTCGAGCCAATCGGCGTTGCGATGTTTAAACGCGGTGTAGAGCGGATCGGCATCTTCGCCGCCACGGGCCTTCCAAGTCTCAAAGTCGGCCGCCAGCTCCTCTTGGCTCTCGGGCAGCAGGTCAATATTGCCCGCAAAGGCCGAAGGCCCGGCGTAAGGGGAGCGGAAGAAGTCCGTTGGGTTGACAGGCAGGACCTGCCAGTAGCGCATGCCCATAGCGGACAGATGGTCGATAAAGCGACGCGTGGGTGCGCCGATCGTGCCGGGCTTGCCGTCATTGGTCGGTACCGAGGTGATATGGCACACAACGCCCGCGCCGTGATCGAGCGGCTCCTGCAAGCGCTGCTCGGCATGGTGATAGATGATCGACGAGCCCAGCGGATACAAATCGAGCGTGACCGTGCCGTTGTGAATCTCGCACTCGTGGCCACTAATCACGTCGCTTGCACATTCGCCGAGCGCCGGAATTGTCACGCGGTGCGAGTTGCGCAGGCTGCGGTTGATGATAACCGTCGCGGACTCGCCATCCTTGCCCGTGCGGTTGTATGCCAGCACCTCGTCGTTGAGCGCGAAGGCCTTGATCTCGCCGTCGATCATAAACGGTAGTGCGCGGCGTACGGCGGAGGCGTTTTTGACAATAGCCAGCGTGTCGAAGTCGTGCAGTTGGTCCTTGGTCGGCAGGGTGCGGCGGTTGCCCGGATCGGTTAGACCCTCCAGGCCGTACTCATCGCCATAGTAAATCGAAGGCACGCCCGGGAACGTCATCTGCATGAGCGTTGCGAGCCAAAAACGGCTCTTGGCCAGGCCCATCGAGTTCTCGTCCAGACGCCATTTGCTGCGCTCGCACTCGGGCAGCTGCGACTCATCGGGGCCGCCGCCGAGCACCGAGATAATGCGCGGACGGTCGTGGCTCGAAAGCAGATTAAGTGCGCAGGACAGGGCCTCACGGGGATAGTTCTCGCGCAGGGTTTCGATATCCTCGGCTGCCTGGTAGGCGTTCTTGTAGCCCATCAAAAAGCCGATGACCATGTCGCGGAAGGGGTAATCCATAGCAGAGTCCAGCTCGGAGCCTTGCAGATAGCGGCGCAGATGGCCGTAGCTGATCTTGTTGGAGGCGTCTTCCCAGACTTCGCCGAGCAACAGTGCATCAGGCTTCTCGGCGAGCACGGCCTTTTTGATCTCGGCCAGGAAGTCATCGGAAAGCTCGTCGGCCACGTCTAGGCGCCAGCCATGAGCGCCGGCACGTAGCCATTTACGGATCACGCCGTCCTTGCCCAGGAGCCGCTCGCGTACCAGCTCAGTGCTCTCATTGATGGCGGGCATATTGCCCACGCCCCACCAGCAGTCGTATGAGCCGTCCTCGTGGAAATAAAACGCATCGCGCCATGGCGAATCCTCGCTCTGCCACGCGCCCACGCCGGGGTAGTTGCCGTAGCGGTTGAAATAGATCGAGTCGTCACCCGTATGGTTAAAGACGCCGTCCAGAATGATGGAGATGCCCAGCTTCTCGGCCGCCTGGCACAGCTCGGTAAAGTCCTGCTCGGTGCCCAGGATCGGGTCGATCTTGGTGTAGTCGGCCGTGTCGTAGCGGTGGTTGCTCGCGGCTTCAAAAATGGGGTTGAGGTAGATGGCTGTAAAGCCCAGCTCGGCGATGCGAGGCAGGTCTTCCTGGATGCCCTTGAGCGACCCGCCGTAGAAGTCCCAGGTTTTGATGGAGCCGTCTTCGGCGCGCTCGTACACGGGCGGCTCGTTCCAGTCCTCGACCATGCGGCGCTGGATTCCGTTGCGTGGTTTTTCGACCTCGGCCAGCGTGCGCTCGTGCCAGTTTTCATCTCGGGCGTAGCGATCGGGGAAGATCTGGTAGACCATGCCACGCTCGTACCACTCGGGACGCACTTCGCGGTGCTTATAGACGGTAATCTGGAAGGACGGCACCTCGGCGTAGTCGTAAGTTACGCCCTCGCCACCGGTGCGACCCTGCGGTGCGCCCAAGCGGACCTCGGGCTGGCCCTCGATATTGCAGATAAAGCTGTACCAGATAAGACAGGACTCGGTACACTCAAGTTCTACGGTATAAATGCCGTCGCCCTCGTGCGTCATGGGATACCGAGACTCACCGATCTCATCGACCCAGGTGCGCAGCGTAAGCGTTGCCTGGTTGGGGTCGGCATCCTCCAGAATCACGGAGAGCGAAAGGGTAGTTCCAGTGGTCACAGCGCCAAACGGAGTGCGAAACTGCGGAAGACGGCTGTTGTGTATCAATCTCATAATACGGTCCAGTTCAATAGAATCACGGCCTGCGGGCCATGGCTTTACGCACAAGTTGTAAGTATATCTGTTGTACACAGGCTGTATAAACAACATCCGTTTACCATCGGCGAACGGTTGTCCTAGAAAATCGTTTTACCACTACCTACAGAGAAGGGGCACCCAGTTGGAGCGCCCCTTGCTTAGGGTTTGATGAGGTTTTGAATCGTCTGCGTACTAGCGGCGCTTGCGGGTGGCCGTTGCCTTGCGGACGGAGGTCTTCTTGGTCGGAGCCTTTTCCTCGGTCGCGGCGACGGGGGAGACCGGGGCCTTCTTGGCGGGCTCGGGCTTGGCCTTTACCTCGGCCTTGGGCTCCTCTTTAGCGGCAGCGGGCTTGACCTCGGCTGCCTTCGGCTCAGGCTTGGCCTTTAGTGCGGCCTTGTCCTCGACCTTAGCCTCCGCTTTGGGAGCAGCAGCCTTGGTCGTGGACTTCTTGGCCGTTGTCGTTGCGCGCTTGCGCGTGGTGGTCTTGGCGGCCGGCTTGGCCTCGACGGTTACCTTGGCCTTGGATTCGGCGGGCGTCTCCTCGACTTTGGCGGCCGGCTTTGCGGCTGCCTTGGTCGTGGCGGCCTTCGTGGTCGTCGACTTCGTTGCCGTGGTCTTCTTGGCGGTCGTTGCCTTCTTGGCAGCGGTCTTGGCCGGTGCCTTGACGGCGGGCTTGGCCTCGACGGCGGATTCAGCCTTTACCTCAGGAGCGGCCTCGGCCTCGGCAGCCTTCTTGGCTGCTGCGGTGGTGCGCTTGCGCGTGGTCGTTGTCTTGGCAGCGGTGGTCTTGTTCGCAGCGGCCTTCGTGGCCGTGGCCTTTTTGGCCGTCGTCTTACGAGTTGTGGTCTTCTTTGCCGCAGGCTTCGCAGCGGGCTTGGGAGTAGCCTCGACCTTCACCTCAGGCTCGGCCTTAACGGGCTCAGCTTTAACCGGCTTCTCTTCGGCCTTGGGCTCCTCAGCGGCCACCGGCTCAGCAACAGCCTCAGGCTCGTCGACAACAGCCGCCGGCCTCTCAATCTCCGGGTGCATAAAGAAGTACAGGTCCAGATACTTGTCGGCCGAGCGCGTCCAGCTAAAGTCCTGGCTCATGGCCTGCGTTACCAGCTGGTTCCAGGCGTCGCGGTTATCCCAGAACAGACGAGCCGCGCGGAAAACCGCATCGCCCATCTCGTCGCCGTTAAAGTTGGTAAATGAGAAGCCCGTGCCCTCGCCGGTAAACTCGTTGTACGGCTGCACGGTGTCCTTAAGGCCACCGGTCTCGCGCACGATGGGCAGGGTGCCGTAGCGCATGGCGATGATCTGCGACAGTCCGCAAGGCTCAAACTTAGAAGGCATCAGGAACATGTCGGCGGCAGCATACATGCGCTGTGACAGCGCCGGATCGAACTCAATGCGTGCGGCCATGGTGCCGGGGTACTTGTCCTGGAAGTAGCGCAGACCGTCCTCGTAGTCGCGGTCGCCGGTGCCCAGCACCGCCACCTGCACGCCGCCGGCCAAAATGCGGTCGAGCGCGTACATGACCAGGTCCATGCCCTTCTGGCGCGTCAGACGCGTGACCATGACCATAAGCGGACGATCGTCGCGAACCTCGAGCCCCAGCTCTTCCTGCAGCTTGGCCTTGCACACGGCCTTACCAGAACGGTCCTCCACGGTGTAGTTGGCAGCAATGCGCTTGTCGGTCGCCGGGTCAAAGCCCGCCACGTCGATGCCATTCAAAATGCCCTGCAGCGCATACGAGCGCTCGCGCAGCACGCCGTCCAGGCCCTCGCCAAACTCGGGCGTCTGGATCTCGCTGGCATAGGTGGGGCTCACCGTGGTGATTGCATCGGCATAGCGCAGCGCGCCCAGCATGTAGTTGATGCTGCAGGCGTCGCAACGCAACTGCGAGGCGGCCGCCGGAATGTGCGCCACGCCCAGGATGTCCTCCATCACGGTGTCGCTAAACTGGCCTTGGAACGCCACGTTGTGGATCGAGAATACGGTCTTGACGCGGTCGTACAGCGGCAGGCCCTGGTAGAACTCGCGCAAGAACACGGGCGCCAGCGCCGTCTGCCAGTCATTGCAGTGCAGGATGTCACACTCAAAACCGGCCGGCAGGTGCTGCAGACTCTCGGTGATGGCCTTGGAGAAAAACGCAAAGCGCTCACCGTCGTCAAAGAAGCCGTACGGATAGTCGCGTGCAAAGTAGCGCTCGTTGTCGATGAACATATAGGTGACGCCGTCGTGCTCGAGCTTCTCGAGACCACAGTACTCATTGCGCCAGCCCAGGCTCACGTAAAAATCGGAGAAGTGCTCCATCTGCGCCTTGTACTCATCCTTGATGGTGGCGTACTTGGGCACCATCACGATGACCTCGGCGCCGGCGCGCACAAGCGCCGCGGGCAGCGAGCCCGCCACGTCGCCCAGGCCACCGGTCTTTACAAACGGTGCGCACTCGGCCGAGGCAAACACGATCTGCATCTTTTTGCTGGAATCTGCCATATTGTCTCCCATGTTGCAATTCGAGAATAGCCGCCTGGCGCTAACCGGGCGGCTATTCTACATGTTACGAGCGATGTTGCGGTGCCAACGTTAACGTACGATGGTGGTGTCGGAAGTTAACGGAGCCTTGCCCAGCACCAGGATGTTCTCGGGCGTACCGCGAAGCTCGGTGTTGGTGGGAACCACGTTGTTCTTGTCCAGAATGGCGTTCTCAACGCGGGCGCCGCTCTTGATGATGCAGCTCTGGTTGATGATCGAGTTGGTCACCGAAGCGCCTTCCTCGACCACGACGCCGCGCGACAGGATCGAGTTGCGCACGGTGCCCTTGATGATGCAGCCGGCCGAGATAATCGAGTTGCACGCGTGGCTGCCGGTCGCATAGCGCGAAGGCGGCACGTCGTGAGCCTTGGTCAGGATCGGGCGCTCGGGATCGAAGAGCTGATCGGCCACGGTCTGGTCGAGCAGGTCCATGCTGCGGCGATACAGCGACTTTTCGCTAAACACGCCCACGACCTCGCCCTTGTACTCGTAGCTGCACACGTCGATGTTGCCAAAGTCGCCCTGGAGTGCCTCGAGCAGGTCCAGATAGTCGGCGGCCTGGTAGTGGTCGATAATCTCGAGCAGTGTCTCGCGGTTGACGATGCAGCAGTCCATAGAGGCGTTGTCGCCGTACACGACGCCGGCGCTCACGCCCGTCAGGCGGCCGTTCTCGTTAATCTCGAGCTTGGTCTCGTCCTCGACATTGCGCGTGGCCTTGCAGTACACCACGGTCATCTGGGCACCGGAGTTCTCGTGCGCCTCGATGATGGTGTTGAGGTCCATGTTAAAGATGATGTTGGTGCCCATCATCACAACGTAGGGCTTCTCCGAGCGCTGGAACAGCGTCTTGTTGGAGATGATGTCGCGCAGCAGGAAGCGCATGCCGCCCTTGGTGGTGCCATACGCGTTGCCTGGCACCATGAACAGGCCGCCTTTCTTGCGGTCCAGGCCCCAGTCCTTACCCGAGCCCACGTGGTCGATCAGCGAGCGGTAGTTGCCCGGCATGACGACGCCGACGGTCTTGATGCCGGCGTTCATCATGTTGGACAGCGGAAAGTCGATCAGGCGGTAGCGGCCCAAAAACGGAACGGATGCGATGGGGCGGTCCTTGAGCAGCACGCTGCCGTAGGTCGAAGAGTAGTTAGCGGTGATATAACCGATGGCCTTGCGATTGATCATCGGATCATTCCCCCTTCCCGATAACGACGTCATTTCCAACGACGGCCGTATCCTTGGTGGTATCGACAGAGCCGAGCTTCACGCCCTCTTCGACCGTGGAGTTCTCGCCCAAAATAGCGCGGCAGATGTGCGCGCCGCTCTTAACGTGCGCACCCGGCAGCAGCACGGAGTCCTCGACCACGGCGCGCTCCTCGATGATGACATCGGTCGAAAGGATCGAGTGGCGAGCGGTGCCGTAGATCTTGCAGCCATTGGAGACCAGGCAGTCGTCTAGGCGGCCGTCCGGGCCAATGTAGTGCGGCGGACGCGTGGTGATGTTGGACATGATGGGGAAGTTCTTGTCGAACAGATCGAACTCGGGGTTGTTACCCAGAAGGTCCATCGAGGTCTCATGGAAGCTGGCGATGGTGCCGACGTCCTTCCAGAAGCCGTGGAACTCGTAGCTGTACAGGCGCTTGTTCTCACCGAGCAGCTTGGGGATGATGTCCTTGCCAAAGTCGTGGCTCGAGCGCTGGTCCAGAGCGTCCTCCTCAAGCGCCTCGATCAGCACGTCGGCCGAGAAGATGTAGATGCCCATGGACGCGAGGTTCGAATCAGGCTTCTCGGGCTTCTCGGTGAACTTGGTGATGCGACCGTCTTCGGGGTCGGTGGTCAGGATGCCAAAGCGGCTGGCCTCCTCCCACGGCACGGGCATAACGCTCACCGTGAGGTCGGCGTTGTTCTCAATGTGCGTCTTGAGCATCTTGCGGTAGTCCATGCGATACAGGTGATCGCCCGAAAGAATCAGGACGTACTTGGGGTCGTTGGCCTTGATGTAGTCCAGGTTCTGCGTAATGGCGTCGGCCGTGCCCGCATACCAGGCGCCGCCGGTCTGCGTCTCGTACGGCGGCAGGATCGACACGCCGCCGTCGCGGCTGTCCAGATCCCACGCCTCGCCGGAGCCCACGTAGGCATGCAGCAGGTAGGGACGGTACTGCGTCAGAACGCCCACCGTGTCGATGCCCGAGTTGGAGCAGTTGGACAGCGAAAAGTCGATAATGCGGAACTTGCCACCAAAGCTAACCGCCGGCTTGGCGATCTTTTGGGTGAGTGCCCCCAATCGGCTGCCCTGTCCTCCCGCGAGGAGCATCGCGATGCATTCTTTCTTACTCATCGATTTCTCCTTCTGTCATCGATGTTCCTAACCCATTAGCGACGGGCGCGGCGCACTGTCACGCCCGTCGAGTAATGCCGTGCGGCAAAGGGAGCTCGCGCGCCTTTACGCGTGCCAGATCTCGTCGCGATACTCGCGAATGGTGCGGTCGGACGAGAACCAGCCACTCGAGGCGGTGTTGAGCAGGGCCTTGCGGTTCCAGGTCTCCTGGTCGCCGTAGCTGCCCGTGAGGTTCTCCCATGCATCCACGTAGCTACGGAAGTCAGCCATGACCAGGTCGGGGTCGTTGTTGTTCATGAGCTCGTTGTAGATGCTCTCGAAGTTGCCCGAAAGACCCGCAAACGTGTTGTCCTTGAGCTCGTCCATCACGCGGCCCAGACGCTCGCGGTCGCCGTTGAGGGTATCCCACGCAAAGTAGCTGTTGGATGCCCAGAGCTGCTCGACCTCGGGAGCGGTCAGGCCAAAGATGGCCTCGTTCTCGCGGCCGGCCAGGTCGGCGATCTCGATGTTGGCGCCGTCGAGGGTGCCCAGCGTAATGGCGCCGTTCATCATGAGCTTCATGTTGGACGTGCCCGAGGCCTCCTTGCCGGCCGTGGAGATCTGCTCCGAGATCTCGGCGGCGGGGTAGATGAGCTGGGCGTTGCTCACGCGGAAGTTGGGGATAAAGCAGACCTTCATGACCTCGTTCACGCGAGCGTCGTTGTTGATGACGTCGGCAACGGAGTTAATGAGGCGGATGGTCTCCTTGGCAAAGGTGTAGCTCGAGGCAGCCTTGCCGCTAAAGATGAAGGTCGTCGGCGTCACGTGGAAGTTGGGATCGGCGATGCGACGGTTGTAGATGTCCATCACCTTCATGATATTCATGAGCTGGCGCTTGTAGGCGTGGAAGCGCTTAACCTGAACATCGAAGACGGTGTTGGGGTCAATGACCAGACCGGTCTCGGCCTTGACGTAGGCGGCCAGGCGCTCCTTGTTGGCGCGCTTGGAGGCACCAACGGCCTTCAGGAACTCGGTGTCGTCCTTAAACTCCTTGAGCTTCTCCAGCTCAAAGGCGTTCTTGAGCCAGCCATCGCCAATGGCCTCGGTCACGAGCTTGGCGTAGGTGGGGTTGGCCTCGGCAAAGAAGCGACGGTGCGAGATGCCGTTGGTCTTGTTGTTGAACTTCTCGGGCGTCAGGGCATAGAAGTCCTTGAGCACGATGTTCTTGATGATGTCGGAGTGGATCTTGGCAACGCCGTTGACGCTATGGCTGCAGATCACGGACAGGTTGGCCATACGAATCTCGCCGTCCCACAGAATGGCGGTCTGGCGCAGACGCTCCTGCCAGCCCTCCTGCGTGGTGTCGAACGACTCGTGCCAACGACGGCTGATCTCGTCGATGATCTGGTACACGCGGGGGAGGAGCTTGGAGAACGTGCCGATAGGCCACTTCTCCAAGGCCTCGGGCAGGATGGTGTGGTTGGTGTAGCTCACGACCTGCGTCACGATGTTCCAGGCGTCATCCCACTCGAGCTTCTTCTCGTCGATGAGGATACGCATGAGCTCGGGGCCGCACATGGCGGGGTGCGTGTCGTTGGTGTGGATGGCCACAAACTGCGGCAGCAGCTCCCAGTTCTCGCCGTGCTCCTTCTCAAAGGTGTCGAGCAGGCTGTAGATGCCGGCCGAGACAAACAGGTACTCCTGCTTCAGGCGCAGCAGACGGCCGTGCTCGCCGGCGTCGTTGGGGTAGAGGATGGCGCTGATGGCCTCGGCCTCGGCGCGCTCGGCGTCGGCCAGGGCGTAGTCGCCGCGGTTGAAGGCCTCCAGATCGAAGTGCTCCTCGACCGGCTCGGCAGCCCAGACGCGCAGCTTGTTGACGGTCTCGCCGGCATAGCCCACAACGGGGATGTCATAGGGGACGGCCAGGATGTCCTGCGTGTCCACCGTGCGGTAGAACGTGCGGCCGTTCTCCTCAAAGCCCTCGACGCGGCCACCAAACTTGATGGTCACGGCCTTGTCCTGACGACGGACCTCCCAGGGATAGCCGTGGGTGAGCCACTCGTCGGTGGCCTCGACCTGGCTGCCGTTGACAATCTCCTGCTTAAACAGGCCGTAGCGGTAGCGCATGCCGTTGCCGTAGCCGGCAATGCCCTCGGCTGCCATGGAATCCAGGAAGCATGCGGCCAGACGGCCCAGGCCACCGTTGCCAAGCGCCGGATCGGGCTCCTGGTTCTCGATGACGGACAGGTCAAAGCCCATGTCGTCGAGCGCCTCGGCGACCATGTCGCGCACGCCAAAGTTGAGCAGGTAGTTGTCGAGCAGGCGGCCGATCAAAAACTCGATCGAGAAGTAGTACACGCGCTTTTTGCCCTCGGCGGTGGCACGGGCGTCACTCTTGGTGGCAACGGTACGCGCCTTCTCGGCCACGAGCTTGGCCAGGGCGTTAAAGCGGTCGAGGTCGCTGGCGGCCTCGACGCTCTTGCCGCTAATGCTCATGACGGCATCGCGATAGAGCTCGGTAAACTCCTGCTTGTTATCGAAGATCTTATTCATACGTTCCTTTCCCCCGGGGATGTTTCTCCCGGAACGGTTATGACATGTATCCTACGCCCCCGCGGGGCGGGTAATTACAGCTGTAACGGTTTTGTTACGCATCCTTGGCAGACGGCTTAGCAGAAGCAGACTTGGCCTTGGTAGCGGCCTTTTTGGCAGCCGGTTTCTTGGCTGCGGCCTTAGCAGCGGGCTTTGCGGCAGCCTTGGCCTTGGCCTTGGTCGTCGTAGCCTTGGCCTTAGCCGGAGCCTTCTTAGCGGCCGCAGGCTTGGGCTTCACCGAAGACATACGCTTCTTGGGCGCAGCCTTGGGTTCCTCAACCACCGGCGGCTTGTAGCTGCTGGGACCGCGGCGCTTAAGCACCACGCCAGCTAGGCCGGGCACCTTAATCTCAATGGAGTCCATCTGCCCGTTCCAGGGATAGGGCTCGCTCGAGCAGGTGTAGGGCTCCTCACCGGCGTATCCGCTGCCACCGAACTCGGGACGGTCGGAATCAAAGATGACCTCCCAGTCACCCTCGCGCGGCACGCCCACGCGGAAGCTCTCGTAGCTCGCCGGGTCAAAGTTGATCAGGATCACCAGGTCGTCATCGACGTCCTCGCCCTGACGCACAAAGCTCACGATGGACTGCTTGGAGTTATCCGCATCGATCCAGGTAAAGCCGTCGTCGGTGTAGCCGCGCTCGTACAGGGCGGGCTCGGCGGTGTACAGGTGGTTGAGCGCCTTAATGAACGCCTGATGATGACGGTGGGTCTCGTACTCCTCGGTCAGGAACCACTGGATGGACTCGTAATAGCGCCACTCGATAAACTGGCCGATCTCGTTGCCCATAAAGTTGAGCTTGGCACCGGGGTGCGTCATCTGGTAGAAGGCCAGCGTGCGCAGGCCGGCAAACTGGCGCCACCAGTCGCCCGGCATGCGACCGATGAGCGAGCACTTGCCGTGAACGACCTCGTCGTGGCTCAGCGGGCAAATAAAGTTCTCGGTAAAGGCGTACATGATGGAGAACGTGAGCAGCCCGTGGTTGCCGGGGCGCCACGGAAAATCGGTCTGCATGTAGTGCAGGGTGTCGTTCATCCAGCCCATGTCCCACTTGTAGTGGAAGCCCAGGCCGCCGTCTTGCGGCGGGTAGGTCACGAGCGGCCACGCGGTGGACTCCTCGGCCATCATCATCACGTCGGGGTAGTGTGCCTCCACGGCGCAGTTGACCTGGCGGATAAACGCGCTGGCGTCCAGGTCCTCCTCGGTACCGTACTTATTGAACTTCTTTTGGCCGGGATCGTCGATGCCAAAGTTGAGGTACAGCATGCTGGACACGCCGTCCATGCGAATGCCGTCAACGTGGAAGTTCTCGAGCCAGTACAGCACGTTGGAAACAAGGAAGGAGCGGACCTCGCCGCGGGCGAAGTCAAACTTGTGCGTGCCCCAGTTAGGGTGAATCTCGTGCTCAAACAGCATGTGGCCGTTAAAGGTGGCAAGGCCATGGGCATCGGCGCAAAAACCGCCGGGTACCCAGTCCATGATCACGCCAATGCCAGCCTCGTGGCACGCATCGATAAAGTGCATGAGCTGCTGCGGGTCGCCATAGCGCGACGTGGCGGCATAGTATCCGGTCGTCTGGTATCCCCAGGAGCCATCAAAGGGATGCTCCATAAGCGGCATGACCTCGATATGCGTGTAGCCCATATCGCGCACGTAGTCCACGAGCTCGACCGACAGGTCGTCGTAGGTGTAAAACTCGCCGCGCTGCGCGGGGAAGGGATCCATGGGGCCGGGGTAGTTGCCGTACTCGTCCGGCTCGCCCTGCGGCGCATCGCCGTGGCGCTTCCACGATCCGATATGTACCTCGTAGATGTTGAGCGGCTGCGACATGTGGTTGTGGCCAGCGCGGCGCTTGAGCCATGCGGCGTCGTTCCACTTGTAGCCATCGAGGGTCCACAGCACGCTCGCCGTTCCCGGAGGGCACTCGGCCTTAAAGGCATACGGATCGGCCTTGTACAGTTTTTCGCCCTCGTTGGTCTCGATTAAATATTTATAGAGCTGGCCCTGCTCGGCGCCAGGAATAAAGCCTTCCCAAATAGCGCTCGTATGCACGGGCACCAGAGGGTTGGCTTCTTCATCCCAGTCGTTAAATTCGCCAATGACATGCACGCTCTTTACATCGGGCGCCCAAACGCAAAAGCGCCAGCCGCGCGTACGGTTCTGCGTGTCGGGATGCGCGCCCATCTTTTCCCAGCTGCGCTCCCACGTGCCGATGCCAAACAGGTAGACATCGTCTTTGGTGAGCTCCGGTGCGTGCGGGGCGACTTTACGGGTAGCAGGCTTTTTGGTTGCTGGCTTTAGCTTTGTATCGCTCACGTTTGATCCCATCATGACGCGGCAGCGTGTTGCCTTGGTGACTAGATGCGAAAGGTCCAAGGCTGCACGAATCGAGGGGACGGCGATAGTTCTATGATTCGTTCCACCTCGCGTGCTCGGTGGAACTTTCGGCAGAAACTACGATAACACCTGTACGTTACTTTTATGAAGGAAAGTGGTTTTAGGGCGGCGTTTAATCGGTAAGCGCCATGTTTAGACCACTGGCAGAATTGCCGTGGTAAAACTCTTGACAGTTTTACCAAATAGGGTTTCTAGACTATTAGATTAACGTTTGGTAAAACGTTTTTAGCAGGTTGTTTACCATTTGACATCGAAAGGTATGTTTATGTCCCAGACCGCCGATCACAATGTCGCTTTTATTTTCGATTGCGACGGCACACTGGTTAATAGCACCCCCGTTTGGGCCTATGCCCAGCCCGAGTTATTGCACCGCCACGGTATTGACGTGACGGTCGACGATTTTGCCCAGTTTGAGCATTTGTCGCTCGAGGACGAGTGCCAGGCCTACCACGACACTTGGGGCATTGGCGCGAATGGCGAGGAGCTGTATCGCGAGCTGAGCAGTATTCTGATTGATGGGTACTCCAAGGTGCCGCCGCGCGGCGGCCTGCTTGCATTTTTGGAGCAGGCGAAGGAGGCCGGTATTGCCATGTGTGTTGCCACGTCCACGCCGGCCGAGCTGGTGCAGTCTGCGCTCGCTGGTGCCGGGCTCGATGCCTACATGGAGTTTGTGACCACCACGGGTGAGGCGGGACGCTCCAAGCAGTTCCCCGACGTATACGAGCTTGCGCTGCGCCGCCTTGAGGAGCGCCATGGGCATAAGTTTGATCGCGCGTGGGTGTTTGAGGACGCCGTCTTTGGCCTTAAGAGCTCTGGAGTCGCCGGCTTTAAGCGTGTAGGCATTTATGACCCGCACGGCCGCATGGAGCGCGACGATGTGCGCGCCAACTGCGATATCTTTATCGACAGCTACGAGGAGCTGGATCTGGCCCGCGTGCTGGCGTTTGAGGGATAGGCGAGGGCTGTGGCTTGTAAGGTATTAGTGGTATGCGGCTCGCCCGTAGTTGCGAGCGCGGATTTGCTGCGTAGGCTAGCAGGGGAGTGCGATCACGTCATCGCCGTGGACCGCGGGCTCGACGCGCTGCTGGTCGCGGGGCTGGGCTGCGACGTATATGTAGGAGATGCCGATACGGTGAGCGACGCAGGCCGTGCGTTGGTCGATGCCGCCAAAGCCTTTGAGGTGGAGCGTCATGACCCCTACAAAGACTATACCGATCTGGCACTGGCGCTCGATTCCGTCCGACGCCGCTGGCCGGGTGCCGAAGTGGTTGCGACCTGCGCTACGGGCGGCCGTCCGGATATGGCGCTTTCCGTACTGGGTCTACTCGCAGGTTACGAGGATGCCCCTGTTTGGATTGTCGAGGACAAGGTGGTCGCTCGCATCCTACACACAGGCGAATCCTGGACCATCGAAGGCGCTGAGGGCAAGACATTCTCCATCATCGCCATTGCCCCCAACACCGAGGTAAGCGAACACGGCCTAGAGTGGGAGCTAGATCAAGCTTCGTTAGGTCTACTAGCCGACACGGGCATCAGCAACGTCGTCAGGTCAAAAGCCACGATCCAAGTCCATACCGGCACCGCCATCGCTTACCTATATCAATAGGCACTTAAAGCCTGACCCAAAATAGTCCTTGCACGTCGCGCCAACTTCCCCTATAGTATCTCCTCGTCACGGGGGCGTAGCTCAGCTGGGAGAGCGCTTGACTGGCAGTCAAGAGGTCAGGGGTTCGATTCCCCTCGTCTCCACCATCGTGAATCCAAAGGTCTTCGGAATACCGAAGGCCTTTTTCATGCCAAAACACCTCGTGCCGCAAACCCACACCAACACCAACAAAAAGTTGCACAATTTATTTCCCATATCTGTACATAGTTTGTTAGCCAAACTCAATTACCAGTGCAGCTCGCTGCTCCATGTGGGTCACAGGAACGTCCCTAACCGCCGCCGGCACCCCAATAACCTGCGCCAACGTGAACAACATCCCAAAACAATCCCCTTGAGCACGCTAAATGAACGATATGTTGTTCACCACAAGCCAAATCAGTTTCACTATCAGCTTGTGCTAGGATACCTAACGTTACATGAGTTCAGCTGTGCTCACGGCTCTAACAGGCCACATAGCACGGGGTCGATCAGCATCCGGCCGTAACGGCGGTGCCAGAAACACCACGAGCTCCAATAATGATGTCATGCAACGTTATTTATTTGCATTGAGTTAATTTCAGGATGCATTTAATAGTTTGTATGCCAAAACGTAGCAGCCCTTTAGCTGTTTGCGTGCGGTCCAGTTTTGTACCCGCTTGACTGGCTCGCACGCAGCCAGCTGGAGATGCGGTCATTTTGCGATACACGTCCGCGTCTCTAGCAACTGCTTTTATACATACCGTTCACAGTGGGGCAGAGCCACGTGCTTGTCTAACTGGGCTCAGGGTTTGAATATGGAGCGCCTTCGTGCACAAGCGCCCTGGCGAAGCCATACCCAAACCCCGTGAGCCACACGTAAGACAGCAAGGGGGTGGTGCTCGTGTGGTATGTGATCCAGGTCATTAACGGACGCGAAGACGTAATGCGCGAGCGCATCGAGCGCATGGTGCCGGCGAGTGCCATGGAGGAGCTCTTTTACCCTCAATTTCAAACCGAAATCAAAGTACATGGAGAATGGGTCAATACGACCAAGCCGCTCTTTCCCGGTTATCTTATCTGCGATACGGCAGATCCCCGCACCGTGCAACAGTATCTGCTACGCATGGACGACTTTGCCCGGGTGTTATCCCAGGACGGTCAGTTTGTGCCGCTGGCAAAAGAAGAGGTCCAACTTATTGGCGGCTTTACGCATAGGGGAGAGCGCGTAGTGCCCATGAGCGAGGCCCTAAAAGACGGTGACCAGGTCCGTAGTAACGGCAGGTCCGCTGCTGGGCCACGAAGGCCTCATCAAAACCATTAACAGACGCAAAAGCACTGCTTATCTGGAGCTCGATCTGTGCGGCCGACGCGTAACCACCCGCGTTGGCCTTGCCGTGCTTTCAAGCGAGCAGCGCGTCATGCGCAATCTAAAAAAGGCGATCGCCTAGCTGCTGGCGGCCGCTACACAGAACAGGAAGGATTCCCGACTTAGGGACGAAGAGTTGGAATAGAACGTGTCGGATAAACCTCAATATGCAACGGATGCTCCAGCAGGTGCGGCGCTGATTGCTCAGGCCATGGACCGGCGTGAGGGCGCAGGCCGATACAGGGCCATGCAATCCATCATGGACTGGGATCGCTCGCGCATGGCGTACCGTGCAGTCAAGCGCACCTTCGACATCGTGTTCAGCGGTGCCGTGCTCGTCGTCATCGCGATTCCCAGTCTAATTCTCGCCGCGGCCATCCGGCTGGAGAGCGAGGGTGGCCCCTTCTACAGTCAGATTCGCGTGGGACAAACCCGCCCTGACGGCAGCCTGTCCACCTTCCGCATGTGGAAGTTCCGCTCCATGTACAAGGATGCCGACGAGCGCCTCGCCGAGCTCAAGGGGCAGAACGAGATCGCCGGCGCTATGTTCAAGATGAAGGAGGACCCCCGCGTCACCAAGATCGGGAAGTTCATCCGCAAGCACTCCATCGACGAGTTCCCGCAGTTCCTGAACGTGTTCCTGGGCCAGATGTCCGTCGTGGGCCCGCGCCCACCGCTGCCCAACGAGGTCGCGGAGTACACCGAGTACGACCTGCAGCGTCTGGCCGTCAAGCCGGGCATTACCGGCTGGTGGCAGGTCACTGATCGAAACTCAACTGGTTTCGACGGTATGGTCCAGCGAGATCTTGAGTACATTGCGAGGCGTGGCATTCTCACCGACTTAAGGATTATCGCCCTCACCGTTATTGAAGTAATCACGGGAAAGGGTGCGTTTTAGTGCTTAAGTCCTATCATCATTATCCCGAATTAAACCGTGTGCCCGTGATCGATGTCCCGATCACGGGCACCAATATGTCTGAATGCGTCGATTTCATTACTCATAATATCGACAATCTGCATGGCGAGTATATCTGCGTCTCTAACGCCCATACGTCGGTCATGGCCCATGACGATCCCAGCTACTGGTCCTGTCAGGCTGAGTCCGTTATGTCCGTTCCCGATGGGAAGCCCCTATCGGTTGTCGGCCGAGAGATGGTCACGTCGATGGGGCGCGTGACCGGTCCGGATCTGATGCGCGAGATTTTCAGTATTTCCGCTCAGCACGGATGGAGCCATTACTTCTACGGCACCGAACAGAAAAACCTCGAGGCGCTCAAGGAATCGCTTCAGGAAGAGTATCCAGGCTTGGAAATTGCTGGCATGGAGCCTTCCGTCTTTCGTCCGCTTTCCGATGGCGAGAAACGAGACCTTTCACGACGCATTGCCGATTCTGGCGCCGACTTTGCATGGATTGCACTTGGCGCTCCGCGCCAGGAAGTCCTCATGCATGAGCTTAAAGGCGGCCCTCAGCCACTGATGATCGGCGTAGGGGGAGCCTTCAAGGTCCTCGCCGGCGTGGTGCCGGAGGCACCGATTTGGATGCAGAACCTAAGTCTCGAGTGGCTTTACCGCCTGATGCAGGAGCCGAAGCGACTATTCAAACGATATCTCGTTACTAATACCAAATTTCTCTTTTACCAGTTCACGGGTGCTAAACGCAAGGAAGGCAAGTAGATGAAACCCACCACCGCATTCAAAGACAAGACCCTCATGATCACGGGCGGCACCGGCTCGTTCGGCAACACCGTGCTCAAGCACTTCATGGACACCGACCTAGCCGAGATCCGCATCTTCTCCCGCGACGAGAAGAAGCAGGACGACATGCGCCACCGCCTGCAGGAGAGGTCCCCCGAGCTCGCCTCCAAGGTGCGCTTCTTCATCGGCGACGTCCGTAACGCCCAGTCGGTGCGCGACGCCATGCACGGCGTGGACTACATCTTCCACGCCGCCGCCTTGAAGCAGGTGCCCTCCTGCGAGTTCTTCCCCATGGAGGCCGTGCGCACCAACGTCATCGGCACGGACAACGTCCTTCATGCCGCCATCGACGAGGGCGTGGACCGCGTCGTGTGCCTGTCCACCGACAAGGCGGCATACCCCATCAACGCCATGGGCAAGTCCAAGGCCATGATGGAGTCCATCATCTACGCCAACGCCCGCAACGGCGCCGGCCGCACCACCATCTGCTGCACCCGCTACGGCAACGTCATGTGCTCGCGCGGCTCGGTCATCCCGCTGTTCATCGACCGCATCCGCAAGGGCGAGCCGCTCACGGTCACCGACCCCAACATGACCCGCTTCCTCATGAACCTGGACGAGGCCGTCGACCTGGTGCAGTTCGCCTTCGAGCACGCCAACCCCGGCGACCTGTTCATCCAGAAGGCCCCCGCCTCCACCATCGGCGACCTCGCCGAGGCCGTGCAGGAGGTCTTCGGGCACGTCGGCACCCAGGTGATCGGCACCCGCCACGGCGAGAAGCTCTTCGAGACCCTCATGACCCGCGAGGAGCGCCTGAGGGCCGAGGACATGGGCGGCTACTACCGCGTGGCCTGCGACTCGCGTGACCTCAACTACGACAAGTTCGTCGTGGACGGCGAGGTCGAGACCCAGGCCGACGAGTCCTACACCTCCCACAACACCGAGAGGCTCGACGTGGCCGGCACCATCGCCAAGATCAAGACCGCCGAGTACGTGCAGCTGGCGCTCGAGGGCCGCGAGCACGAGGCGGTGCAGTAGGGTGCGCGTCCTCGTCACCGGCGCCGGGGGCTTCGTGGGGAGGAACCTCTGCTGCGCGCTGAAGAACATCCGCGATGGTAAGGACCGCCGCGAGAAATATGCGAGCCTGCTGCCCCTCGAGGTAATGGAGTACGACATCGACTCGACGCCCAAGGAGCTGGAGGGCTACTGCTCCCGCGCCGACTTCGTCTTCAACCTGGCCGGCGTCAACCGCCCCGAGGACCAGGCGGAGTTCATGGAGGGCAACTTCGGCTTCGCATCCACGATGCTCGACGCCCTGGAGCGCCACGGGAACAAATGCCCCGTCATGCTCTCCAGCTCCGCGCAGGCGAGCCTGTCGGGCCGCTTCGAGGGATCGGTCTACGGCGAGTCCAAGCTGGCGGGTGAGGGCCTGTTCCGTGAGTACTCGGAGCGCACGGGAGCACGTGTGCTCATCTACCGCTTCCCCAACCTCTACGGCAAGTGGTGCCGCCCGCGCTACAACTCCGCCGTGGCGACGTTCTGCGACGCCATCGCCAACGGCCGCCCCTACACCGTCAACGACCCCGGCGTGGAACTGGAGCTCCTCTACATCGACGACCTCGTAGACGAGATGCTGGGCGCCCTGCTGGGGCAGGAGCACCGCTGCGGCTACGAGGGGCTGGAACGCGTCGAGGGGGAGGACTTCTGCTACGTCCCGCAGACCGACGTGAAGACCCTGGGCGAGATCGTCTACCTGCTGGGCAGCTTCCGCGACAGCCGCGAGACGCTGTCGGTGCCGGACCTTTCCGAGGGCTCCTTCTCCAAGAAGCTCTGGAGCACGTTCCTGTCCTACTACGAGCCCAGGCATTTCGCCTACAGCCTGAAGCCCAACACGGACGCGCGCGGATCGTTCACCGAGTTCCTGCGCACGCCCGAGCGCGGCCAGGTCTCCATCAACGTCTCGAGGCCCGGCATCACCAAGGGCAACCACTGGCACATGAGCAAGTGGGAGAGGTTCCTGGTGGTCTCCGGCACCGCCTCCATCAGGCTGAGGAAGGTGGGGGAGGACGTTGAGGGCAACCCGTTCCCCATCGACGAGTACGTCGTTTCCGGCACGGACATGCGCGCCGTGGAGATGGTCCCCGGCTACACGCACTCCATCACCAACCTGTCCAACACGGAGGACCTCGTGACGGTCATGTGGGCCAACGAGCCCTTCGACCCCGAGAACCCAGATACCTACTACGAGGAGGTCTAGCCGCATGCGCAAGGACTGTTCCGAAATTGCATTCAAGGACGACGGCCGCCTGAAGCTGCTGATCATCGTGGGCACGCGTCCCGAGGTCATCCGCCTGTCCGAGGTCATCAAGAAGTGCCGCCGCCACTTCGACTGCCTGCTGGCGCACACCGGGCAGAACTACGACTACACGCTCAACGGCATCTTCTTCCGCGACCTGTCGCTGGACGACCCCGACGTCTACCTGGACGCCGTGGGCGCCGACCTGGGCGAGACCGTGGGCAACATCATCGCCGCGAGCTACAAGCTGATGGTTGAGGTCCAGCCCGACGCGCTGCTGATCCTGGGCGACACCAACAGCTGCCTGTCCGCCATCGCGGCCAAGCGCCTGCACATCCCCATCTTCCACATGGAGGCTGGCAACCGCTGCAAGGACGAGTGCCTGCCCGAGGAGACCAACCGCCGCATCGTCGACGTGATCTCCGACGTCAACCTGGCCTACTCCGAGCACGCCCGCCGCTACCTCAAGGACACCGGCTGCGCGCCGGAGCGTACCTACGTCACGGGCTCGCCCATGGCGGAGGTCCTGCGCGCAAATCTTGATAAGATCGAGGCCTCCGACATCCTCACCGAGCTCGGCCTTGAGTCCAAGCACTACATGCTGCTGTCCGCCCACCGCGAGGAGAACATCGACACCGAGGCGAACTTCACGAGCCTGTTCACCGCCATCAACGCGCTCGCGGAGAAATACGACATGCCGATCCTGTACTCCTGCCACCCGCGTTCCCGCAAGCGCCTGGAGGCCACCGGCTTCAAGCTGGACCCGCGCGTGCGCATGCACGAGCCCATGGGCTTCCATGACTACAATTGCCTGCAGATGAACGCCTTCGCGGTGGTGTCGGACTCCGGCACCCTGCCCGAGGAGTCCAGCTTCTTCGCGTCTATCGGGCGCCCGTTCCCGGCGGTGTGCATCCGCACCTCCACCGAGCGCCCCGAGGCCTTGGACAAGGCCTGCTTCACGCTGGCCGGCATCTCCGAGAAGGGCCTGCTGCAGGCCGTCCACACTGCCGTCGAGCTCGATGCGGAGGGGTCGCTGCCCGAGGCGCCCGTTCCCGACTACGCCGACGAGACCGTGTCCACCAAGGTGGTCAAGATCATCCAGAGCTACACCGGCGTCGTGGACAAGATGGTGTGGAGGAAAGCTTAATAATGGATTTCGCCTATAGGATCCTCGACGGAGTCTCCCGCGCTTATAACAAGCTACTTCTTATGCCCTCGCTACGACGCTCCTTTGCTTCATGCGGCGAGAACGTGACACTCGGCCGCCGCAGCGAGATCTCCGGAGCGGGAAATATCTACATGGGTCACGACGTGTACCTGGGTCCCGGAACAACGCTGCTCACGACCCGAGCGAAAATTCGCATCGGCGACTATGTCATGAGCGGACCTAACTTAACCGTGGTTACAGGTGACCACCGCACGGATATTCTCGATCGTCCCATGATGGAACTTACAGATGAGGAGAAGACTCCCGATAACGACCAAGATGTCGTTATCGGTAACGACGTGTGGATGGGCTGTGGCGTAACGATCCTCAAGGGTGTCCACATCTCTGATCACTGCGTAATTGCCGCTGGCGCCGTCTTGACCAAAGATGTGGAGCCTGAGTTTTCAATTTGGGGGGGGTCCGCTCGCTGCCTAGGTTCGCGGCTTAAGGATGACGATGGTTTCAGTTGATAATAGAGTGAACGCGAAAGTTCTGATGGTCGGCCCCGATCTTTCTCTGCATGGCGGGATTGTCTCCGTCGTACGGGGCTATCTTGATGGAGGTCTCCCTGAGGCATGCGACGCCTTCGAGTACCTGGGGACGGGGGTCGGTTCCTCAAAATTCGGTAAGTCTCTCGCATTTACGCGGGCGCTAGCGCGCTATGTGAGGGTTATGTCTTCCTATGACATCATTCACCTACACATTAGTGCCCGTGGGTCCTACAAACGTAAGTCAATTATGGCCCGTATGGCACATAAAGCAGGCAAGTACGTAATACTGCACGATCACGACGGGGAGTTTAAGAAGGCTTTTGAAGAGGGTGGAGACGCCTACCGTCGTGACGTAAGGGAGACCTTTGGCATCGCCGACCGAGTTGTGGTTTTGTCGGAAGAGTGGCGTGACTACTTTGCAGAAAACGTTTGTGACTCTGAAAAGATTGACGTTGTCCATAACGGTGTTAAAGTGCCTGCGCAGCCGTGCTCACCTTGTTCGCGTCAAGACGTCCTGTTTTTAGGACGTCTTGACGCGAACAAGAGCCCGGATGTTCTCTTGCGCGCGTCAAGAGAAGTCCTGTCGCGTTTCTCGGAGACTAAAATTGTCTTTGGCGGAGACGGTGAAATCGAGAAGAACAAAGCGCTCGCTGAGGAGCTAGGCATTGCTGACCGCTGCGAGTTTTGCGGCTGGGTCACCGGTGGCGAACGCGAAGCCCTGTTCGAGCGGGCCGCGGTGTACTGCCTTCCCTCTAAGAATGAAGGTATGCCCATGAGCGTTCTCGAGGCAATGTCTCACGGTATACCCACCATTGCCACAGCCGTCGGCGGAGTACCACGGCTCATTGAAAGCGGCACTAATGGATTCCTTATCAAAGTCGACGATGTCAATAACCTCGCTCTTTTAATTAATAAGTTGTTGTTCGATTCTGAGCTTCGTAAAGAAATAGGCGATGCTGGAAGAAAAGTTGTTGCCGATCGATTCAATTCCAAACATTCAATTGAACAAATACTAAATCTGTACAAAGAAACAGATTCATGCATTCAATATGGCAGCAGGGATGATGAATGACCTCGATTGAAAAGGCCAAGAAGCCACAAAATTACGGAAATTTATATCAATACCTATTATGGCTTAGTATTTTTCTGTTGGTGTTTGAAGATCCAATCCAACAGTACTTTCCGATATTTGGATATTATGACGAAGTTTTTGCACTGTTTGGGGGATTGTATTATTTATTATCTCGACGCAGCAAAGTGTTTTTAGGAATATGGTGGCTCATTGTTCTATATGTAACTGCTGGTTTGATGAGTTCATGTCTATATTCAACCCAGCCAATACTAGCATGCATAGGAGATACATTCCTAAATTTAAAATTCTATCTGGCCATGGCATTTGGGCTTGCAGCAAGTAACGACTTTGTTTCCGTTCATCGAGAAAAGATGATCCTCATTGTTCGTTTTTTGACATACTGCCTGACGGGATTATTGCTTCTAAATTTATTTTTTAACTGGTTTCCTGGTCAAGAGATCAGATTTGGTATAGCGATACCAAAATTGTTTTTTTCTCATTCTGAATACCTTGCCGGAGCGCAAATTATTCTTCTCGCAATCGGATTTTATTTGACGAGAAACCTTGGCGTAGGAACTTACGCATGGGTTTTTTTGCTGCATTAAATGTATTTTGCACATTTCGATATAAAGCAATGGCAGCCGCCATCTTTGCCATTGCTCTGTTTTATGTTGTGCTAGTCCGGCGTAAATCTATTTCAAAATGGAATTTGATTTGCTTATGCGTCATTGCTGTGTTCATTGCTTGGGGTCAAATAGTTGAGTATTACTTCGCTGGAAATGAAACTGCACGTGACTTGCTTGGGACCACATCCTTGCAGATAGCTTTTGATTATTTTCCGCTTGGCACTGGTTTTGGGTCGTTCGCTTCTTACATGTCTAAAGTTTATTACTCTCAAGTGTATTTTTCTTACCATCTATCATCTGTTTACGGTCTTATGAATATTCCTGATGGCGGCTCCTTTATTTCGGATGTGTACTGGCCTATGGTTCTTGGGCAAACCGGGTTTTTAGGACTCCTTTGCATTCTTTCAATTTATATAAAACTTTTTAAAATGATTCAGAGTGGATCCAGTAAGGACCCTAATAGGTACATTTGCTTACTTCTTCTATTTCTATATTTGTTGATACAGTCGACAGCTTCAGCAGCTTTTGTTGGGCCCCTTTCAGTTCCAATTGGCTTTTTACTAGGGGCGTTAGCTTTTGATAGAAGATTTAAAGTCGGTTCAATTAAATGATGATCTCCTTGAACGGGGAGAAACAATCACTACTGATAACTAGGAATTCTTTCGAGGTCACAGAACGTTATGAAGATTGATTTTGTAATTCCATGGGTTGATTGCACGGACCCAAATTGGCTTTTTGATCGATATAAATATAGCAATGAGTCAAGCGAGATAATCACTCCCAATCAGGATAAACGTTATAGAGATTGGGGTTTGCTACGTTATTTTTTTCGAAGTGTTTCTTCCAACGCGCCATGGGTTGGCACAATTCATTTTCTGACATATGGTCATTTACCCGAATGGCTTGATTGTTCAAATCCAAAAATCAATGTTGTGAAGCATAGTGATTTTATCCCCAATAAGAATCTCCCAACTTTCAATTCAAATGTTATCGAATTGAATGCCTACAAAATTGAGGGCCTTTCTGAGCACTTTGTCCTATTCAATGATGATTTGTTGATTCTTGATAAGACCACAGAAGACGATTTCTTTCATAAAGGACTACCAAGAATTACGGCAGTTCTAAATGCAGCAAGTCTTGCTCGAGGTGACAATTTCTACGTCCCCTTTAACTGCGCTAGCGTTTTAAGCTCACATTTTAAACCACTTGCGTGTGTAGGCAGGCATCCACTAAAGTGGTTCAGCCCAGGCTATGGCATCATGTGCTTGAGAACGCTCGTTTTATTGATATATCCTACATTCAAAGGTTTTTATGAACCCCATCTCTGCAATTCATTTTTAAAGTCTACCTTCGAAGAAATTTGGGAGGTAGAAAAGCAAGAGCTTGAGGCGACTTCTTCTCATCGTTTTAGAGAGGCAACCGACGTATCTAACTGGCTCATGAAAGATTGGCAGTGCGCAAAAGGAGATTTTTATCCGCGTCCAGTTTCTTTCGGACGGTCCTTTTCATTTAATGCTAATTTCGATTCAACCCTGGAAGAGGCTGAATCGTATCTTCGCGGGCGCAAGGGTAAGGTCGTCTGTCTCAATGACGGCGACCTTACGCCGGAGCAGTACGAGACTGCGCGGACGAGGATTCTCACCTGCCTTGACGAACTTTTTCCCGAAAAATGTGAATTCGAGCTTTAGGGGCAGACGATGCACGTAATCAAAGAGGCTGCTAAGACCCTTGTCGCAAAGCTTGGTTTCCAAACGAATAGGCGTATCGTCGTCTTCGAGTCCGACGATTGGGGTGCCGTGAGGGTCCCGGATGCCGATGCACTTGCGGCATTTGAGAATCGCTTCCCCTCTTTCAGGCTCGATCACTACCAATCTTTTGACGGCTTGGAAAAGAAGGCCGACGTAAGCGCCCTCTCTTCTTTGCTGCGTGAGAATGCGGGGCGATTTCGGGCTTCCGCGCCAGTGTTCACACTGAATTTCGCAACCGCCAACCCAGATTTCAATCGATGCGTTTCTGGCAACGCTGATGTGGCGCACTTTGGATTCGAGCCAATCGACAAAACGTACCGAACCTATGACGGAGACGAGGGGGTACTCGATTTCGTTCGACTGGGCTGCGGTGAAACAGCACTGCACCCGCAGCTCCACGGACGAGAACATCTCAACGCTACGGCATGGCTCGCCGATGCGGCCACCGACCCTGTGGTGGAATATGCCCGTGGCTTGAGAATGGTGGGTCTGGACGACGCCTTCTACAATGGGATTGACGCACTCAACATCGGAAACACTCTGATCGATGTGCGCGGATACCTTGAAGACGCGGTCACGATTTTCAAACGCCTTTTTGGCTTAGCCCCCAGGAGCTTCATCCCACCATGCTATGTCGCCAATAAGGAATGTGAGCTCATCGCCGCTGAGCTGGGCATTGAGACTATCCAATCGTCGCCGAAGAGGAATGTCCCGAAAGGGAACAACTCCTATTTGAAGAAGATTAACGTTTTCGGACACTCCAACGTGCCTGGGCAGTGCCGCTTAATCCGAAACGTGCAGTTCGAGCCCTCGCGCTCTATGTTTCAAGGCAAAAACGTCGATGAGTGTGTCGACGATGCTTTCGCAGAAATCGAGACGGCTTTCAGGCGTAGGCAGCCGGCGGTGGTATGCACCCATCGCGTCAACTATACGACCCGAGTGAATGAGAGGCATCGCGAGTTTTCACTAGAAGCGCTTGATAGACTGCTTCGACGGCTTGCGGAACGGTATCCGGATTGTGAGTTCATGACTTCCGATGACCTGGGTTCTTTAATCCTGGATTCGCTGGCGAGAAACGAAATGGAGCAATGATGCACTTTAGTCTCAAGCTTTTGCGTGACAAAATTAGGGGCAATGAATTCTGGGCGAAGCTTGCGAAAAATGTCTTCACTATCGTTGTAGGTCAGGGCGGCGCCTCTGCTTTGAATATGCTGACGTCATTTGTATCTGCTGGATTTCTTGGCGTTGCTGGCTACGGTTCGCTGATGATCGGTCAGACTTACATGCAGGCGATTGATTCTCTTTTAAATTTCCAATCATGGCAAAGTGTGATTCGCTATGGATCAATCAGTCTGGAAAAACGAGATGAGCGCGGACTGGCTGCCAGTATTAAGGCCGCTTTTCTTGTCGATGTGACATCGGCAGTTGCCGGATGTGTCATCTCCTTCGCCATTGTCGGCTTCGTGGCGGGCGTTCTCGGATGGGATTCTGCCGCGACTGCTGCGGCAGTGGTGTTTTGTTTCGAGATACTTGTGCATATAGAAGGTGCCCCTACGGGTTTGCTCCGTCTTTTCGATAGATTCAACTATGTTGCCATTCATGCGGTTGTTATGGCGGCCGTCAAGCTGCTCTTTGTGGCTGTGTCAATGGTGCTTTTCGGGAATAGTGTAGTCGTTATTGCTTGTGCGTATTGTGCTGCTGATATCATTAAGAGCATGACGCTATTTTTTATTGCCGTGCATGTTGCTCGCAGGCGCGTTGGATTTTTTAAGATCGTTAAAGCACGACTCGCCGATTTGCCGGCTGGCTACATCTCCTTCACAATTTGGTCAAACCTGGATACCTCGGCGGACGCTCCAATTCAGTATTTCGATGTGTTCTTCCTCTCTCTCTTGTCGAGTGAGGTTGTCGGTGTCTTTAAATTCTTTAGGCAGCTGCTTTCCGCTCTCTCTCTTCTTTCTCGACCTGTACAGCAGGCGATTATGCCGCAGCTTGCTGAGTTGATCGCCAAGGGGCTTAACAGTCGCGCGTATGAGGTTGTTAGAAAAATCGAGAAGGTCGTGGCTAAAGTTGTGACACCTTGCGCAGCTATTGCCTGCTTGGTCGTTCCGCCTGCACTTGCTGTCTTTATGGATCCGCTCTACGGTGCGTACTGGTATCTCTTTGCCACATTAGCCGCTCTTGTCGCTGCGAGCATTGTCTTTTCCGCCATTCATCCCTGCTTCAACGCTTATGGCCTAACGAAGCAATCGACAGTCATCACGCTTATTTCGAACGTTGTATATCTTGTTGCTTGTTATTTGCTGCTCGGAAAGTTAGGCGTTATGGCAATTCCGTTTGCAATGGCTTTGCAATATTTGATTGTTATAGGGCTGAAGGACATATACATTCGGAAGGTCATTCTTGACTAGAGTGAATCGACTCCTTTAATCAGAGCGCTGGCATTTATATCATGGAATGAGGGTTGCCCGCGTTAGGCGTGTAAATAGAGAGACTCGTGACGATATAGAGTATCCAATTATTACTAAGCCGAGAGAGTCGTATGAAGACTGGAAATCTGACTACTATATTTGCAACGAGGAGAGCAACTTATCTGCTGCGTATGACCACATAACTAGCGATTCCTATCTCCTTCTCCAACGTTTTGTGAATAAGCTGGCGGAACGTACATATGAGGGCTGCCCTATCGCTTATGGTAAAGATGTTTTATTCTTCATAGAAGCTCGCTATACCTACGCTCTGGACGATTCTTGCAGCATGGATATGACGGTTCCCAATCCTACTGACGACTAAGTTGAGGTCGCGCTCAGGGCAATATTCTCTGAGATCCGATATGAGGGCATATTCTAAGTTGAGTTTATGGTGGATGCCGACGGCAAGCTTTGGTTCCTGGATATTAACTTTAGAAACTCGACTTGGAGCTTGACTTCCATGAAAGCCGGTATGCCTCTTCCCATTAATTTGGATGAACGGGATACGAGATGGCAGGATTCCAGATGGGGTTGAACAGGTTGTAACCGATGGTTACAGAGCCCTTACCGAACAGCCTGACTTTCATTTCAGAGTGAGAAGTTATAAGTGAGAAGCAAATTAGACTTTTCGATTGGCGGAAGGCTGTAAAGACGGCAGATTGCCTCTATTTCTACGATCGACATGATTGACGACCTTGCTTTGCTGCATGGTGGTGCGCAATAGGCAATTGTTGAAGCGAAAGCTAAGCTTGCTATTCTAAACGCACCGATACGGGTTTAGATACTAATAGGGGAGTAAGTTGGGCTTCAAGGAAATAGATTCCTTCTTCGAATGGTTCGCAGTGCTTTTCTGCTACATGAGCTTCATTGTGCCGCATGGCGACGCTAACTCCGCCGCTATGCGGCAGCAGGGGCTTCCTAATGGTGTCGGAGCGATCTTGCTTGTCGCGGTGGCCGTGGTTCCCGGCGCCTGTGAGCTCAAAGGTATTGTTAAGACTCTGAGCTTCTTGGACCCCCATCGTCGTCTTTCTGCCTATTGTGGTCGGCTACTCGGCCGCTACGGAATCGCACGGCATCGAGGCCGGGGCGACCGCCATTGACTTGGGCGCCCGTGACATAGCTCAGATAGGCGGGGCAGTCCGCTTGCGCTAGGCGCGTCGTACGGTGGATTAGTCTGCGTAGCGCTTATCTCCAACATTGATCTGGTGTGGGATGCGCCCATATCCACGCGGGTGCTGGTCAACAGGATGAGTCCGGCTCTCGGCCTGGTGTTCTCAGTGGCTATCTTCGTGGGTATATATACGAGCGCGGCGCCGCAGTTGTGGACGAGTGTAAAGCTTAGCAGCGGAGGGCCCACGTCGTAACAGGCTTGTGTATGCGGCAGGTGCGAGCTCGGCTGTGTAATTGCCTGCCTGGTACCTTATGCGCCTTTGCTCAACGTGCTGCACGGCTTGAACGGGTGTCTCGTATTCGCGCTAAAAGCGTTCATGATGGTGCACGACGCGAAGGGGTTTGCGAAAGCTCGCAAGGGCAAGCGGTAAGCCTGTTTCATTAGATTTTCTTGAGCACCCATCTTTGGGCTTCGGTCCCGTTGGTGGCATAGACCTGTATGTTGGTTCCGGGCGTCGAGCGGCCGCCCGACGCGTCGAGCGCGAGCTCGGGGTGACCTGCCGGCGATAGGGTAAACGTGCCGTCTTCGTTCGGCACGACTGACCAGCGCTGGGCCTCCGTGGAGTTCGGCACGTACTGCTGGACGTTGACGCCACTTGACATCAACCCGCCCTGCACGTCGAGTGCCATTTCCGATTTGGCATTGGTAATTTCGTAGGCGCCTGCCGCTTCATCGTACCTGAAGAGGAACGCCTGCGCCATTGTTCCGTTGGATTTCCAGAGCTGTATGTTCGCCCTCGAATCCCACGAGCCTCCCTGGACGTCGATTACGGATTCGGGCGAGAACGAGCATTGGATGACGTAGATTCCGTCTCCGACCGTACGCTCCGAGATGTCGGGCGTGGCTGGCATATTTGAGTACTCGACCTCAAAATCAAACCTTGCAGTCCACTCATAGTTCGATGCCATGGTGATGTTGGAGGCAGCAGTGAGATCGACTTTGGCGCTGTTCGTTTTCCATTCTCTCTGTTCCATCGTAAAGGCGATGATTCCGTTCTGGATGCCACTGATGCTGGGCGGGAAGGACTGGTTGTCGGCGTCGATAGAGAACTTGTTCTCCTTTGCGTCGAGGTGCTGCTGGATGCGATCGGCATACTTGGCAGCCCATTCGTCGGCCTTGCCGTTGTGAACGAAGTAGTTATCTTTGAGGCTCGTCGAACGGGTGGCGTACTCGTCGGCAGTGTAGATTTTGGCGTGCCCCTTGTGCGCGATTGCCATGAGTTCATCAGTGATACAAAAGTACAGGTGGCGCTGGTCAAGGTCGCCATAAAAGTTGTCGGATGTATCGTCCCAGGTGCAGTCGACCTGGTACCATTTTCCATCGAGCTTGACGGCATTCCAGGTGTGGCCGTCATAGGTATCGCGGGTCTCTGAATTGGTGATGCCGGCAGCGGTGAGCAGCTTGGAATAGGCGCTTTCATACGCCTGACAGGTGCCCAGGCCGCGCGTGAGGGCACTCTCGGCAGATGACCACTTGAGCGAGTTGTCGTACTCAAGCTGATCGAGAAGCCAGTCGTGAAGATAGAGGGCCATTTCGTATTCAGAACCATCTGTCTCTTGCTTGGCTTGTGACACTGCTTTATTGACAATGCTCGCAACGCTGGGATACGCATCATCTGCAACCTGGATATACGAGTTGGTGCGCAAGTAATAAACGCCCGACGCCTTGTCCATGAGGTAAAAGCGGAAGTTATATGATCCGGTAGCCGTCATTGTGAACGTAAAGTCGTGGCTAACGCACGCATCGGTGTACTTTGTCCACTCTCCGCGGCTTGGATCGGCGACCGACTCGTAAGCGTACTCGTTGGGGTTAGAGTACGAGGGCGCATCCATGCGGAAGAGATAGCTGCCACTGCCACCAGTTGCACTTACATGGAAGGTCGTTGGCTGTCCAAGTACTGGTTCGTTCCATTCGGCGGTGAGGGTGACACTGCCGGTGGTGGCGCTATCGCTGTGCTGATATCCACTTACTGTGGCCTTTGTGGCTTGTTCCGTATCAGGCGACATATCGGAAGCTAGGGAAACCTGAGGTTCCTCCTGATGTGAAATTGGATTCGCGATATCGGAATCATTTTTGATGGACTCATTGCCGATCTCGCCTGTATCGATGTCGCCTGTCATGCTGCCGCCCGAATTGTCCGCTGCGCCAGTATCAACCTGCTCCAAGGTGTTTTCTTGCCGCCATCCTTCTTCCGCTATAGCCCTCACAGGTATTGTTGCGTTAAGCATAGATACGCAAAGAACTGCGCAGAGCGAGCGGTAAAAGACTCGTTTCATAGCGGTGCCTCTCGATAAGGTGGGCGCCAAGGCCCGGAGGCGGCGCCAGGCCAGCACTCCGTGTATATGTATGTGAGGTTATTTTAGGGTAACGTCATTCAGCAACAGCGGACTTTTTGGACAAAGTTGGGGAGGGGGGTGCTTGGAACCGTTTGGCACTAATTGATTTTTCGTGATCATGTCTATAAATTTTGATGAACAGTGATATGGACTCATTGTTATAGCTAGGAGCCAAACATGGAAGCACCCGCCGTTCTCTATCATTATGCAAGCCTAGATACGCTGGCCTTGATTCTGCATAAACGAACTATCAGGTTCAGCCGGTTAGATAAGGTTGATGACCCACAAGAACAGCGTTCAGCAGACTCTCAAAATCTTGGAAAAATGAAGCTCGTCAGTTGTTGGACCTCTTCTGATGAGGAGAGCATCCCCATGTGGCGCGAGTATGCCGGAGCTGAATGTGGAGTAAGAATTCAGATGAAAAGCTATCCATTTAAGCAGTACTCTATTTCAAATGAAAGCCTCAATATGTTATCAAGTGAAGCGGTTTTGAACGCCCTTGGTGGTTCATTTGATGGGCTTCATCTGCCCCTCGAGGACTTTTGGGATAAGAATTACCATTTTTTTGAAACGGCTCGTGATCGTGAGATTCTTCACGAGGTTGAATACACAAATGATGAGTCTCTTTTGTTTCCAAAGGTAATTAACGCATTTGAAAACGGCGGACTCGTGGCTGATTTAATGGCACTTGGAGTTCACAAAACAACTGCATGGTCGTATCAGAAAGAATGGCGCTATATCTTGACAGCTGTTCCCATAGGTATCGATTCCGTAATAAACGTTCGGCTAGATCAGATTGTCAGAGCAAATGATGTCATGCTCGATAAATGCGATCCCGGAATCCCGCCCTATTACGATCTTGCTATCTCCGATGAAGCCTTTTCATCAATGAAGATCGTTTCTTCTCCAAAAATGACGCGATCGCGTCGAAAATGTTGGTGTAAGGGTGGCACCCTAACGTCCCTTTAACGA
>CAJJRZ010000022.1:0-41811 GCA_905194345.1 Coriobacteriaceae bacterium
GCGCCGGTTCCCGGTTCGACCGGGCCGCGCGGCAAGGAGATATATTGCCAGACCGGAGGGGCGCCGGGGGCGGGAATCGCGCACTCCATATTTTGTTCACAAATGAATAGGTCCCTCAGTCGCATCACTGAGGTTAAAACTGAAGCATTGGCTTCTGATATTGGCGATGACCAGCTGGTTTATAGGTGTTAAGGCATCGGTCATCTCTGGAGCGCCACTTTACTCCAAAAGCATCAGCTATTTGTTTCCCGTCGGTAAAAGGCAGGTTTTGTTCGCCAAGCGTTCTTATATATAGAGAAGTTCGGGTTCGAACCCGTGGCGCGGCAACAAAAAAGCGACCAGCCGGAGCCGATCGCTTTCTATTCTATGCTGGATCATCCAGAGGGCGCTTCCGAACTCATTTTCTCGCTGCCATTCATGCTTTCGAAGCATCGTTCGACCTCCACAGCCTCATGTTTTGAGGATCTGCCGTGTTTATCACTGTTATTAATGAGTATGTGGAAGTGATCCTCATACAGATACGTGCGATCCGCCAGAGAACTGAGAAGCATCTCTCTGCAACCCTCGTTGCCTATCCTCGCATCTCTCAGGTCTTCCGGAAATTTACAAGCAGTCTTAGAGTCAATTTGTTTCCGTTTTCAGAGACTTGTTTGAGAGTTTTTAAAGACAGTTCAAAACAATAAGTGAAACACCATAAAGCAGAGCAAGATGTGCCGGATAGAAAATGTAGAAGAAATATTTGAGCTTCAGCCCTCGCTTACCATTATAAAGATTGATAAGCAGCAACGAAACGACCGCGGCAGCAACATCAGGATTAAGTACATTAGCTGTAGCAAACTCAAATCCGCCGCCAACTATATGGCATGACGAAAGGAGCACTGCACATACTGCAGCAAAGAACATCTTGGCCTTGCTGTCGTGGAATAAATAGAATGCGGCCACAAGCATAATGCCATACACACCGCCATCTAGTTTAGTGTATTCAGCTGCCAGTGCTGTCAAAACAATCAGAGCAGTTTCTGCGATGTATCTTTTCCGTTTTGAAAGACTTTGTATCTTTTCCAGAACAATCAAAAAGACCAAGGAAAGCAGGAGCTCACACATAACATTTTGTTGCCGAAGGTCAAATAGTTGCCCGGTTTGGACGAAATCGTATATGGGCTCCGCAATGATTGCGAAGACAAGCATATTTCGCAGGTACTTCTTTAAGTCATGAGTATGCAAAAATCCCTCAACTATCAAAAAGCAAAATAAGGGAAATGCAATTCTGCCAAGAACATGAAGCACATCCGAAGCCTCGCTTAGAATCGCCCACTGTTCGTCTGATATCTGACTGTACGATGCGTGAGTCATGATTCCATTGGTCAGGACGATCCTGCTTACATGATCGAGAACCATCGAAATGGCTGCTATTATCTTTAATGTGCTGCCGCTAATTCCGTATCTATTTGTTTTCATTTCGTATTCCTTACTTTGGGTGGGCCGTCAGGGGTTCAGCCTGCTCCGCAGGCGGCCGCTGCGGCGCTTCGCGCCTTGCGCGCTGCGCTGGCAAACGCTCACGCGTTTACTCAGCTCCGCGCCCTTTCGGGTTCGAACCCGCGTCGCGGCAACAAAAAAGCGGCCGGCATCCGCCAGTCGCTTTTCCATTCTATGGTGGGCCGTCAGGGGTTCGAACCCTGGACCTTGGGATTAAAAGTCCCCTGCTCTGCCAGCTGAGCTAACGGCCCGCGGGTGGCATTGTACCACGGTCTGGGACTATTCCCAACTCCATTGGCCGTTCTGGAAAATCACAACTTCACGTCCATCAGGCGTAATGCCCGTAATATCGATGTCGTCCGTGCCAATCATAAAATCGACGTGCGTGCTCGAGACGTTAACGCCATGCTCCAGGAGCTCTTCCTTGGACATGTCATACCCACCCTCGATGCATTCGGGGAAACCGACACCTAGCGCGAGATGGCAGCTAGCGTTCTCGTCATAGAGCGTATCGTAGAACAGTACGCCACTTTCGCGGATCGGCGTGTTCTTGGAGATGAGCGCGACCTCTCCCAGGTGAGCAGCGCCCTCGTCAGTATCGATGATGCTTGCGAGCGTTGCCTTGCCCACACGGGCATCGTAGTCCACTACGCGGCCGCCCTCGAACTTAATCCAAAAATCGTCGACCTTATTGCCATGGTGGATGAGCGGCATGGCCGAGTACACGATACCGTCGGCGCGCATGCGATCGGGCGAAGTGAAGACTTCCTCGGTGGGAATGTTGGGGAAGAAGGGGTGCCCTTCGGGCGTCTTGCCCTTGCCGCCGGCCCACTCGTGACCTTTCGTCATGCCAATCGTCAGATCGGTTCCATTTGCCGCGGCGTAATGCAGGTAGTCGAAACGATTGTCGTTCAGAAAACGCAGGTTCTTTTCGAATGCGGCGTCATGGAGTTCCCAGTCGCTCTCTGGGTCCTGGCCATCGGCGCGCGCGGTGTGCAGAATCGCATTCCACAGCTTATAGATTGCAACCTCATCGGCGTCTCCCGGGAACACCTCGTGCGCCCAAGCCACGACCGGAGCGCCGGCGATGCACCACGGATTGATGTTGTAATCCAGTCCACGGCGGAAAACTTTGCATTGCGTATTCCTCGCCTTGGATGCCGCGGCCGGCTTGGCTGGATCGATGCCCTTGAGGGCCGCAGGATCCGCCCCCTCGATAAAGACAAAGCAGGCACCATCCTGGGCCAGGGAATCCAGCTGCATGCGCTTCCACTCGGGCGTCTGCTCAAAATAGCTTTTATCGACATGCTCGTACGTGAGCCTCGTCACGGCATCATCGGCCCAAATGACCGTCACGTGGCCAGCGCCGGCGGCATAAGCCTCCGCGACCACCACGCGGGCAAAAGGCGCGCACTCGACCGGAGACTGAACGACAACCTCCTGGCCGGGCTTGACGTTTACGCCCTTGCGGACAACCAGACGCGCATAGTTTTTAATCTTGGGCTCCAGGGCCTTCATGCCCTCCAGAGCTTCTTCGACCGTCAGGGCAGCTCGAATCATGTGCCACTCCATCTATCTATAGAACAGTAAAAAGCGCGCCGCAAAAACGACGCGCCTTATATCTTAGCGATAAGTATGCATGCAAACGCTATTTCTTCTTGGAGTCCTTTTTGTCCTCCTCGGCAGCCGCGCGCTCAATAAGAGCGTTGAGCTTGTTCTCGGACATGCCCTCGGCCTGCGTGCGGTACATGTTACGCAGGGGACGAATACGAACGAAGTCGTAAATAAAGTCACCCAAAATGACGACGTAGGACAAAACGATGCCGACCATCTGGACAGGGCTGGACACCATGCCAGCGGGAGCGAAGTAGAGCGAAGCCCAAATTGCCACGACGAGTACCATGCCGATAGTAAGCACGGCCCACCAGATACGACGGCGCTTGGTGTAGTCCTCATCCTGCTTGAGAAGGATATTCGACACCGTGTAGATGCGGTCCTCCTTGGCGCGCTGCTTAGCCTTGCGGGCGCGCTTCTCCTCTTTAGAGAGGCCCTCGAGATTCTCGCCCTTCTCGAGCTCTTTGCGGCGTGCCTTAGACGAAGCCGGCACGACGCGGACAGAGCTCGCTGCCTGACGGGCGGGCTTGGCGGATGCAGCGGACTTGCGCGCAACCCCGGTAACCTCGTGGGATTGCGTGCGCTTGTTCGTGGCGCTACGGGTACTCACTTATGCGTTCTCCTTCATGCTTGTGAACTGGGAGCCCGTGATGATCTGGAAGGCCTCGCGATAGCGCTCGGACGTGCCATCGATGACCTCGGCGGGCAGGTGCGGGGTCTCCCCCGTCATATCCCAGTTGGCTTTGAGCCAATTGCGGACGAATTGCTTGTCGTAGCTGGGCTGAATCTTGCCCTCCTCGTAGCTGGCGGCAGGCCAGAAACGGCTGGAGTCGGGCGTGAGGCACTCGTCGATCAGCGTAACCTTGCCATCGATGACACCGAACTCGAACTTGGTGTCGGCAATGATGATGCCACGGGTCGCTGCATACTCGGCGGCAGCCTTGTAGATCTTGAGGGAAAGGTCGCGAATCTGCGTGGCGATGTCCTCGCCCACGATCTCGCAGCAACGCTCGAACGAGATGTTCTCGTCGTGGTCACCGATCTCGGCCTTCGTGGACGGCGTAAACAGCGGCTCGGGAAGCTTGGAAGCCTCGGTCAGGCCCTCAGGCAGCTGGATGCCGCAGACGGTGCCGTTCTCGTCGTAGGTCTTCTTGCCCGAACCGGTCAGATAGCCGCGGACGATGCACTCGATAGGAATCGTCTGGGCCTTCTTAACCAGCATGGCGCGGCCGGCGAGGTAGTCACGATACTCAGCAAACTCCTCAGGGAAATCCGCCGGGTCGATGGAAACGAGGTGGTTGGGAACGATGTCGGCAAACTTATCGAACCAGAATGCCGAGATGCGGTTGAGCACCTCTCCCTTAAACGGAATCTCGTCGGGAAGAATGAAGTCGAACGCAGAAATGCGGTCGGTGGCGACCATCAGCAGGTTTTCACCGGCATCGTAGATATCACGAACCTTGCCACGGGAATCCGGACGACGCTCCATCGTTGTCACGTGAGTCACTCCTTACCAAAATACGACAGTAATGCGGGTTCTTTCCCGCACGTTTTCGCAAACTCGGAGCGGCAGGGACGAAACCCCTCCTTCACCGAATAGCGAAAAGCTAGTGCTCCATTGTAGTAGATGCCGCGTCCGCCGTGTGCTCGCGAGGCAGATGAATCGTAAAAGTCGTACCCTTTCCAAGCTCCGACTCCACGGATATGTAGCCGTGATGGCGCTCGACGATCTGTTTAGTCACGGCGAGGCCCACGCCCAGACCGCCCGCCTCACGGGCACGGCTGGCATCGGCGCGCCAAAAACGGCCGAAGATGCGCGACAAGTCATCCTTGGCAATACCGATGCCGGTATCAGAAACGGCGATGCTGACGTGTTTGCGGTCACTGAGCACCGACACCACGACCCAACCGCCCTCGGGGGTGTAGCGCATGGCGTTGCTCATGAGATTGATGACGCATTGTGTGATCATGTCGGGATCGGCTTCGACGACATCGTCGTGACCTTGGGTCTCGTCAGCAAAGCGCAAGCGCAGATCGCGGTCGACAAACAGGCGCTCCTGGGCATTGACGATGGAACGCACGAAAGGAACCATGTCCACCGGCTCAAGGTTGAGCGGAGCCGTGCTGTTTTCCATGCGCGACAGGTCGAGCATCTGCTGCACCAGACGAGCCAGGCGACGCGTCTCGGAAGCAACAGTCTCCAAGTGCTCATCGTCGGTAGGATATACGCCATCCTGCATGGCCTCGACCGTTGCGAGCATGGCCATAAGCGGAGTGCGAAGTTCGTGAGCCACGTCCGAGGTCAAACGTTTCTCGTGTTTCATATCCTTCTCGAGCGATGTGGCCATCTCATCGAATGTCTCGCCCAGTTGATCGATCTCGTCATCGCCGCGCAAGCCCGTACGAGCAGACAGATCGCCATCGCGAATTTGCTTGGCCGTGCTGGTAATACGGTGAATCGGCTTGGTGAGCATGCGCGACACGAGTGATCCGATAACGACCGAAATGCAAACTGCAACAACCGCAGCAAGGGCCATGGCGTTAAAGGTCTTCTCCCTAAACGCAGAATCTGCCTTGGTGAGCAAGGCATCGGAGCCGATGGCCCACAGCTTTACTTGTCCGACATGCTCGCCGGAAGACGTTATGATTTCGACGTTTGCAACGCTATCGGAGCCGGTGGGAGCCGACGAGACCGGACTATGCGATGCTTTTTTCCCGCTCGAGCTGCTCGACGGCGATTCGTTCTCGCGCACATCGGCGGTCGCGCTTGCCGAAGGCCATGAGTCGTCATAAACGACAACGCCTTTCTTGTTGACGACCTGCATACTCAGGTCGTCGGACACCAAACTTGATGTCGCGACCGTACGTAGCTCGCCCGCAGTCCAATTGCCGTTTTCCTCATACGACGTCGCAAGCTTTTCGGCAGCGGAATTTGCGATTTCGACGATATTGGAGCGCGTGTAATCCGAAAAGACCGTGCCCCACACAACAGAGACCACGCCCACCAGCACCAATACCGTCATGAGCGATGTCAGAGCAAAAGCAAGTGCCATGCGCGAGGGATAGCTCATCGTTGGCCGTGAATCGGAGCGAGGCGTGTTCCAACTAGCCTTGGAACCCGCCTCGCTCTCCTGCTTGTGCTTTTGTCCGATTTCAAAGCGCGCAGGTGTCATATGTGATTTCCCTATTTCTCGTCCGACTTATCGGTCTTGGCCGGAGCCTCGAAGCGATAGCCGACACCGTGGACGGTGTAGAGCCACTTGGGCTTCTTGGGATCATCGCCCAGCTTGGCGCGAAGGTTCTTCACGTGGCTATCGATGGTGCGCTCATAGCCCTCAAAGTCGTAGCCGAGCACCTTCTCGACCAGCTCCATGCGGTTGTAGACGCGACCGGGGTGACGGGCAAGCGTGGTGAGCAGCTTAAACTCGGAAGCCGTCAGGTCGACTTCCTTGCCCTCGACCAAAATCTTGTGGCCCGAGATATCGATGACCAGATCGCCGAAGTCGAGTACCTCGACGGCTGGCTCGTCGGCCTGATGGGCACGGCGGAACAGAGCGCGAACGCGCGCGACAAGCTCGCGCGGCGAGAACGGCTTAATCAGATAGTCGTCGGCGCCGAGCTCAAGACCGATAATACGGTCCTCGATCTCGCCCTTGGCAGTCAGCATGATGATGGGGACATCCGAGGTATCGCGAATGGTGCGGCAAACGCGCTCGCCGGGGATCTTGGGGAGCATAAGGTCGAGCACGACCAGGTCAAACTGATGCTTCTCGAACTCCTCGATCGCGGACTGGCCGTCGCCGACACCCACAACCCAGTAGCCTTCGCGCTCGAGATAGGCAGCGACGGCGTCACGGATTGCCTTCTCATCCTCGACCAGCAGAATCTTTTTTGCATCTGAAGCCATAACACGGCCCCCCTGTCTCAATCAGCTAAGAACAAGCCCATTTTAACGCACCTGAGCCCGCCGGATGCCACTATGACGCGGCAGCTCGGCGGGCGGTACTCACAATTACAACGCGTTTATTCCCCTGTTGGCGCCTTTTTAACCCCTCTAAGCTTAAAGAGAGAATAGGCGTGCGGTGACCGTCTCGGGTATACCCTGGCTGTTGCGCACCGTGGCGTACGTAAGAAATGAGTCCGATTTTCCCGCCGTAGCTGGATAATCGCCATATTCCAAAGCGCGGTCGGGCGACAGTAGCGAGCCATAGGTCTTGGCAGAGGTGTCGATGAGAAAATGCGATGCCTGTACCTTAACGAGATATTTATTCTTCTTGCCGGCAGCACATGCGAGCGGCTCGCGGGACAGGAAGAGGTATGGCCCTCCCTCATTACCGATATACGTGCCCATGTTGCCCAGGCTGCCCACGCCACTATAGGTCGCCTCGATAGAAAACACGAAGGTATCGCCCATATATACGGCCTCGAAAGGCGAGACTGACGAGGGAAGGACTAGCTGGGCACGTTTGGTGTTGTTGCCATCGGTCAGATCGATTGCCGTTATGCCGTAGTAGACGCCCTCGTCGTTGCGGACACGCGGCGAGATGGTCAAAATGCCGTCGCTCACGCGCGGGGCCGACGCAAAGCGGCCCGTCGATTTCCAAATTGTCTCGGCCTTGGATTCATCAAGCGAGCGACGATAGCAAAACGAATCACTACTCGTTTTATTGCCGCCTGCCGAAGGCATTTTATACCAGATGGCTGATGACCCGAACGTCGTAAACAGTGGCGGATCGTAGTCCTTGCCACCTCGATCGAGCTCAACCACGTCGCCAGAGAGCGAAGCGCCCGACAGATTTTGAGCGTAGAGCTTCCACGATGAACTGGCAAAGTTCATCTCAACCCACGCAAACACGCCGTCGCCGGCACGGACATCGTAAAAAGCATATCCCGTGCCCTCGATAGGATTCTCAATTAATGTGGTAAGCGAGCCATCGCCCAGGTTGAGCACACCGAGTGTGTTGGCGTGCAGTGCCGATGCGGGCGCCATCATTGCCGCAGCATAGTCACCATCGCAGTAGTACAGCAACGTGCCCAGCGGCAGCGTCCACGATGCCGCCGGCTCAAGATCGATGTCAACTGCCTCGTACTCATCAGTGATCGAGACAATCTTCGAATCGTCCTTGATAACCTGCGGCTCGCCAGCGGCATCATCACTGGTGCCTGTTTTTTTCGAACATCCGGCAAGCACCGTGGCAGCGCCCGCGGCAGCTCCACCGAGCACAAAGCCGCGACGCGATATTCCGTTCTTGATGTGGTCGGCGATACCCATTAGGCGATCTCGGCGCGAGCGGCCTCGATAGCGCGCGTAAGCTGATCGGCGCAAGAGGTCTTCTTCATGCCGCAGGTATTGCCGGCAAGAACCTCGATCACACGGTCAGCAGGAGCGCCCTCGACCAGTTTGGAGATGGCCTTGAGGTTGCCATCGCAGCCGCCGGTAAACTCAACGCCCAGCACCTTGCTGCCGTCATCGGAAAGGTCAAGGTGAATATTGCGAGAGCATACACCCTGCGGCTTGTAATCAAACGAAATCATGCGATCCCCTCTCAGAATGTTATTCGAGACGACTATTATCCCCGTCTTTCCCTAAATGCAACGAGGCGCTTTGCCGGCAACACACATTACCAGCAAAGCGCCCTAAAAAGCTAACGTTATGCCCGAACCTACTCGAAGCTCAGCTGCTCCAGACGATCAAAGACCGTGTCGATACGGGTGAGGAAGTCCCACGGATCAAAGATCTCGTCGAGCTTCTCCTGACTGACGGTGCAGCGCGGGTCGGCCTCGAGACGCTCCTTAAAGGTGGGGCCGGAGACACAATCCTGCACCTCGCGCCAGGTTGCCATGGCGTTCTCCTGCACAATGGCGTACGCGTCCTCGCGGGTGATGCCCGTGTCGACGAGGGCCAGCAGCACCTTGGAGGAGAAGATGAGGCCGCGGGTCTTATTGAGGTTGGCCATCATGCGGGCAGGGTACAGCTGCAGGCCGTCGATAACGCGGATGAGGCACTGGAACATGTGGTCGAGGGCGATGAAGCTGTCGGCCTGGGCGACACGCTCGGCAGAGGAGTGCGAAATGTCACGCTCGTGCCACAGGGCGACGTTATCGAAGGCAACCTGGGCGTTGGACTTCACGACGCGCGACAGACCGCAGACCTTCTCCATGGTGATCGGGTTGCGCTTGTGCGGCATGGCGGAGCTGCCCTTTTGACCCTTGCGGAACGGCTCCTCGGCCTCGAGGGTATCGGTCTTCTGCAGATTGCGAACCTCGGTAGCGATGCGCTCGCAGGTGGCCGCGGTGGTGGCGAGAACGCCGGCGAGATAGGCGTGATGGTCGCGGCTGATAACCTGCGTGGACAGCGGGTCGTGAACCAGACCCAGGTGCTCGCAGACATACTCCTCGACAAACGGTTCGATGGAGCTGTACGTGCCAACAGCGCCCGAGATGGCACCGAAGGCAACATTCTTGCGGGCGTCCTCAAGACGATCCAGATCGCGCTTGAGTTCCCAGGCCCAAGAGCCGAACTTCATGCCGAAGGTCATCGGCTCGGCGTGGATGCCATGAGTGCGGCCGGCACAGAGCGTGTTGCGCTCCTCAAAGGCGCGACGCTTGCAAATCTCGCCGAGCTTCTTGACGTCCTCGATGATCAGGTCGCAGGCCTGGGTGAGCTGGTAGCACAGAGCCGTGTCGCCCAGATCGGAGCTGGTCATGCCATAGTGAACCCAGCGGCTGGGCTTGGGGTCGCCCTCGGGAACATCGGCGTCGATGTACTCCTTCATGTTGGTCAGGAAGGCGATGACGTCGTGGCGCGTGACCTCCTCGATCTCGTCGACCTTTGCCTTCTCAAAGTTGGCATGGTCGCGGATCCACTGGGCTTCGTCTTTAGAAATGCCGATCTTGCCGAGCTCCGCCTGGGCCTCACAGGCCAGGACCTCGATCTCCTGCCAAATGGCGTACTTGTTCTCGAGGGAGAAGATGTGTCCCATCTCCGGGCGGGTATAGCGATCGATCATAGCGGCTCCTTTTTGGTTATTGGCACGTTGGTCGTAACCCAACCATTGTACCGTGCGCAGGTGCAAGTATGGGCAGCAGGCATTAACCTAACATTTTGGAATTGGAGCGGGCAACGGGACGTCCGCGTATTTGCTTCGCAAATCCGCACCGGCTGCGGTCGATCTCCTCGGATTCACGGAGACGATGGGGAAGACTTTGTTGAATTGGCCGCCCCAAAGTCTCCCGCGCTCGATGGAGCGGGCAACGGGACGTCCGCGTATTTGCTTCGCAAATCCGCACCGGCTTCAGGCGCCTGCCGGCGCCTTCGCCTGCTCGCTACAAACGCTTCGCGTTTGTTTTACGCTCGCACCCTGGCGGGTTCGAGTCCCGGCGCTTTATTGAAAAAAGCACGGCACCGGAACGGTGTCGTGCTTTTACTTTTTCTGGAGCGGGCAACGGGACTCGAACCCGCGAGTGTCAGCTTGGGAAGCTGATGCCTTACCACTTGGCGATGCCCGCTTGTGTGTTGGCTAGTATAACGCGGTTGTCTTGTTCGATACAAGGGTGGCGATGCTTGTTTTAGCTGTGGAGATTCGTTTGAAAATCGCATCAATTGTGGAGACGAGGACCTTTGGCCTCCTGTTCTCCTTATCTTCTACCTGCGCTTTTGCCTGATTGTTGTATTTGAGCTCAATTTGTCAGGAATTGGGCAAGCTTTTGGTCAGGCTCCGGTACTTACCCGCATGAACCTCGGGGGTAGCCTCATCCTACGCGTCGCAACCTCCCCATGCGGCGCACGAGGGATAAGGAGCAGCCATGTCCAACGCACCCACGCACTCTGTCCACAGCGCAATCGCAACAGGTCCGCTGCTCCTGCTCCTCTTCCTGCTTTTCGGCTGTCTGGCACCGGGAGCCGCATTTGCCGTCGATGGCTACGACCAGCTCGGCTTCCGCACTATTAGCGATGATTGTGGGCCCTTCTTCATCGGCAAGTATGAAGCTCAAGACGCCTCGATTGCCTACTGCATGAACCAGGAGCGCCCCGGCCCCACCAAGCCGGGCGGCCCATGGCTCAACTTTGATCAAGGCTGGGTGTGGCTCGACGACGAGTTCGCGGCAATCGTTTGTCACGGATATCCTACCGCCACGTCGTTTGGCGGTTACCATCTTTCACCCGATCGCGCCCGCGCCGCCACCCAGCTTGCCGTATGGATGCTCAACGGCACTACCCATGTCGACGGCACCTACTCCTACACGACCGCTCAGGGAAAAACCAAGAGCGGGCACTTTACCGCCGACAATGAAGTCGTGGCGGCTGCGCGGTGGCTCCACGACAGCGCAAAATCAGGAAGCATCAAAGCCGCTCCGCACCGCGCGCGGCGCTATATAGGAACCGTATCGGGCGGCAGCAAACGTCAAGACATGCTCTATGTACTGCCGGCGGTCTCTGTTTCCTTCCAAAAGCAGTCTGCAAACGCTGCCATTACCAGCGGAAACAATACTTATCAGTTTGACGGGGCAACATTCGATGTTTTTGAGAGCGCCAGCGGCGCGCGTGTCGGCACCGTCCAGATGGACAGCAACGGTCGAGCGCAGGCAACACTCCTACCCAACACGGCATACTACCTAGTTGAGACAACAGCGCCAGCTGGTTATATCCCCCTGCACGATCGCATTGCCTTTACCACGACGAATAACGGCGGATACGTCACCATTGATGAACAACCCGGCACCATTACCTTGCGCATTGTAAAGCTCGACGCCGCAACGAATGCAGGCCCCCAAGTTGGAGCTTCGCTCGCAGGAGCAGAATTCGTGTGCGTATCGCAATCAACCCCTGGATGGACACAAACTCTCAGGACCGATGAAAGCGGTCGAGCTACCCTCATCGATATCCCCCTGGGAACCTTTACCATCTATGAATCGAAGGCGCCCGAGGGCTATTTGCCCTCCGGTGACAGTTGGTCTTACACCGTTGGAGCCGACCAACTCGGCGATTCAGGCGTGGTCGAGATCGAATCTCGCGTTTCCAATATCCCCATTGCGTTTGACCTTGAGATTTCCAAATTCAAGGACTACGGCAATAGCGATCAATCCGGCCTGGAGCAGCCGGCAGGAGATGTTGTCTTTGAGGTTGTCAGTAACAGCTCTCAGCAGGTTGTTGGCACACTGACTACAAACATCTATGGCTTTGCCTCCACCAAAGACCAGCCCGAAGCATGGCTCGGCGCAGGCAAGCGACCCGCCGGTGTCCACGGAGCCGTCCCATACGACCGTGCCGGCTACACGGTTCGCGAGGTTCCGGAATCCGTCCCCGAGGGTTTTAAACGTGCAGGAGAATGGACCGTCGGGGCCAATCAGATTTCCGACGGCGCCGAGCTTCAATATATCGTGGACAACCACGCTCTGTCGACGCATCTCCAAATTGTAAAACGCGATGCCCAAACAGGCGCTTCTGTTCCACTAGCCGGATTCACCTTCCAACTCCTCGACAGCAATCACAAACCTGTCTCACAAACTTGCTGGTATCCAGCACATAACGTAATGGACACCTTTACGACTGACGCGACCGGGACCGTCACACTGCCCGAATCGCTCGTGCCGGGCACCTATTATGTACGCGAAACCTCGGCCAAAGAGCCCTATCTTGTCGGCGGAGAGATCGAGGTAAACATACCCGCCGACATGAACCTAACGCCCGTTGCAATCGCCTCGTATTATGACCACGCCGCGATCGGAAACATCAGGATCGTTAAAACCGATGCCGTAGACGGCAGCAGCCTCGCGGGCGCCGTCTTTGAGATCCGTGCCTCGGGTGATATCGTGCGCCCCGACGGTAGCATTGCCGCGCTCGACGGCGAGGCTGTCGCTACCGTCACGACGGATGAAACTGGAGAAGCACGTGCGGATGACCTCCCGCTGGGATCTGGCACCGCGCACTACGAGGTTGTCGAGACTCAAGCGCCGGCAGGCTTCTTGCTCGACCGGACGCATCATATCGTCGACCTTACCTATGCCGACCAGAAAACACCCGTTGTGGAAGCACGGCTTAACGTATCCGACGATTACACCAAGGTTGATATCTCCAAGGTCGATGCAAGCGGAGAGCAGGAAGTGAAAGGCGCACAGCTCACCTTATATGGTCCCGGTAAAACCGAAATAGACTCCTGGACCTCATCCGACAAGCCGCACCGCATCGAACATCTTGCACCCGGCACCTACTCGTTGCGCGAAACGATGTCTCCGCGGACCTATGACCTTGCCGAGGAGATAACGTTTGAAATAAAGGATACGGGAGAAGTCCAGTCCGTCGCGATGAAGGATGCGCCCATCGAGATCAAAGGACAGGTCGACAAGCGTCAGGAACTTGTCCAACCTATCGGGAAGGGTCTGTTGGCTAACGGCGATGGAAAAAACCGCGCCGCGATGCAAACCAATACGGATGGGCTTTTCTCCTATACCATCGATGCTCGAAACGATTCCGCTACTTGGGTTGATGAGTTTACGATTACCGATGATCTTGAGTGCGCCAAAGACGGCACGGCGAGATTCGTCTCAATCGAAACCCCCGTCGCCATCGGCGACCTCAACGGTCTGTGCAACGTGTGGTATCGCACGACGCCGTTGGACTCGACAGACGTCGATGAGCCGGCAAACGCGACGCTTGACGATGGGCACGAAAATCCTTGGCTTGAGTCCGACGAAGTAAAAGAGAGTCTGGGTGAAGATTGCCGCCTCGTCGATTACGACGACTGGCACCTCTGGAAGGCGGATGTCTCGACCACGGAATCCGCCACACTCGAGGCGAAAGAACTCGACCTTGCATCCAATACCGTCGTGACGGGCATTCGCATTGAATACGGTGCGGTAGCCGCCGACTTTACGACTCGAAGCGATACGGATTCTTGGACCCGTGATGATCTCAAAGATGAGCACGACGACCTTGACGATGCCAAAGCAATCCTTGGCACAGATGCTCGGGGCGCAGTCGTGCACATGCAGGCAACGTCGGCTTACACACCCCAAACTGCACTCACCAACAGCGCACGCGTCGATCTTTGCCGCAACGGCGGCGGCGATAAACTTGAGTCACATGACGAGGACAGTGTCATTCAACGCTGTACCCTACCGCAGGACCTACCGGCAACAGGATCAGCTCCCATCGCCGCTTGCATCACCGCGCTCCTGACCTCGGGTGCCGCAGCCCTATGGTTCGCTCGCCTTAGGTCAATCCCAAAGAAGCGCTAGCGCGATGAAAAAGCGGGCGAGCCAGTCCCCCGGCTCGCCCGCTTTCAATCATTTAAATCGCCGCATCTACTCTGCAGACGAAGATCCACCATCAACGATTGCTTGCTCGGACTCAGGAATCCCATCGGCACCCGTGCTCTGTTCTTGCTCCACCTCTTCGCTGATTGCGGAGGCGGGGGTCGAGCCCTTCGCGCCCACGATGTAGGCAGCTCCAAACCCTAACGCAATGGCAATCAAGGTCAAAATCACGTAGACAGGCCAATGGCGCTTAATATACGAAAACACGTTGACTCCTTAGAGCTCCGTCTACGAACGGCGGATAACCTCGGTCACGACCTCGGATACCGTGGCAATGTTCGTCGGGTTGACATTGTGGGGCAGGTCGTCCTCGGTACGAGCGCAAGCCAGACGCGTGCCGTCCACGCCGGCGATGGTGAGGGCTCGGCGGCTCGCCTCGAGCGCGGCGTAGGCATCGGTCTTGGCATAGGGCATCTCGAGCGCGCCACAATCGACATGGAACGACTTGCACACCTTGCTGACCAGGTTCATGATGCGGCGATCGCCCTTGAGCAGCTGCTGTTCGCCCTCAACCGTCACCACCGAAAGCCTACCGGCGCCGACGGATTCAAGATTGATGAAGAAGACGCCGCGGAGTTTATCGCGATGCGAAGCCAAGAAGGCCTTCATACCGGAGCCATCACAATCCGAGGCGCCCGTTGCCACAAACCAGATATCGTGACCGAGCAGCTCATCGTCGCCCATAGAAGCGACAGCCGAGAGCATATCTTCGGAAGAAGCGCCGTCGGAAGACGTAGCGCCGCCCTTCCAGCCATCGTTATCGTCCTCGAAATTATCCCACGAACCGATGCCGCGACCGGACTTCTTGGCATCGTAATCGTCTTCGACGCCCAGCCAGTCACTCATGCTGTCCTGTTCGTTTTTCTTTTTACGACCGAACAGGCCGCCCAGGCCGCGCTTGCGAGACTTAGGTGCCGCAGGGGCGGGAGCCGAAATGGTCTCGATCGGCTGTGCGCCCGACGCAACGGGCATAGGAGGCGCAACGGGTGCCGATGTGGGTTCGGGACCCTGAGCGGTAGCAAAGGGGTCGTTGACCTGTGCGGAGGGATCGGGAAGGTCGAACAGCGACGTGCGAGACGCAACGTTTGTCTGCTTCATCGACGGCAGCGACGGATCGGGGACCGAAGCCAGCGGAGACGAGGAGGGTGCAGGCGACGGTGCCGACGCCGGATCGGGAACATTCATCTGCGGACGCGGCGATGCTTGGGAGGAAATCTGGGCCATAAGGGAATCGACCGTTTCGTCCTGAGTGGGAGCAACATCGGCAACCGTGGCACCGGAACCACTCGGGGCCGGCATGGTGAAAATCTGCGTGGAGTAAGGCCTCGACTCATCTGTCTCGGGAGCCTCGGAAACCGCAGGCACTTCCTCCTGCTCGACCTCGGTCGAATCACCTTGATCGGCTGCCGCGTATTGCTCTTCGTCACAGTTGGCCTCGACGGGCTCGTCCTCGGCGACATCTTGGATTTCGGCAGCATCAATAGGCTCGTCATCGTCTGCCGCGTCGCCCTGCTCATCGGAAACAGGAAGGGGCTCGGCAATCGCGGTGCCTTGCTTTTCAAACGTTATCGTGGAATCGAACTGCGCGGCATCAAACGACATGGTGCTATCGACGTGCTGCTGAGCCTCAAAGGACGTCGTAGCTTCGGCAGCGTCGACGGGCACGGACTGCACAGCCTCGTTCTGCTCGAACTCTTGCGCCGCGCGCTCACGTGCCGCCTCGGCTGCCTGCTGCTGAGCGATAGCCTCCTGCTCGGCAGTCACGCGTGCGGCAGCGCGCTTCTCCTCGAAATCGTCGACAAATTTCTTGCCCTTTGCAAGCGCACCCTTAAAGAAGCTGGAAGCACTGGCGCCAATCGAAGAGAACGCGGATGCAATATCGGCATGGGGCGTTGCCGCGGGAATCTCGGCCGAGAAATCAGTATCGCTCTCGTAAGACACGCGCCTCGGCTGTTCAACGTAATCGTCGTCAGACTCGTCCGCAACGTCTTGCGCCGGCGCGGCGGGGGCCAAAATGTCCAGTCCTGCCGCGGGATCGATCGCGGACACCGCCTCGGGCTCGGCAGCGGCAACCGCGGCAGACTCATCATCCACGGCGACAACGGGCGCAGATGCAGTCACGACGGGGGCAGGCTCGGGCTCAAACGTCGGCTCCTCGCCCTCCTCGTAATCGAGCGTGCAGGACTCGGGAAGCATCCCGAGCGCACGGATGGCATCCGAACCAAAGCGGATGTTGCCGGCGGCATTGCGATAGAGCTTGGGCTCGGGCTCGGCCGCGACAGGCTCCTCCGCCGGCTCGGCAGCGGAAACCTCGTCATTGAACTCTTCGGCCTGGACAGCCTGATTCTGATCCTCGGGCACAATGGCGCCAATCAGCGTCTCGTCGGCAGACGCACCCTCAAAGCCCTCGATCTGCTCGTCGAAATCCTCACCCTGTTCGGGCTCGGCCTGAGCGTCGGGAGCAATCGGCTGACCGAACTCATCCTCGGCGTAGGTAGGCTCTTCATACTCGATGGTGTTGCCGTAGTCGTTTTGCTGTTGGGCCGCGGCATACTCCGCTGCTGCGCGCGCCATCTCCTCGGCACGACGCTTCTGCTCCCCAAAATAGGTATCGAACGGAACATCGTCGGGAAACTCGTTTTCGCCCTGGAAGGGAGCAACGTTGTCCATAACGCCGAGCATAGCGGCGACAGAAGACTTGTTGCACACCGCGCCGGACGTATAGGGAAGAATGTAGCGGTTAGAAATGATGTTTGCCGCGTTGGCGAGCGCAACGAGGGAAGCGAGGATCGCGACAATCCACAGCAAAACCTTGAGCGCGCCGGGGAGCGGCAGGATACGCAAGATGGCAACGGCAGCAGGGGCAACCGTGGCAACGGGCAACAGCTTGGCGATGAGCGCACGATACGAAGCATAGGGCTCGCGGGCGAGCAGCTCAGCACGGGGAGAGTCGTAGTGTGCGACAACGACCACCGGGCGGTTGCGCGGAGACGCGAGCGGGCCCGAGGCCTTGTGGTAGGCGATGACATTTTGGCTCACGCCCGTCTTGCCCAGGCGTGAAACCACGGGGTGGCCCGTGCGCTCGAGCACGTAAAGAACGGCGCCGACAATGGCCAGCAAGGTGCCGACCAAGCCGATGCCGCCGCCGATGCCCATCAGCAGGGCGCCGGCAAACGCAAGAATACCGGTAACGGCAAATGCCAACCTGCTGGGCGCCGGGGCATTGAACTCCTGAACTTCGGGATCAAAGCCGTGGTTGCGGAAGATCTGAGCGATATCCTCGGCAGCCAAGCGCTCTTCTTCGCTGCATGCCGGCGTGATGCCGGTGTTCTGCAGCAGGTGGTTAATATAGTTCTGGGTGTTCGCCATGTGCGCTCCACATCCATAATCCGACAAATAGGCCCAATGCATGCACATTAGAACCGTATATAGTCGAAAGTATACCCCGAGCGAGCGCAAACGACCGAATTCGGGCCATCTTAACGCCCCGAGCGGACAAGGATATAGCCTAATCTCCATATCGGACTAAAATCATGGCAGCAAACCACCTTCTCATGCGAGGACTCTATGACGGCAAGCGACGCGACCGCGACAATTAAAAAGGGGAATTCGGAGCCCAGTTTCGATAAAACGGCCCAGCGCATCCTCAATCTTTTCTTTGTGCTCAACAGCTCCCCCGAACCGCTGACGACCGAGCAGATCGTCTTGGATTCTGACCTGGGATATGGCTCGGGCAACATCGACTCGGATAAGCGCAAGTTTCGGCGCGATCGTGACAAACTGCTCGAGCGTGGCATCTTAATCAAGGAGGTTCGCCCCGCCGGTGCGCAGGAGACCGAGGAAAGCTCGTGGACAATCGACCGCGAGCACACGTTTGCGGCAGGCGGCCTCATCACCGCAGACGACGCCGATATCCTGCTCAACGCTATCGACCAGACAATAGCGGCCGGCTCATCCACTTTTGCCGCGCCGCTTGCCGATATTCGTTCCAAGATTGCCTACCTCACCGGCAGGACGACGGCGGACGAAGCACCGATCCGCCGCTCTCCCACCGTCGATGCGGTATGGAGCGCCTTTGCCGAGCGATGCGCGCTGCGATTTTTATATCAGAACGGACGCGGTGAGCAGAAAGAGCGTACCGTCTGCGTCTACGGCATGTTCGAGCGCGAGGGCGTTGCGTACTTCTGCGGCCTCGACAATGCCACCGACGACATCAGGACATTCCGCTGCGACCGTATCGTTCGCGCTTGGCGCCCCTCAAAGGCCTACGCTATCCCTGCGGACTTCAACCTCAGCGACTACCTGTTCTTTGAATTCGATTTTGCCGACCGCCCGCCCGTTGCGGCTACGTTCTCGTTCGCCCCGCAGACGCAGATCGATATGATCAACGGCCTCACGCGCGGGCGAGGTGAGCTCGCACACACCGATTCGGGATGGACTTGGACCGTTGACGTGCGCGATCTTGAAGCCGCCGCCTCATTTTGCATGGCCCACGCCATGGACGGCATGAGGCCCATGGCCCCCAAATCGCTCAAGCAGGCGTGGAACCACCTCATTGAAAGGACGGTGCACGAGCATGCCCGTGCGTAAACTCACCAGCGAGCAGAGGCTCTCGCGCGCCATCGACATCATGGAGGCCCTCTACGCCGCCGGCGAGAGCGGCATGACACGAACCGAGATTTGCAGTCGCTTTGACATCACGGGGGCGTCGCTCGACGAGATTCTCGAGATCGTCTCGACGCTCGCGGACCGAGAATCGGGTGCGCGTATCATCTGCGAATGCCACGGCGAGCGCGTGGTCCTCACCGGTGACGCCGGGCGTGTACTACCGCTGCGCCTGAGTGACGCCGAGGGCGCTGTGCTCAACCACGAACTTGAATCGTTGGGGATCGAGCCCCAGGCGGCGGCTCGAATTCGACATGCTCTTCTACCCGAAGAGCTCGGCTATAACCAGCACGTCTCTGACACCGTCAACCACGGGTCGCACTGGCAGCAGCTGAGCTGCGCCATTCAGGACGGCGTTCGCTGTCGTATCTCGTATCGCTCGATGGACGATGCGCGGCCACGCGAGCGTCTGGTCGACCCCTTGCGCATTACAGCAAACGGCGACCAAACATATCTGATTGCCTGGGACATCGCGGTCGATGAGCAGCGCACCTATCGCATGGATAAAATCGAGGGACTCGCCTTGACGGAAGACTCCGTCGTGCCTCACGTACCGGACGTTGTATCCCTCCACGATTCCCTTGCCCGGACGCAGCGTAGCGCAAAGCTCTTGATACCATTCGATATGGCGGAGCATCTGGACTGGGCCGGCATCACCCTCATCGAGCGCAGCGGGACAGACATGGCAACGGTAACCGTACATTACGGCTCCGAGCGTTGGCTGCTGAGCCAGATAATCGCAGCGGGCGGAGCCATCCGCATCTTGGATGACCCCGCCCTGTCAAAGCGTCTGTGCGATATGGCAAAAACCCTCGTCTGTCCGCTTTAGCGCCGCCGCTCGTGGCGTGCACGCCACAGCTGTAGATAGTGCCCGATCTGCGCCGATTCGATGCGCTGGTAGGAGCTCGTGGGCAGCGACGTTAAGAACTTCTTGCCATAGCCCTTCGTCACCAGGCGAGGATCCGCCAAGATCAGCACACCGCTATCGGTCGACGAGCGAATCAAACGCCCCGCGGCCTGCTTAACCTCGAGCACCGCCTCGGGCAGCGAATAGCGCGCCCATGCGCGGTCTTCGCGCAGGTTGCGCTCGCACGAGAGCGGGTCCGTGGGGCTTGAGAACGGCAACTTGGGAATGATGACGCAGCGCAGCGTCTCGCCGCTGGCATCAAACCCCTCCCAGAAGGCCTTGAGCGCAAAAAGCGACGAGGTCGGTTCGTTGATAAACCGGTCGCGCAGGCGACGAGGAGATGAGTTGCGCTGCTGGCAGTTGAGCTCCAGACCCGCACGGGCCATCTTGGGCTCAACGCGGGCGTATAGGTCCTCCATGTCGCGCCGATTGGTGAACAACGTGAGCACCGATCCGCCCATGGCAAGATGGGCGTCGACCAGCACGCGCTCGAGCGCCGTAAGATAGCTCTCACGATCGCGCGGATCGGGGATATCGCCCGCAACGACTACAGCCATGTTCGAATCGAAGTCGTAGCTCGAGTCCAAGTGCAGCGATGAGGATGTTGAAGCACCGATGCGATCGAGGCCGACCGCATGGTTAAAGTGTTCAAAGCTTTTGGACACCGTCATGGTCGCCGAGGCAAAGATAGCCGTGTGAACCTCGGGCAGCCACTCGGTTGCCAAGGCCTCGCCAATGTCGATGCGCTCTGCGGTCATTGACTCTCCGCCGGCACGCAGCCTGCGATTGACCTGCAGCGAATACACGTAGTGTTCATCGGTACCATCAATGATGAGTTTTAGGTTCTCGGCCAGCTCATGCAGGCGGCGCGAGATATCACCCAGGTCGACAACAACCTCTGGCTTGTCGGCGGCGACGGCTTGCACCAGCGCGTCGACGCTCTTGTCAGCTTGTTCCAATGCGTCGATGCCAGTGTAGGCCGACTGTAAGAAATCATGCCAGTCGTCAGATTCGCGCAGCTCGGGGCCAATCCATAGATTGGCATTGTCATAGCCCCCACGGGCACGGCGACCGAGCTCGCGAACGCCATCGAACACGCCGGCGATCGCCATGCTCGCGCGCGCAACCGTCGACGTCGCCTTGGCGGTAAGGCCCAGATAGAGCGTAGAGCCCTCGGAGGTTGCCAAATCACGGGAAACCTGGCTTAGCGCGCCGGTGCTCGAGCCACCCAGACGCTCGAACAGGACGCGTGATTCGTCCGCCGACACCACACGCGCCCACTGACGGCGCGCCTCGCGCTCGATGGAATGGGCCTCGTCGATTACCCAATGACGAATCGGCGGCAAAATCCTGCCCTCGGCCGCGACGTTGCGGAACAGCAGGGAATGGTTGGTGACCACCACATCGGCATGCGCCGCACGACGGCGAGCGCCGTGGACCAAACATTTATCAGGGAAAAACGGGCAGAGGCGACGAGCACACTCGCGCGAGGCCGTCGTAAAGTCGGGACGGTTGACGCTGCGCCACCGAATGCCGAGCGAGTCAAGGTCGCCATCGGCTGATTGGCAGACGTACGCCATAATGACCGCGACCGCCGTGAGCGTGTCCGCCGGATCGCGCTTGGTGGTAATCTCGACCTGGCCGCGGCTCATGCGCTCGAGCTTGCGCAGGCACGGATAGTGGTCATACCCCTTGAGAGCGCAAAATGACAGACCACCGTCCAGTTGCTCCGCAAGTTTTGGCAGCTCATGGTACATGAGCTGGTCGGCAAGATTGTTCGATTTGGTCGCAATACCAACCGTGATGTTGTTACGGCGTGCTGCCTCGGCAAAAGGCACCAGATAGGCCATCGATTTGCCGACGCCTGTGCCTGCCTCAATTACTCGATGAGTGCCCGTGACCAGCGCATCGCGGATCTCGAGCGCCATCGCGATCTGCTCATCACGCGGCTCGTAGGTGGGATACATGCGATTGACCAGGCCACCTGGTGCATAGTCTGCCTCGATCTCCTCACGACTCGGCATCTTGAGAACCGGCAGCTCATCGGCGTCCACCCGATCGTCGGCGCGATCGGCCTTGAGAACGTCAGCACGAGCGGCGCTGAGAGAGAAGATGGAACCAGGGTTCTGCCCTGCCAAGAATGAGAAGATAGGACGATAGGACCAAGGCACGTCCGGATGCATGTCGGCTAGGCGCGCCATGAGGCCCTGGGGCAAGTCGGTGAGCGCCACGAGCAACACGCGCCATACGCCACACAGGGCGTCGACGTCGGCATTGGCACGGTGTGATACCGAGTCGCAGCCAAACAGATCGGCCATAAAAGACAGCTTGTGCGAGGCCAGGCGCGGAAGCGCGATGCGCGACAGCGCCAGCGAATCGATCCAAATATCGCTCACGTTGACGCCGCCTTTGACCGACTCGATAAACGAGCGGTCGAACGTGGCGTTGTGTGCGATCACCGGGCAGCCACCGACAAAATCGGCGAGAGCGGCGACGGCCTCAACCGCCGACGGGGCATCTGCCACATCGGCATTTGTAATGCTCGTGAGCTCGGTAATCTCGGCGGGAATCAGCTGTTTGGGATGCACGAAGGTATCGAAGCGGTCGATGACCTCGCGGCCCGAAAGACGGGCCGCCGAGATCTCGATCAGCTCGTTGTCCTGCACCGAAAGACCCGTGGTCTCGGTATCGAGGACAATCACATCTTCCTCGATAAGGCCGAAGGACTGCGTTTTGGCGCGGTCAGCAAGCGTGGCATAGGAGTCGATGACAAACTGCGGCGTTCCTGACGAAACCGCGTCCTCGATTAGCATGCAATGCCCGCTCGACGAAGGCCCATACGGATCAGGCTGTCACAGACCTGCGGGAACGTCATGTCGTCGGTGTGGCGGATCTCATCCGGATACAGCGACGTATCGGTCATGCCGGGAATGGTATTGGTCTCGAGGATAACGGGGCCGTCCTCGCTCACAATAAAGTCGCTGCGCGAGATACCCAGGCAACCGAGGGCCTTGTGAGCGGCACAGGCAAGTTCCTGAGCGCGAGCGTAATTCTCGGGTGAAATCTGCGCCGGAATGCGATGGATATCCGTAGGGTCGACATACTTCACGTCCAGATCGTAGAACTCGCAGTCCTCGGGCTTACGAATCTCGACAATCGGCAGGGCGCGTACGTCATCTTCGCCGTATACGCCGACGGTGATCTCGGTACCCTCGATGCACTTCTCGACCAGCACTTTGTCGCCGTACTCAAACGCCTTGGCGATTGCCGCGGGCAGCTCGGAGGGCTCATGGACCAGGGAAATGCCATAGCTGGAACCGTTGACGGCCGGCTTCACAAAGCAGCGCTCGCCACAAACCTCGACGATATGATCGATATCGACTTCATCGCCCACCTCGAGCGCAAGGCCGGGGGCAATGGGAATGCCCGCCTTGGCGTATAGGAGCTTAGAGACCTCCTTGTCGGCACCGCAGGCGCTGGCAAGTACGCCCGAGGCCGTGTAGGGGATACCCAGGGTCTCCATGGCACCCTGCATGGCGCCATCCTCACCGCCGGCGCCGTGCATGGCGATAAATGCCACATCGAATCCGCCGGTCGCCATGGTTACCATAAAGTCATCAGCGGCCGTGTCAAGCAGCTCCACCGAGGTGTAGCCGGCTTCCTTCAGTGCCACCACAACGTTCTTTCCCGAATCGAGCGAGATCTCGCGCTCGGCGGAATGACCGCCCGCCAAGACCGCTACGTGCATGTTCTCTAGGCTTTTACCCGGCATGGGCAGACTCCTCCTCTATAATTTCTGCAGCTGATACCATATTGTAGCGATACCCTCTACGTTTCCCCAAAATCGAAAGGCTTCCATGAATCCCAGGACTAAATCTCAGGACATTCGCGACTTGAGCCAAAACGATATTCGCGAGCTCGTGGCCGAACTTGGCCAGCCCGCCTTCCGCGCGAAGCAGCTCATCGAATGGGTCTTTGAGAAGAACGTTTGTTCGTTTGACGATATGACCAACCTCCCCAAGGCTTTCCGTGAGCAGCTTAAAGAGGCTTTTGCCTTTGATACGCCGACTGAACTCACCAAGCAGGTTTCCAAAGATGGCTCGCGCAAGTATCTGCTCGAGTACCACGATGGCATTTCCGTCGAGACTGTCGGCATGCCCCGTCGTAACAAGCTTTCCGTCTGCGTTTCCACCCAGGCAGGCTGCGGCATGGGCTGCGCCTTTTGCGCTACCGGTCTCAACGGCCTCAAGCGCTCTCTGACCGCTCAAGAGATCGTCGACCAGGTGCTTCATGTATCCAACGACTTTGGCGAGCGTGCCACAAGCGTTGTCTTCATGGGCCAGGGCGAGCCGTTTGCCAACTACGACGAGGTTCTCAAGGCACTGCGTATCCTCAACGATCCCGATGGCATCGGTATCGGCGCTCGTCACCTCACCGTCTCTACCAGCGGCGTTATTCCCGGTATTCGCAAATTTGCCGATATCCCCGAGCAGTTCACTCTTGCCGTTTCCCTGCATTCCGCCATCCAGTCGACGCGCAATAAGCTCATGCCCGGTGTTAAGAAATACACGCTGCTTCGCCTTCACGAAGCGCTTCAGCTCTACACCGAGAAGACTGGCCGCCGCCCGACCTATGAGTATGCCATGATCGAAGGCGTCAACGATACGAATCCCGAGATGCAGGCGCTCTGCGACTTCTGCGAGGGAACGCTGTGCCACGTTAACCTGATTCAGCTTAACGACATCGAGGGCAGCCCGCTCAAGCCGTCGCCGATTCATAAGGTTGAGGATCTTCAGCGTCGTCTTGAGTCCCGTGGCATCGAGACCACGATTCGTAACTCCCGTGGTAACGATATTGACGCCGCTTGCGGACAGCTGAAACAGCGCTTCAAAGTTCAGAAGAACGCATAGGGGAGTCGCACTCCAAAACGTTTCATGTGAAACATCGGACGGCCCCTGTTGCAGGATATGCAACAGGGGCCGTTTCATTTATTGACCTCAATTTTGGACCGCTGCTAGCTTCCCCATTGTTTAGTGACAAAATAAGCGGCCCTTGTCTCATGAATCAGACAAGGGCCGCTCAAAATAAGCAGGGTAATTGTTAGGTACCTAATAGCCTACATTTTCCCATTGGTTGCTAACCCAACCTTGATTAATCTTAGGATTTTTTGTTACCTGAGCAGTACGCATGGCAACATCTTCTGTCATAACATCCATTTTCTTCTTGGAAGTATCGACAATATCTTGCGCACCACGAAGCAAACGACCTCGAAGTTCATCGTCTGTCGCGATCTTATAGCCAGCAAAGGCACCGGCCGCGACAGTCGTCACCAATGCAATCGCAGTTAAAATCTTATTCCTCATCTTGGCCTCCTTGATCAAACTGAATCATTTCACCAAGAATACGAGAGAGCTCTTCCTCGTCTTTAAACTCAATCTCAATCTTATTCTTTCCACGCGAGCTTTTCACGCGCACGTTGGTATTAAATACCTGACGAAGCACACGCGCAGCCTTTTTAAAAGACTGAGGCGTTGCAGGCCGCGGCGTCTTAGGTGTCTCTCCGGCAGAAAACAATGGAGCAAGATTTTCTGTCGCTCTTACAGAAAGGCCCTCCGCAACAACCTTCTCTGCAAGTCGAATTCGAGCATCCTCATAGGGAACTGCAAGAATCGCACGTGCGTGACCAGCAGTAAGTTTACCCTCAAAAATCATCTGCTGAACTACTTCGGGGAGATCGAGAAGGCGCAGCGAATTTGTAATTGCAGAGCGTGATTTGCTTACTGCCTTCGACAATGCCTCCTGGGTCATACCGCTGGCATCAATGAGCTGGCGATAGCCCTTAGCCTCTTCGACGGGATTCAGATCAGAACGCTGAAGGTTTTCGATAAGAGCAAGAGCCAGCATCTCTTCATCATTAACATCTTTAATGATGACAGGCAGCTCCTCAAGACCAGCAAGCTTTGACGCCTGGTAACGACGCTCACCAGCGATGATCTCATAGCCGTTTCCATGCTTGCGAACCAAGAGCGGCTGCAAAACGCCATGTTCTTGGATTGACTCGCTCAACTCGCGAAGTTCAGTTTCATTAAAGTGAATTCGCGGTTGATTAGGGTTGGGAACGATATCCTCAATAGGTAGTTTTGTTTCAGATGAGGCATTTGAAGCAGATGCAGCAGAACCACCGGTCTCATACTCAGCCTCTGAGACCAAAGCATTGAGTCCGCGTCCCAATCCACCACGTTTCTTTGCACTAGGCACGCTTGATCACCTCTTTTGCAAGGTTCATATACGCTTTTGCACCCTTGTTTTGAGGTGCATAGGTAATTACCGGTTCTCCAAAAGACGGAGCTTCAGAGATTTTAACCGTACGGGGAATCAGCGTCTTAAACGCCTTATCACCAAAGTACGATTGAACTTCCTCAACAACCTGATTCGACAAAGAAGTACGTGAGTCATACATGGTCATAAGCACGCCATAGGTGTCTAAGCCCTTGTTCAGACGTGATTTGACCATCTTCATTGACTCAAGCAGCTTCGTAACGCCCTCGAGTGCGTAATACTCACACTGGATTGGAATCAAAACGCTATCTGCTGCGGTCAAGGCATTGATAGTAAGCAGGCCGAGCGAAGGAGGACAGTCAATGAAAATAAAATCGAACTCGTCCTGAATCGGCTCAAGCAAATCTTTGAGGCGGGTTTCACGAGCAATTGCGCTTACGAGCTCAATTTCGGCACCTGCAAGCTGAATCGTAGCTGGAATTACGAATACCTTTTTGCAATTTGTATCAAGAACAAGCGATTCTGCCGGCACATCATTCAACAATGCATCATAGATGCAGTGATCAAGGTCTTCTTTTTCAATTCCAAATCCACTGGTACTGTTTCCCTGCGGATCAAAATCGACAATCAGTGTCTTACGACCCTGCTCACCCAGTGCTGCTGCAAGGTTTACAGCCGTCGTTGACTTACCGACGCCGCCTTTTTGATTGATGATTGCAATGATACGCGTGTCTTTTGCGTTCTTAGAACGTTTAACGTCGCGAAATCCCACGGTCCCTCCTGGTGTGTATTAAAGCTGTCAAACGGAGGATGTTTCACGTGAAACATTCCGATTCGATATCAACCGACATGTTTCACGTGAAACACTGCAAGTTGTTAGTATCCATTATGTTTCACGTGAAACATCTAGGCAAGCGGATTCTTCTTAGCCATGCCATTTGCACGAGGCAATGAAACGGATGCTGGATGACTCTTCTTGAGAACAATGAACTCCCTGTGGCCCAAGCCCTCAGGCAAATCGATTGCGTCATTAAGAAGCAAAGTGAAGCCGCAAATCTTAGCTGCCGACATGCCGGAAACTAGCTCCTCATCCGAAGGATTACCCTTGGTGATAACAAATAGACCTCCATCCTTGAGGAACGGAGCCGCATACTCAACAAGAATCGGTAGAGGGGCAAGTGCGCGGGCGGTTACGACAGAAAACTGCTTCTTATGGCTTCGAGCATATTCTTCAAGGCGATCATGAATCGCATGAGCATGTTTCAACCCAAGAGCATGAACAAAAGAATTGACGGCATCAACCTTCTTACCAACAGAGTCAATATAAGTAGCTTTACGATGCGTGGTTATGGTTAACGGAATACCAGGGAAGCCCGCACCTGTCCCCATATCGAGCAAAGCTCCCTCAGGAGCCTTATTGATATAGGGGAGCAAAACAAGTGAGTCGAGGATATGAAGTACCGCAGCATCTTCTACGTTAAGAATACGGGTGAGATTAGTTGTCTTATTTGTTTCCAGAACCAAATCCAAATGCTGAATACATTTCCTCAGCTCAACATCAGATACGCTCAAGGAATACTCTTTGCAATAGGAAGTTAGACGAGTCAACATCTCGTCAGCTTGCTGATCAGTAAGTACTAACAACGAAAGCTCCTTTCTGACAAAAATCAGTGTATCGAGAACTTTTGACAAAAAAAGGGGACGTGGAAACCACGTCCCCTTAGCATAAGCTCGAGCAGATTATCGAGCAACAATCACCACATGGCGATCAGGGTCAGAACCCTCAGAATGAGTATCGACGGCGTCATTGCCACGAAGTGCAATGTGAACCAGTCGGCGCTCGTAGGCATTCATGGGCGGAAGCGAAACACTCTTATGAGTGCGGATGGCACGCTCGGCTGCAGACTGAGCCATGGAGGCAACCTTGTCCTGACGGCGGCTTTTGTATCCCTCGACGTCCACTACAACCGGATACCTAAAGCCAAGCTTGCGGCTCACTAGCAAAGAGAACATAACCTGAAGGGCATCAAGGGTGCGACCATGACGGCCAATGAGAACAGCAAGGTCGGGAGCCGTTACATCCAGAATCAGCTCACCCTCGTCGCCCTCATACTCATCGATAGGAGAGTTGGCGGCATCGAAGTGCGAAAGGATGGAACGCAGGATGGAAATCGCGACATCGGCAATGGTGTCGAGCTCCTCGTCGGTCAGCTCTTCACCGGCCTTGTAGCGCTGTGCAATCTCGGGATAATCGCCCGCGACCTGCGGGGCAACCTCCTCAAGCATATCCTCGATGATCTCTTCAGACATAACGTACTCCAAAAGTTAGGTACCTAAATAAGATTGATATCCCGCTACTTCTTCTTGTGCGGGCGCGGCTTCTTCTCGCGACGAGTGACCTCAACCTGCAGCGGCGCGTTCTTAAGGCGCTCCTCCTCATCGGCCTTCGCCTTGTCGATGACCTTCTGCGTCACAAAAATCTGCTGGATAACCTGCCAAGCAGACGAGACGTCGTAGTACAGCAGAACACCAACGGGAAGGCTCCAGCCCATCCAAAGCATCATGACCGTCATGACAACGGCCATCATACGCATGCTCTGAGCCTGCTGGCCGGTCTGGTTGCGCGACATATAGAGCTGCGGAATCAGGGTCAGGACAGCGAACAGGATCAGGCAGACCAGCGCAGGCAGCGCGACCATAAAGCCATCGGCAAAGGAGGCACTCGGCGTGGTGGTCAGGTCGGGCAGAATATTAAAGAACGAGAACGCGCCGTCGTTAAAGTAGTCCGGCAGGTTACGCAGCAGCGTAAATAGGGCGAACAGGACAGGCATCTGAATCAACAGCGGCAGACAACCAGCCATCGGGTTGAACTTGTTCTCGCTGTAGAACTTCTGCATTTCCTCGGCCTGACGCTGGGGATCGTCGGCATAGCGCTCCTGGATCTCGAGCATCTTGGGCTGCAGCACCTGCATGCGTGCCGTCGACTTAGTCGACTTGAGCATAAGCGGCGTCAGTAGCAGACGGATGATGACCACCAGGATGATGATGGACAGGCCCCAGTCGACCGCAAAGGTCTGGATGAGCTTGAGCAGCTCGAAAAGGATGTTAACGATCCAATCCCACATGTAAGTTTTCCTCCGATAGCGAGTGCCCGCTAGGGCACAGGGTCATAACCGCCGACGTGCAGGGGATTGCAGCGAGCGATGCGCCTCACGGCAAGCCAGCAGCCTCTCAAAACACCGTACTTCTCAATCGCCTGGACGGCGTATTGCGAGCACGTTGGGTAATAAATGCAGGCGTCAGGCAATAAGGGCGAAATAACCTGTTGATATATGCGAATAGGAGCGATGGCAACACGTCGCAAAACGTGATTGCTCATCGCTCCTCCCCGGCAACGCCGGCGCGTTTCATAAGCGAACGCAATGCATTGTCCATCTCCTGAGGCGAAGAAACCCTCGTCTTGGGAGTTGCGAACAAGATGATGTCATAACCCGCAACGGGAAATCCACAGCTGCGGGCGGCCTCGCGCATCACACGCTTAGAACGGTTGCGCACGACAGCACAACCGAGCCGTTTAGCACCAACGAAGGCGACCCTTCCGGAGTCGCCTTCGCCAACCGATTCACATATGGTCATTCGAATCAGAGGGTGATTGAAACGACGCCCCTGACTGAACACATGCTCGAAATCTTGCCGAGACTTAATAGTCTTCATGCGAGATGTGTGTATCGCTGCTAGACAGTGAGACGCTTGCGGCCCTTGGCGCGACGACGGGCGAGCACGGCACGACCACCCTTAGTGGCCATACGGGCACGGAAGCCATGGGTCTTGGCACGCTTACGCTTATTAGGCTGATACGTACGCTTCATCTTAAGTTCCTCCTGCTGCATTTCGAGTGTCCGCGGGGGCGCGGACGCAGATATAGACACGTGAGCTTGAAGATTGTAGGGAAATCAATGTTCAAATGTCAAGAAATCAAAGGTAAAAGGTTGCGCAGTTCACACGGTTCCCCCATAAGCCGAGCTCGATTTAGCGGTGCATGGCAACTTTTCACGATATTTCATCGAGTTTTCAACAGGTCATGTTGGCAATGTTGAGAACTTTTCGTCCGTTTTCCAAAGTTTTCAACAGGTTTTGAAAAGTTGTCGAAAGATGAGAAACATTGCACGGTGAGCTACTATTTGTTCGAAACCTTTTGAAAGATTGCGAGCGGCATGTCTGACGACTTTTACACCATGGTCGATTCCGGAGACCCGGCACCCGACAACGAGCACATCACCGGCGTGCGCGAAGAGCGTGAGGAAGGCGAGCAGACGACCACGCAGGCGCCAAAAGCCATGTACGCCGCGCGCATCGCCGTCTATGACGATATGCTGTCGACACCGCGTGTGATCGTCATTGATCCGCAAGATGTCCGCACGTATTTGGAAGAGACGACCAACACCGTCTACCAGTGCATGAAAGAACAAGGTGGCCATATCTCGCTCATGGTCATCCGCGAGATTGTCGAAAACTTTATCCACGCGCACTTTGCCGAGCCCATCATCTCGATTCTGGACGGCGGAGACACCATCCGCTTCGCTGATCAAGGACCCGGCATCGACGACAAGGAGCGTGCTTTCGACTTTGGCGTTACCAGCGCAAACAGCAAGATGAAGCGCTACATCCGTGGAACCGGAGCAGGGTTTCCCATGGTGCAGGAGTATTTGGAAAACGCCGGCGGGGCCGTGTCCATCGAGGACAACATGGGCAACGGCACCGTGGTTACGGTAAGCCTGGACCCTAAACGCGTGCAGGAAATAGAGCGTGCCGGCGGACGCGGTGCTGCCGTGCGGCCCGAGACGGAGCAGCCCACATATCCCCTGCCGGGAGCTTTTGCGCAGCAGCCCATGGCAACGCAACAGATGCAGCCCCCCGTGGGACAGATGCAGCAGCCCGGAATGCTTCCTACACAAGAGCCCCAGGCGGCATCGATGTCGATGCCGCCAAACGCGCCAGAGGCCATGCCGCTGGCGGATCAGGATGCAACAGCAATGCAGCAGGCGACGGGGGCACCGGGTGGCCAGCAAATGGGCTATCAGCCGTACCAACAGGGATATCCATATCAGCAGATGCCGCCACTGGGGTATGGCCAGCAGTTCCCGCAGCAGTACCAGCAGGGATATCAGCAGCCGTACCAGCAGATGCCGCAGCAGCAGTACAACCCCTGGGCCCAGCAGATGACTCCGCAGCCTTACCAACAGTGGCCTCAAAGTTTTCAACAGCAAATGCCGCCGATGCAGAGTTCTCAACAACCAGCAGCTCAAATGATGTATCCTAATGCAGCAAATCAGTATGCGCAGCCACAACCGGACGTGTTCGTAAGCGATCGCGGCAACGCCGCGCTGGGCTATCTGGCGCAAAATCAAGCGTGCGGTGCTACCGATCTGGCGAGGGCGTTTGGAAACTCGGCCCCCACTTGGTCACGCACGCTCAATGACTTGGCGCAGGCCGGCTTGGTCATCAAGCATGGCCAGAAATACCATCTGACCGAACTCGGCGCCGCTCGCGTGCGAGCTCAGAGCTAAAGAACGGGAGAGACAGTGGACGAGGAAGCAAGCATCATCCTGGGGGATGCCATCGCCTTTTGCCAGCGCGACGGCCAAGATGCACGCCTCATCAACATGCTGGGGCAATCGCGCGCCATAAGCCTGACCGAAGATACGCTCACGATCGAGGCCCCCTCGCGCTTTGCCATCGCGCAGCTCAAAAAGCATCAGCCGACTATTGAGGCCTATCTGGAAGAAATCGCCTTTGCACCGATTGCGCTCGACATCGTGGCACCGCAAGGAGCCGTGGCGGAATCCGCTGCTGCGACGGCGCCCGCCGCGGCTCCCGCTGCCTCCCCGGCGGTGCCGGCCTCCGCAGGCGACGTGCCGACAATCGAGCACCAGCACGGCGATGTTTCCCGTGAAACCATGGCACCGTTGCCGACCGCGGCGGCGACGTCAACGAACGCACCCGTCACGCACATGCCTATCGCTCACGACGCAGCGGCGGGCGCGGATTCGGGCATTGCAATCAAGAACACGCTCTCGGCCGATGATTTTCGTCGCATGATGAACCAGATGAAGGGCGGAGCGCCGACTAAGTCCACGCAAGCTGCGACCCCCGCTTCACCCATGCCGGCACCGACCGTACCGGCCGAGCAGAATGCGGATGGAGCCCCGCTCGCCGCGAACTCAAAATTTACCTTTGAGAACTTTGTCTACGGCCCCGAGAACAGCCATGCCTATCGCTCGGCACTCAAGTTTGCCGCCCTCGCGGACGAGCGTGGCACGTGCACATCACTGTTCATCTACGGCAAATCGGGCCTGGGCAAGACGCACCTGCTGCTTGCCATCAAAAACGAGCTCGCCGAGAAGTCGCCCGAGATCAAGGTCAAGTATGCCAACTCCCAGGCATATCTGGACGACCTGATGACCGAGTTCGACCGCCAAAAGAAGAGCAACGCCCCTATCATGCAGGCATACCACGGCGTGGACGTGCTCATCATCGATGACATCCAAAACATCATCGGCAAGCGCGCGAGCGTGGACTACTTTTTCCAGCTCATGGACGAGTTCATCCGCAACAACAAGAAGGTCGTCATCGCGGCAGACCGCGCCCCCAAGGACCTGAGCATGGACGAGCGTCTGACCAGCCGCTTCAACGCCGGCATGCTCTGCTTGGTCGCAGAGCCCAGCTACGAGATGAAATACAAGATCTTGCAGCGCTATTACGAGAACACCATCGTCGCCGCTCCCGAGGCAGGCGACGACTCGCTGCTGGCGGCCTATGGGGGCGACGGCGGGCACCTGACCGACGAGCACTTTAAACACATGGCCGAGGTCTCGGGCACCAACATCCGCGAACTCGAGAGCTTCTGCGAGCGCTGCGCCGGCGAGGCGGGCGACCGCGAGCGCGAGGGCGGGGAGCTCACCTTTGACGATATCGACGCCATCGCCAGCCAGTACTTCGACACATCGGCCAAAAAGATCAACGTCCAGACGGTTCAGTCCGTCATCGAAGAGCAGTACGGCGTGACGCACGAGGAGCTCATCGGCCCGCGTCGCAACGCCAATATCGCCAAAGCACGCCATATCGCTATCTACCTAGCCATCGAGATGTGCGAGATGACGACCACGGCGGTGGGCGCCGAATTTGGCAACCGCAACCACTCGACCGTCAGCACGAGCTACAAAAAGGTCCAGAAGATGATCCAGGAAGACCGCACTGTCACCGAAGACCTCAAGTCGCTGCGCGATAAAATTACACTGCGCTCGTAGGGAAATAGAGACACCTGTTGAAAACTTGTCGAAACCACGGGCATAAGGTGTCTAAAACCCAACCCGCGGTGATGAAAAGTTTTGCGCAGGTTTTGAACGTGGAAAACCACCCCTGTTGCACACAGGTTGCTGTCGATTCTCTTTCTGGGTCTGACCTGCGTCTTTGGGAGTAATCAACAGTTTCGTCAGTGCTATTACTATTATTAAGATATTTATATCTATAGAAAGGTATTAAAAGATGAAGTTCACCGTCAGCCAGAGCTCGCTTACACAAGCCATCGGCGTCGTTATGAAGGGTGTCGCTTCGGCATCCACCCTCCCCATCCTGTCGGGCGTGCTCGTTAAGGCCCAAGACGGCATCTTGGAATTCCAGACCTCTAACTACACCATCTCGATCCGTCATCGCATCGCGGCGCATGTCGAAGAAGAGGGCGAGATGGTTATTCCCTGTAAGATGCTCTCCAATATCACCAAGACCCTCCCCGATGCCCCGGTCACCTTTGAGCTGTCCGAGCGCCAGGTGCTGATTGGTTGCGAGAAGAGCTCTTTCCGCCTGAACACGCTCGATGCCAATGACTTCCCCGAGTTTCCGGCCTATGCCATCGAGAGTGCCGTGGAGCTGCCGACCGATGTCTTGTCCGAAATGGTCGGCCGCGTGTGGCGCGTCACCTCGACCGACAAGGCTCGCCCCATCCTGGGCGGCGTGCACATGAAGGTCGAGAACAACACCGTACGCCTGGTAGCGACCGATTCCTTTCGCTTGGCCGTGTGCGATACGCAGGTCGAGACCTCGACCCTCGAGGGCTCCTTTGAGCTCAACGTTCCGGCTGACGCCTTTAACGACGCGCTGAACATCATGGCCAGCCAGGCGACCATCATGATCGGGGCTACCGACACCCAGGTCGTCTTCGAGGCCGGCAACACCACCTACGTGTCGCGCCGTATCGAGGGCGTGTACCCCAACTACAAGCAGCTCATCCCCGATTCGTGCGTGACGAGCGTCAAGATCGACGTCGCCGCCTTTAACGCCGCCCTCAAGCGCGTGGCCGTTATCGCGAGCGCCAACCCCGCCGTCAAGTTCGAGATCGATGTCGAGAACGGGCAGATGGGCCTGTCCTCCATTTCCAATGACCAGGACCTTGCGCAGGAGACGATCGATGTCGAGGCCGAGGGCGAGTCGGGTACCATCGCCTTCAACTACCATTACATCTTCGGCTGCCTCAATGCCCTGTCCAAGGAGAAGGAGATCACGCTGGAGCTCAAGAGCTACTCGCAGGCGGGCATCTTTAAGTCCTACGACAAGATCAACTACATGTACCTGGTCATGCCGGTCCGCATCTAGCGCTGCGCCATGACCATGTTCGCCCGCGATCTTTCCGTCGCGCACTACCGCAGCTTCGATAGCTATCGCCTTGCCCTGGACGAGGGCGTGACGATACTTGCGGGACCCAACGCGGCGGGAAAGACCAATCTCATAGAGGCGCTGCAGCTGCTGACGAGCGGCGCCTCGTTTAGGCATCCGACCGCAGCCGAGCTCGTCCATGACGGCGTGGGCTCGTGCAAGATCGAGCTGAGGCTCGAGGGCGACGGCCGCGTGCTTGATATGGGATTGAGCGCGGAGGACGGTAAGCGCTCGTTTAGCCGCAACGGCAAGAGATGCTCTGCCGCTGGTGTGCGCGGGGTTCTGCCGAGCGTGCTGTTTTGCCCCGACCATCTGGACATGGTTAAGCGAGGCGCCAGTGTGCGCCGAGCCGCCCTCGATGACTTTGGCATGCAGCTGAGCGCACGCTATGCCGATCTTGCGAGCACCTATGGGCGCTGCGTGACCCAGCGTAACGCCTTGCTCAAGGAGACCTGGTGCTGCCGCGAGATGCTCGGCGCGTGGAACGATTCGATTGCCCGCGCGGGCTCGGCCCTGCTCGTGCACCGGTTGGCTCTGCTCGACCGGCTGGCGGGCCATGTGCACACTGCCTACGGGCAAGTAGCGTCAGGTGAGGCCGCCAACGTGACCTATGCGTCCACGCTGGGGGCTTTGCCCCAGGTCGAGGATCGCGAAGAGCTGAAGGGTTGGGCGTACGAGCGCATGCTGGCCGCCCTTGACGAGCATGCCGACGAGGAAATTCGCCGCGGCGTGACGTTGGTGGGACCGCATCGCGACGAGATTGAGTTTACCGTGGCGGGTCGCTCCGCCCGTTCATTTGCCAGCCAAGGACAGCAGCGCACGCTGGTGCTGTCCTGGAAGGTGGCCGAGGTTGCCGTGGCTCGCGATGTCCTGGGCACCGCCCCACTGCTGCTTTTGGACGACGTGATGAGCGAGCTCGACGGCGAGCGTCGCGGCGCTTTCCTGCGGCTGATTGGCGATGATATCCAGACGGTTATAACTACGACCAACCTGGGGTACTTTACCGATGACCTGCTTGATCGAGCCAAGGTGGTGAGCATGGGTGAGACGTGCTAATTACGAGCGCGAGAGCGAGACAGTCGCCTTCAGCGGGTTTTTGAACGCAGAGCGCCAGCGCATCCTGGCGGCTGCAACGCCTAAGCGCCGTGCGCAGATGGAGGCCGCCGAGGAGTCGCGCACGGTCTATCGCGCATGGAACGCGGTGTGCTCGGGCACGCGCGAGGGGCGGCATGTGACGGGACTGCGCTACCTGCCCGAGTCCAATGAGCTGCTGGTGTATCTCGACTCGCCCTCGTGGACGCAGGAAATGACGTTGTTGCGCGAGATCATCCGCGCGCGCATGGAGCGCGCCGGTGCGCATGTGGACGGCCTGGTGTTCAAAACCACCGCGCCCGGTCACACGCCGCCCGCCGCCAGGGAGCGCCTGCGCCCGGCGACGACCGAGCGCCCGCCGGCCCCGCACGCCGACCTAAGTGAGGCCGAGTGCACCGAGATCGAGCGCCAGGTGGCGCCCATCGAAGACCAAAAACTGCGCGAGGCCCTCGAGAATGCCATGAGAGCCAGTGCCGAGTGGGCCAAGGGCGTGCAAAGCAAAAAAGAGCCTTAAATCGCATCTGGTGGCCTTGTAGAGCCAAATACCCTCGGTCCCGAGGGTATTTTTTTACGATAAACTAGTAAGGCTGTACACATTTTCTTGACTGAAGGAGGACGTGTGGCAAACGAAAACGATTACGATGGCGGCGAGATTAAGATTCTCGAAGGTCTCGAGGCCGTTCGTAAGCGCCCGGGCATGTATATCGGCTCGACGAGCGCCAGCGGTCTGCATCACCTGGTGTGGGAGATCGTTGACAACTCCGTCGACGAGGCCATGGCCGGTTTCTGCACCGAGATCCAGGTGACGGTCCACGCCGACAACTCCATCACGGTCGTCGACAACGGGCGCGGCATCCCCGTCGACGAGCACCCTGTTAAAAAGATCCCGACGCTCGAGGTCGTTATGACGATCTTGCACGCCGGCGGTAAGTTCGATAACTCGGCCTATAAGGTCTCGGGCGGCCTGCACGGCGTAGGCATCTCCGTCGTCAACGCACTGTCCAAGCGCGTGGTCGTTCAGGTTCGTCGCGATGGCAACACCTACGAGATGGAGTTCTCGCGCGGCAAGACCGTCAAGAAGATGGAGGTCGTGGGCACCTCGGATTCGACGGGCACCACCGTCACCTTCTGGCCCGACGACGAGATCTTCGAGACCTGCATCTACGATTTCGATACGCTGCACAACCGTCTGCAGGAGACAGCGTTCCTCAATAAGAACCTCAAGATCGTGCTGACCGACGAGCGCGAGGCGACTCCCCACGTGGAGGAGTTTTGCTACGAGGGCGGCATCATCGACTTCGTCAAGTTCCTCAACGAGGGCAAGGACGTCCCCGAGGCCTTTAAGGAGCCCATCTACATCGAGGGCAAATCGGACCCGGATGCTCCCGTGGCCAAGATGGGCGAGGTCGAGGTTTCCCTGCAGTGGAATAGCGGCTACGGCGAGAACGTCATGTCGTTTGCCAACGACATCTACACTCCCGAGGGCGGCATGCACCTTGAGGGCTTCCGCACCGCCCTCACCCGCGTGATCAACGACTACGCGCGCAAACAGAACCTGCTCAAGGAAAAAGACGCCAACCTGACCGGCGACGATGTGCGCGAGGGCCTTTCGGCCGTTATCTCGGTCAAGCTGCCCGATCCGCAGTTTGAGGGGCAGACCAAGGCCAAGCTCGGTAGCTCCTATATGCGCGCGCTCACGCTCAAGATCGTGACCGACGGCCTCGCCGATTACTTGGAGGAGCATCCCAAGCCCGCCCGCGAGATCGTCAAGAAGGCGCAACAGGCCTGCAAGGCGCGCAACGCCGCCCGCAAGGCGCGCGAGGCGACCCGCCGCAAGAGCCTGCTCGAGACGGCGTCCCTGCCCGGTAAGCTCGCTGACTGCTCAGTGCGCGATGCCGAGCTGACCGAGCTCTTCATCGTAGAGGGCGACTCGGCAGGCGGTTCGGCCAAGGACGGCCGTCGCCGAGACATCCAGGCGATTCTGCCCCTGCGCGGCAAGATTCTGAACGTCGAACGCGTTGGTGACCATCGCGCGTTCTCGAGTGACACCATCCAGTCGCTGATTACCGCGATCGGCTGCGGCGTCACGACGAGTGCCGGCGACGGCGGCGACTTCGATATCACCAAGGCGCGCTACCACAAGATCATCATCATGACCGATGCAGACGTCGACGGTGCGCATATCCGCATCCTGCTGCTGACGTTCTTCTACAAGTACATGCGTCCGCTGATCGATGCCGGCTACGTCTATGTTGCCTGCCCGCCCATCTTTGGCATTAAGGTGCGCAACAAGATCCACTACGTGTATCCCAACGGCCGCCAGCCCGAAGACGAGATCCTGCGCGACACCATCCAGAGTCTGGGCCTGAACCCCGACGACAACGACGAGGACGGCAAGGCCAAGGACGGCAAGATCACCAAGAAGCGCAAGGGCTATACCGTCCAGCGCTACAAGGGCCTGGGCGAGATGGACCCCAAGCAGCTTGCCTCGACGACGATGGATCCCAAGACCCGCATCCTGCAGCGCGTGTCGATCGAGGATGCCGTGGTGGCAGACCGCGCCGTGCGCGAGCTGATGGGTTCCGAGGTCGGCTATCGCCGCGAGTACATTGAAAAACACGCGCACGATGCGCGCTTCTTAGACGCCTAGCTTTCCCAGGCACCCCATCTTGCCCTTCAGGATTTCGGGCGCCGCACGCAAGGCGCGCGCCCTCATCCTTCAGGGCAACCTGGGGCACCTGGAAAACCTAGGAGGGTTATCCGGTGTTCCCGGTAATTCGTCTCCGTGGCAGGGAACTAATGGACCACGCAAACCATGAGGAGGTAACGTGGCAGACGATATCAACAATAACGAGGGTATGGGCGAGGCCGGCGATGCCGGCATGCCCGACGATCTGAAGCGCCTGCTTGCCCGCGCTGAGCAGGGCGAGGACGGTGATCCTGACGCCTATAACCCCGATGCCGATGATGACGAGGAAGAGGACGACGACGGTGAGCTCGAGGAGAGCTTTGGCGAAGTCGATCGTGGCGCCTCGGCCGGCGAGGATATCAACGGCGGCCAGCTCCAGATTTCGGAGTTTGGCCGCGAGATGAAGCAGTCGTTTATCGAGTATTCGATGTCGGTCATCACGGCGCGCGCCCTGCCGGACGTGCGCGATGGCTTAAAGCCGGTGCACCGCCGCATCCTGTACGCGATGAACGAGAGCGGCATCTACCCCAACCGCCCGCACAAGAAGTCGGCCTGGACGGTCGGCGAGGTTATCGGTAAGTACCACCCGCATGGCGACTTCGCGGTCTATGAGGCCATGGTCCGCCTGGCGCAGTGGTTCTCCATGCGCACGCCGCTCATCGACGGTCACGGCAACTTCGGCAACATCGACGGCGACGGCGCGGCAGCCATGCGTTACACCGAGAGCCGCCTGGCCAAGCCCGCCATGGAACTGCTGCGTGACCTGCAGAAGGATACCGTCGACTGGCAGCCCAACTACGACGAATCGCTCGCCGAGCCCGTGGCACTGCCTGCGCGCTTCCCCAACCTGCTGGTCAACGGTAGCCAGGGCATCGCCGTCGGCATGGCCACCAATATCGCCCCGCATAACCTCACCGAGGCGATCGAGGCAACCTGCTACCTGATCGATAATCCCGACGCCACTGTCGACGAGCTCATGCAGATCATGCCCGGTCCGGACTTCCCCACCGGCGCCATCATCATGGGCAGTGCCGGTATTAAGCAGAGCTACGAGACCGGCCGCGGCTCCATTACCGTGCGCGCCAAGGCTCACGTGGAGTCCACCAAGACCGGCCGCAGCCGCCTGGTCTTTACCGAGATTCCCTACATGGTCAACAAAGGCACCCTGCAGGAGAAGATCGCCCAGCTCGTCAACGACAAGCGCATCGAGGGCATCTCGGATATGCGCGATGAGTCCAACCAGAAGGGTATCCGTCTGGTCATCGAACTCAAGAAGGGCGTCATTCCGCAGGTCGTGCTTAACAACCTGTATAAGTACACCTCGCTGCAGACGACCTTTGGCGCCAACAACCTGGCGCTTGTCAACGGCGTTCCCAAATGCCTGAGCCTGCGCGAGATGCTGCAGCACTACATCGACCACCAGGTCGACGTCGTCACCCGCCGCACCCGCTTCGACCTTAAGAAGGCCCAGGCCCGCGCGCATATCCTCGAGGGCTACCTGATGGCCCTTGACCATATCGACGAGGTCATCAGCATCATCCGTTCCTCGCAGACCGACTCCGAGGCCAGCAGCCGCCTGATCGAGCGCTTTGGCTTTACGCCCGAGCAGACCACGGCCATCCTCGAGATGAAGCTGCGCCGCCTGACCGGCCTGGAGCGCGACAAGATTCAGGAAGAGCTGGACGGCCTGCGCCGCGCCATCGCCTACTACGAGGACCTTTTGGCGCACGAGGAGAAGATCCTGGGCGTCATTAAGGAAGAGATGCGTGAGATCTCCAAGAAGTTTGGCGATAAGCGCCGCACCGAGATCAGCCATGTCGAGAAGGACCTGGACGTCGAGGACCTCATTGCCGACGAGGACATGGTCGTGACCATCACCCACACCGGCTATGTCAAGCGCATCCCGGTGGCCGCCTACCGCGCCCAGAAGCGCGGCGGCAAGGGCGTGTCGGGCGTCAACCTCAAAGAGGACGACGTTATCGACGAGATGTTCATCGCGTCCACGCACGAGTACGTGCTGTTCTTCTCGAGCAAGGGTAAGGTCTATCGCCTGAAGGTGCACGAGCTGCCGGTGGGTACGCGCCAGGCGCGCGGTACCGCGATCGTCAACCTGCTGCCCTTCGAGGAGGGCGAGAAGATCGCGAGCGTCATCAGCTGCCGCGAGTTCCCTGCCGACGAGTATCTGATGTTTGCCACCAAGAGCGGCATGGTCAAAAAGACCGTGATGAGCGCATATGACCGCAGTCGTCGCGACGGCCTGATCGCTATCAACCTGCGTGACGACGACGCGCTGCTGAACGTGCGCCGCGTGCGCGAGGGCGACAAGATTATCCTGGCCACCACCGCGGGTAAGGCGATCATGTTCTCCGAGGAACAGGTGCGCGCCACCGGCCGCGATACCAGCGGCGTTCGCGGTATCGGTATGAAGGACGGCGTGAGCGTTCTGGGCATGGAAGTCACTAACGGCAACGGCGATCTGTTCGTCATCACTGAGCGCGGCTACGGTAAGCGCACGCCGGTCGCGGACTACCCGGAGCAGAATCGCGGCGGTCAGGGCGTCTACACCATCCAAATGACTGAGCGTAAGGGTAACCTTGCGGCCATGAAGACGGTGGGCCCGCAGCACGAGCTGTTCATCGTGACGGAGGGCGCGACGGTCATTCGCGTCAAGACCGACGAGATCAGCCAGACTGGCCGCGCTACCCAGGGCGTCAAGATGATGGCCGTCGACGACAACGACCGCATCTGCGCCGTAGCCCGCATGACGGCCGCCAAGGAGAAGCCCGAAGGCGAGGACGTCGAGGGTGAGGGCGTAGCCGATGCCGAAAAAGCCCCCGTCGACCTAGGCGACGGAAACGAAGTGCCGCAGGATCTCCTAGACGAGTAAGTAGCCCTCTCTGGTAAAACCATCAGACCCCATATATCGGCGGTCGGCGCACTGCGCGCCGACCGCTTTTTTGTCAATCTTGGAACCTGTGTCTGGAGGGCGGGCGAGATGGGTTAGGTTTGTCGCGAGTTCCGCACGCAAAGAAGGCCACTTAATGTGGCCTTCGTCTTGCGCAGG
>CAJJRZ010000023.1:0-39803 GCA_905194345.1 Coriobacteriaceae bacterium
CCATCTTCCACGTGCTGGGGACGCACGCCCCCTACGGCACCTACGACTGCACCGGCTCCGGCGCCGTGAAGAGCTGGGCGGACATCGCCCGCGCCGTCTTCGAGGCCGCCAACGGTAACGGCGACAGGGTCGTGCCAGTATCGACCGCCGACTACTACGCGAGTGCCGAGGGCCCCATCGCCCCGCGCCCGGTCCACTCCGCGCTCGACCTGTCCAGGCTCGAGTCGGTCGGGTTCCACATGCCCGACTGGGAGGAAGGGCTTTCCTGCTATTTGAATCAAATCGAAGATTGGAGTGCCCGTGGTTAAAGTACTTCAGGTTACCTCGAAACTGTTCAGGGGTGGCGCGGAGGCATTCATCATGAACGTCTACCGCAATATCTGCCGCACTCAGGTGCAGTTCGACTTTCTCGTCTTCCACACCCCCCGCGAATACTACGAGGATGAGGTCGAGAGCCTTGGCGGGCATGTGTACCACGTGCCCATCATGGAGGGCGCGAACCTGCTGCGCCGCAAGCGGATGTTGGACGCCTTCTTTGACGAGCATCACGACTACGCCGCCGTGCACTGCCATATGGCTGCGCTCGGGCGCGACGTCCTGCGCTCGGCGGGCGAGCACGGCGTCGGGCGACTATTCTCACACTCGCACATCGCCGATTTCGAGCGCACCCCGCGCAATATCGTGAAGCAGGCTTTCCAGAAGGGTTTCGGCGAGTATGCGACCAAGCGGCTGGCCTGTTCGAGGACCGCGGGGGAGTTCATGTATCCAGGCAAAGATTTTGAGGTAGTGAACAACGGCATCGACGTGGCGCGGTTCGCCTTCGACGCCGCACGAAGGGACGCTTTCAGGGGTTCGTACGGGTTTTCGGAGGAAGACATCCTGGTTGGCCATGTCGGACGCTTCGAACTGATGAAGAATCATGCCTTCCTCATCGATGCTTTTGCCGCCCTCGCCCGTATTGACGAGCATGCGTTTCTCGTCCTTGCGGGGGACGGCTCACTGCGCGAGAACGTCGAGAGGAGGGCAGGTGATCTCGGGCTTTCCGAGCGCGTGTGCTTCTTAGGACTGCTCGACGATATGCCCTCGTTCTACGATGGGGTTGATTGCTTCGCCATGCCTTCGTTGTCTGAGGGACTGCCGTTTTCGGCGGTGGAGGCGCAGTGCTCCGGGTTGCCGTGCGTGCTTTCGGACAGGATTACCGACGAGGTGGCCATTACCGACTTGGTGGAGTATCTGCCGCTGGAGGCGGGGGCCGAGGCCTGGGCCGACTGCATTGAGCGCGCGCTTGGATACTCGAGCGGTATGCGCAAGGGCTACGCGGGAGTCGTGGCGGATGAGGGGTTTGATATTCACGGGACTGTCGCGCAGCTTGCTGCGCTATACATGGGACGGGGGTAGTTTTGTCTTCCGTTGCTTTAAAGGTCGGATACAGAGCGAAGGATGCTGGACGTCCTAAGATTCTTGCGCGTGAGGCGTTTCAAGTCATCTTGCTTGTCATCCTTATCGCCTCGCCCATGCTTGATGGTTTCATCAAGGCGTTTTCGTATGCTGACGAGCTCGCCGCCATTCTTCTCGTTGGATGGGGGCTTTTTAGAAAAGACAAGATTGTGCTTAACGGAGGGGAGCGTATCGGCATTTTGGCCGTCGCTTTGCTGCTTGCGCTCGGACTTGCTTCAAACTTCGTTACAGGCTATCAGCAAAGTAAGTTTGCTATTGCCGTAGATGCGTTCACATGCTTCAAGGTTTTCGCGGCATATTATGGAGCGCTGCAGGTCGTATATGGTGAGGAGAGGATTCTTTCGCTTGCGATCGGTGTTGTGAAACTGCTTATAGCCGCCGCCCTTTTCGGCTACGCACTCCATCTTTCGGGGGTTGTGCCGATGGGGAGTGACCGACATTTCATGGGTGTGCCTTGCTATCGCTTCGTGTTCGGACATACCACAGAGCTCGCAGCGTATTGTGTCGGCATCTCCGCTCTCTTGATGACCGATGCGAAAAAGAACAAGGTATGGATTATCCTCGACATTTTGCTCTTGCTTTCGACTATGAGGGCGAAAGCCGTCGGAATCGCCTTCGTCATCGGCTTCTTTCTGGTTAGGGGGTTGGTGACGCGCGGGGACAAGAAGCCCACAGTATTCTTGTACCTGATTCTCGTAGTTGGTGTATTGTTCTTGGGCGCTGATCAGCTGCAGTTCTATTTTGGGGATACGACGTCGGCCAGGTATCTTCTTCAGTCCACTTCTATGCAGATTGCGCAGAGTTTGTTTCCCTTTGGCTCGGGTTTCGGCACGTACGCTAGCTATATGTCGGGCGAGTATTACTCGCCTCTTTATTATCTATATGGGCTTTCCGGCGTCTATGGCTTGAGCCCAGATTACCACGCTTTCGTTAGCGACAGCTTCTGGCCTACGGTCATCGGGCAGTTTGGTTTTTTCGGGCTTGCGCTTTTCACCCTGCTCATCGGGACGTTCTTCTATTCGTTCATATCGAGGTCAAGGTCTCATCGGGTTCCTGTCGGTGCATACGTGATTATTCCTCTCTATTACATGATATTGAGTACGGCTGACGCTTCCTTCTTTAATTTTTATGGGCCTTTTTACGCTATGGTGATGGCGATTGTGTCGACAGATTTTCCTTCAAAGTCAGAGAGTAGGACAGAGGGATTTAAACGCAACTACGAAATGAAAGACAACGGATGAATATGGAAATCGACTTTGTAATTCCATGGGTGGATGACTCGGATTCAGAATGGCTCTCGGAGAGGAATAGGTACGAGGGACCGTCGGATTCGGCTTCTGCTCACGGACAGGACAAGCGATATCGGGATTGGGGCCTACTTCGGTACTTCTTTCGCAGTGTCGCTTTGAACGCACCTTGGGTCCGCAAGGTTCATTTCTTGACCTATGGGCATCTTCCTAAGTGGCTCGACACTTCGAATCCAAAACTTCATATCGTGAAGCATGAAGATTACATCCCCCATGAGTACCTTCCCACCTTCAATTCCAACGTCATCGAACTTAACGCAAACCGAATCGAGAGTTTGGCGGAGCAGTTTGTTTTGTTCAACGATGATTTGATCGTTCTAAATCGTACAAGCGAGGACGATTATTTCCATAAGGGATTGCCGAGGGCGACCGCCGTATTAAGTGCCGGTGGTCTCGCCCGAGGGGACGAGTTCTATGTTCCTTTTAACGTTGCGAGCGTCCTTAGCACTCATTTTGTGCCGTTGAATTGCGTCAGGAGTCATCCGCTGAAATGGCTCAGCCCCGCATATGGGACGATGGCCCTGAGAACGGTACTCATGCTTGCATTTCCATCGTTTAAGGGATTTTATGAACCGCACCTCTGCAATTCTTTCTTGAAATCAACCTTCGATGAGGTTTGGGCTGAAGAGAAGGATGAGCTGGAGAGAACTTCCTCACATCGATTCAGGCAGGCTACCGATATATCGAACTGGCTTATGAAAGATTGGCAGTGCGCAAAAGGCGACTTTTATCCGCGGCCCATCTCATTTGGAAAGAGTTTTAATTTAGGAATTGACTTCGATTCAACCCTGGAAGAGGCTGAATCGTATCTTCGCGGGCGCAAGGGAAAGGTCGTCTGTCTCAATGACGGCGACCTCACGCCGGAGCAGTACGAGACTGCGCGGACGAGAATTCTCGCCTGCCTTGACGAACTTTTCCCCGAAAAATGTGAATTCGAGCTTTAGGGGCAGACGATGCACGTAATCAAAGAGGCTGCTAAGACCCTTGTCGCAAAGCTTGGTTTCCAAACGAATAGGCGTATCGTCGTCTTCGAGTCCGACGATTGGGGTGCCGTGAGGGTCCCGGATGCCGATGCACTTGCGGCATTTGAGAATCGCTTCCCCTCTTTCAGGCTCGATCACTACCAATCTTTTGACGGCTTGGAGAAGAAGGCTGACGTAAGCGCCCTCTCTTCTTTGCTGCGTGAGAATGCGGTGCGATTTCGGGCTTCCGCGCCAGTGTTCACGTTGAACTTCGCAACCGCCAACCCTGATTTCAATCGATGCGTTCCTGGTAACGCTGATGTGGCGCACTTTGGATTTGAGCCAATAGATAAAACCTACCGAACCTATGACGGAGACGAGGGAGTACTCGATTTCGTTCGGCTGGGCTGCGGTGAAACAGCACTGCATCCGCAGCTCCACGGACGAGAGCATCTCAACGCTACGGCATGGCTCACCGATGCGGCCACCGACCCTGTGGTGGAATATGCCTGTAGCTTGAGAATGGTAGGGCTGGACGATGCCTTCTACAATGGGATTGACGCTCTCAACAATGGAAACACTCTGATTGACGTGCACGGATACCTTGAAGACGCGGTCGCGATTTTCAAACGCCTTTTTGGCTTCGCCCCCAGGAGCTTCATCCCACCATGCTATGTCGCCAACAAGGAATGTGAGCTCATCGCCGCTGAGCTGGGCATCGAGACGATCCAATCATCGCCGAAGAGGAATGTTCCGAAAGGGAACGACTCCTATTCGAGGAGGATTAATGTTTTCGGACGCTCCAACGTACCTGGGCAGTGCCGCTTAATCCGCAATGTGCAGTTCGAGCCCTCGCGTTCTATGTTTCAAGGCAAGAACGTCGACGAGTGCGTCGACGCTGCTTTCGCCGAAATCGAGACGGCTTTCAGGCGTAGGCAGCCAGCGGTGGTATGCACCCATCGCGTCAACTACACTTCACGCGTGGATGAGAGGCATCGTGCGTTCTCGCTCGAGGCCCTCGACGGGCTTCTGCAGGAGTTGGCGACGCGGTACCCGGACTGCGAGTTCATGACGTCCGACGAATTGGGACGGGCGATTCTTTCTGGAGGTGTTATAGATCGATGACTTGTGAAAGACACATCGACTTCCCCAAGGGGTGGCGTATTCTGGTCGTAGGCGGCGATCACCACAACACCCTGGCGAGTCTGAGGAGCCTCGGAAGAGATGGGGTCCCGTTCGACTTGCTTCTTCATTCGGGTATGAAAAGCGCCGACGGGCTCATGGTACCGTCCTCGAAGTATTGTCCCAAGAACTTCGAGCTTGTCGATAACAGCGTAGAGGCCATCTCGGAAGGTTATCGGTCCTGGCTTACAGACAAAGACCCAAGATTGTGCATCGTTCTCGCCAGCTCGGATCTTTCCGCCTACGTCGCCGACCGCGAGCTTGCCCCGAAAGGCATCGTCACGTATTCGTTTTCAGGCGAGCCCGGCAGGGTTGCGGGATTGATGGACAAGTACGAGCAGTATGTTTGGGCGCAAGCGCACGGCGTGCCCATGGCGCGTTCGGTCATCGTTACGAGTCGTGATCACGCGGCGGCCGGGCTCAGCTTTCCCCTCATATTGAAGCCGCTCGTGAGCGCGTTCGGCGAGAAGACCGACATCGCGATTGTGGACTCCCCGGATTCCTACGCCGCTGCCGTCACCCGCCTATTCGCGGACGGCTACGAGCGACTCTTGGTCCAGGAGGTCGTGGACTTCGACTACGAGGCCGTGGCCTCGGGCTGCATCTTCCTGTCGGATGGAAAGGAATCGCACATAACGCTGCGAAAAGAGCTCACGTTCCCAAGGAAGGCCGGCAACGTCGCCATCGGGTGTTCCGAGGCGGCTCCCGAGATGGAAAAGCTCCTCGAAAAAGTAATCGGCGAGCTCTCGAGCGAGGGCTTCAGGGGCATGTTCGACATCGAGGTCTTCGCCACCAGGGATGGGGCGGTCCTAAACGAGATCAACTTCAGGCAGAGCGGGAACATGTTCGCCTGTCTCGACGGCGGTATGTCACTGCCGCTTCTTTGGGCCCTCGACGCGGCGGGGGAGGAGATTCGCCCTCCCGAGCCATTCGGTGGGCGGTTGAGGATTGTCGCCGAGCCACAACTGGTCTCGGGTGTTACCCACAGGCAGATAGGCGTCGGCGCAGCGATTGCCGCCATGGCGGGGGCAGATAGCTTCGCCTTGCGCGCGAAAGACGACAAGGCGCCGTCTCGGCGGTTTTTCCTCGGTGGCTTCGCGGCCAAGCTTTCCAAGGCGCTACGCAAGAAGGGGCGTTGATGGTCGGTAGGGTGAAATCGCTGCTGGGCCGGCTCAAAGGCAACGAGTTTTGGCTGAAGCTCGCCAAGAACGTCTCTACGATTGTGGTGGGGCAGGGGGGCGCCTCTGCGCTCAACATGGTCACGACGTTCTTGTCCGCCGGGTTCCTCGGGGCCGCAGGCTACGGTTCATTGATGATCGGCCAGACGTTCATGCAGGCCGTGGACGCGTTCCTCAACTTCCAGTCTTGGCAGGGAGTGATTCGCTATGGGTCGATTTGCCAGGAGCGAAGGGACGACGCCGGACTCGCCGCGACCATAAAGGCTGGTTTCTTCGTCGACATCGCCTCCGCCCTCATGGGGTGCGCGGTCGCTTTCGCGATTGTTCCGCTCGTCTCAAGCTTGCTCGGGTGGGATGACGTCTCCACGCTCGCCGCGACGATATTCTGCTTCGAGATTGCTGTGCATGTCGAGGGCACGCCGACCGGAGTGCTGAGGCTTTTTGACAAGTTCAAATATGTCGCCATCCATGCGGTCGCAGTGGCGGCGCTGAAGCTCGTCCTCGCCGCGGCAGTGTTCTACGCTGTTGGCCCGAATGTCGCTGCGATTGCGTTTGCCTACTGCGCGGCGGACGTCCTAAAGAGTGTGTCGTTGTTCGCTATCGCGCTCTTCGTTGTCGGTAAGCATGTCGGCCTGAAGGGCGTGGCTGCTGCCAGGAGGCGCGACCTCCCTGAGGGCTTCTTCTCTTTCACAATGTGGTCGAACCTGGCTGCGACCGCCGACGCGCCAATCCAGTACTTCGACGTATTCTTCCTATCCATGCTTTCCAGCGAGGTTGTTGGTGTGTTCAAGTTCTTCAAGCAGCTGCTCTCGGCTTTCACCCTACTCTCGACGCCGGTGCAGCAGGCAATCATGCCTCAGCTCGCAGAGCTGATAGCCAAGGGGCAGGACGACCAGGCTTTTGTCGTTGTGAAGAAAATCGAGCGCATGGTCTTCAAGGTCGTTGCGCCTTGCGCGGCCTTGGCAATCATTGCGGTTCCGCCCGCTCTCTCGTTTTTCATGGATCCAGTCTACGGAGGCTACTGGCACTTGTTCGCCACCCTTGCGGCGCTGACTGTCGTCAGCATCACCTTCTCGGCGCTACACCCATGCTTTACAGCCTACGGGCTGTCGAAGCAGTCTGCGGGGATAACGCTTCTGGCCAACGTAATCTACCTCATCGCCTGCTATCTTCTTCTGGGCGCTATCGACATCATGGCGATTCCGCTGGCCATGGGCGTCCAGTATGCATTGACGATCGGCCTTAAATCCTTGTTTATCAAGAAGATCGTTCTTGCCTAGACCTTTGGCCCGTCGATGAAAGATGCAATTCTCCTTGAAGGCTCGGCGCAGCTCATACGCGTCGAGCCTTTTCTAGCGGCTTTCTAGCACCCACTTCTGCGCCATAGTGCCGTTTGACCGGTACAGCTGGACGTTGGTCCCGGGGGCGGACTTGCCGCCCGCGGCGTCGAGCACGCACGAGGGGTTCTTCGCCGAGGCGATTGTCACGGTGCCGTCCGCGTTGTCGGAGATTGCCCAGCGCTGGGCGCCCGTCCCGTTGCGCGTGAATTGCTGGACGTTGCCCCCGGGCCGGGCCGAGCCGCCCTGGACGTCGAGCGCCAGCCCCGATTTCGCGTTGGTTATCTCGTAAGCACCGGCATGCGCGTCGTATCGGAAGCGGAGTACCTGGGCGGAGGTCCCGTTCGTCGACCAGAGCTGGACGTTTGCGCCGGGGTCGAGCGAGCCTGATGCCACGTCGAGCGAGGCATCGCCGGGCAGGGCGCTTTTGACGGTGAAGTAGCCGTCGAATTCGGTTGGTTTTGGAATGGGTTTTGTCTCGGGATACTCAGCCTCGAAGTCGAACTTCGCTGACCACTGGTAGCTCGAGGCCGTCGTGACATTAGACGTCACCGTGAGTGTTACGCCGTTGGAGGCCACGCTCCATTCCCTCTGGTTCATATCGTACGCAACGAGCGCGTTTTGTATTCCCGAGATGCTCGGCGGGAAGGTTCCGTTGTCAGCATCTATGGAAAAGCTCTCTTCCTTGGCATCCAAGTGCTGCTGAATGCGGTCGGCATACTTCTCGGCCCATTCATTGGCCTTGCCGTTTCGCACAAAGTAATTGTTGGACAGATCGGTCGAGCGGTAGGCGTAGTCATCCTTTTGGTAGTTTGCCGTGTGGTCGGAGTGGGCGATTGCCATGAGCTCGTCGGTCAGGCCAAAGTACAGATGGCGCTGGTCCAGGTCTCCGTACCAGTTGTCGCTGGTGTCGTCCCAGGTTAGGTCCATCTGGCACCATTTGCCGTCGATCTTTACGGCGTTCCAGGTGTGGCCGTTGCCGGTGATGCGGCCGTTGGCGATGCCCGCGGCGTCAAGGAGCTTGGAGTAGATGCGCTGGTAGCTCTCGCAGGTGCCCTGGTGGCGCGTGAGGCCGCTTTCGGCCGAGCACCAGTTGAGGCTGTGGTCGTACTCCAGCTGGTCGAGCGTCCAGTCGTGGAACCACAGCGCCATGTTGTATTCCGAGCCGTTTGTTTGTTGCCTGCACAGGTCCACGGCGTCGTTGACGATCTGCGTGACGCTCGGGCGGGCGGCGTCGTTTACGGTCACCTCCGCCGTGGTGCGCAGGTAGTAGATCCCCTTGTCGTTTTGGGGGTCGTTTCTGTCGTTGTCCATAAAGTAGAAGTAGATGCGGTACGTGCCCGACGCCGTGAAGTCAAAGGTAAAGTCGTGGCCCGCGGTGCCCAGGCTGTAGTAGCTGGCCCATGCCGGGCGCGACGGGTCGCAGACGCTTTCCTGGCTGCCGCCGTCCCAATAGGTGGGCACGTCCATGCGCGCCTTGGCCTGGGACGAGCCGTTGGCCTGGGTTACGTGGAAGGTCGTCGCGGTGCCCGCGGGGGCGTCGTTCCAGGAGACGGTGAAGGTGACGCCGTTTTGGGTTGCGGTGGCGGAGTGGGCGTAGCCGGCTTGTGACGTGGTGGAGATTGCCTCGGGCGTGCCGTTGGTTTGGGCACGAAGGGATGGGGCGGGGGTGCCGGTTGCGGCGGCGGTGCCGTCGGCGCTTTCCGTGTTGACGGCGCTGGTGCCGGTGGATGTTGCGGTGCTGTCCTCTGCGGTATCTGCTGTCGTATTTGTGTTGGTGCCGTCTTCGGCCTTGCCTGTGTCGCTGCTCGTGGCGTCGGCTTCCGCTTGCTGCTCGGCGGCTGCCTGAGGCTGGATGGCTTCCGCGACGGCTGCCATAGGCATCGTCGAGCTGACCATGGACGTGCACGCGATCGCGCAGAGCAGGTAGTAAATAGGTCGTTTCATAGCGGAGCCTCTCGGTGAGCAGCCAATAGGGTCCGAAGGCAGCTCCAGGCCAGCACTCCGCACATATTTTGTTGGGTTTATTTTACGGGAACCCCAGTCAACATCAGCGAACTTTCTGGGGAATGTTGGGGGAGGGGGAGCCTTAGGAGACGGCTTGGTGCATGCAAACAACCTTCTTAGGACTACGCTTTTGATTTACAAGCCTCTCGAAGTGGCTGTGCCTCAAGTTCAGTACAACACGAGGCGTGTTAGATTGTTGGAAGCCATAAAACCATAAAGGTCGGGAGGACGCATGAGGATCTCTAAACTGAGGATTGAGAACTATCGGAATCTCGATGGAGTGTCGATTAGTTTTGACGAGGACGTGAGCTATATTGTCGGCGAGAACAACCTCGGCAAAACGAATGTGCTTGACTTGCTCAATACAATTTTCAATCAAGCGACGATTAGCGAAGAGGATTTCGCTGACATTGAAAAGCGCGCAGGGGCTCTAGTAACTTTAAAGTTGGACGAGGACGAGATCGGAATAACGGGGCTCGACATCGATCCTACGACCGGAAACACTATTACCATCTGCGCTTTTGCTGACGACCCGGATTCTCGAATTGAATTTAAGGCCGAAGGGAGCGGAGAAAGTATTCCACCCTCTCTGATGCGATCCGTTCACATGTTCAGGTACTCGACTGCATCCTTTAATAGGGGAGACCTGGCGTTTGATGGTACCCGAGGTGTCGGTAAAGTTCTCTCCAAAGGTATCGCTCTTTATCTAGATAAGGAGGGTAAAGAGGTCTCCGATTTTCTGGATGGGAGCGAGCTCGAAGGTCTGGTTGCAGATCTCGGCGAAATCGTCGGCGACGTCCCGATCCTGTCATCATATGGTGTGAGGCCTGGCGTCGATTCATCGGATGGCGGAACGCTTGGAAGTTTGGTTACCTTGCTTGACAAGAGGGGCGTTCATTTTAAAAAGGCAGGGGTAGGCTTGCAGTACCTCGCTATTGCCTCGCTCTCGATAATCGAGAGCATTATGCGTCTTTCGCCTAAACGCCTTCAAGAGAGCCTTTGCTCAGATGATGATGACAGACGCGTGCTGCATGCCGTTCTGGCTTATGACGAACCCGAAGCCCACCTTCACCCGTATATGCAGAGGCGTCTCTCGAAGAGCTTGCATAGGATTTGCGAAGGGAAGGATGATAGATTCAATGCTCTTCTAAAGGACTATTTCGGAATTGATTCAATCAAAGCTCAGCTGATCATGGTGACGCATTCGCCTAACATTCTGGCTCGCGGCTATAAGAACATTGTGCGATTCGGGCAGGGCGAAAATTCGCCGAAGGTCATATGCGGTAGGGATATTGACCTGTCCGACAAGGTTGAAAAGCATCTTATGCTGAACTTTGAGTCGATACGAGAGGCCTTTTTCGCGCGGTCGGTTTTGGCTTTTGAGGGGCAGACAGAGTCTGGAGCCATTCCGGTGTTCGCTCGCAACCTTGGGATGGATCTGGATGATTATGGAGTTGTGCCTATCAGGGCCGGCGGGAAAAAGAACGTTAAACCACTCTGTGAACTTCTGGGCAAGTTCGAGATTCCAAATTATTCAATTGTCGACAGAGATGAGGATGAGCTGCAAGAAACTTCTGAAGACCATATAACGACAACCGAACGGGATTTCGAAGGTGAGGTCGTTGACTCGTTCTTCGCTAGCGATAACCAGGGTGCGTTTATTGCGCTTCTTGAGTCGATTGATCCTTTTCAGAGGGCAACTTGCATCAAGGGGAATAGTAAAGCTTTGAAAAGCGCCTGTGCTGTCTACGGCGTTAACTTGCGGGACCCTGAATACGATTTCCGGGGATCGGAGTTTGACGGGTTATTCGCAGACACGCCCAAATCACGTGCGCTTATGTATGCATGGCTTTCATCGAACAAGGGCGTCGTGTCTGGCGTCGCCCTCGCGGAGGCTCTTGGTGCTAATGGCGTTCCCACATGTTACAAAAGTATTATTCGCAAGGCCGTGGGGCTCGAATGCTGATGAGTCAGACTGACCTGCGGGATAGTGTTAGAGCCGAGATTGAGGCGCGCTGTGGTGGGGATGCATCGCAGTGCTCCGCGATTTTCTCGCCATCAAAGAGGGTGTTCGTGGAGGCGCCGGCAGGCTACGGGAAGACCACGGTGATGACTGGGCGGGCTTGCTGGCTGCTGGCATCTGGCGAAGTCCATCCGCCAAAAAGGATTTTGGCCCTGACCTTTAGCGTTGCCGCCGCGCGGAGGATGCGTATGGATTTGGGCATCACTATGTCGGCACTTCCTGGTCCCGTGGCCAAGCGTTTTGAGGACAGCGTCATGGCGACCAACTTCCACGGCTTTGCTTGGGCTCTGCTACGCAGATACTGGAAATCGCTCTCGCTCCCAGTGAACGTTGGCGAGCTCTCTATGGTTGATGACAACAGCGCCGTTAGCGAGCTGGTTTCGCGAGGTGGCAGGCTGACCTGGGATGAAAAGAATGCCGTTGACGACTTCCTCCGCTTCATGAGAAACGGTCAGGAAATGGACTTGAGGCGTGTGATGTTTTCCTTTAATAGGATCATCAAGGAAAGGTTTGCATCGAACGGTCTCTTGCCATACTCCGCAATGATTTCCCTTGCAATTGAATTGCTCGCTCATTTTCCCAAGTTAAGGTCCTATCTGTCGGCAGCATATCCTGTCGTGCTTGTCGACGAGGCGCAGGACACGAACGCGTTGTGCTATGTCTTCCTAAGGGGTCTGATTTCTGATGAGTCGGGGATCTGCATGTTCGGCGACCCCATTCAGCGTGTTTATGGTTTTATTGGTGCAATGGAAGGCTTAAAGGCAAAGGCCACTACCGACCTGCGTCTAACGCCGTTGGAACTCGAGTATAACCATAGGTTTTCTGGGAGATCTATCGTCGGAGAGCTCGGTGCTGCGATTCGCTCCAACATGAAGGGCACCATTGCCGGCGGTACGCCCCGACTTCCCATATTTGTTGGCTCTACTCAGCAAGACGAAGCGACTGCCATCGTTTCCAAGGTTACGGCGCTCGCTCAAAGCAGTGGCGGGAGGATTGCGATTCTTGTTCGTAAGCGTGGTGCCCTTGCCGATCTCATTATGGAAGAGCTTGCTAAAGAAGGTATCTCTTACTTCAACGGACTCTTCTCGGATACAAGTCGGGGGTTCATCGAATTCAATGCGTTTGCTTTATCCAGGATTACCGATGCAGTGTCTGGAGAAAAGGGCGTCAGCCGGTCTGCTGCGGACAAAATAATCGACTCCATCTCTGATGAACTGCTGACTGGCTCCAAGAGGTTCGAGTATGGGCGGTCCTATGCCATGCTTCTAGGAGCGCTGCGGAAACACCTTAAAAATGACTGCGTCGCGATGGGACCTTCGGAGCGCTTCGACTATATCGTTAGTATCTTTTCCGAGGGCTCCCTGCGACGTTTCTCCGATTACCTTGATGTGGGCATCTCCATGATGACCGTTCACTCCGCTAAGGGGCTCGAGTGGGACACCGTTTTCATTCCGGGCGTTACGCGTTTCGATTGGCCTGGAGGGATTTGCTCTCGTTGCGAAAATGCTGGTATATGCTTACGTTCTGCGCGAGGTTGCCAGATTGCTGATGCGAAGAAAATGCCAGATGGGCTTATTGAGGAAATAGGCCTGCTGTACGTCGGCGTCACTCGCGCCCGCAAAGCGGTATACGTCTCCGCTTCGATGCAGCGCAGAACAAATTACGGGAACTATCAGGTTGCCTGCCCCTCTTGCCTAACGTCTCTTCCGGGCATTGAGCCTGTGAGCTGGACGGTCATGGACGGGGAGGGGTGATTGCCGGTGGGATGGAGCGTGTCTGCTTCTGACGCGAGGTCCGGTTGCGGCCCTTACTATGGTCTCATGGAGTGTGCCCAAGCTGCTCTTTGACTAGAACGGCTTGGGCACTGGCGTCTTGGTAGGATGCGGTGTTTGTTTAATTAGCCACTGTTGAATATTGCGAAGCAGCACCGTGGCATTGCGCCTAGGCACCGGGGCCGACATGAGTCCCGGCGCCTTCTTCTTGCTAACGTCCGGTTTCGCCCCGCTGCCGCATGTTGACTTCGCTCATTGTTGGTACGGGTCGTATTATGCACGTCTTTGTCCGTGACGGCTGTTTCTTCTAGGATGAAGTGGTCGAACGATCGGCTCTTATGCTAATGAGCTGAGGCTATTTAATAAAATCCTTCCTCCTGATCCGACCAAGGTGGCGGTCCAGTTCGTATATAGCGTCAATGTAAAGCTCGGCAGAATCGCGTATGTCTCGCATGTCGAGGCAGCATCTTTCAAAGTGCAGCTTGCCTTTTTGTTCTTTGGCGCTGCGGATATTGCGACATGTCATCAATGCGATGTCATTATCGCCCACGCAGTTGATTCTTGAAAATCCTTTTGGTGTGATGCGATAAATAACTGCCTTAGGAAAGGAATCAAGTAGGCTTTTCCCTCTTATGTCAATGCAGATTCTTCCTTCTGATCCAAAACCATAATCTTGATGTCTAGTTGAATTGAGGGGGTGGGCAATAACTGCCGAGCGAACAACTTGGAGATATTTGCTCGCGTCGTCGAGTTCACTTTGTTTAGAGAACTCAAAATCGTTTTCGATCTCTTTTCGAAGACAGTTCCCTTTAATTTGCCAGAAGCATCTTTTATCCAAGTAGCAAGTGCCACAAGATAAACGGTGTCCTTTGGGTTGGGCAAGAAGCCCCCGCCGATAGTGGAATTGAAATCTTGAATGCTGTATTTAGCCTTAAGGATGAGATCGGACATTAATTCATAATGATCGGAGTCCTTCCAGGGCCATTTCTTCCATATGCCGCCTCCGTGTTCACCTAAATCATCGGTGGTCTTTAGTTTTTCGATCGCTTGCATGTCACTCCTGTCTATTCGATTTGTTGCAGCGCTTCTTTTGTTGTCTTGATGTCAACATGGTGCCCATTAATGGCTATAATCTGCCAGCTATCCAAAGAATGAGTCCAAAGGTTGATTTGGAGGATTGGCGGCATAGGATTGACGGACCCGGAGTTCTCCCTTAAAGTAAGTCTTGTGATGAGGCCTTGCGACGGTACGTCCGGCTTGGTCCGTGGGAACCGCCGAAAGGCGGTTTTCGCGTTTAAGGGGCCCAAATGGATAAACCATTTAAATCTATTGATGAGCAGATTGCTATTCTTGAAAGCCGTGGACTCGAATGCGATAACAATACTCGTTTAGTTTTGGAACGCGAGGGATACTATCCGGTTATTAACGGCTACAAGGATTTGTTTCTCGACCAGCGTGGAGATTCTTGCCACGAGCTATTCGTAAAAGGTACGAAGTTTTCTGATATATATCGTTTATTCGAATTTGACCGTTCATTGCGTCTGCTCATGTTTGAATACTTTAACAAGGCGGAAGCAGTGCTTAAAACCGTCTGTTCTTATCGTTTCGCAATGGCCCATAAAGATAACCCGGAGGCATACCTGGATAGAAGATCCTACCGTGCCGATGCTGGTTATCGAAAAAAGATCGACATGCTTATTGGTGATTTCGAGAAGGTGCTGTGTAGGTCTCAAAAATGGAAAAGCGATTATAAAAGGGACTACATTCGGCATTATGAGAATAATCACGACAATACGCCGGTATGGATTCTTATGAATTATTTGATGCTTGGTCAGGCATTCAAGTTCTATGAGTTTCAGCCAGAAAGCATGAGAAATTCCATTGCCAAGTCGTTTTCTGATCTTTATTCCGAGACGCATGAAGTCGATAAGCGCATCAGCCCGCGTAGGCTAAGACTTGCATACGATCACATTAAAGATTTTCGAAATATCTGTGCGCATGACGAACGTCTATTCTGCGCCAGGGTGTCTCCGTCTCACGATGTCAATCTAGTAGGGGTTTTAAGCGATCTTGAGCTAGTGCTGACTGAGGATGACTATAAGATGTTACGATGAAATATACTGCTTGATGCACTTAAGTTGAGCGACGAGCTCAGCAACGATGCCAGCGCAAAGGTGCTTTTCGCTATGGGTGTTAACGATTTATCGAGTGTGTTTCCTAGGGAAATATTGGGGTCGTAATCGACGCGAGCGATGAATTTACTCTACAAGTTGGATGCGCATGAGATTGCGCAGAGCGGGCGGGACGTTGCCCATTGGTGGCGTCCCGCCCGCGCTTCGTTGGCTATACGTGATGCGGCAGCTCCAGCATGAGGCCGTCTCGCGCTTCTTCGAGACTCGCCTGGCCTGCCTATGCGTTTTGCTAGGCGGGCCTTCTTATGCCGCGGGTGTGGATAGCCTTACCATTGTGGGGCAGACCTTCGACGAGCCGGGTGTCTCGGGCCCCGGCTGGGTGGCGCGCACGTTATTGCTGCTGGCGACGGATCGGTCGATGATTGTCGCTTCTTTGGTGTGTACGCCTCCGATGGCCAGTTTGCCATGGACGCCTCCTGGGTGTACGCGACCGGCGCCATAGCCGATGTTGTCTGCGAGAGTGACTCACTTACGTCCGCGCAGTTTGTGACGCCGGCGGGCGGGGCCTTTGGTATTGCCTGCGTGATGGACGCCAGCGGGGCCGTAGCGCTGCGTGTGGTAATTGAACCCGCGGGCGCCCTGCCGCCGGCGGGGAAGACCCAGCCCGGTACCGATGAACCTGCCGGTGGCAATCCCGCGGGGGATACAAAGCCCGGAAGCGAAGGAAAGCATAGCGACGAGAACAAGCCCAGCGAAGATTCCGCCCCCACGCCTGATTCGTCGCCCAAGTCGGACGCCAGGCCCGCGTCCGCGTCCATCAAGACGCCTGCGACCAAGACCACCAAAAAGACCAAGCCCACAACAACGCAAGCCGCCGCGCTCCCTAAGACCGGCCACGGCGACTGGGCGGTTGCGTGCCTTGCCTTCGTCTTCCTAGGTATGTTATTGGTCACCATAAAAGTTCGGGCTCTTCGCTGGGGGCCTTATGTGCCAATGTAGTTTCTACTGCCTCTTTCCCGCATTTCTCTGAGTCAATAATGCAGATTGCTTGAACTCGGCTTGGGGCTTGCCATGTATTTGAATTTGGCTAAACTTAACCTATAAGTTAACCACATTTGGTTTTATCTGAGGCGGAGGGGGTGGCCTTTGGTTAGTGACTATGAACTTGTCGAATATGCTGATCCCGAGGGACGACCTTTTTGGGAACTAACCACCTCCCCTGAGAACTCTCAATTTCAGAAGATGATGTCTGATCCTAAAACGAAGTTTACCGCCCGTAAAATGATCAATCAGATTTCAAAAGTCTATGACTACGGGCTAAAGGATGTCAGTGGAACGTCAAAGCTTCGATGTATCGAGCCTAAGATTGGACTATACGAACTCAAGGGTTTTGATGGGGTTAATCGAGAAATGGTCTACGCGATTTGCCAAGGCGTGGACAAGATTGTTTTGCTTTTTTGGTTTAAGGGCCATCAAGGCTCGGGAAATATTTCCAAAGAAATTAAACGCGCAAAACAGTTGGCCCCGATAGCAAAGCAGCTTTTGGAGTCATAGCGTCGGCTTTTTTGCCCGCTTACGAAACGGAGACTTGTAATGGTTAAGGTCGATTTATCAGACTTTTACGCGGAAACGGAAACGAGCGAAACCCGTGCCTATGAGCACGCACTAGATATTGAGTTTATTGTTCATCGCGAGATGCAGCGCTCGGGCTTGAGTAAAAGTGAGCTGGCAAAGCGTATGGGCGTGAGTCTTCAGTCGCTTTCGAAATTGTTGAATTCTCAGCCCAACATGACGCTGAAAACAATCGCAAAGTTTGAGCTTGCGTTGGGTATCAAAATCATTCCTCAGGTCATTTCCAGTTATTCGAATGAGGCGCCGTTTTCTTCGTCTAATAACTCTGTCCGAGAACAATGGTCTTCATTTAACAGCGACTGCTCGGCGAAACGATTGAACTTTGAGATGATTCCGGGAGGTTTGGCTGCATGAGCAAGGATTTCATTGCGCCTATTCAGGTTGTTCATTTGTTTGTTGTCGACTCAACTTTTCATATCGAGAATGAGCCCTCCCAGAATATGGATTTAAAAGTTGACGTTAGCTATCAGGACGTCCATCTATTGAGGAACAAGGCGGGCGAGCGTGCAGACTTAAAGCTGTATGTGTGTGGCAGTCTGATTGATAGGGACGATGCAAAGGAAAAAATGCGCGCTGATGTGACGGTTGCTATTTCGGTGTCAACAAAAATGCCGTTCGACATTTCAGACGATGAAGCGCGCCGTTATCTTCTCTCTAATGCGATTTCCATGGCGTATGGTCACGCTAAGAGCTATCTGATGGTCGTTACTGGACTTTCGCCCATGGGGGCTTTGACGCTGCCGGCAATTCTTCCTTCGGAATTGGCAGCGGACAGCGATGCATCTTTCCAAAGTGAGTAAGTTGTTCTCGAGTTGGATTTTGCCTGCCGCTGTGTGCAAATGTAACGGGGTGCCGAATCGGTAGTCTGACTGATTCGGCATTTATATTTCGAAGTTTCTAGTTGAAGCCCTGCGATGCCCGTGCTGCGACAGCTAAATTGACCGTGACGTCCCGTCTTGCGACACGCATGTAGCTCCGCACGGGTATCATGGTGAAAGCGATTTCAACGACAGGGGTGCTCGTGGTAAAGATGAAAGATGTGGCCGAGCTGGCGGGCGTTTCGAGCGCCGCCGTCTCGCGCTACCTCAATGGTGGGTATATCTCGGCGGACAAGGCCGAGCGCATTAAGCAGGCGATTGAGCTGACCGGATACGTGCGATCCAGCCAGGCTCGCGCGCTGCGAACCGGTTCCACCAAGCTCATCGGCGTCATCGTGCCTAAGATTAATTCCGAGTCGGTGAGCCGCATTACGGCGGGCATCGGGCAGGTGCTTGGCCGCCGCGGCTACCAGATGCTTCTTGCCAATACCGATAACGTCCCCGATCGCGAGCTCGAATACCTCGATTTATTCCAAAACCATCCGGTCGATGGCATTGTGCTGGTGGCAACTATGATTACCGGCGAGCATCGCCGGGCGATTGAGTCGTGCCGTGTGCCCATTGTGTTGATCGGCCAACATGTCGAGGGCGCGGCGTGCGTCTATCACGACGATTACGAGGCCGCTTTCGAGCTGGGTCAGGCACTCGCGAAGCGTGCTGAGGGCAAGATCGCCTACATCGGAGTTGCCGAGGAAGACCGTGCCGCCGGTTATGACCGTCGTCGTGGTTTTGAGGCCGGCTTGCGCGCCGCGGGCGTGGCACTTGATTCGAGCCTGATTTGCCAGGGGTCCTTTACGCTCGACTCGGGCTATCGCGCTGCACGCGAACTGCTCTCCGTCGATCCCGATGTTTCGCTTATCGCGTGCGCGACCGATACTATGGCGGCCGGCGCCCTGCGCGCTCTTGACGAGGTTCGCGGCATGGGCGAGGGTGTGCGTCGCGTGAGCGGTTTTGGCGACAACGCATTTTTGCGCGCGCTGACGGGCGGCATTCCCACCGTGCATTACGGCTACCTGACCAGTGGCGTCGAGGCGACTAATATGTTGCTCAATACGCTCGATGGCGTGGAGGGGGAGAGCGGTTTAAAGACGCTCAAGCTCGGCCATCAGCTGATGAATGTCTAGGCTTACGTGATCTACCGCGCGCTCAACATTTAGGCGTTCAGTCGCCTATCGACGCTATACTGCAGCCGTTGCCCACGATGCGGGGAACACCCGCATCGTGGGTTTTTGTTTTGAAGGGACGGTACCGCATGGGCGTACAGCAGCTAGAAGAGGCCTGGGCTTTGAGGACCGGCGCGCGTGAAGCGCGGTTGCTCGCGGCCTCGCATGTGCCAGCAGCGCTGTCGCAGCTGGGGATTGTGCGTCCCGGTGACCGCTTGGTGGCCTTTGCGGACGACTTTGCCGATGCGTTTGCGTGCGGCTTTGATGGCTGCGATGTCGCGCTGGTGGGCTCGCCGTCCGCCGAGGCGTTTGCCGCTGCGTCCGAGGGCTTTGATGCTTCGTTTGATGCCGAGGGTCCGCACCTGTGGTGGTTTGTGAACTCCATCGGCGGGTTTGGTCTGCGTGTGCCCGATCTGCGCGCTCTGGGTCGGGCGGCGCGTGAGGCCCATGCGCTGCTGGTTGTAGACAACACCGTGGCGTCGGCTTTTGGCTGCGATTCGCTGCGGCTGGGTGCTGCGCTGTCGCTCGAGGCGCTCGATCGCGTGTGCGCCGGCAAGGCTCCGCGCAAGCTCGTTGCCGCTTCGGTGGCGCGTTCGCAGCTCAAGCGCCATCATGTGGATGCTGCTGCCGAGTGCGCGAATGCGTTGTTTGCGGGTTGCCGTGCTTTGTCACTCGACCTTTCTACCGAGGAGGCGGGTGTGCTGGAGCGGGGGCTGGACACGCTCGATGCCCGCATGCAGGAGCATTTCGACCGCGCCCGTGCGCTGGCCGAGTATCTGGCCGCCAACGAAATGGTGCGCAACGTGCGCTATCCCGGGCTGAGCTCGCATCCTGACCATGCTGTTGCAACGGGAATCCTGGAGCACGGATTTGGGCCAGCAGTTGAATTTGACCTTATTGAGCGTAGCGCGGGAGAGCTGTTCGATGCTTTGCCGGGGGAGTTTCGCACATCGCCCGCCGGCGGCGCAACGACGCGCCTCTCTGCTCCGCGAGGTAAGCAGGGGAGCACCATCCGCCTCTTCGCCGGCACCGACAACCCCCTGGTCGCGGCAGCCGCCCTAGACAACGCCCTCCGCAAGTAGCTAATTTGGGACGGGGCTTTTTTAGCTACCCAATGTCATTTTTTGCTATGAGTCAAGAATGCTCTGGATGGTAGCTAAAAAAGGCCCCGTCCCAAATTGGCTACTCTTTGATGCTGGCGATGAGGGCGTCGGCTTTGGTGGCAATGACTTGGTTTATGTCGGCCTGCAGCTCCTCGTAGACCGCTATGGCGCGCTCGCCGGCAGGCGTGAGCGTGGATCCGCGGGCGCCGTCGCGCTCGATGAGTTTGCATCCCAGCTGCCCTTCGGCTTCGTTCACAATGCGCCAAGCCTTGGAATAGGCCATGCCCATGCTTTTGGCGGCGCGGTTGAGCGAGTGCTCGCGGGCAATACCCTGCAGCAACAAGACGCAGCCGTGACCAAACACGCCCGGCAGATCTTTGTCGCACGCTTGAATGACCAACTTTGCCGTCGTCTTGTACTCCATGTGCCTTACGTCTCCCCGCTAAAGCGTTTGCTGGGCAAACGCAAAGCGTGCGTCAAACCCTCGTGTGCTCTTCTTAAATCATGCATTGTAGCAGTCAAAGTGCGTTAAGATACTTCCCCAGTATTGGGCGCCCAAGGTTGGGCTGGGTCCTACGAGGCCTGCAGCCGACCGGTCGCATGGAAAAAGGAGAAACATGGCTACGTTCTTTCCCGGTGAGTCCCACACGTTTTCGGAGTATCTGCTGGTCCCTGGCTACTCGTCCTCGCAGTGCATCCCCAACAACGTCTCTCTCAAGACGCCGCTAACCCGCTTTAAGCGCGGTGAGAAGCCGGCAATCACCCTGAACATCCCCATGGTTTCCGCCATCATGCAATCCGTCTCGGGCGTCGACATGGGTGTCGCGCTCGCTACCGAGGGTGGCCTGTCCTTCATTTACGGTTCCCAGAGCGCCGAGTCCGAGGCCGCTATGGTCAAGGCCGTCAAGGATCACAAGGCCGGCTTCGTTCAGTCCGATTCCACGCTGACACCCGACATGACCATGGAGCAGGTCATCGAGCTCAAGGAGAAGACCGGCCACTCCACCATGCCGGTCACCGACGACGGCACTCCCAAGGGCAAGCTCCTGGGCATTGTCACCAGCCGTGACTATCGTCCCAGCCGCGATGACCACCAGAAGAAGGTCTCCGAGTTCATGACCCCGCGCGAGCAGCTCATCGTGGGCGACAAGAACATCAGCCTCAAGGTTGCCAACGACGTCATTTGGGACAACAAGCTCAACGCCCTGCCGATCGTCGACGACAACGATCACCTTATGGGCATCGTTTTCCGCAAGGACTACGACAGCCACAAAACCAACCCCAACGAGCTGCTCGATAACGACAAGCGCTATATGGTCGGCGCCGGTATCAACACCCGCGACTATGCCGAGCGCGTGCCGCTGCTCATCGAGGCTGGCGCCGATGTCCTGTGCATCGACTCCTCCGAGGGCTTCAGTGAGTGGCAGAAGCGCACCATCGAGTGGATTCGCGCCAACTACGGCGAGGACGTCAAGGTCGGTGCCGGTAACGTCGTCGACGCCGAGGGCTTCCGCTTCTTGGCCGACTGCGGTGCCGACTTCATCAAGGTCGGTATCGGCGGCGGTTCCATCTGCATCACTCGCGAGACCAAGGGTATCGGTCGTGGCCAGGCCACCGCGCTGATCGACGTCTGCCGCGCCCGTGACGAGTACTACGAGGAGACCGGTGTTTACGTGCCCGTGTGCTCCGACGGCGGCATCGTCTACGACTACCACATGACGCTCGCCCTTGCCATGGGCGCCGACTTTATGATGCTGGGCCGCTACTTCGCCCGCTTTGACGAGAGCCCGACCGAGCGCGTCAACGTCAACGGCCAGTACATGAAGGAGTACTGGGGCGAGGGTTCTGCGCGTGCCCGCAACTGGCAGCGCTACGACCTGGGCGGCGCCGCGAAGCTCAGCTTCGTCGAGGGCGTCGACTCCTACGTTCCCTATGCCGGTTCCCTCAAGGACGGCGTGGGCGGCACGCTCTACAAGGTCAAGTCCACGATGTGCAACTGCGGCGCCCTCTCGATCCCCGAGCTCCAAGAAAAGGCACGTCTGACCCTGGTGAGCTCCACCTCCATCGTCGAAGGCGGCGCCCACGACGTAGTCGTGAAAGACTCCCAGCAGTCCGTAAGTTATCGTTAGTTACTAAATAATTTATGAAAATGGGGTCGCGTGTCTGTTGGATTGCGACCCCATTTTGTTATAGGTCTCCTTCTCTTTCGCTAATCAGATAAGGATTGTTTCTGACCGTGTTTGAAACAAAATCCAAATAGTCTGCCTCGGTGACGAGATCATTCGGAACAGGTTTATCTACCGTACTGCCCTCTCGAACAATTTCAATCAACTTTGGCCAATATGTTTCAATCTTTCCGTTACGACGCTCCGCCTTCATTCGATTCCATGCTTTTGCGCCGCAGGATTCCCTGAAACCCTTTCCTGAACTATTTTCAGTATTCGTTTTGTTTTTTACCTGAAACATGGCAGTGCATTCATCGTTGCAAAAGTCGATTGCCGTGAGAATCTTCCCTCTGCACCAAATCCATCCATATGGCTTAATTTTTGAATATATGTACTCCTCCAATAGGTTGCCACCTATATTTTCAGCACTCATGAATAAATTGTGGTGCGCCGCCCACTCGTAAGCGCGCTCTTTTGATCCTGCGTGTTTTGCGTCCATTACCATATGTATCAGTGCTTCATCGGTAACCGTCTTTTTGGGATTCGCGACATAATCACTTGGAAGCGACTGCCATCCCGAAAGAAATTTTGAAATCCATTTGTTTAGCCAAAGTTCCAAAAATGCTTTCGAGTCTAATTCGAGTATATCTGGCTTCATTGGAATCGAGGGAATCATTGCTGAGGTTTCGGCTTGGAGAAGAATGGGAAATAGCGACTTCATTTCCCTTTTTCTTTCATTGGCGTCATAGTGACAGGTTTCGTTGTTAATTGTTCGGTCTGCGATGGATTCAAAGAGTTCTTGCGCCGGAATGTGATGCGAGTTGCAGTAATTCAGTGATTCCGATAATTTCTTTTTGACATCTTCACGTTTTGCGTTTTTAGCCATGGTCGTGCCTCCTTTGTGTTGATTTTCAACTAGATAAAACCTATACACAAGCGTATATTTGAATTAAAATGGACTAAAAAATGTTCAATTACTTAATTGCTGGAGTCCATTTTGGAAAATGAGGCGATACTGTCTTCCGCGGAAGTTGCGAGCCGTCTTGGGGTGACATCTCAGACTGTTACAAGACTATCTCGTAACGGAGATCTCAATTATGCGCTTGTTGGTAAGCGTAGAGTCTATAGAGAGAACGAAATAATCAGCTTTATGAGGAAAAAAAATCTATGCTTCGCTCCCGCAGACCATCGCGCTACTGAAGTAGTTGATTCGGCATTAACTGCGGTTTCTTTTTTTTCTGGGGCGCTTGGCTTGGATTATGGAATGGAGAGGGCCGGTATTTCGTCCAGTCTTTACTGTGAAAATGACACGAAGTGCCGAATGACTATTGCGTCCAATCGGCCTAATGTTGGTTTGTTAGGAGACATTAATAAGGTTACTCCCGATCGGGTATTTGATTATTCGGGCATTAGCCCCAAAAGGGGTATAGATGTTATGTTTGGCGGGCCTCCTTGTCAGGCATTTTCTACGGCTGGAGCGCGTCGCGCCTTCGATGACGTTAGGGGCAACGTATTCCTAAAGTATCTCGATCTTGCTGACCATCTTCGACCTAAGTATTTGGTAATTGAAAATGTCAGAGGGCTCTTGTCTACGGCATATCCTTTGGAAGCTGGCGGAGAGCCCGTACACGGCGGCGCTATGAAAACGGTTCTGAACAAACTTGAATCAATGGGCTATGGCGTGAGCTTCAATTTGTATAATGCTGCGAATTTTGGGGCTCCTCAAATTAGGGAGAGAGTTGTCTTGATTGCTAAACGAGACGGTTCAATCTGTGATTGGCTGACCCCCACGAACTCAAATGACCCCAAGTGGCAACTTAATCCTTGGATGACTTTTTCAGATGCCGTTCGGGGATTAAAAGACGAACACCATTACGTTCAGTTTCCGGAAAAAAGGCTTAAGTATTTTAAGTTGCTTAAAGAGGGTGAGTATTGGAAGAATTTGCCTGTGGAGCTTCAGGAAGAGGCGATGGGGAAGGCGTATCGGCTTGGAGGCGGTAAAACGGGTTTTTATAGAAGAATATGGAATGATCGGCCTTCTCCAACTTTAGTCACAAGCCCGACAATGCCTGCTACTGATTTGTGCCACCCCACAGAAGATCGCCCTCTTTCAATTGAGGAATATCGTGCCATTCAGGGCTTTCCGGATGATTGGATTTTCCGAGGTGATATTAGCGATATATATAGGCAAATCGGCAATGCTGTTCCCATTGCTTTGGGGGAGGCTATAGGCAAGTCAATTCTTAAAGACATGTCGAAGTCCAATGACAACAATAAAGACTTGTTCGAAGGCTTCCCGTATTCAAGATATAAAAACTCAAGCCAGTTGACTTGGAGTATTCGATAGTTCGGTTTGTTGCAAGTTGCATACACCTTGTATTTCGTGATTTGCTATCATCAGTCGAGTTAACGATGTGGCGGGGCGTTCTCACCTTTGCTCGCTGCAAGTTCCGCACGAGCCGAAGAGCACTTAATGTGCTCTTCGTGCGAGCAGGACTATCCGCAGCAGCGAGTAAAGGTGAGAACGCCCCGCCCCAACCCAGCTAACAAAGGAGCTGATATGTGCGATTGCACAGATCATAAGGACGAGATCCCTGCCTACGACGCACAGGCCATTGAGTCCAAGTGGATGAAGGCGTGGGAGGACTCCAACCTCTTTGCCGTCGACACCGACGAAAGTAAGCCCAAGAAGTACGTGCTCGAGATGTTCCCGTATCCGTCGGGCGACCTGCACATGGGCCACGCGCGCAACTATACCATCGGCGATGCCATGGCCCGTCAGGCCCGCATGCGCGGCTACGATGTGCTGCACCCCATCGGCTTTGACGCCTTTGGCCTGCCTGCAGAGAACGCCGCTATCAAGCACAACACGCAGGCTGCTGCCTGGACGTACAAGAACATGGACCAGGCGCTCGCCACGATGAAGCGTATGGGCTTTTCCTACGATCTGGATCGCATGGTCAAGACCTGCAGCCCCGATTATTACCGCTGGGGCCAGTGGATCTTTGAGAAGTTGTGGGAAAAGGGCCTGGTCTACCGTAAGAAGAACCCGGTCAACTGGTGCCCCACCTGCAAGACCGTTCTGGCCAACGAGCAGGTCACCGAGGGCAAGTGTTGGCGTTGCGGCACCGAGCCCGAGAAGCGCGATCTGGAGCAGTGGTACTTCAAGATCACCGAGTACTCCCAAGAGCTACTCGACGATCTGGAGAAGCTCCCCGGCTGGCCCGAGCGCGTCAAGCAGATGCAGGCCAACTGGATCGGTCGCTCCGAGGGCGCCGAGGTCGACTTTACCCTGTGCGACAAGGATGGCGAGCCCATCGAGGGCGACGAGGGCAAGATCACCGTCTTCACCACGCGTGCCGATACGCTCTTCGGTGTCTCCTTCTTTGTCCTGGCCCCCGAGTACGCTCGTCTGCACGAGCTCGTCGAGGGCACGGAGTACGAGGAGGCCGTGACCAAGATCCTCGAGGACTCCAAGCATATCTCCGCCGTCGAGCGTGCCCAGGGCACCCTCGAGAAGCACGGTGCCTTTACCGGCCGCTACGTGGTGAACCCGGTCAACGGCGAGAAGGTTCCCGTGTGGGTTGCCGACTACGTCGTGGCCGACTACGGCACCGGCGCCGTCATGGCCGTTCCCTGCGGCGACCAGCGCGACTTTGAGTTCGCCCGCAAGTACGACCTGCCGATCGTGCCGATCATCCTGGACGATGACGACCGTGCTGCCGTCGAGGCCAACGGCGAGACCATCGATACCTTCCATGCCGAGACCGTCGACTGGGATTGCGCCCACGCTGCCGAGGGCACGCTCGTCCAGTCCGGCAAGTACACCGGAATGCGCGGTGGCAAGCACTCCGAGGGCGAAGCTGCAATCGTGGCCGACCTCGAGGCCATGGGCTGCGGTCGTCGCAAGGTCGAGTTCCGTCTGCGCGACTGGCTCATCAGCCGCCAGCGCTATTGGGGCAACCCCATCCCGGCTATCCACTGCGAGCACTGCGGCATCGTGCCCGTGCCCGAGGATCAGCTGCCGGTGACGCTGCCCGAGAACCTGGACCTGGGTGCCGGCGAGACCCTCGCCGAGTGCAAGGAGTTCTACGAGACCACCTGCCCGGTCTGCGGCCGCCCGGCCAAGCGCGAGACCGATACCATGGACACCTTCACCTGCTCCAGCTGGTATTACCTGCGCTATACCGACCCGCACAACACCGAGCTGCCCTTCTCCAAGGAAGCCGCCGACCGTTGGATGCCCGTCGATAACTACATCGGCGGCATCGAGCACGCCATTCTGCACCTGCTCTACAGCCGTTTCTTTACCAAGGCACTGCGCGACCTGGGTCTGCTGAGTGTGGACGAGCCCTTCACTAACCTGCTGTGCCAGGGCATGGTCAAGGACGAGAACGGCGACACCATGTCCAAGTCCAAGGGCAACGTCGTGCCCCCGAGCTCGGTTATCGAGCCCTACGGCGCCGACACCATGCGTTTGGCGATTCTGTTTATCGCCCCGCCCGAGAAGGACTTCGACTGGGACCCCAAGGCCGTCGAGGGTGCCAACCGCTTTATCAAGCGCGCCTGGCGTATCGTGTGGCAGCTTGTCCAGTTCGGCGACGCCAGCGTGGCCTTCGACAAGTCCGCGCTCGATGAGGTCGCGATGAAACTCTATCGCGAGCGTCACCGCACCATCGCCAAGTGCACCGAGGACTTCGATCGCGGCCAGTTTAACACCGCCATCTCGGCCGTCATGGAGCTCGTCAACGCGGCGAGCGCCTACCTCAACGCCACCGAGGGTACCGCCCGCGACAAGGCGCTGTGCTACGGCGTGGCTAAGGATATCGTGAGCGTCCTTGCCCCCATCTGCCCGTTCTGGGCCGACGAGCTGTGGCACGAGGCACTCGGCTGCGAGGGCAACGCCTACACCGCCGCCTGGCCCGAGTTCGACCTGGCCGAGTCCGTTGAGGACACGGTGCAGATCGTGGTCCAGGTGCTCGGCAAGGTCCGCGGTCGCGTCGACGTTGCCCGCGATGCCTCCAATGAGGATATGCAGGCTGCCGCCGAGGCCGCCGTCGCCAAGTGGCTCGAGGGCAAGACGGTCGTCAAGGCCATCTGCGTGCCCGGCAAGCTGGTCAACCTGGTGGTCAAGTAAGCACTGCGTGCTTAACTGACGCATAAAATACGGGGGGGGCGATCCGGCTGGGTTGCCCCCCGTTTTGTTTTGTCTGCCCAAAGCGCCTGCGGTCAATTGTCCTATTCTTGTGGAGAAGCTGTGCGCACGCTGACCTGCAGATTCGTACTGTGCTTGCACGTTTCCGCAGCTATTGGTATAGTTTGCTTGCAAATGAAGTTGTAATTGAAAGAAGTGGGGTTTCGGCCCCGCTTCTTTTTTGTATGGATGGAGGTGCCGCAATGGTCAAGACCAAGACCGAGCAGGCGATCATCGACGCGCTCGAGGCCGTCGCTCCCCAGCACGATGTCGACATCGTCGACGTTGAGCTCGTGGGCGCCACCAAGGCCCCCTGCGTGCGCGTACGTATCGAGGGTGCCGAGGGTCAGAGCCTGTCGCTCAACGACGTCACGGCCAATACCAAGTGGGTCGGCGACGTGATTGAGGAGCTCGACCCCATCTCTTCGAGCTATACGCTCGAGGTGTCGAGCCCGGGCATGGCACGCCCCCTGCGCCGTCCGCGCGACTTTGCCCGCTTTGTGGGCGAGGACTGTGAGCTCACCTCCACCGCCACCGAGGGCCGTCGCAAGTACACCGGCAAGATTGTCGCCGCCACCGAGACGAACGTGACCCTCGAGTTCGAGGACGGCGAGTCCGTTACCCTCGAATTCTGCGATGTTAAAAAGTGCAAGTTGAAGCCCACCTACGACTTCAAGCCCGCGAAGGAAGGAAAGTAAGATGGCAGCATCCGACATGATGTCCGCCCTGATGGAGCTTTGCCAGGAGAAGCACATCGACCAGCTCTACCTGATCGACCGCCTGGAGCAGTCGCTCGCCAAGAGCTATGCCGAGATCCTGCATCTTGAGTGGGGCGCCAAGGTGACCATCGACCGCACCACCGGCAAGATCTACGTCTACCGCCTGGAGCCGATCGACGATTCCATGGACGAGGAGGGCAACTTCACCGAGTTCGAGGAGATCGACGTCACCCCCAAGAACACGAGCCGCATCGCTGCCCAGCACGCCAAGGCCGAGATCAACGCCATCGTGCGCAACTCCGCCCGAGAGCAGATCTACGAGGAGTTCTCCAGCCGCATCGGCGATCTCATCAGCGGTACCGTGCTGCAGTCCACGCCCGACTTCACGATCGTCAAGATTCGCGAGGGCGTCGAGGCCGAGCTTCCGCACTTCGATCAGCGCCGTTATGAGAACGAGCGCAACGAGCGTCCGATGGGCGAGCGCTACCTGCACAACCAGCACATCAAGGCCGTGATCATCGACGTTCGCGACCCCAACTCCAACCTGCAGCCGGTTCGTGGCGAGCACAGCCGTCCGCCGATTGTCATCTCCCGTACCCACCCCGAGCTCATGCGTCGTCTGTTTGAGCAGGAGGTGCCCGAGATCTATGAGGGCACCGTCCAGATCAAGTCGATTGCCCGCGAGCCCGGCCAGCGTTCCAAGGTCGCCGTCCACTCGCTCGACGACCGCCTGGATCCCGTGGGTGCCTGCGTCGGCCCCAAGGGCAGCCGTGTTCGCGCTGTCGTGGGCGAGCTCCGTGGCGAGCGCGTCGACGTCATCCTGTGGGATGCCGATCCTGCCGTCTACGTCGCCAACGCCCTGTCGCCCGCTAAGGTCACCCGCGTCCTCATCGACGAGGAGAAGGCCTACGCCGGCGTCATCGTCCCCGACGACCAGCTGTCCCTCGCCATCGGCAAGGAGGGCCAGAACGCCCGCCTCGCCGCGCGCCTGACCGGCTGGCACATCGACATCAAGTCCGAGACGCTTGCCGCTGACATCCTCAAGAACGTTCCCGTTCACGAGGAGCCCGCCGCCGACCTGATCGGTGACGAGGAGGACGAGGACGTCCGCCGCTGCGAGTACGTGTCCGAGGACGGCGTCCAGTGCCGCAACCAGGCTCGTCCCGGCTCCCGTTTCTGCGGTGTCCACGACACCGACGCCTTCGATGATGCGGAGGACCTGATCTAGCGCGCGGTCGCGCCGGGCGGGTCCCGGCGCGTCTCCCTCGCTCGTTCAGTCTCTAGGCACCCAAGGTGCCAGAAAGGGTAGGTGAAGTCATATGGCAAAAGTCCGTGTGTCCACCCTGGCCAAAGAGTTCGGCATGACCTCCAAGGAACTGATGGGTCATCTCGCCGAAATGAAGATTCCCGCTAAGTCCGCGTCCTCCACTTTGGAGGACGCCTATGTCGCCATGGTCCGCAAGCAGCTCGCCTCGGTGATCGAGGCCCGCGCTCAGGAAGTCGAGGCCGCCAAGCAGGCCGAGGAGCAGGCAGCTGCCGCCGAGGAGGCCGCTCGCGCCGCCGAGGCCGAGCGCGAGCGCATCGCCGCCGAGAAGGCACGCGAGGAGGAACGCCGCCAGTTTGCCGCAGCCCAGGCTGCCGAGGAGGCTGCCCGCGCCGAGGCCGAGGCCAAGAAGAAGGCCGAGCAGGAGCGCCTTGCCCGCGAGAAGGAGGAGGCTGCCCGCGAGGCCCAGCGCCGCGCCGTTCCCGCTTCCGACTCCGGTTCGCGCTTCCGTTCGCTGCTCGACCAGATCGCCGCACAGGAGACCGTGCTCAAGGAGAAGAAGGACGCCGAGGACAAGGCCAAGGCCGAGCGCGCCGCCGAGCGCGGTAACCGTCGTGGCGGCAACAATGACCGCCGCGGTGGCCGCCGTAACGATCGTAACGCCTCCGACAACAACTCCGAGCGCAACGCCTCCGAGAGCCGTCCGCACAGCCATCGCACCAACGCCAGCAACAACGTCGCTGCCGGCATGGACTTCCCCAACCCCGATAAGCAGGGCAAGGGCAAGAAGCGCAAGGGCGGTCACAACAACGAAGAGGACCACTACAGCCGCATGGCTCGTGAGGCCGAGGAGTACAGCCGCGAGAAGGTGCTCGAGGAGGCTCGTGCTGCCGTCGAGGAGGCCTCTCGTGAGTCCACCGGTCGCCGCAAGAAGCGCAAGGAGAAGCGTGAGCGCGAGGCTGCCAAGGCTCAGGAGGAGCGCAAGATCGAGGAGGCATTGGCCCAGGGCGTGAACCCCGAGGAGCTCGACGCCATCAAGGTTTCCCAGGGCGTTACCGTCCAGGAGCTCGCCGAGGCGCTCGACGTTCCGGCCAACGACATCATCAAGCGCCTGTTCCTGCTGGGTACGCCGCTCACCATGACGCAGTCCATGTCCGATGACCTCGTCGAGCTCGTTGCCGACGACCTGGGTCGTCAGATCAAGATCATCACCCCCGAGGAGGAGAACACCTTCTCGTTCTACGACGATCCCGCCGACCTTAAGCCGCGCGCCCCGGTCGTCACCGTCATGGGCCACGTCGACCACGGCAAGACGAGCCTCCTCGACGCCATCCGTCACACCGGTGTCGCTGCCGGCGAGGCGGGCGGCATCACGCAGGCCATCGGTGCTTCGCAGGTCATGATTAATGACCGCAAGATCACCTTCATCGATACCCCGGGTCATGCCACCTTTACGGCTATGCGTGCCCGTGGTGCCAAGGTGACCGACATCGTTATTCTGATCGTGGCTGCCGACGACGGCGTCATGCCCCAGACGGTCGAGTCGATCAACCACGCCAAGGCCGCCGGCGTACCCATCGTCGTCGCCGTCAACAAGATCGATAAGCCGGGTGCCAACCCCGACCGCGTGCGCCAGGAGCTCACCGAGTACGGCGTCATCCCCGAGGAGTGGGGCGGACAGAACATGTTCGTCAACATCTCGGCCAAGCAGAAGATCGGTATCGACGACCTTCTGGAGACCGTGCTGCTCCAGGCAGACGTGCTCGAGCTCAAGGCCAACCCGGACACCTTTGCCTCCGGCAACGTCCTCGAGGCCAAGCTCGACAAGGGCCGCGGCTCGGTCGCTACCGTGCTCGTGACCCGCGGTACCTTGCACGTGGGCGATACGCTGGTCGCCGGCCTTACCTACGGCCGCGTCCGTGCTATGCTCGACCCCAAGGGTCGCGCCGTCACCGAGGCCGGTCCCTCCGACGCCGTCGAGATCCTGGGCCTGCAGTCCGTGCCCAACGCCGGTGACGAGTTCCGCGTGTTCGAGGACGAGCGTGAGGCTCGCGCGCTTGCTGACGAGCGTTCGCTCAAGGCCCGTATCGAGGAGCAGAGCCGCGTCAAGCACGTCACGCTCGAGAACCTCTTCGAGACCATTGCCGACGCCGAGGTCAAGGAGCTCAACCTGATCATCAAGGCCGACGTCCAGGGTTCCATCGAGGCCCTTCAGGACTCGCTCGACAAGATGGATCAGTCCGAGGTTCGCATCAACACGATCCACTCCGCCGTTGGTGCCATCAACGAGACCGACGTCGTCCTGGCCGACGCCTCCAACGCCATCATCATCGGCTTTGGCGTCCGCCCCGACGGTAAGGCACGTTCCGCCGCCGAGCGCGAGGGCGTCGAGATCCGTTGCTACGACGTTATCTACAAGTGCCTCGAGGAACTTGACGCTGCCCGTATCGGCATGCTTAAGCCCACCGAGGTCGAGGTCTCCACGGGTACCGCGACCGTCCTGGACACCTTCAAGGTGCCCAAAGTCGGTATCGCCGCCGGTGTCCGTGTCGAAGAGGGCGAGATCGCCGCGACCGATTCCGTGCGTCTGGTGCGCGACGGCATCGTGGTCTTCAACGGCAAGATCGCCTCGATGCGTCACTACAAGGACGAAGCCAAGAGCCTCAAGAGCGGTTCCGAGGGCGGCATTGGCCTGGAGAACTTCCAGGACATCAAGCCCGGCGACCAGATCGAGGGTTACCGCATCGACCAGGTTGCCCGTACCGAGTAGGGGGTAGCGCTATGAAGCAAACGCAGGCAACCCGCCGTCTGGGCGAGCAGCTTCGCGAGAAGCTCGGTTATATCCTGCTCTTTGAGGTTTCCGATCCGCGTCTCGACCTGGTTACTTTGACCGCGGTCGAGGTCGCGGTGGACCGTTCGTTCGCGCGTGTGTTCGTGTCGTGCGATGCGAGCCGCTACGACGAGGTCATGGAGGCGCTCGCAAGCGCTAAGGGCCGTATTCGGAGCCTGTTGGCTCGCTCGCTCGATTGGCGTGTTACGCCCGAGCTCGATTTTCGCATCGATCGCTCGACCGATGAGGCCGAGCGCATCACGCGTGCGCTGGAAAACGTTCCCGCCACGCTTGCGATCGAAAAGGACGAGGACGGCTATCCGATAGCGGATGCCGCCCAGGAGGCAGCTTTAGATGACTAATTCCGCCGACCTCGCCTCGTGCGAGTCTGCAGATATTCAGCGACGCATCCTTGAGCTCATCGAGGGTGCGTCCTCCATTGCGATTTCGGGACACACTTCTCCCGATGGCGACGCCCTGGGCTCCGTGTTGGGTCTGGGCCTCTCGCTTATGAAGTTTTTCCCTAACAAGGACATTGCCCTGCTGCTGGCAGACGATGACCCGGTTCCGCGCATCTACCGCTTTATGGAAGGCTCCGATCGCCTGGTACCGGCATCTGTGTATACCGGCAATCCGGACCTGTTCATATCGGTGGACGTACCGGTCGTCGAGCGTCTCAATAATTCCGCCGAGGTGCTTCGTCGCTCCAAGCATGTGGTGTGCTTCGATCACCATCCGGCGCGCGAGGAGTTTGCCGAGCTCAGCCTGAGGCGCGTCGAAGCTGCAGCCTGCGCCATGATCATCGACCGCTTCTTGGACAATTGCGGCATTGTCGCACGTGATGGCGTTGCGACCTGCCTGCTGTGTGGCTTGGTTACCGATACCGGCCGTTTTCAGTACCAAAACGCCGATGCCGCCGCGTTCCATGCAGCCTCGCGTCTGGTTGCCCACGGTGCCGATCCGGCGCGTGTGGCACTCGAGGTCTACCAGAGCATGCGCGTTGAGTTTTTGCACCTCAAGTCCATCGTTATGGGCCGCATCAAGACGGTGGCCCACGGGCGCGTCGCGTATAGTTACGCGTACCAGAGTGACCTTGAGGCTTGCGGTGTCACCTCGGATGAGTGCGACGGCCTGGTCGATGTGGTTCGCTCGGTGATGGGCGTCGAAGTCTGCCTGTTCCTGAAGGGCATTGAGGGCGATACCAAGGTGCGCGGCAACCTGCGCTCCAAGGGCGACCTCAACGTGTCCGAGATCGCTGCTGCCTTTGGCGGAGGCGGACATCCCGCTGCCGCCGGTTTCTCCAACAACGGAACGATTCTCGAGACGCTCACCGTGGCACTTCCCATGCTGGCCGAACTGGTAGGGGAGGATCCCGCTTCGGTGACCGTCGAGCTTTAACTTTTTGGATGGTACATGGCTCGTCGTACGCCTTCTCAACTGAATATGCTGCTCGCCGTCGATAAGCCGGTGGGCTGCACGTCCCACGATGTGGTCTCGCAATGTCGGCGCGCCCTCCATGAGCGTCGCGTCGGCCATGCCGGCACGCTCGACCCCATGGCATCGGGTGTCATGGTGGTGGGTGTTGGCCAGGCTACTCGTTTGCTGGGCATGCTAACCCTCGATACCAAAAGCTATGTCGCCGACATCTCGTTTGGCGCCGAGACCAATACCGATGATGCGGAGGGCGAGGCGGTCCGCACGGTGGCTGTTGCCAACGAGCTCCGCGATCCTGCCTATGCCCGTGAGCGCTTGGCCGCTTTGCTGGGTCCGCAGATGCAGGTGCCGCCGGCGTTTTCGGCTATCTCGGTCAATGGCGTTCGCGCCTACAAGTCTGCTCGCGAGGGCAATGCGGTGGACCTACCTCCGCGCCCCGTCGAGGTCTATGCCGCCGACCTGATCGCCGTGGGAGGCGAAGGTGATACGTGTGTGTGGACCGTGGCGTTCTCAGTGAGCAAGGGTACCTATATCCGTGCGCTCGCTCGCGATTTGGGCCGCGCCTGCGAGAGCGCCGCGCACATTTCCGCGCTGCGCCGCACGGCCTCCGGTGTTGTTTCCATTGGCGCTTGTCATGCGGTCGAGGAGTTTTCTCCCGAGTCCGCGGCTGGCTTTGCCCTGGATCCCATTGCGGCCCTGGGCGCCACGCGTGTTGACTTGCCGGGCAATCTTGCCGACGATCTGCTCTGCGGTCGACGCATTCCCGTTGAGCGTGCGCTTGCCGATTTCGATACCTCGAAGTCGCCTTTTGCGTTGGTGCTCGATGGGGGACTCAAGGCGCTCGCCCGCATCGAGGGTGGCCGCTTTGTCATGGAGCACGTGTTTCCGCAGGCAATCGGCGGTGTTCGATGATGTTGTCCGCTCACGAGCTCGCGCGTATTTTTTTCGCGGGCGAGTCGGACGTGGCTCACATCGTTACTGCCGATGCGTTTGATAAGTGTGAGCACCTGGGTGCCGCATCGATTGCCATCGGCGTGTTCGACGGCGTTCACCGTGGACACCAGGAGCTCATTGCGGCGCTTGTTAGCGATGCGCGCGCCCATGATTGCAAGGCGGTCGTGGTCACTTTCGATCCCGATCCGGACGTTGTGGTGAGTCCTTCGCCCGCTCAAAAATTGATGACGACGGCCGACCGTCTACATGCCTTGGCTCAGACCGGGGTCGATGCGGTGGTGGCCGTTCCCTTTACGCCTGAGGTTGCGGCACTCGACCATGTTGCTTTTCTCTCGCTGGTGTCGCGTCTGGTCGACATTCGTTCGATTCGCGTTGGCAGCGACTTTAGGCTGGGTCGTGGCGGTGCTTCTGGTGTTGCCGAGATGCGCTCTTGGGGTTCCGAGCGCGGCGTTGACGTGTATGGTCACGACCTGCTTTGCGAGGGCGGTGAGGCCATTTGCGCCACCCGCATTCGTCATGAGCTGGGACAGGGCCATGTGGAGCTTGCTGCTGAGTTGCTCGGCCGCCCGTATATGCTGCGTGGCGGTGTTATTCGTGGCCGTCACGAGGGTTCTGACATGGGCTTTCCCACGGCAAACCTGCAGGTTCCCGACGGCATTCAGGTGCCTGCCGATGGTGTGTATGAGGGTCTGGTGCTCGTCGATGACATCGCGTGGCCCGCTGCCGTTAATGTCGGCCTGCCGCCGACGTATGCCGACGATGCCGCTTCATCGCATCTCGAGGCTAACTTAATTGGTTATACGGGCGACCTGTACGGCGCTTCCGTTTCGCTGGCGTTTACGCGCTGGCTGCGTCCCTCGCGTGTGTTCGAATCGCTGGATGAGTTGATCTCGACCGTCGAGGGTAATATCGAGGATATTCGTCACAACTTGGGCGAGCAGGGGGTGAGTATCCGTGATTAGCGATGAGGAAAAAGACCAGGTACGCGCTGCGTCCGACTTAGTTGCCATCGTGCAGGAAACGGTTGAGCTCAAGCCCCGCGGCCATGAGTTTTGGGGTTGCTGCCCCTTCCATGGCGAAAAGACGCCTTCTTTCCACATTATCCCCGCTACGCAGGTCTGGCACTGCTTTGGCTGCGGCGAAGGCGGCGACGTCTTCACCTATATCATGAAGCGCGAAAACCTGAGCTTTCCCGAGTCAATCCGCTATTTGGCCGATCGTGCGGGTATTGAGCTGCATGACACCGGAGATCGTCGCGAGCGCGGTACCAAGCGTGCCCGCATCTACGATCTGTGTGCCGAGACCGCCCAGTTCTACCACACCATGCTTATGCGCGGTAAGGACGGCCGTCCACGCGAGTACTTTGCCAGCCGTGGTATGGGTGGCGACGTCTGCCGCCGCTACTGCCTGGGCTTTGCACCGGGCCGCAACGCGCTGGTGTCGCACCTGTCCCAGGCGGGTTTTACCCCGCAGGAGATGATCGACGCCAACGTTGCCGTGAGCCGCGGGCGCGGGCAGCTTGCCGACCGCTTCTACGACCGCGTGATGTTTCCCATCTTTGACGAGCAGGGTCACAACATTGCCTTTGGCGGGCGCATCATGGGTGACGGCCAACCCAAGTACCTCAACACCGCCGAGACGAGCGTGTTCCATAAAAAGCGAAACCTCTATGGCTTTAACTGGGCCAAGGAGTTTATCGTCGCGCAGGATACGGCCATCGTGGTGGAGGGCTATACCGATTGTATCGCCTGCTGGGAGGCGGGGATCAAAAACGTTGTCGCCACGCTGGGCACCGCGCTCACGGAGCATCACGTCAAGACGCTCACCCGCTTTGCCAAGCGTATCGTGTATATGTTCGATGGCGATGCCGCGGGCCAGAAGGCCGCCCGTCGCGCGATTCAATTTATCGAGCAGGATTCGATGGACCTGCGCTGCGTGGTGCTGCCCGACGGCAACGACCCCATGGAGTTCATCACGGCGCATGGTGGACAGGAGCTTCAGGCGCGCATCGACGCTGCCGAGCCGCTCATGGACTTTGTCTACCGTTCGCTGCAGGAGTCGAGTGACATCACCACGCCGGGCGGTCGTGCCAAGGCGCTGGAAGATGCGCTGACGCTTATCTATCCGCTGCGCGATAGCTATATGATCGACACATACTTTATCCAGATTGCCGATCTGCTGGGTTTGGATCTGGAGACGGTTCGCGCGAGTTCGGGTCGCGTGTTTCGCGATGTCGCCAAGCGCGAAGATGCGGAACGACGTCGTGAGCAGAACTATGAACGCCAGCGGGCGCAAGCCGAGCGCTCTGGTAGCGCGGGCGGTCGGACGTCTGGTTCGCAGGGGGCATCTCGCGGTGCTTGGGCATCGGGCGCGACGCCGCCGGTGTCCGCGCCGGTCGAAGAAGAGCCGTATGGCTACGTCCCGCTCGATGCCTACGGTGCCGCGCCCGTGGAGGTCGTCGACGACCTGCCGCCGATCGATGTGCCTGATGGTATGGGTGCTGTGCCTGTGACTGATGGTTCGGGCGCTCCGGCTGCGGCGGCGCCGATGGTTCTTACTGATCTTGAGCGCAAGTCCTTGGCAGGGGAGCGCGAGCTGTTGACGATGCTCACGAGCTACCCCGACCTGTTCCGCACGTATGCCGACCGCATCTGCTCTATCGAGTGGGTTGACCCACGTCACGAGTCCATCGCATGGGCCGTTCTGGCAACGCCGCCGGGAACCGATCCTGCAGCCTGCATGGATGCGGCGCGCTCGGTCTGTCCCGAGGCGGCAACGCTTGTGAGTGCCGGGCGCATCTCCGCGACGAGCAAGCACCCCACCGAGACGAACATCGTGTTCATGCTCGATACGCTCGAGCTCTACACCATCAAGCGCCGCATGCGTGCCGCACAGGCCAAGCTGCGCCAGGACCGTTCGCTCGATGATGAGGCCCGTCGCGCGTTGACCGTGCAGGCCGCGCAGGATTCGCAGCGTCAACGCGAGCTGCAAAAGTCTATCGGCGGCGTGGCGGACCCGTTCCGTTTGATCGGTCTGGAGGCCGCAGGCACCGAACAGGCCTAGATGTTGTGGTCAACCAGCGTATTCTCGTCTATATCCAGTCCTCTTTTTGGGTATAGACGCCTATGTGTGTGCTAAAGTATTGAGTCCTGTGGACTATGAAGGGAGAATCTGTGCCAAAAAAGACTGAGAGCACGGGTACTGGGCTGGAATCCTACGTTGCAAAGCTCATGGGCAACGGCTCAAACAGGACTTCGGTAACCGAGGACGAGATTCAGGTCGCCCTGAAGGATATCGATGTTTCTGACGAGCAGCTCACCGCGGTGTATTCCGCGCTGCGCAACAGCGGCATCCAGATTATCTCCGCGAGCGGTAACGACGACGCCCCCATGGACGTCGACGATGACGATAACGATACCGATACCGACGATTTCGATGACGACGACGAGCACGATTCCGGCTCGCTCGACGATCACGAGCTCAAGATGGCCCGTCAGGCCGATGCCGAGATGGGTTCTTCCAAGAGCAAGAAGAAGCGCACCGTGCGCACGTCCCGTTCACGCTCCCGCGTGCGTGGCATCGATGCCTCCACGGTGATGCTGACCGGCGATCCGGTTCGTATGTACCTCAAGGAGATCGGCAAGGTCGACCTGCTGACCGCCTCCGAAGAGGTCGATTTGGCCATGAAGATCGAGGCCGGTCTCGAGGCCACCGAGAAGCTCGAGGCTGCCGATGCCGGCGAGCTCGAGCTCACGCGTGCCGAGATGCGTCGTCTTACGCGCATTGAGAACGTGGGCCTCGAAGCCAAGCAGGCACTCATCAGCGCAAACCTGCGTCTGGTCGTCTCCATCGCCAAACGCTATGTCGGCCGCGGCATGCTGTTCCTTGACCTGATCCAGGAGGGCAACCTCGGTCTGATCCGCGCCGTCGAGAAGTTCGACTACCAGAAGGGCTTTAAGTTCTCCACGTACGCCACGTGGTGGATCCGTCAGGCCATTACGCGCGCCATTGCCGATCAGGCCCGTACCATCCGTATTCCCGTGCATATGGTTGAGACTATCAACAAGCTCGTCCGCGTGCAGCGCCAGCTCCTTCAGGACCTGGGTCGCGACCCGACCCCCGAGGAGATCGGTGCCGAGATGGACATGAGCGCCGACCGCGTCCGCGAGATCCAGAAGATCTCGCAGGAGCCCGTGTCGCTCGAGACCCCCATCGGCGAGGAAGAGGATTCCCAGCTGGGCGACTTTATCGAGGACTCCCAGGCTATCGTTCCGCCCGATGCCGCCAGCTTCTCCATGCTGCAGGAGCAGCTCACTCAGGTGCTCGACTCGCTTGCCGATCGTGAGCGCAAGGTTATCGAGCTGCGCTTTGGCCTTGTCGACGGGCATCCCCGCACGCTCGAGGAAGTCGGCCGCGAGTTTGGCGTCACGCGCGAGCGTATCCGCCAGATCGAGTCCAAGACCCTGGCCAAGCTCCGTCACCCGAGCCGTTCGAGCAAGCTCAAGGACTACATCGAGTCATAACCTCGCAAGCAAGAAGCGCCCTCAAGCACATCCGCTTGGGGGCGCTTTCATGTAGTCATTGGGGACGTTCTTGAATGACTAGTCGTTTAAGAACGTCCATTACAGTCGAAATTGTCAGCCCGGGACCGTCTCGGGCTACGATTGAGGCGCGCCCAGAACGGGCCGCCGACCGGGCGCCCGCGCACGGCCGAACGTCCCTGCCCCCGAGAGGGCCCGTTGGGTGCTGCCGGCGCGGGACGCGCCGCCCCCGACGGCTGATAGGAAAGTGCCGGGCAGGCGCCGCGGCTGGTAATGTGAGTGCCGAGGGGGAGGCCATCCGGTCGAACGACTACCGGAAGGATACCACCGTGAAAGCGCCATCGACCAGACCGGGGACCGTGCTCGGCCTGGACGTCGGCAAGTCCTCCCACTGGGCCTGCCTGATCGACCGCGGCGGGGAGGTGCTGGCCAGCGCCCCCGTCCGCAACCGGGAGGGCGCTCTCGACGCGCTGTTCTCCTCCGCGCCCGCCGGCACGCTCGTCGTCGTCGACCAGTTCCGCAACATAGGGTCCCTCGCCGTGCGGTGCGCCCGCGCCGCGGGGCTGGC
>CAJJRZ010000024.1:0-38842 GCA_905194345.1 Coriobacteriaceae bacterium
CTGCGACGCGGGCCCGTTGGGCCGACGCGCTGCGCGCCACGTCGCGGTCGGTTGGATCGAGCACGAGGGACGCGCCGTGATCCGCGCTGGCGACGATGCCGGTGTTCACCGCGTCGTTCAGCTCCGTGCGCGCGAGGCCGAGTGACGCCTCCGCGCGCTGCGATTCCGTTGTGACCAGATCAGACGCCCTCACCGTTCAGCTCCTTCCTTTTCTACGATCCGCCTGCCCGCAGATCCCACGTCACCTCATCGGTCGATGGCGTCGCGCCCCAGACCGGGGGACTCCACCGAGAGCGATGACGCCGTGTCGCGCATGTCGCGCGCCTCCGCATCCAAGTCGAGGCCGGAGGAGTCCTGCGTATGCGCGACCACATCATAGGAGTCACCGACCTCGCGCACGATGAACCCCTCGCCGGTTTCCACACCGATCATCGAGTCAAGCTCATCACGGTTGAGGCCGAAGCAGAACACCTTGGGGTCGAGGTCGGGGTCGAGGTCCACGCCGTCCTGATCGCAGAACAGGACGCGCTCGGTCGATTCAGGGGAGTCGCACGGGCTTATGACGGCCTCGGTGAGCGTGACGGTTGGGACGGTTTGCCCCGTTTGGCCGCTCATGCGCTCCACCGCCTTCGCGAGGTCGGCCACGGAGACATGGTTCCAGTCGAGGCCGTTCACCTCGACGGCACGGCGGATCTCATCATCCGGGACGGTGAGGAGCACGCCGTTCTCATCGAAGGGGCATTCGATCTCGGTGAGGCCGACCGGCGGCACGTCAGACGCGGTGATGACGTGCCCGGCCCAAGAGCCCACCAGCCCGACGTTCACCGCGTCCTCACTACGGTAATCGCCCGACCCGAGGCCGTTGCCGATCGCCATGAAGAGCGTGAGCGGGTCCGTGCGCGTGATGTAGGGTTCGCCCTCCCACTCGCCGATGAAGGCGACGGGTGCCTTCTCGCGGTCGTAGAACACGCCCGCCGTCTCATCGGCCACGTAGCGGTAGTGTCCGGCGTCGATGTGGAAGGTCCCATCGACGGGAACCTTTCCGTATCGATTGGGAGCGACCTCGCGGTAGACCTCGTTGCCGCGCACCGAGGCGAAGTCGCCGGAGCGGTCGAGGAACTCCCCCGCAGCCTCATAGGGGTCGGCGTCTGCCAGTTCGTGCAGCCTGCCCGCAGCTGAGAAACCGTATTCCGAATCCCAAGCGTAGTCGCCGCAGAGCAGCACGCGGTCCCCGTGCCAGTCGTTCGCCAGCAGGTACGTGATGGCGTCCACGTAGTCGTTGCCGACGTAGCACGATTCCGTCAGCTTGAGGGCGCTGCCGAACTTGAAGGGGTCGAGCGTCTCGCGCTTGTCGAGGTTCGCTATGCGGTAATACTGTCCCATGGTGGTCACCTCGCCTTATTCCTCGTTGGGGTTCGTGGAGAAGAGCGCATACAGCGGGTTCTTGGACCCGTCCGGCATCTTATCGGGGAACTTGCCCCGGATGGGGATGCGCGCCGCCCCCGCGATAAGCAGGCCGTCTCCGGGCTCCACGCTCTCATCGATACATTCCTCTTCCTGCTCGGAGAGGTTGAGCAGGCTCGACCATTCCAAGCGGTCCACGGGGGACTGCTTGAGGAGCATGAGGAAGTCGGAGTTGAGAACGATGTTCTGCGCGGCCTCGTTGTTGAGCATCGCCACGGCGTTCTGCGTGATTCCGGTGAGCAGGAGGCCGAACTTGCGGCCCTCGTTCGCGAAGCGCGAGAAGTAGTTGAGCACCGTTGGGTAGGCGAACAGCGATTGGATCTCCTCGACGTACAGCCATGTGCGCACGCCGCGCTCGTAGTTGTGGTACATGCGGTTTCGCACCGCCTCGCACACGTTGATGAGCGCGAACACCAGCATGGAGTCCGGCAGCTCGCGCAGGTTGAAGTCGATGATGCGGTTGTCGAAGCCCACGTTGGTCGGGCGGTTGAAGAAGGACATGGAGCCCTTGACGAACCGCTCGTAGCGCAACGCGATCGCGCGGGCCTCCGGCTCGGGCTGCTCGCGCAAGATGTCGTAGAAGTCGCCGAGCAGCGGCGGGTCGCCGCCGTCCACGCGGCGGTCGAACGCCAACTCCACGCAGCGCGTGATGATGGACTGGTCGATCTCGGAGAGTTTCTTGCCCGCCTCGGCGGCGGAGGCACCCGCCTGCGCCAGCATGGCGTCCGTCTTGAAGGCGACCTGCGCCTCAGCCGACATGTGGCTCACCGAAACGGTGTCGAAGGGGTTGAGCGACGCGCCGGATGTGACGGCGAAATCGAACACGGAGCCGCCGTAGCGGCGCGCGATGCCGGTGTACTCGCCCGCGCGGTCGATGACGAAGATCTCATCGGTGGGGTTGGTCAGGATCGTGCTGGTCATCTCCGTCTTGACGAACATGCTCTTGCCCGATCCGGTCTTGCCGGAGATGAAGCCCATGGGCGACGCCAGCTTCTTGCGGTCGCAGAATACGAGGTTGCGGCTGTGCTTGTTCTGGCCGCAGTAGTTGCCACCCTCATCCGCGAGTTCCTGTGTTGCGAAGGGCATGAGCATGGTGATCTCGGCGGTCGTCGAGTACCGGGACACGTCGACGTGGTTGTATCCGAGCGGCAGGACGGAGTTGAGGGCCTCGGGCTGGCGGTAGTCCAGCACGTCGAGTTCGATGGAGTTGCCGCGCGCCGCGCTGATGATGCGCAGCACTTGGTTGTCGAGCTGCTGCCTGCTGGGTGCGTAGGTGTAGACGAGGCCGGTGAAGAGGTAGAGGTGCTGCCCCTTGCCCGTGAGGTGATCGAGCACGCCCTCGGCCTCCTCCTTGCTGTATTTCAGCTCGAAGGGGAGGATGGAGAAGTCGTAGCCCTTGCTCACGGCGGTGCGCTGCTCCTCGATGATCTCCTTGTCGATCCATGCGGCCCGCTGGCGGACGAAGGCGGTTGCCTTGGACTGCTCGATGGGCTGCGCGAACCACGACACGGCCATGGGGATCGGGAGGTCCACGATGTCCGCCAGAGAGTGGTCGGTCAGCTCCGATCCGAAGCGGCGGAACACGAGCACCTGCCCCCACATGTCGTCGAGGCGGAAGCAGTCGCAGCGGCCCTCAGGCTTGAAGTCGATGGTGGTGGGGGCGATGAGGTCCTTGGTGGTCTGCGGCATGCGCAGGCCGAGGTCGCGCTTGTAGTCCATGTCGAAGGGCTTGCCGGGGTTGAGCAGGCCGTGCAGGACCGAGAGGCGTTCCTTGCCGTCCAAGGTGCGGCACTTCGACCCGACGCCGCCCAGCAGGCGCGAGGAAGACGCCTCAAGGCGCGAGAGCTTCGGCACCGAGGCGTCCGCGCTCTCTGCGGAGCAGGTGATCGTCAGAAAGCGGCGACGTCGGATGTTAGACACGCCCTGCCGCGTCTTCTCGGTGAGGATCGCGTTGAAGGTCCCGGCGTCCTCGGCTGCCTGCGCCGAGATCTGGCGCTGGGGGTCGAAGAAGCGGCGCGAGGAGAGCTCCTCCCGCAGGACCGGCGTGTTGATGACGGTCATCTCGACGATCGTGCTGGGGCCGAACTGGTCGTAGAGCTTTCCCATGGACTTATAGGTGTTGAGCTGCACGTCGTCTCGGACGCTGTGGTAGCTCGTATCGGCGAACTCGATGGTCTCCGAGTAGAGCCCTTCGTCCACCTCGCAGATCCCGTCTTGGTACATGCGGTCGTAGCCGATATACGAGGTGACGTCCTTGGCCGCGCGGTGCCGCGCCGTGGATCGCGCCCCGAGCGTTGACAGCTCCTTGTCGCGCTCCTTGAGTTGGCGCTTGATGGACTTGTACTCCTTGCTGCGGGCCTTTGCCTGCCGCTTGGCCTCGCGTGCGTCGGCCTTTGCCTGCCGCTTGGCGGCGCGGCGCTCCTTGCGCGTGAGCTTGCGCCCGGCGGGCTCTCCGCCGGAACCGGCCAGCGACCCGAGGGCCTCCACGTCTATCTCTGATCGCTCCGGGGCGGGCTCTGCCACCGGCCCCGCCCCGTCTGCGGCGGGGTGGGCGATCGTTTCCCCAGCGGGATCAGACGAGCACTCGACCCTCTCGGGGGCTGTAACACTCGATCCCGTTGCACTTGAGGAGCTTTCGGTATTTACGCTCATAGATCTCTCCCTTTTTGCTCTTAGCGCCGAAATCCTCCGCGAGCCCGATCTTGAACAGCGTCGGGCGGTAGTAGAGGGTCGTGCGCGAGAAGTTGTGCAGGAACCAGTACATGGCGAACTGCTCGAACTTCATGCCGTGCGGGCGAAGGAACCCGCACGCCCAGAACGGCAGGCTCACCGCGTATATGACCATCATGTAGTCGCCGGGGCTCACGCCGAGGACGAAGTACATGTAGAGGCCCGTGAGCACCGAGAGGCCCAGCGCACCGGTCACGCAGGTGAGCGTGCGCCACGTCATCTTGCCGATGATCTTGGGCTCGTACTCGCCGATGTCCTTATGGACGGGGACCGACAGCACGGCGCATCCCTCCCTTAACCGGCGAAGCTGGTGTCGAGGGTGCCGAAGTAGATCGCGGCTCCGATCACGATGCCGCCGCCAACGATCATGGCGATCGCGCCCGCGAGCTGACCGCCGCCGCCCTGCATGCCGTCCTTGACGGTCATACCGAGGTTCACCAGACCGAATACGATGAGGACGCCGCCCAGAAAAGTGACGCCCTGGCTGATGAGGTTCATGACTTCACCCAGCATGTGTTTCCTCCTTTTTACTCTCGACGCGCGGCCCCTTGCCGCGCGGCATGTTTCCATAAATCTTAGCAGTTATGTCATCGCTGCGTTCTTGTCCTTGCCGTCACCGCCTTTCTTTCCCTCGCCCGCGCGGATCTTACTCAGGTACCCCTTGAAGTCGAACGGCTCCGTGAACTTCGCGGGGGAGACGAGGTGGAGGGTATGCGCGATGAGGCGCGCGACCTTGCCCTTGACGACCCGGCCGCCGAGCATGGGCACGGGCTTGTGGCCGGGGTCTATCAGGGCGTAACGCGGGTGGCTCTCAAGGGGGTACTTGTCGTCCATCAGCGGGCTCGCCCCGGCGATGAGCAGTATCGCCTTGCGGCGCGAGAGCTTGGCGATCTCCGCCGCGTCGATGAGGTCGCGCCCTTGGATCTGCATGTTCTTCGAGGCGGACGGAGACTGCCCGCTGGACTCGTTAAAGGTCATCTGGTTGATCGTCTGCTTGCCGATCATCTCCGAGATCTCCCGGTTGGTCTCGTTGGATTTGCCCCCGAGAAAAAGCGTCGTATCGCAGCAGTCGACGATCGTCTTGGCGTTCTTGTCGTAGCGGGCCTCAAGCTGCGCCATGCTCTGCAAGATGACCGTGATGCCGATGTTGCGGCTTCGCACGACGGCGATGGTCTGCTCGATGTCAGGTATCGTGCCGATATTGGCAAATTCGTCGAAAATGAAGTTGACGGGAACGGGCAGCTTGCCGTGGTAGTCGATGGCGGCGCGGTTGCACAGGAGGTTGATCGTCTGCCACATCATGATCGCGTGCAGGAAGGAGAAGGACTTGTTGGTGTCGGACATGCAGGCGATCAGCGCCGTCTTCGGGCGGTCCGGGTCGCCCATCTTGTCAAGCTCCATCTCATCGTCCTTCAGGATCTCGCGGACCTCGCGCAGGCGTATCCTCGCCAGACGGGTGTTGCAGGTGATGAGGATGGACTTGAGGGTCTTACCGGCGGCAACGCGGAAGTCGTTGTAGTAGCCGAGGGCGATGTCCTCATCCGGGGTGAGGCCCCCGCGATCCGCCGGGCGCACGTGGTCGCCACGGCGCTCGAACTGGCTGGGGACCTCGATGTAGGCCGAGCCCCCGCTGCCGACCGCCACCGCGTCGCGGCTGAGGGACGCGCTCGCCGGGCGAGGCCCACCCTCGCGCTTCTTGAACTTCTTGCCCGTCTCGATTTGCAGGAACAGCAGGTCGAGGGGGCTCTTGAAGCTCTCATCGCCCTCGCGGGCCTCCGCCAAAGATAGAAGCGTCAGCAATCCGGAGAGGGAGTAGAACTTCGGGGCGCACCAGTCGCGCAGGAAGAAGATGAGCGCGGTGAGCAGCAAGCGCATCGAGTCGCCCCAGAACGGGTCGCCGGGCGTGCCGTCGCCGTCGGTGTTGGCGATGAAGCAGTTGACGAACGACAGGACGTCGGAGTCGGTGCGCACGTATGCGAGCGGGTTGTAGTGCATCGACGCCGAGAAGTCGATGGTGTTGAAGCACTTGAGCCTGTAGCCGTTCTCCGGGTCGGCGAACATCCCGCCAACCTCCTCGATGAGGGAGGCTTTCGGGTCCGTCACGAAAAAGGACGCGTTCATCTGCATGAGGTTGGGCTTGACGTAGTAGCGCGTCTTTCCCGAACCCGAGCCGCCGATCACCATGACGTTGAGGTTTCGGTCGTGCTCCAAGTCGAAGCCCTTGCGCCTCGTGGCCATGGCGTAGTGCTCGGTGAGAAGGATGTTGCTGTCGGGCTCATCGGCGTTTCTGAACGCCTCGCCCTCCTTGCGGGTGCCCCAGCGGGCGCTGCCCGCCTCCTCGCCCGCGCGGTAGTTGCCGATGAACACGGAGTAGCGCAGCCACACCAGCCATACCGCTATGGCGAGCCCGCAGCCGTAGAGCAGGGGCACCGTCTCGAACGAGAAGGACAGCGGGGACGCCGCGATGTGCGCGGGCAGCGCGGCCATGACCTCCATGTAGCAGTCGAGGAAGGGGCGGTCGTACAGCTCCAACAGCATGCCGAACCGGTCGCCGAGATAGAGCACGGCGACCGATATGACCAGCGTGAGGGCTGCGGACCGTGCGATGCGCGCTGCGTTGTCGTTCGCTCCGGCCATGGGCGCTTACCGGTCGATCGGCGGGATGATGTGCTCATCGCGCCCGATGTCGATCCCCTTGCGCTCCTGCTCAAGGCCCGCAGACGTCTCGCGCGCCTCCTTGGCCTCGGCATCGAGGTCGATGCCGACCTCGCCGTCCTCCGGCTCATCGCGGGACTTGTCCGCCGAGCTGCCCGGCATGTTCTCATCCGGCTCCTCGCGGGTGGCCGTGGCGTCGCCGGGCGTGTCGACCACGCTCTCCACGACGCCCGTGCGGGTGTCGACGTCCGCGCCGTCGTGCGACTTGAAGGCGCTCTCCGTGAACTCGCGGCCCAGCGTGTCTGCGCGCACCTCGAACCACGGGTGGTCGGGGTGGGTGAACTTCACCATGCCGTCCGACGTGCTCTTGACGCCGAGGCCAGCCGCCCGGCACCGGTCGAGGAACTCCCCATACGTGGCGGCACCCGCGCGCGCCCCATCGGCGATGTCGCGGATGTCGAGGGTGTATTCCTTTTTGGGGGTGATGTCGTCCATTGGGCCCGCCGGGGGCGGCGGGGTATGGTCATCGTGGTCATCGTGGTCATCGGGGCCGTCGGGGCCGTCATGGCCTCCACGCCCCCCGCCCGGCCCGTGCTCGCGCTTCTTCGGGAGGACCGCCTCTGCGATGGCGCGCACGCGGTCGAACTCCGTCTCGGGGAATATGACCGTCGCGCGGGCCACGACGCCCTCCTTCTTGTCCGTTGCGAGCGTCGTGCGCTCCACCTTGTAGGGGATGCCCTCGGCTTCGAGCGCGGCGGTCACGGCCTGCGTCTGCTCATCGTTTTGCAGGGAGATGGTCGCCTTGCCCAGATCGCGGCCCGCCGCGCGCTCGGCTGCCTTGACCTCCTCCAACTTGGCGTCCATGACCTCGCGCACGCGGTCGAAGTCATTGGCGTCGAACAGCAGGGTCGCGCGCTCGTGGAGCTGCCCGTCGCTGCCGACGGTGAGCGACTGGCGCTTGACCTCGTAGGGGATCTCGGCCACGTCCAGCGCCTCCGTGACCACCCGCGTCAGCTCCGGGTCGTCCAGCGGGGCCGTGCAGTGCTCCTGTCCCGGCGCGGGTCTCTTGCCCATGTGCTCGCGCAGCCACTCGCGAAAGACCTCCGAGAGGATGCGGTTTATCCCGCGCTTGAAGCCCTCGCCCACCTCATCGCCGACATCTGCCATGTCACGCACCTTCCTTTCCCATAGCCTCGTGACTATTACGCGCGGGGAGGGCCAATCTGCCAACCCATCGCCCGTCACCGAGACATATTACACCCCGGCGGGCCCTGCGGTGGTATGATGTCGGCAGGTGAGGCGGCGCAGCCGGACGAAGATCAAACGAGGCAGCGGAGCGCCGCCGCATGAGGACGCCCCATGGGAGGATGAGCTGCTCCCATGGGACGTCTTTCCGTATTCGGGCGGCACAGGAAGAGGCACCCGTCATGCCGTGCTACCGACAGGCGGGTGCCTCACTCGATCTGCGGCCCACGGGACGGTGTGGCCGTCAGAGTCGCGTCCTCATTGTACCACGGTGGACTTTTTCGCGTCAGTGGGAAAAGAAACCCGCCGCGCCGATAGCACGGCGGGCGGGAATCTGATAAAGTGGACGCCATCGAGAGGTGTTAGCAGCACCTTTCCGATGTATGACCTTGTGAACAAATGGAAAAAAGCAAGGCCGCTAACGTCACGACTGGATTATACCACGAAAGTGATGATGGGAACGCCGGGTTCGGCGGTTCGCCAAGCGGCTGAGACATTTTTCTCACAACTCAATGGGCATGCACCGGGATGGCTGGGCGGCACCGATCGAAGATCGACCATAGCGCCGTGCCCGGTCGGCTGCGCCCTCGCGGGCGTAATCAAAAGGACCCCGATGAGGGGCGAATCAAAGGGCAGCTACGGTCGGGGGGATACGCGCGGATGAAGAGGCGCGCCCCGACCCGAATGGCCTTGCCGGGACAACACAGGGACCCTTGCGGCTGTATCGACCCAGCGGCGGCGCGCTGCCCGGCGCGTGGTCCCGGAAAGGGAGGGCGGATCTCCGAGTGGGGCCGCGCCGACCGCCTGTGCGCGCAGCGCAGGGGCGGTGCCGGAAGGGACGGATGACCGGCGGCGACTGGCGCGGGCACATTCTCACTAGGGACATCCATGCCGAAACTCACTGGTACCTTAAAAATATATCCACCTCAGCGTAGCGCCGGTGGAGTGTGGGAAACCCGAGCGAAGCGGAGGGTTTTCCACACGGAACGTTTCAAGGCGCGAAGCGGTCACGCGGCTGTGGAAAACCCTCGAACGGGATGGTCTGGGACGGGACGCGTCCGCCGGGGTTTTCCATGGCCGCCAGTCGCGCTTCGGGATGCACTCGAACACGCGCTCTCGCCCCTGTTCCGAACATGCCGTCCGACAGGAGCGGAGTCGCAGGTAGAGGGCGTGTGCGGCAGAAGAAAGAGCCCATCCGGTCGCGGATGGGCTCGGGCATATCGGGGCTCTCCCCAAAAGTAGTAAATCGGTGGTATGGCCGCAGATCGGAGTGCGCGCGGGGCGCGCGGCCATGCGCCCTCGCGGGTTTTACCCCTATCTTTATACTAAAAGATAGGGGCAGTTTCTCAGTTGCCCCACAAGAGTTCGCGAGGGGTCGCGAAACGCCGTGGTTAGGGCGTTTTGCGGGCCTCGCGTTTTTTAACGTCTCGATGAAAGCCGGTGGAAGACCTCAAGATCTACCGGTCAGATGTAGCACGGGAGGTAGTACGGAATCAGGGACGGAGCGATGCGGGATAGCTCGGAGGCGGCGGACTCCGGGGTGGCGGTCGTGTAGTAGTCGAGGGTCAAGGAGATGTTCGAGTGGCCCATGATGTACTGCAAGTCCTTGGGGTTCATCCCGGCGAGGGCGGCGGAGGTGCAGAAGGTGCGCCGCAGCGTGTGGAGCGTGCATCGGTCCGGCAGGGGCTCGGCGGGATGGCTCTTCGCGTACTTCGCCACGAGGCCGTGAAAGGCGTCCTCCCAGTGGTCGGCGACCATCGGCGTGCCGTTCTTCGTGATGCAGAGGAACCCCTTGTGGCCGTCGATGCTGCCGTATGTCGGGCGACGACGTTTCGCGATGATGTTGGCCGCTGCGATCATGACCGGCGGGGACATGGGGACCACGCGCGTGCCGCTCTTGGTCTTGGGCGGCGCGACGCGGTAGACGCCGTGGTTTTTCAGCAGTTGGCGCTCCACGCGGACCGTTCCCGCATCGAAATCGATGTCCGGGTCCGTGAGGCCGCAGAACTCGGAGATCCGCAGGCCGGTGCCGAGCAGAAACACGATCCCATCGAGGTATCTCCCATACACTCCGTCTTCCTCGATGAAGTCGAGCAGCGCGCGCGTTTGGGCCGGTGTGAGCGGCAGCTTGGGCGGCGTGCGGTTCTCGATCACGTCGGAGAGCTTGAAATTGAAGGGCTCGCGGCGCACGAGGTCATCCCGCCTCGCGGTGTAGAATGCTGCGGTGAGCGAGCGCTTGTAGCCCGCTATGGTGTTGAAGGCGTAGCCGCGATCGCGCATGCGGATCGCCCATGCTTTGGCGTCCGACGGCCTTATGCCGCCGATGGGCTTGAGGCCGAAGCCGTCCTCGCGCAGGAGGCGCATGAGGATGGCGCGGGACTCGACGGTGCTCTCGCGAACGTTGGGGTGCAGGGCGTTGTGCCGCTCATAGAGCTGGCAGAGCGTCATGCTCTCACCGAGCGGGTTTATGCCATCCTCAAGGTCGCGGCGGATGGCCTGCTCCTTCTCCCTCAGCGAGGGACCGCCCGATTTGCCCGGCGGCAAAGGGTCGGTCGGCGTCAGCCTCCACGAGTAGGCGAACTTGGACACCCCCGGCGCGGGGTTGTACTTGAAGACGTATCTCCCGTCGCTTCTCTGGCTCTCTCCTGTCCGCAGGATGCGGTTCTTGCTGTCGCGTCTTTTCTCAGACAAGCAACACAGCTCCTTTCCAAACAAGGAAAGAGCCCCGATATGCTATCTCTAGTATAGCATATTCGGGGCTCTTTGTCATGCCTCTCAGATGGCGTCGGTGGAGTCGATGTAGCGCTCGAAGAGCCTGCGCTTGATCTGGACGCGGTTGCCGTTCATCAGCACCCAATCCGCGCCGGGCGTCTCATCGACGAGCCTGCGCAGCTTGTTCTCCCCGATGCGGAAGTAGCGCGCGGCCTCCTCGATGGTGAGCGTGTATTTCTCCCAGACGGGGATCTCCCTCTGTCCTGCCATGGGCGTTCATCTCCTTTCATCCGGGCGGCGTCAGAACGGGTCGAAGCGCAGGACCCGGCGTGCGAGTCCAGCCAAGAGCTGGTGCAGCATGTCCTCATCGAGCATGCGGCACGTGCGGCCCTCTCCGTCCGTGACGCTCTTTGTCGCGAGGGCCATGGCGTAGCGCCGGTAGCGCTCGACGACCTGCTCCATGGCGATGGCGTCGCCGGAGACGGCGCGTACGATGACCGGATAGGGGACCCTCTCGTTGTACGTCATTCACTTTCAACCTCCCCGGCGAGCACGTCGCGCAGGAGGCGCAGCGCGCTCGCCCTATGATGCTGCACCGTGCTTCTGGGCATGCCGGTCAACGCGCCGATGGCGCTGTCCGAGCGACCGAGGAAGTACGAGAGCAGGATGATGTCGCGCTTCGGCTGGTCGAGCGTCAGGATGGCCCGTGCGATCCCGTCGTCCTCGACGTCGACCTCGGCACCTATGGCCTCGACCTCGATCGCGTGCTCATGGGCGAAATACGAGTCCCGGCAGGACATCGCCGCCACGGCGTCGCCGGGTGGGATCTCGTAGTAAGGGACCTCCCTGCGGCGCAGCGCGTCGGCGCGCCGGTGCAGGTCGCGGGCCTCGTTCCGCAGGCAGCGTTTGCAGAAGGCGTCGAAGGCGTGCTCCTTGTCGCGCTCAAGGCATCTCTTCATGGTTTGCACCCCCTTCCCGGACCCGAGCGGGCTTGATGGCCGGGGCGCGCGGCCTCGGCCTCGTAACTATTACGCGCCGGGGTCGGGAGCTGCCAATGTTGGCAGGCGGGATGGGGTTGTGCGTACTTGTAATAGGGGCCCGCCAAAGGGCAGTCGATGGCGGGCCCCACAAAAAGGAAGAGCCGCGCGAGCGATGACGCGGCGTGCTAGATTATATCCAACAAAGGTCGACGGCGACAGCCGGGACGGGGTGATTCTCATGGGGCCGTAAGAATGTGACAAGATGACATCTTGTAATGTCGTGTTGTCGAGAACTTATGAGCGAAGGAGGATCACATGAAGGCGGTCGGAGTCGGTTACGTGTTCAACCTTTTCGATGACGGGGACCTGTTCGGAGTGGATCTGAGGGAGACCGGGGAGTACGTGCGGGTCGACGGCTCCATCTACCCCCTCATGAAGGCCGCGACCTACGAGCAGTCGCGGATGGTCGACGCGGCGCTCGACGTTCGCGGCGAGCGGCGACTCGACGATTTTCTCTGGAAGGAGCCGAGGCTGCCCGATGGGCGCGGGGCCTTGGCCGCGCTTCTGGGCGGCGATGACTTCTACAATCCCGGCACGGGTGTCTACCTCGACTCCTACCTCAATGACAGGGAGCCGGAGCTGATCGTGAGGCGTTGTTCTCTCGATGACTTCGAGAGTCTCGCGGGGCGGATGCGCGGCGATGGCAAGGATTACCGCGATGGCGCGGTGGCACCCTTCGAGGCGGCGGAGATAGTGAGTGATGGCGATGAGCCGATACCGCTTGATGAGGCCGGAGGGTTGACGCGGATCGCGTCCTATGCCGAGAAGATCGCCGGGGACGGGTGGATTCCGGCGGGCGCGGACCTCGACAGTTTCATCGGGCGAGCGCATGAGGTCGCGGTGGAGTCGCGCCCGCTCAAGGTGGCGTTCATCGGAGTCGGCGAGGAGCCGAGGATCGTTGAGGTCGAGGCCGACGGGGACGGGAGCCACCTGCATGGTCTCCAAGCCCTCGTCGGTGGTTTCATAGAGCCGTTCACCCCGCTCTACGGAGACGAGCCGTGCCTGTATGTCAACGAGGACGGCATCGGAGAGGACCTCGCACCGAACCGTGCCATCTACGCGAGCAGGCGCATGCAGGAGGAGGGCTATCTCTCCCAACTCGATTACGGCCACGTGGTCGAGGAGGGGCAGTTCTACGCCGTCCTGTTCGGTCCGATCGTGGCGGTGTCCTACGACGAGGATGGCGCTCCCCGCGACATCACGCAGGCGGAGTTCGATCGCCTGCGCGCGGACCTCGGGGGCGAGGGTGCGCAGGATCGCGCCATCGCGGCGTGCCTCGCGATCCGACGGGGACGTGAGCCGGAACCCATGGTGACGCGCGAGGAAGGCGGCCTCGACCTCGATGCCGAGGGACGCGAGGCGCGCGAGGTCAGCGATGGCATGGCCGGGCGCGGCGCACACGAGCGCTCGGAACAGACAAGATAGATTGTGTATATGTTCACTTATATACATATGGAGTTTGTGACATGCTATCATTTTATCACCTTATGTTGGGAAGCGCAGTGAGGATGGGAGATGCAGTTTTAACTTCTTACCAAGTTATTATGTTGAATTATTGAAATTGGGAGAGGAAAAGGAATGAGCATAGACGTCTGCATCGGCAATTACGGTTACTACAACGAGGGCGAACTGCGAGATGCGTGGATCAGCCTGCCGAAGACCTCCAAGGAGATCGGCGATTTCCTGTCGGCCCACGGGCTGCAAGACCCGGAGCACGAGGAAATCTACATATCGGACTACGACGGCGTGCCGTTCGGCCTGAGAGGCCTGTTCGACGAGTATACGCACCTTGACGACCTGAACATGCTCGCGCGTCAGATGGAAGCGCACCCCGGCGCGGTCGAGACCGTAAAGGGGGCGCTAGGCTGCGGCATCGACCATCCTGAAAGCGTCATCGGCCTCATGAACTGGATCGAGCAGGCCGACGAGATCCCGTACTACGCCTATGACTATCCCGGTGCCGGAAGAAAAGACGAATGGGATCAAACGGAAGTCGAGAGAAATAGCGCGGAGGAGAATTATGCCCGCACTGTTATTTTCCGAGATGAGGATAAGTTGCGTGCGTTGATGGCGCTCGACGAGGTCGGGCTTGATCATGATATGTATTTCGATTTTGAGAAATACGGCAGGAGCGATGATCTGAGCGGTTATGTGAACCTCGGAGATGGAGGCTATTTTGACAATCGGGCAGACATGCCGGACGAAGACTGGTACACGCGCGAGGAGCTTGCGGAGATGTACGGAGACCCGGAGCCCGATGACCCCGGTGACGATCCGGGCGCGCCGAGCCTAGAGCGACATGATCATGGCGATCTGAACCTCGGGGCCGGGGCTCAGGGCGAGCGGGACGGCGAGCACCGGTATGGCGGGATGGACCTTGAAAGCGAGGTGCTGGACGCGCGGAGGGCGGCGTCGGTCATCGCCAAGGACGAGGCGGAGAATCGCGATCGCGAGTCGCCGGGGCCGGACTGGTCGCGGTAGGAGGCGGTGCGATCTATCGACCGGTCATCCCCGACGGGGTGGCCGGTTTTTTGTGTGCAGATGATGATGCTTTCTTATGATGTTGGGTTGTGATGTTCTTACCTTGCTGATATGTTAACATGTATATATATTAAGAGGTAGCGACGGGAAGGGACGCATGCCATGAAGATCGAGAACATGAGGAAGAAGATACGCGAAATCGGGCGCGAGGGTGACTTCATCTACAAGTGCATCACCAACGACGATCAACTGGACTGCCCGGGCTCGGCGGCGGTCTACGAGGAGCACTGGCGCGCGGCATCGTCGTTCAACGGCTTTCTCAAGGCGGTTCAGATGGACGAGCGACTGATGTATACCTCACAGGCATACGGCGAGATCGGGCGTCTGTACCGCTGGCCCATCAAGGTGAAGCCCGGATGCCTGATCGACGGTTTCATAGTATGGAGCGACGCGGGGAGTGTGAAGCTCGGCGACGTGGCGGGGACTTGCGGCTTCATGGTGCCGAACGGCTACGGAGACGGATGTCACGGGGTCACCATCGTGAAGCGCGGAGGGTTCAACAAACATGCGATGCGCAACGTCACGTCGGTTGAGGGGCGGTTCCAGATTTACACCTACGACTGCGCCGACCTCGCGCCCGCCGGACCGGACGCCAAGGTCATCGAGGGCCGCTACGGCGTCTACGCCCAAGATGGGACCGTCTTCTTCGAGAAGTGGGACTGATCTGGGAGACGAGTCCGCCCGACCGGCCATCCCCAGCGGGTGGCCGGTCTTTTTTGTGTCGGTATTGTGATAATTTCTTATGATGTTAGGTTCTACGTTACTTTGGTTGTTGCGATATTAAGATGTTAACAAGTTAAGAGGTAGCAACGGGAAAGGACGCATGCCATGAAGATGATGACCGAGTTCGATTACATCAGGAGGTTCGAGGACATGCTGGGCGAGAGTCCGATGGGGTTCTCCGCCGATGTCCGCATGGGTTGCGCTTTCGTCGAGTTCAGCAACGGTGATGGAGAGTTCAGCGGTGAGCTCCTCGTGCGCGAGGAGGACTTCCCGACGCTCCTTGAGGCCATGCGCCTCGCGTACAACGCCGGTATCGAAGACGGCATGCACGAGATCGAGGGGGCGGAGTAGCCGTGTCGGAGTTCAAAAGCAGATGCACAGACGAGTTCCAGAGTGCGGTCGACGTCGTGTGCGGAGCGTGCCCGCAACTGGTCGACGTCTGCGAGGCCATAGGTGTCGAGGCCGACGAGAGGTACTGCGGGCGCTGCATGGTGCGCCTCATGTGCGATCTCTTCGCCGCCGAGGATGCGGCTCAAGGCCATCTGGCCGACGAGTCCCCGGAGTGGCAGGCAATCATCAACTACTAACAGCCATGGGGCGGGCTGCCTGCCCGCCCCATGACACCCGAGCGAAGGGAGAATGAAATGCGACGGGATGTGAAGGCGGAGGGCGGACTTATAGCTCACGTGGCGTGGTGGCTGCGTGTGGGTCTTATCGACATGAGTGTGGTCGTGTGCAAGGCGGTGGTTTGGCTATACCGCTTCCTCACGGATCTGCCGCTGTCGAGGATCTGCTGCCTGACAACCGCCCTCACCTGCTACATCTTCATACTCCATTGCTTCAACCCCTACATCAACGTGTTCCTGTTCCTGCTGTTGGCCCAGAGCGCGATCGGTTTTGTCGCGCCGGATGATCCCCGCCCGCAGCGGAGCGGGCGCAGCCGTGGGCGGCGTTGCAACAGGAGATTATAAGTTGTTGATATGATGATTTCATCAGTTCTTATTTTCATTTCATGTTAAGATGTTGGGGACAAAGAAACCCGGCAGAAGGAAGGATGGCCTAAATGCTCACGATACTTATCGCGAACCAGAAGGGCGGCGTCGGCAAGACGACGATCGCCGACGAACTGGCGTTCGAGCTTGAGCGCCGTGGGGCGTCGGTGTCGTTCATCACGACCGACCCCCAGGGCGGCAGCGTCCATGAGACGGATGACGGCGACGAGGAGCGCGACTGGCGCATCGTCGACACGCCCGGTGTGCTGGCGGACGCGCTGCCCGAGTGGTGCGAGGCAGCGGACATGGTTCTGGTGCCCATGCTCCCCTCGTCGCGCGACATCGAGCCGACGCTGCGCACCATCGAGGTCGCGCGCAAGTCGACCTCCGTGCCGGTGGCCGTCGTGGTGAACCAGTACAACCCCTACGGCGTGCTCGACCGTCAGCTCGCGGAGTACCTCGCCGCCGAGGGCGAGCGCGTGATCGCGAAGATCCCGAAGGCAGTGGCCCTCGCGCAAGCTGCGGCTGGCGGCTGCTCAGTCGCCGAGCTGCGCAACGGACGCCATGCGGCGGAGGCGTTCGCCCGCCTCGCGGATGGGATCGATGCCGTGCTCGACGGCGGTAATATATAAGACATTCACCGGACTACCAGAAAGGACGTACCAATGGCCGCGAAAAAGAACGTTTTCGCACAGGCGGCGCGCGACGCCAAGGACGGCATGGAGGCCGTCATGTCCGGCGAGCGCAAGCCCGCCAGCAAGAAGGCCGAGCACCACACGACCGCTGTTCGCCTGCCCAACGACCTGTGGCGCAAGTGCCAGCTCCACCGCGTGGAGACCGGCGAGAGCTTCAACGCGCTCGCGGTGCGCGCGCTCGCGGCTGCCCTTGAGGACGAGGAGTAGGCCATGAGCATCAACCGAGTCAACATCAGCGGCAACCTCACGCGTGACCCCGAGCTACGCGTCACCGCGAGCGGCACGCAGGTGCTCTCGTTCGGCGTGGCCGTCAATGACCGTCGCCGCAATCCCCAGACGGGCGAGTGGGAGGACTACCCGAACTTCGTGGACTGCACGATGTTCGGCACCCGTGCGGAGGCCGTGAGGCGCTATCTCTCGAAGGGGTCGAAGGTCGCCATCGAGGGCAAGCTCCGTTACAGCTCTTGGGAGAAGGACGGCGAGCGCCGCAGCAAGATCGGCGTGATCGTTGATGAGATCGAGTTCATGTCCCGTGCGGGCCGCGACGGTCAGGAGGCCATAGAGCAGCCACGCCCATCACAGCCGATGATGGCGACCGCCCCGGCACAGCCGCCCATGCCCGACCTCTACGACGAGGACATACCGTTCTAACCGTCGCACGGCAAACCGGAGAGACGGGCGAATATTTCAAAGACATCCATAGAAAGCGGTTGCTGTGATCGCGAGAGATGGGAGACGGCATGCCGCAACATCGGGAGCGACGAGGAATACTTCACGTGCGGGGCATGCGGATGGACCTCGCACAACGAGGTGGCGGACGGTCGCGGTCGAATCGAGAGGTTGTCGTTCTGCCCGCATTGCGGCAAGCCCCGCATTGACTATGGCGCTCCGGGCGAGCCGATGCACGCGGTGCGATAAGACTTTTGGAGGAAGATAATGACGAGCGAAAAGACGATCGACCGCGCGGCGATCCGCGCGGCATCGGAGATCAAGCCGGTCCCGGAGGCGAAGTCGCACCCGGACGTGATCGTACTCGACACCGAGACCACCGGCCTCATACCGGGGCGTGACCATCTGCTCACGGTCGGTGTGTGCGATGGTGAGGGACGCGAGGTGCTGTACCTCGAACTGTGTCCGCCCCTTGAGTGCGACGCGTGGCCGATGGCCGAGGCCGTCAATGGGATCTCCCCCATGGATGTGCTCGACAAACCGACCATCGAGGACGCGCGGGCCGTGCTGCAAGGCGTGCTCAACGCGGCGGGCACGATCGTGTGCTACAACGCGGGATTCGATCTCAAGTTCCTTGAGGCCGACGGCTTCACGTATCCGAGCGAGGTGTCGGACGTGATGCTCGACTTCGCCGAGATCTACGGTGAGTACGACCCGCGCCACGATGACTACAAATGGCAGAAGCTCGTGAAGTGCGCCGAGTATTACGGGTGCCCCGAGTTCGAGGCGCACAACAGTCTCGGCGACGCGCAGGCCACGGCATGGTGCTGGCGTCATGTGCAGCGGGACATGCTCGCACGCGGTGGATGCGATCTCGAAGCCGAGGTGCGAGACGCCAGTGACGCGTCGCGGGGCGTTCCCTGCCCGAATGACCCCGACAGGGGGCAATCGGCTAGGTAGTGCGGGGAGAGTGTCATTTATGGGAAGGGACGCGCGCGAGTGCAGACACGCGCACCACAAGCGTTACTACGCGAAGACGGCGTTCAAGTACAAACCGCGCGAATGGACGGTTGATGAGGATAAACTGGTTCTCGCGCACATCATCCCCGACAGCGAGCTATCGCCCATCATCAGGCGCTCGATGAAGGCGATCTCCAACCGCCGCTGGCGTTTGAAACGCGCGGAGGGCCCAATCGACGAATATCAAGCCGCCGATGATCGTGTCATCGACGTTGAGAAGTGGAAGGTGTAGCGATGCAGAAGGTCAAGCCGAGTCGTGAGCGCAGGCGGGCGTTTCGGGCGTATGCCGCCCTTCATGGTGAGGAGGAGGCGCTACGGCGCTGTTCCCTATCGGCGGCTTTTGGTTGGCCGCTCGTGTTGTATCAGTTGTTCGGATACAGAGGTTACATCGAGGGGTGCTTCATGTCCGATGACGAGTTAAGGGTACTTGAGAGAAAGAGTCAGGAATATAGGGACAAGAAAGAACGCGAGTTGGAGGAGTTCAATTCGCAGCACCGTGTTACCGACAACGGAGACAAGGAGTAACGACATGGAGAACGGCAACCGCCTACCCGAGCTGACCGACGAGCAGCGCAAGGCGGCACTTGCGCGGGCGGCTCAGGCCCGCCGTGAGCGTACCGAGTTCAAGGGTCTTGTGAAGAAGGGTGAACTTTCCTTCACGGATGCCATCGCCGATGAGCGGGCAAATCGCATCCGCGTTCATGAGCTTCTGACGAGCGTTCCGGGCATCGGCAAGGCCAAGGCCGATGACATCATGCGCAAGCTCGGTATCGCCGACAACCGGCGCGTGCAGGGACTCGGGTGCCGACAGCGCGAACTCATCATCGAGCTTGTCGAGAAGGGCAAGTAGGTAAACGGGACCGCCCCTCGGGGCGGTCTCCCTTAACGCCGTCCATGGGAGAGGAAGCAATGGAGCAGCCACGTAATAGACTGATGGGTGAAAGCATCCGCTGTCTGAGGTTGGCACGAGGCATGACCCAGAGGGAGCTTGCAGATGCTGCCGGTTTAATGGAGTCCACTCTCAGAAGTTATGAGTTAGGTGCTCGCTATCCGAAGCGGGAGTGCATCGAGGCTATCGCGAGCGCGCTTGATGTCCGCGCGGAGGCGCTCGATGGGTACAACATCGAGACGTCTCTCAATTTGGTCCACGCGATGTTCAACTGCGAGGAGAGGTTCGGCCTGATCCCCGATCCAAACGGCTTTGCGCACCTCACATCGACCGATCCGATCGTGAGGTGCGCGCTGCATGATTGGGGCCTCATGCGCGTCGCGATGTTGAACGAGGAGATCTCGGTCGAGGAGTACCGTGTGTGGAAGGATCGCTATGCTCCGCTCTCATCGCAAGATCCATTCCGATAGCGCGATATTCCAAAAACGCTTCTCCGTACTCGTGACCGGCCATATATAACGACCGGTCACGAACATTCTTGAAGACAAAATCCAATGCACGGGGTCGCGGGAGAGGCTTAGTGAAGGCCCTTATGAACGGCGATGCGCTGCTCATGGTGCAGGGTGTTCGGCGGGACATCCTTCATTACGATAGATCCAGCGCCGATCACCGCCCCGTCACCGATCGTCACGCCCTTCAAGACCACGACGTCCGCACCGAGCCAGACGTTGTTTCCAATCCTGACGGGGGCGGTCCTCATCGGCTGATCCCGATAGCTGGTCCCATTCTGAGTCATGCCGTGATCGAAGTCGTAGACATGGACGTTGGGACCGAATAGACAGTCCTCGCCTATCTCGATACTCTCATGCGAGATCAAGATGCATCCATAGTTGAACGTAGTGCGAGAGCCGACTGTGATGGACCCAGAATCAGAGACCCGGCAGAAGAACGGGCGTCTGAACTCGCCGGAGAAGTTGATCCGCCTCGGGAAGCGCATCTTTAGGAATGCCAGCCTGCATTGCACGTAAACGCGGCTTGCGATAATGTCGAGACATTCAATAAGTTTCATTGGATATTCCAAAAACGCCTCTCCGATCTCGGGACCGGCCATATCAAATGGCCGGTCTTTTTACCACTGTTCGCGAAGTCGCGCGCTCTCGCCCTGTCGCCAACTCGATCTCAATGTCGATGCGGTGAGGTCAGCCGCGATACCCCAGATACGTCACGCCCTCAAGCGTGGCGTAGAGTTCTTTCTTGTATCTGACCCACGCGGACTTTTTGTCTATGAGTTCAGCGCAACTGTATTTCTCATATTTCGCGACAACGCGCGTGAACTCTTTTGCGACATCCTCCGAAACGGCGGCGACGTAGAAGTTGGTCGTGAGGTAATCGAGACCGTTTGGCTCGCCGTTGATGGTAAAGGTGAATCGCAGTCTACCGGAGTCATCGGTTACGGACGAGAGATGCTGTCCGTTTGAAAATGCGGTGACGAAATCACCGAAGGTCTTGAACGGAATCGTGAGCGGGAGATTGCCGCATGAGTTGACGTACTCTCCTATGAACCACGGATCGGAGAACGACGTCTCGGTTCTCGCCAACTCCTCGATGCGCTTGATGAGATCGTCGAGTCCGACCATCTCACCGAGGAAGTCGATCTTCGTTTCACTGACGGTCATTCGCACTCCAAACGCTCGCGGGCTCCGCACCAAATATATCCTATCACGGCATGCGCCGGTCGCAAGTCGACTCCACCTGCGGGGGCCGCTCGTTCAGCTGCGCGGTGCGTCTCATGGGGAGGCTACTCCCCATGAGACCGGAGGTGAGGCTACTCACCTCCGCCGCTCCGCTTCGCTCGCTCTCGCGCCCTGCGGTCGCTCACGACTGACCGTGATTGTAGCTGTGCTACAATCACGGTCATTGCAAGATGTAGGAAGATGTACATAAACGGCGAAAAGCCATTTCTGACATCTTCCATCTTGCTCCCGTGAGCGACCGCCCGGGAGTTCCGCGCGACGAGTCGGCGGGCCATGCACATCATTGAGATGGCATGGGGACTGCGGGAAGCGCACCGGTGCGATGCACCTCCGCACTTCACTTGTCCGTCACGCGGGCTGCCGCGTTCCACGCAAGCTGCGCTTGCCGACGGTGGCTGCACCGTCGATCCGATTGCAAGGAGGTAAAGTTCATGGATACCTACGACCCGAACAAGACCGAGCAGATCCATATCCTGCTCACCGCCAGCGAGAAGAACCTGCTGCGGCTCAACGCCGCGCACGCGGGCTGCACGCTCTCCGAGTACGTCCGGCAGACCGCCGTGTACTCAACGCCTCCGTCGCCCATCATCGTCGACATGGACGAGCTGACGCGTCTGCACTTCGAGTTGCGCAAGGAGGGCGTGAACCTGAACCAGTTGATGCGCGCGATCAACACCTACGGTGAGGAGGAGGTCGACGCCGACGCGATCGCACGGACGATCGCGAAGGTCGACGCCGCGCTCGATGAAGTCGGCGGGTGGATAGTCGGCGTGCGCGAGCAGTTCAAGAGGAATGAGTGAGAAATGAGAATGCTGCTGTTCATCCAACCGAAAGACGATACCTTCTGCACCGTGAAGCATAAGAGAAAGTCCATCAGCAAGCGCGGAACAATCATGCACTGGTACGAGTGCTCGAAGTGCGGATACACGTTTTCAAAGGGCATCGGCCTGCGTGAGGAGGATGCACTTCACGTCCTGCCGCCAGTGTGCCCACGCTGCGGGAGACATATGCTGTATTGGACTTGAAGAGGAAGAGCGTTGTCGGAACTTGTCAAGGGGATTCGTCGCGATCAAGTGCATCGCGAGATGTTGGTGGAGGGCCAACATCCGCCGCATCAGAAAGACGAGGCGTTATCGGATGAGGTACATGCAGCGATCACTTGAGAGAGTTGAGGGTGATGAGGGCTGGCAAGTGACTGACGGGAATGAGTGAAGGGAGTGCGTTCGATTTACATGGATAGTTCGGATTAAACGAAAAGAAAACTGACAAAACGCAGAGCGGTAGCGACTATAAGGTGCAAGTGACGCGGCATATCGGCATCTTGTCGAAAGAGCTGGATGATCTGCGGGAATTGAGGTGAACGCGAAGATGGGTGCAAATCCAAAAGGGAGCAATAACAAGTACAGGACAACTCTTATCTTCGATACGGAAAGTGAACTCAAGCGCTTTAAGCAGCTCGGTTCTTCCTTGAGCCAAGAACGCGGCTTGAGCATCAGCCGCTGTGTTCTCATAGCGCTTGAGAATGCCAATAAAAACATTAGAAGTGATAACCTGCGGATCAATGCGTTAGAAAATAGGATGACAAAGTTAGAAACCATGCTTGACGCAGTAAAGCTCCAATAGAGATAAAGGCGAGGTGGACGCCATTTGACGATTATAAAGCAGCGCGCGGTGTCGGCGAAGATCCACGCGAAGCACCTGCGGGCATACATCAACGACGAGCGCGCGCTGATGCGCGATGTGCAGAACATCGCGCGGCGCGAGGCGTGGTTCAAGGAGATGGACGAGACGCGCGAGGTCGCCGGGCACAACACGGCTGCGCGCAAGGGCGCGAAGAACACGGTGATGTACCATCAGGTGCTCGCGTTCCTGCCGGAGGAGTGCGATGTGAACGGCGGCAGGCTCACACCGGAGCTTTGCATGGCCTACGCCAAAGAGTACGCGCAGACGCGGTATCCCAACCAGCAGATCGTGTTCGCACTGCACCGCGAGCGCTGCAAGGACGACGGGATCGAGCGCTACGCCGTCCACATGGCAATCAACCGCACCGACCTCGAAACGCTCAAGAGGCTGGATGAGGGCACGGGTGCGAAGGCGAAGCGCGAACGCGCCGCAGCAGTACGTGCTCTCGACGAGCGATGGTGCCTGCAACAGGTCGAAGAGGGCAAGCCGAACTCACGCATCCACCGCCAACAGCCGCGAGACGTCGAGAAGAAGATGCTCGAACAGGGCAAGACTCCGATCAAGACCGCGCTGCGCGACGCGTGCCACCGTGCACTGAGGCAGGCGCGAGACATGGACGAGTACCGTGCCATGCTCGACGCCGAGGGAATATCGACGCGGATCTGCCGTGGCAAGCTCTACGCCACCGACCGCTCGAACGACAAGTACGAGTTCAGCCTCCCCCGCCTCGACAACCGGTTCAACTCGAACCTGCTGCGGGCTTGCTTCGCGCGCAACAACGGGGACCCAGCCGTGCAGCGCATCAACGCCACCATAGATGGGGCGATTGCGAAGGGAGGGGAGCGCGAGGAGAGAGTCGCGCGGGCGCGAGCGGAGTACCTCGCACTCGCCAAGGAACGGTACAAAGCCTACGTCAAGCGAGTCAAGCCGATGGAGGGCAGGACGCTCGCAGAGATACCGGAGTTCAGGCTACCGCGCCCGTCAAAGGAGATCCTCGACAAGGAGACGAATCTGCGCGTGCTCGAATACGCGCGCAAGGCCAAGAGCCTGCGCGCCGAACTCGCCTCGGACGTCGTGTACAAGAGAAAGTCCGGCGGCACCGGCGGCAGGCACGGCAAGGCAACGATGCCCGCGAGGACACCGGAAATCGAGCGCGCACCAGATAGGAGGAATGGAGAGAGATAAGGACTCTAAGACGAGCGAGGGCAACACAGCTGATATGTTGTGGGAGAACGTGAATTGATTGGAGTTTAGTATGATGTTTAATTCGATAAGATCTCGAAATGCAGTGAAAGATGATTGTGAGCATTATGCTAACGGGAATCGCCTCACTAACATCAGGGATGTTTTCGCGAAGGGGATATTGCACGGCACGTCTATCAGATATGAAGCGTTTGATAGTTGCGGAAAACTGCAAGTAGGCTCAGAAGGCTATTCGGTTTTATGGAATCAACTATGTGAGACGGAGAAGTGTCATCGTCTCAGTTTCGGAGTAGACATCCACGCATACCGTTTTCGCCGCGCCGAAGTTTCTCATATCCTGCGGTTCGGAGATGTTTACAAGGGAAAAATGCGCGTCGGAGTTGACAGGCATCCGGATTTCAAGAACACGCCGTCGGAGAGACTCGATGTCGTCTTATACGATGTTGAGATGAACAGGCTCGCGAAGATCGCCTCCCATGATTGGAGGGCTGGGGATATTCGCAGGCACATAGGTGATGTTAGCGAGAACGCGGTTTTATTCTGCGGTGCGGGAGGGGTGCATAATTGTGAGTTCCTGTATCTAGCTGTCGTCTGGTATTCCGATTTACACCCATATAGGTTCAGCCCGTTCAGGTTCAGCAGCGTTTATCACCCGTATTACTTCATCAGGGTTGATGCCCCGGAGGCGTTGAGTGACTTGATGATCGGTGAGTCCTTCGAGGCCGAGTTGGTGGAGGAGTACGGAGGATTCGGTCTTACCCGTTCCGGTCGGAATTATAAATTCGCAGATGTGCCAAGTCGATTCGGGCAGTCTCTCTCTGAACTCATAAGGACCGATTATCCCGATATTACTATTCGCTGCATAGCTCATGGCGCGGTGTCTGATGGCGAGACGTTCATTGATATGGTCGAGATTGACAGTAGAACAGAGAAAGAGATGGATAAGTTGACTCTGTTCCGACGCGATAGCGGGTTGGATGTGCGATATGGTGACGAGTACGAGACTATATACCTGCCGCGCGTCGAATCACCCATAGCAATTCCATTTAGTGTCATAGAGGTCGAATACGTAACCGTCCCCATACCGGGGAGAAAGAACCCGTCAATTGAGTTCCGTGTCAATGGGTTGGTGATGGATTCAGCCCGCTATCACGATGGGCAGAGGATGAACGGACGGTCAAAATACGAGTTTTTAAAAGAGCGCGTGGGCATGAAGTCTATTTGGGCGAGGTTGCATTACAACGAGAAGGATGAGCCTTACCTGAACGTCATCTGGAAATGCGCTACGCAGGGAGATGGCGCAGACAATCCTGACGGCAGGGATGGGCAATCACCCGAGAAGAGGAGCGGAGAGCGATAGTAAGATGCATGATAATGCACAGGCACGGTCCCCGCCCTCAACGGATGCGACGGCCATGAACATGACGATGAGGAGGAATCACATGGAAGACCAGATGAACCAGCCGGGCACGATGTCGCCCGCACCGCAGAAGCCGAAGCGACCGGCGAAGTCCCAGCGCAAGGGCGGCAGGCTCTACACCATCGAGGAGGCCAACACCTTCGCGGCGTCGATGTGCGCCATGAGCGACGAGACCAAGCTCTCCGATGCGTTGGAGATCGCCGATAGCACCGGCAACGCCTTCGTCTACAAGGGCGGTCGCCTGATGGGCGTCGTGCTCTCGTGCGACAAGTACGCGGAGATCAGCAAGGGCAAGTAGGCGTTAGGCCCCTGAAAAAGAGCCCCCGGTGTACTCACCGGGGGCTTCGCCGTTTTTGACTTGGCGGGCCGAGGGCGTCGCCGTTACGCCCTCACCATCTGCTCATCGCAGTCCATGCACATGACGCGGACCTCACGCGTGGCGCGCACGCTCATGCCGCAGCACGGGCACACGTACTTGCGCGTGGATGACTAAGAGCCGCTTTTGCGGCTGGGGAGTTCAGCTTCTCCGCCGATATAGGCCCAAGGCTTTCAATGGCCTCCATGAGCTGTAAGAAGTTCTTTGAGAGCAGGAGCCCGTTGAGGCCATCGACGGAAACATCATCGAAATCGCCGGTCAGCTCCGACCCCCTGCATATCCGCAAGACAACGTGCTGTCCTCCGAGCCGCCTCTTTGCAATTGCAACATTCATCCCCATGAGAAACCTCCATGAACGACAACCAATTAGAGAGAATACAGGAATTTTCGCTTTACTAGACGGTCTTGAGTCCCTCGCACCACATCTTCAACCAGCTCCCTTCAAGCTGTCGTGGATATTGACCACATGGTAGCAGAACGGCATGGGAATAGTGTTAAGAAACCGAGATTACATGTTTATATAATCTCAATTTGTTTTGATTTTGAAATCGTAACATGCTATTATTTAGACATGGGAAACGACGACCGAAGAGGAGGACGAGGAGGACGATTGAGACCCGCCAATTCTCGTTCAAGCCGGATGGGTTGAGGGCGGCGATCGCGTCCCGCATGTCTCATAATGAGTAGCAGTGTTCCAGCAAGAGAAAGGAATGAGATGGGCGACAGCTTCAAGCCGATCGTCGAGGGTATGGACTTCTGCAACATCGATGGTACCGGGTGGCCGCTATCCGTTTGCGTCAGCAACGGCGGGGACATCCTCAATGGAGGATACGAGTGCAGGGATTACGTCCCCGAGCGCACGTGCCGCAACAGAAGTCCTACCTCACGGACGAGACCCTCGTATACGAGGATGCCGCGCCGGAGGAGGCGCGGGTCGAGGTCGTCGAGATCAAGAAGCTCGCGGGAGGCACGTTCTTCGGTATCCCCGTCACCGGCGTCGTCGACACCGATGAGGAGTACCGCATCCATGTGCCGGAGGGCAGCCTTGAAATGGAAGGATTATAGTTTATCGGTTCAGGGAGTGTGATTGAAGATGATCTCGCCAGTAGGAATTGTCATCGCGATCGTGGCGCTCGGGACTTGGGTCGGGCTGGTCTTCGTGAAGGAACTCATCAAGTTCAAGCGTGAGGAGCGTCGCGACCGAAAAACAGAGGCGCGAGCGGATGCCAAACGGCAAAAGGACATGGAGATCCAAGAGCTGATACAAGACTACGGCGACGCGGTGAAGCGGCAGCGTGAGCGCGAGGAGCAGCAACGTCAGTTACAGGAGGTCGTGGACCGGGCATCCGCCCATGCGGAGCCGGAGCGATAAGGCAAGGTAGGAAACGAGACTTAGGAGATCGAGGAGATGAAGGACGAGAAGAGCGTGAACGGGATCCCGGAGGAGAGCCCGAAGAAGGATGCGGGTGCGAAGGTGCGCCCAAAGGACGAGGCCGCGAAGGCGATCCGCCGCGAGCTGCACAGGCAGATGGGCGCTGATGACGCCGCTTGCGAGGCGTGCGGCATGGATGCGGCTCTGGACGAGCTGTACGAAGCCTACGAGAAGGACGGCACCGTGCCGACGCGCGAGGCGATGGCCGACCTCATCCGCCAGAAGGATGGGAGCATGGCGCAGGCGATCCTCTTCATGAAGCGCGACCCGTTCACAGCTCACGGCAATCGTAAATTGCTGGTCGCCGGTGCGATTCTGGTTGGAGTCATGGCCGTGATCGGCATCGCCGTGGGGCTCTCGCAGCCCGTCGCGAAGGAGCCCGCTCCATCCACCCCCGTCGCGTCCGAGTCGAAGGCCGATAAGGAAAGCGAGGTCACGGTCCATGTGAAGGCCGACGGCCTCGACGGTGAGATCGCCGTGCCCGGCGGCATCGCGATCGCCCCCAAGGGCGATGCGTCGAGCGATGCGGATGAGTCCGTGTTTGTTGTGGCTGGCCCGGAGGTTTCCTGCGGCAAATTCGCCGAGGGCGGGTACGAGCTGGCCGTGGCGTCCGCGCCGATCCTCATGGACGGCAGCACCTACAAGGTGCCGGACAAACCGGTCGAGTTCGAGGTCGCCGATGACGGCGAGGCCGTGGAAGTGGAGGTCGAGCTTGAGAAGATCCCCGTGGACGGCATGACCAAGGAGCAGCTTGAGGCCGTGGCGGCGCAGATGGAGGCTAGCGGTTTCAGCGAGGCCGCGAAGGCCCTGCGCGATAAGGCCGAGAGTGCCGAGTCCAAACCCGGCAGCGAGTCCCAGATCGAGGTCGCCCCGCCGAGGCCGCAGGGTGGGCAGGGCGATGCCACCGAGAAGCCGTCCGGCGGGAACACCAGCCCGAATAACGGCGGGAGCAAGCCGTCCGGCGGCAACTCGGGCGGTGGATCAAACGGCGGCACCAGCTCCAAGCCCTCCTGCGATCACGTGTGGGAGGAGCAGACCACACAGCAGTGGGTCCCCAACAACGTGTGGGTCGTGGACCAGGCCGCGTGGGATGAGGTTGTGCCGGGGCGCACCTATGTACTCTGTACTTGTGGTGCAACATTTGGAAGTAATGCTGAATGGAGTTCACATAATGAGTCCGCAATGCTCCAAGGCGACATGAGCCACCGTAGCAGTGTTCAGACGGAACCCTCAACCACCATTCACCATGACGAAGTGGGGCATTGGGAGGATCGCGGCTATAATCAAACAGTCGTGATTGGATACATCTGCTCAAAATGTGGCAAGACTAAATAATTATATATCATCCTGACTTGTTGAGTTGTTACATCGTATAGATGTCGTTACAGTCTGACGGAGAATGGAGGCAGAAATGGTCTTTGAGAGACGCGAATACGTGCTCAAGCTCTACGACACGGAGCTACTGCACTTCTCGGCGGGCGTGAGCCGGTACGGCAATCTTTACGCCGACATCATCGAGGCCGATGAGGGCCTGCGCAAAGCGCTGCCCCTGCCCCTCACGGCGAACCTCAACAGCGATGTGCTTCTGGAATGGATGAAGAGCAGGACGATCCCCCAAAACCGGCGCTTCGTCTCGGAGATCCTCGCGCAGGCAGGCTTGACCGTAGGCGACACGCTGGGGATCATAGACGTCTGCAAGGGACTCGCCGTGACGGACGCCTACTGGATCGACCATGTGGGCGGCAATGAGAGTTGGGCCGACGTCAACCTGTTCGACAACGAGCTTGACGAGACCTTGGCGCTTGTTGCCTACACCGGGTACACGAGCAGCCAGCACAAGAAGCTGGGGCTTTCCAGCGAATGGACCACGAGCGGCCAGTTCCCCAAGGCATGGCGCAGGATCGACGGGGAGCTGCGCCTTTACAAGGGCGGGACCGAGGGGTTCGCGAATGCGGGCATGGAACCGTATTCGGAATACTTCGCCCACCAGCTCGCGAGCGCGATGGGCGTCCCGTCGGTCCCCTACGACCTCGACAGGTGGAAGGGCAGGCTGGCATCCGTCTGCCCGCTCCTGAATGACAGGGATCACGCGCTTGTGCCCTTCTACGAGGCCACCGGGCAGAGCCAGTTCCCCCTGAACCTCGCGATCACCGAGAAGATGGGCGAGGCGGCGTTTTCCGACATGCGCTCCATGATCGTATTCGACGCGCTGATCTACAACGAGGATAGGCACGCGGGCAACTACGGCTTTCTGCGCGACAACCACACCGGGGAGATCACCGGCATGGCCCCGCTCTACGACCATAACCTCGCACTTTTCGCGCGGGATATGAAGTCCGACTACGCAGGTTGGGCGACCAATGCCGGTGGGAAGATGCCGAGGACCGGCCTGCTCACATTCGACCAGCAGGCGGCGATGGTCATGGGTGAGGCCCAGCACGGGCAACTGCGCCATCTGCTCGATTTTAGGTTCGAGAACCATCCTCAGTACCCCGTCGATCAGGAGCGCTTTGACGCCCTCAACGGCTGGATCGGCGGGCGCGTCCGCGATCTGCTCTCGATGCCCGTGGTCGATGAGGTGGAGCTGCGCCGAGACTTGCAACACGAGGTGGCGGCTGTGAAAGAGGCCATACCTGCGCTCGGACTCGACAAGCTGCCAGCCGTCGATGTGCGGGAATGCGTCACGGCTCCTGAGGCTGCGGGCTGCGACCTCGACATGGAGGCTGCGGACGCCCGTGCCGTCAGCGGCGACACGGCGCGCGGTGCCGGATTGAGCAGAGACGACAAGACGAGATGAGTGAAGGAGGCGGATGGCATGACGCTTGAGAACAAGTTGGGGATCACGAGCGACCGGGAACTCGCCCGCGAGGAGGAGCGCCTGAGCAAGAAAAGGGCGATGGAGCTGTTCGCCGACGGGTTGCTCGAAGGCTATGAGGTTGGTACGTTCAGGGGGCTCGCCGCGATCCACGGGTATCTCTTCCAAGATGTGTACCGCTTCGCGGGAGAGCAACGGACGGTCAACATCTCGAAGGGGTCGTTCCGTTTCGCACCGGCGATGTACCTTTCCCCCGCCCTCGATGCGATCGACAGGATGCCGCAGGGGACATATGACCAGATCATCGAGAAGTACGTGGAGATGAACGTCGCGCACCCCTTCCGCGAAGGCAACGGTCGCAGCACGCGCATCTGGCTCGACATGATCCTCAAGAGGGAGCTGGGCATGGTGGTCGATTGGAGCTTGGTCGACAAGCGGGACTACCTACTCGCCATGGAGCGCAGCCCGGTCAAGGACATCGAGATTAAGGCGCTGCTCAAGGAGGCCCTTGCCGATAAGGTCGATGACCGACAAGTCTACATGAAGGGGATCGACGCCAGCTACGAGTACGAGGGCTATGGTCTATACACGATGGACGAACTGGCACGGGACGAAGGCTGCGACCTCGATGCGGAGTCGCGCGAAGCCCGAGACGCCTGTGGCTCGCTGACACAGGGCCGCGACGCGACCGGTCTCTCCAAAGACAACGGGGCTCGATGATCCATCGTCAAATTACAAAAAAAGCGGCCCGCTGTTTACCAGCGGGCCGCTTTTGTCTAAATATGCGCCACAAAACAGAAGAACCCCCGGTGTGGTACACCGGGGGTTCTTTTTCAGGGGCCTTAAATCGCCTTACAGCGCGCCGTCTACCTGCGGGTTCTCCGAGGCGCTTTTTTCAGCCCCGATCGGCGCGGCATAGACGACCGTGCGCTCGTTGTCGGCCCAGCGGTTGTAACTGCATGTGCAGAGCGTCACGATGGGCGATGCGACCGCCTCATCAGTGAGGCGCATGTCGCTCTCGACGAGGCGGTCCGCGTACCATTGGCTGAAATCGGCCTCGCTCTCGAAGCGCGTGCGCTTCTGAGCCTCCCACCCGCCGATGCAGTCGGCGGCCTGCACCTCGAACTCTCGCCTCTCATCCGGTGTCTGCAATAGCACACGGCGGTGTTCCCGCGCGAAAGAGGCATCCGTGTAGGACGCAACGGCGTTGAACATGGAGGTGTCTCCGAAACCGAGGTTATGGCCGAAGACCACGGCGTTCGCACTGCCGAAAAGACCGCCCTCGGCGCAATCCGCATCGAGGTAAGGACAGCCCATGTAGTTCGGCTTGCGGTAGACGTCGTGCTTGAGGTAGTAAGTCGGGTCGTCAGCCGGTGCCTGCACGATGGGGTAGTCGACGGGCGTGCCGGGTATGCTGATCCAGCCGATCACATCCGGGTTGATGGCGCGCCAAGCCTCCCAATCCACATCCGGGAACCCGCTCCCGTCTGCGGTGGGGGTATCTTCGATGGTCTGTTCGCCGGGAACCGGCGATACGCTGGCGGCGCGCCCATGCAGGGATGCGAGCACCCCGAGGCCCACCGCCAGAGCGAGCACGCATATCCCCGAGAACGCGAGGGCTATCCTAGCGCGGACGGCCCGCCTCATGCCGCGCCGCCCTCCAAGGGCTTCTCCTCGCCGCAGGAGGCGCACACGGAGCCGGTCTGCACCGTCTCATCCCAAGCCTCCTTCACGAGCACCTGCTCATAGTATCCGCTTTGAACGACCACCTCGTTCACGATAGGGACGTCGGTGGAGTAGCCGCTGTGGCCGGTCTCCTCGATGTGCTGGGCGGCGTTGCCGTCGATCAGGGCGTTGCACGTGTTGCAAACGGTGTGGTAGGTGGTCTCCGTGCCATAGACCGGCTCGTGCCACACCTGTTCATAAACGGCGTCATGGTGGACGGAGCCATACTGCGGCACCCAGAGGTGGTCGCACGCAGCGGCTTCTCCACTGACCGCCTCCATCTGCCCGGCGTCATCCGCTTTCCCGCTACCCGGCACGGCGTCGTGGGCGAGCAGGCCCATCCCCACGCCGATGTACCCGACGGCGAGGATCGCCGCCACAACCGCTGCCGCCTTGACGGCAAAGCGCAGACGGGTCGAGGCTGTCTTGCCCTTCTCCTCGGCGGCTTTCACATCCTCCTGCATGGGATCCTGCTCCCGCACATCATCGTTCTTGTCGTTCTCATTCATGGTTTGCCTCACCAATCCTCTCTATCGCTCGTTTTCCCTCTCCGGCATATCGCAAGCTCCATTCAAAGCGCGAGGGGCGGGGCGCACAGCGCCGCCGCCCCTCAGTCGCTTAACCTGTCAGCTCGGATCAGGACTCGCCGCCGTCGGCGTCTCCATCCTTCTCCTTGCGGGCGTCGAGGTACTGCTTACCGGCGTACCCGGCCCCGGCGACAGCGGCCACCACGAGCAGTGCGGCGACCCAGCCGTAGCCAGAGAGCATGTTGCCAGTCTTGTCGTACACGCCGCCCTTGGGTGGCTTGACGAACTTGACGGTCTGCGCGGCATCATCGATGTCGGCGTGGGTCGCGACCTCGATGCCGTCCTTGTAGAGGGTCTCGAAGGCCACGACCTCCTTGTCCTCAAGCCCCGTCGCGTCGAAGGTGAACTCAAGCTCGACGGTGCCGTTGGGCTTGTTGGGCGTGAAGCTGGCGGACGCCTCCACCTTCTTATCGCCCACCATGAGGGGTTTGCCGGTGGACTTGTCCATGAGCACGCCCTTGACGGTGTACTCCTTGCCCGGCAGCAGGTTCTCGTAGTGGACGGCGTCGACGATGGTGACTTCCTTGCTCACCATGACCTCATGGTCGCCGTCAGTCTTGTCGGTTGCCTCGGTGCCGATGGTTGAGGGGACGATCGTGACCGTCTGGTCCTCATCCGTGAGATCGCTGTGAGCGCCCACGGCGATGCCGTCCTTCACCAGCAGCTCGAACACCACGGCCTTCTTGCCAGCAAGGTCGCTGGCATCGAGGCCGAAGTCCATCTCGATCTCGCCGTGGTCCTTGTCCGCCTCGAATGTCTCCGTGGCGGTGCTCAGGTGATCGGCGATCTCAGGGTTGTCCTCAAGAAGGGCCTCGATGCCCTCCCAATCGGGCTCGACCTGCGGGAACCACACCTCCTCGCCATCGCCGTCCTCATCGGACTGGCCGAAAATCCCGCCGATGGACGCGAAGAGATCGAATCCCCCGTCGAGGGGCTTGGCGGAGGTGACGCCGGTGAGGTCGCACAGCTCGTGCCAGAAGTCGGTGAGGGCGTCCTCGCTGACCTGATCCGAACCCTCGCCGGAGAGCAGCGGCAGGCCGGTCTCGGCGTCCATGACGATGCCATGCACCTCATAGGTGGAGCCGGGGATCACGTTCTTGTAGGAGAGCGTGTCGGTGATCCTGGCCTCGGGGTCGGCCACGACGTCCTTATCGCCGTCGAACCCATCGACGGCGACGGTGTCGACGGCGGGCTGGATGACCTCGACGGTCTGTTTCTCATCCTCGATGTCGGCATGGGCCGTGATCACCTTGTCGAGACGATAGAGCGTCTCGAAGGCGACCACCTGCTGGCCCGCGAGCAGCGAGGCGTCGAAGGTGAATGTCACGTCCACGGTGCCGTGGTCATGGTCCGGCGTAAAGGTCGCCTCAGCGGTGACGGGTTTGCCGTCGGCATCGAGCAGGGGCTCGCCGGTGTCCTTGAGCATGAGCTTGCCGACGACCTTGTACTCCTTGCCGGGGATAAGGTCCTTGTAGGAGACGGTATCGACGATCGTGGCCTTGCCGTCCGCCACGAGGCTCTGGTCCCCATCGACGCCATCCTTTGCGGTGGTGCCGATGGAGGGCTCGAAGAGGGAGACGGTCTGATTCTCATCGTCGATGTCGGCGTGCGCGGCGACCGCGTAGCCGTCCTTCACCAGCAACTCGAAGACGACGGCATCCTTACCGGCCATCTCGGAGGCGTCGAAGGCGAAGTCGAGGTTAGCCTCGCCGTAGCTCTCCTTCGGGGTTACCTTGGCGGAGCTGCGGATGAGGCGCGAGGCGATCTCGGGATTGTCCGCGAGCAGGGCCTCGATGGCCTTGCGGTCGGGCTTGACCGGCGGGAACCACACGCCGTCGAGCATCTCCTCGACGGTTGGCTCATCAACGGCGTCGCTCGACTTGCCGTCCGCCCCGAAGAGCGATCCGAGCCAACCGAGGAATCCCTTATCCTGCGGCTCATCGGCGATGGGCCCCTCAACTGCATCGAGCGGTTCGGCGACCGTGATGCCGGTGAGGTCGACGAGCTTCTGCCAGAAGTCGGCAAGCTCATCGGCGGTGGGAGCATCGCCCTCACCCTCGCCGGAGAGCAGGGGCAGACCGGTCTCGGCATCCATGACGATGCCGTGGATCTCGTAGGACGCGCCGGGGACCACGCGGTCGAAGAGGACCTTGTCGCTGATGACGGCCTCGGGGTCGATGACTGCATCCTTGTCACCGTCGATGCCGTCGATGGCGGCGGTCTTCACGGTGGGCTGGATGACCGTCACGGTCTGGCCCATGTCGTCGATGTCTGCGTGGGCGCAGATCTCCTTGTCAAGGCGGTAGAGAGTCTCAAAGGCCACGACCTGCTGGCCCGCGAGTTGCAGGCAGTCGAAGGTGAATGTCACGTCCACGGTGCCGTGGTCGTGGTCCGGCGTAAAGGTGGCCTCGGCAGTGACGGCCTTGCCGTCCTTGCCCTTCAACGCCTCACCGGTCTCCTTGTTCATCAGCTTGCCGACGGCCTTGTACTCCTTGCCGGGGATGAGCCCGGTGTAGGAGATGGTGTCGACGAGCGTGGCCTTGCCGTCGGCGATGACGAACTTATCGCCGTCAACGCCATCCTTGGCGGTGGTGCCGATGGAGGGCTTGGTGAACTCGACGGTCTGGCCCTCATCGTCGATGTCGGCGTGGGCGCAGACCTTGGCGTCCCCACGGTAGAGCGTCTCGAAGACGACCACGCTCTCGCCGTCGAGGTCGGTGGAGTCGAAGGTGAAGGTGACGTCCACGGTGCCGGTGGTGTCGGCGGGGGTGAACTTCGCCTCGGCGGTGACGGGCTTGCCGTCCTTGCCCTTCAAGGGGTCGCCGGTGGATTTCACCATGAGCTGGCCCTTGACGGTGTACTCGCGGCCCGGAACGAGGTTCTTGTAGGAGACGGTATCAACGATGACGGCCTCGGGGTCGATGACCGCCTGCTGGTCGCCGTCGATGCCGTCCTTGGCGGTGGTGCCGATGCTGGGCTTGAGGACACGGAGCGTCTGCTCGGTATCGTCGAGGTCCTTGTGCTCGCAGACAGTGCCGCCGTCAGCCAGAAGCTCCTCGAAGACGACGACCTTCTTGCCCGCGTAACCGAGCAGGTCGACGGTGATCTCCATCTCCACGGATCCGGATTGACCGGCGGGCGTGAAGCCCTTCTCCACGGGCCCGCCGATGACGTCGCCGGTCTTCTGGTCTACGAGCGTGGCGCGCATGGTGTACGCCTTGCCGGGCACGAGCCCGGTGAACTCGACGTGATCGGTGACGAGGGCCTGCTCATCGGGCAGGATCAGCTTGTCGCCATCCATACCGTCGCGCGCGCTCGTGTGGATATACGCCTCGGTCTGAAGGCTGTCGTCGATGGTGCCGAGGTCGACCGTGACGGAATCGCGCTTGACGGTGATGCCCTCGATCTTCACGAGGACGAAGCCCTCGTTCGCCGCGCAGCGCAGCTCCTCGACGGTGTAGGTGTCGTAGGGCAGCGCGCCCAGCTTGTCGTTTGCCGGGACGGTCTTGCCGTCCTTGGCAAGGCCGAACCAGATACCGGCCTCGGAGTCGAGGTCCTCCTCTGCGGCGGTGTCGTTGGCGTTGGTCTTATGGGTGTGCTTGTTCCACTCGGCTGAGGTAGATGCGTAGCCGTTCTCATCGGTCACGAGGATGTGGCTCTCGCCAGTGGTCTCGGAGGTGATACGGAAAGGCACGCCAGCGAGGCGGGACATGTCCGCCTCGGAGACCTTGACGAACTCAAGATCACCGCGCTTGACTTGGTTCTTCACCACGCCCTCGACGCCGTTGACGATCTGACCGTCCTTGCTGATGTCGAACTCGTGGGCCTTGCCGTCGGTGAGAAGATAGCCGTCGCCGACTGCCACCTCTTGGATGGTGTACCTGCCGAAGGGCAGAAGGTCGGCTGCGGTGGACGCCTCTCCGTTCTTGATGGTGAGTTCGGTGATGACCTCACCCTTCTGGAAGGTCACGCCGCCGCAGATGACGGGGTTCTCGTTGAGGGACTTGACCTCGAAGCGGGTGCCATCGAGATTTGCGGCACCGAGGGAGGTGGGCAGCCCGCTCTCAAGGTCGCGCTTGGAGACCTTGACGCCGCCGCGCGCAATCTCATCCTTTGCGGTGAAGGAGTAGATCTTGCCGTCCTCGGAGACCGTGGCGTGGATGTCCGGGGCGGTGACGAGGTAGCCGCCGTTGCTCGACGTCTCGCGGATGATGTACTTGCCGAAGGGCAGGCAGTCGCCGGTGGTCGACGCGAAGCCCTTGGAATCGGTAGTGATGGTCTTGACGACCTGACCCTTGGCGTAGGAGACGCCATCCACCGTCACGTCGTTGTCGCCGTCGTTGATGATGGAGAAGGTGATGCCCTCGAAGCTGGCACCGCCCTGCGGCTTGGAGCCGGTCTGAGCGTCGAGCTTCTGCACCGACACGCCGCCGCGCTTGACCTCCTCAGGGACCTTCGGGGTGTTGTATGTGCTTTCGTTCGATGAGTCGCCGGGAGCCTTGATCTTCTGCACGGACACGAAGTCGGCGTTGAGGTTGTATCCCTCGGGTGCTTTCGTTTCACGAACTACGATAGTGCCTCGCGGCAAAATGGTGAAGCCGTTGTGTTGATAGAGCGGATCGCCAGAAACAAGTTGTGCGGGGTTCTGGAAATCTACATAGCCATTCTTATTCGTTTTAAACACCCAAGTACGGGTGGGCGCGCCGGATGCCTCGGCCTGCTGCTCGGTGTCGTAGAATCCGTCGTAGTAGCGCACGGTGAACTCGGCACCCTCAAGGGACGCGGAGCCCTGCGGCAGGTTGTTGGCGTTGTATGACTTATCGCCGTCGTACTTCGCGATGATCACACCGGCGGGGTCGTTGATGGGCGTTTCGTACACGACGCCGTTGTTCACTGCGACGGTGGCGTTCGCTGCGACGTTCACGGTGTAGACCGTGGGGTCGACTTGGAAGCCCTCGCTCGCCTTGCCCTCCTTGACGTAGTAGGTGCCGGTCTTGAGATCGCCGGAGGTGGCGTTGCCCGCCGCGTCCGTCACCATGGTCGCGACCCACTGCGTGCAGCCGGGGTCGGAGTAGATGCCGTACTCGGCACCCGCAAGGGAGTACAGGACGTTGCCGTCCGTGCAGCCGGGGTTGGCGCTCTGCTTGTGGAGCGAGATCTTGCCGTAGCGGAGCACTGCCCAGATCGCGTTGCCCACCGTCTGGGTACGCCACGGCGGGCGACCGACCATGTGACCGTGATCGAACGGGTGGATCTGGTTGATGTCGGATGTGATGTAGCTAGTGGCGACGGTCACGATGTACGTGCCATCGCCGCGATCGACAGCCGTGAACGGATAGTTACCGTCAACGGGAGTCGGCCAGCCGGGATTGAGGCAGTAGCCTTGGATCACCTGCCCGTCCGGCATGGTGAGGTTGAAGAGCGAGCCGCCATCCCACTCCGAGCGGACGCACTGCACATAGCATGTGCCGCTCATACGGGACTGCACGTCCGCGCTCTCTGCGGCGAACGCCTGCACCGGCAGCGTGCTCACGGTGAGCATCAGCGCCAGAAACAGGTTGAACGCCTTGGACCGCTTGAGGCGGTCCATGAACTTGCGTGCCATTTCCTTACCTTCCTTTCTGTTGTTCGTCGATGGACGCGACATATGGGATATGTTAGCACTGGCGGGGCATCACCTCGCCCCGAGGTCGCGATCGGCCCGATCGGCGGGTCCGTTGACGGCATCCCGCGCCTCCCGCGCGTCGCCGCACTCCATATCAAGGTCAACGCCGGGTCCGCTGGCGGAATCGGGTGCGACAGAACCGAGTTCATCGCGTGTCAGGAGGCGTCCCTCGCCGCCGAACACGCCGCAATCGTCGAGGACGGCGTAATCGACCCTCACGAAGTCGCCCTCATCGAACGCCATGCCGCACGAGCCTAGGACCTCGACGGTAAGTTCGGGGTCGTCCGCACTGCGGTAGCCCCAGAACAGCCCGCCGTCCTGCTCGACCCACTCTCCCTCATCGGGATCGAAGGTGAACCCCGCGAAGTAGAAACCGTACCCCCACGGGCTGTCATCGTCCTCGGTGAGGTGGCACTCGGCGACCGCCTGCCTGCCGCCGCCGAGGTCCATGGCCCAAGCGGCCTTCTGCACCTCGACGTCGGCCTCGGAGAAGTCATAGCCGGTGCGGTCCGTGAGGCGGTCATATTCCTCGTACCAGCCACCGGCCTCGGCCTGCGCGCTCACCTCCGCCTTCACCTGACCGGAGAGAATGCGCGCGATCTCCTTGACCTTGCGCGAGTCGCCGATCTCGATGGCCGCATCCAGCGCGTAGGCCGTCCTTGCCATCTGGATACCCTCGTCCCACATACCGACACCTCCCTAATACTGCCTGCCGTCGACCTGCTGCGCTCGGTCGCCCATGGCACTCGACGCCTCGCGGGCGTCGCGGCCCTCGGCGTCGAGGTCGAGGCCGTCATGCGCGGCGCG
>CAJJRZ010000025.1:0-35443 GCA_905194345.1 Coriobacteriaceae bacterium
GAGCCGCCGCGAACCTCGTGGCCAACGCCGCCGAGCACGCACGCTCGCGCGTGGCTGTCTCCTGCGACGTCGCGGGCGGGCACCTCGTCATCGAGGTTGCCGACGACGGACCGGGCTTTTCTCCCGCCGCCCTCGAACGCGGCTGCGAGCGCCTCTTCACAGACGACTCCTCCCGCTCCTCGCGTGACGAAGGCCGCCACTACGGGCTCGGCCTCCACGTCGCCTCCGAGGCCGCGAGCGCCCACGGGGGATCCGTCTCGCTCGCCAACGGCCCCTCGGGCGGTGCGGTGGCCACCATCGCGGTCCCCCTGTGCGGGATCTGACGATTTCCTCAATGTCTACCTCGACTGCGATATGTCGCTCGCCGAGGCCGCGACGAGATGGTGTTGCGTCTGCCCCGTTTGGTGCTTCTAGCTCAAATTTGATCTGATGTAAGGCCCGTGCAATCCTGCATGGGCCTTACTTTTGGCAATTGCTCGACCGATTCGTGGCTTGAAACGCAAATTATCGAGTTAAGGAGAAATGGGGTCATACAGCAGCTCTCAGAGCGCTTGCCGCACTCCCCCGCCATTACCTCTGCGGCGTCCTCGTATAGAGCCCATACCGTTTGGCATATCGTTGCAATCGCCCACTTGCCCACCGGTCAAGTGAACTACTGGAATAAATACAGCGACACGCTTGTCCGTTACAGTCGCTATATCTGTGTAAATCGCCGCGATAAATACAGCCTGTACTCGGCTGTATACCAACTACGCGTATGTAGATTCATATCGCGTTAATAAATCGGCTCAAGCGTGTGCAAAACGCGCAAGTAACCTCAAAAGGCGATTATCGCTCAGGTAGATTTTTGGCACCCCGTTGCTTAATCAAAATTAAGCAATTGCTTAAAACAAAAAAGGTCAGGCACTAGATGCCTGACCTGCAAACTTCTGGTCGGGACGACTGGATTCGAACCAGCGACCCCTTGACCCCCAGTCAAGTGCGCTACCAAGCTGCGCCACGTCCCGAAGCTTTTGTTTGTTGCTCTGCTCTCGCTCGCAACAGGGAGTATATTAACCCGAAACTCTAGACTTGTGCAAGAACTTTTTTATAAATTTTGAAGCAAGTCCAAAATTGTATCTGCGAGCTGGGGTTTTGTTAGAACGGGAAGTTCTTTCGTACCCGTTGTGCTCACAATCCAGGCCTTGTTGGTATCGGTTCCAAAGCCCGAATCGGCGCGTGAGACATCGTTGGCGATAATGGCATCGCAGCCTTTGCGTGCCAATTTGCGCTCGGCGTACTTGACGACGTTATCGGTCTCGGCAGCAAATCCGATTACGAGGCGATCGCCCTTTTGGCGTGAGAGTTCGGCCAAGATGTCAACGGTCTCGACGAGCTCGATTCGATCCAGGCGCTCGTTGGCCTTTTTGAGCTTATGGTCCGCCGGGGCCGCCGGCGTGTAGTCGGCGACGGCGGCGGCGCAAATGGCAGCGTCGGCCGTCTGGAAGGCGCTCAGCGCCGCCTGCAGCATCTCTGCGGCGGTCTGCACGCTTACGCACGCCACGCCGCGGGGAACATCGAGCGATGTCGGTCCCAGCACGAGCGTGACCTCGGCACCGCGGCGAGCGGCCTTCCCCGCCAGGGCGATGCCCATCTTGCCCGACGATCGGTTTCCAATAAAACGCACGGGGTCGATCGGTTCGTGCGTAGGACCGGCAGTGATGACGATGCGCTTGCCCGCCAGGTCTTGCGGCACGGGATTGAGCACCTCGCAGATGGCTTCGACGATGTCCTCGGGCTCGCTCATGCGCCCCGTGTCCACGTCGCCGCAAGCAAGGTAGCCACTACCGGGCCCAACCACGTGCACCCCGCGGTCGCGCAGCGTGGCCATATTGGCCTGGGTTGCCGGCGCCTTCCACATGCCATTGTTCATGGCCGGCGCGATCACAATGGGTCGCGGCGTGGCGAGTAGCGTCGTAGAAATCAGGTCATCGGCAATGCCGTTGGCCATCTTGGCGATGATATTGGCCGTCGCGGGCGCCACGACCACCAGATCGGGCTCCTGCGCCAGCGAAATGTGGTGGATGGGGTCGGAAGGATCGTCGAATAGCCCAACCGCGACCGGCTCGTTGGTGAGCGCGCGGAAGGTAAGCGGCCCCACAAACTCCGTGGCATGCTCGCTCATAACGACTTTGACACGTGCGCCGCGCTTTTGCAGCAGGCGCACGATATTGCACGACTTATAGGCGGCGATCCCGCCGGTAATGCCCAGCAGGATCGTTTTTCCCTCAAGTTGCATTGAATTGTTGGATGCCGCCGTCATCGCTAGGCTTCCTTACTCGGGAGCACCAGGAGGCGGTGGCAGTACGGACAGTGCGTAATCTCGCTACCGTCGTGGTTGAGGTCGCTCATGGACGATGCCTGCAGCGCGGTGTGGCAGACCGTGGGGATGTTGCCCTGGATGGTCTCGACGGCCAAGCCGCGGAACTGCTTGAGCAGACGCTCGTAGTCGCTGAGCACGTCGGTGGGCAGCGTAGCGGCCAGCGCGGTGCGCTCCTTGGTGGCGGCATCGATCTGGGCCTGGAGGTCGGCTGCCTTGGCGCGGGCGGCCTTGGTGTCGGCCTTCACGCCCTCCTCGAACTTGGCGATGATTGCCTGTGCGCGAGCCTCGCGGTCGAGCGCCTCCTTGTGGGCGACTACGACGTCCTTGCGGGTGTGCTCGATCTTGTCCAGGCGCTTGGCCAGGGTGGCGAGCTCGTTCTCCAGGTCCTGAACCTCGCGATAGTCAGAGCCGCCGACGTGGCGCTTCTTAGCGGCCTCAATGGCGTTATTGGTCTGGATCTCGGTGGTGTTGAGATCGTCGAGCTCAATATCCAGGTCCTTGCGCTGAGCGTAGAGCTTGGTCATTTCGGCCTTGAGCTTTACATAGGTCTTGCGCTTGGAAGCGAGCTCCTTGAGCTCCGGCATATTGGCAAGTTCGCTCTTGTTGCGGGCGAGCTCCAAATCGATCTGTTGCAGCTTGAGTAGCGTAGCGCCGGCGCTCATAAGTTCTCTCCTTTTGTCACAGTCCACCATTGGCAAGGGTTCAGTATTTTAATCGCATGACGGGGGTCGACCCCGGCGTCAACTGCAGAGTTCATCAATATATCAACGAACGGCTCCTCGGAGCGGTCGTGGCCGAGCAAGATCACCGACAGCCCGCGCAAGGCAAGGTCTTGCGCCACGTGGTAGCCCGCCTCGCCCGTCACGACAACATCTGCGCCCGCGGCGATGGCGAGCTCTCCGAAGTCGCCCAGGGAGCCGCCCAAAATGGCGACGGTGCGGCACGGGCGATCAGCTTTGCCCCACACACGCGGGTCGCTGCCAAAGGCCGTGGCAGCACGGGTGGCAAGATCGCGCAGCGTGCACGGGTCGTTGAGCGTTGCAAGTGCGCCCAGGCCGGTGGCCTCGGGGTCGTCCACGTGCTCCAGTGAGCTCACGGGTGCGGCACCCAGCAGCTTGCTCAGGCAGACACGGGCTTCGTGCGAGCGGTCCAGGTTGGTGTGGAGCGAGATAATGCTCACCCCGCAGCGGGCAGCCTCGTAGAGGGCCGCACTGCACTGGGGTCGTGTGGCATCCGCCGGACAAAAGGCCTCGGGTGCCTTGATGTATATGGGATGATGCGTCAGCAGCACGTTGGCGCTTGCTTCTTGGGCGCGGCGAACATTAGCCTCAGTCGCATCGAGTGCGCAGGCAACGCCGGTGATCTCCGCGGCCGGATCGCCAACGGAGAGTCCTACGTGGTCCCAGGGCTCGGTGTCCGTCTTGGGATAGCGTGCCAGTAGCGCGCGCTCGAGCTCGGCGACGATCATGCGGCACCTGCGATCGAGAGCAGCGTCTGGGCAAACTCGTCCAGATCGTCCGGATTCACGCGGTCGTCAAAGGAAATGCGCAGTGCACCTAGTGCCTGCTCGCGACCAATGCCCATGGCGCTGAGCACATGGCTCGGGTCCATGCTGCCGCTCGAGCACGCCGAGCCGGCCGAAACCTCAAAGCCGGCGGCGTCGAGCTTGATGATGAGTTCCTCTGAGTCCATGCCGTCAATGTAGATCGATAACATGCCGGGCAGACGGTCGGCTTGCGCGTAGTCACCCATGGTGGCGTGAATGCGCGGATGGGCCGTAAGCGTGGCGTAGAGCTTGTCGGAAAGGGCTTGCAGCTTCGCGCGCTCCTGAGCCACATGGGGCGTCAGAGACGAGGCGGCAGCGGCAAAGGCGAGCTGCGTGCGCAGGTCTTGCGTGCCGGCACGACGACCGGCCTCCTGTCCGCCGCCGAAGATGCGCGGGCGCAGCGGCGTGCGGCTCTTAAGGTAGAGTGCGCCAGATGCCACGGGACCGCCAATCTTGTGGGCTGCGACGGACATGGCGTCGACGCCCAGCTCGGTGACATCGAGTGGAATATGCAAGTAGCCCTGGATGGCATCGGTGTGGAACAGGGCACCTGCGGTGTGCGCAGCTGCGGCAAGCTCGCGGATGGGCTGCACCACGCCGGTTTCGTTGTTGGCGACCATAATGCTCACGAGCGCCACGTCGTCGCCTAGCAGCTCGACAAGCGTGGCAGGCTCAACGTAGCCCGCGCGGCAGGGCTGCACCAGGTCGACGGTAAAGCCGGCGGCACGCAGCAGCGGCAGGTTGTCCAGAATCGAATCGTGCTCGATGGCCGAAACGATTACGCGACCGCGCTTGCGATCGCGCTGACGAGCGCCCTCGGCAAGACCGAGCAGCGCCAGCTGGTTGGCTTCGGTGCCGCCGTTGGTCAGTACAATCTCGGACGGGCGGACGTGCGCGCCAAAGCTGCGGGCGATCTCGCGACGTGCAACCTCCAGACGCGCGGCAGCCTTGCGGCCGAGCGAATGCAGCGAGTTGGGGTTGACGCCGGCAAGCTCGCTGTCGTCGTACTCGCGCTGCGCAAGGAGCGCCTCGGCGCGCATTGGCGTCGAGGCGGCATAGTCAAGATTCACGGGTATGCGGTTTTGACCTGCGGTCATAAGGGTTTATGCCTCCTGTGCGGCCTCGTTGCCCAGCTTCTGCAGCAGCGCAACCTCGGCAGCGGGATCTTCGGACTTAAATACGGCGGAGCCGGCCACGAGCACGTTGGCGCCGGCCTTGACGACCTCGGCGATGTTCTTGGAAGAGATACCGCCGTCGACCTCGATCAGGGGCGACACGCCGTGGCGCTCGCACATGGCCTTGAGCTCGTGAAGCTTTGCGATGGTGCCCGGGATAAAGCTCTGGCCGCCAAAGCCCGGGTTCACGCTCATGAGCAGTACCATATCGACGACGTCGATGATGCTCTCGAGCACGCACACGGGGGTGGCGGGGTTGAGCACCACGCCGGCCTTGACGCCGCGCTGCTGCAGATGCGTGAGCGTGCGGTGCAGGTGCGTGGAAGCCTCGTAGTGCACGGTGATCATGTCGGCACCGGCGTCGGCGTACCAATCGACCGTCTCGTCGGGGTTCGTCACCATGAGGTGCGCGTCGACCGGTACATCGGTGGAGCGCTTGACGGCCTTAAGGATGTCAACGCCAAAGGTGAGGTTGCCGGTAAAGTGACCGTCCATAACGTCGAAGTGCACGTAGTCGGCACCGGCGATCTTGTCGAGTTCGCCCTTGAGGTTGGCCATGTCGGCCGAAAGGACAGACGGAGCGATTTTGATGGAACCCATGGTAGAAGCCTTTCTGCGCTAGTCGGTGAGTCCGTAGAACTCTTGAGAAGGGACGCGATCTGTGAGAATCTCGAGCGCCCTATCCAAAGTAACACCGTTGTAGAGCGTTTGCTCCACGGCAAAGGTGAGCGGAATGTCTACGCCCAGTGAACGGGCAAGCTCACTGACGCTGCGGGCCGCGACGGCGCCCTCGACCACCATATGCGTACGTGCCTGGTACTCGTCGAGCGAGATGCCGTGGGCAAACTCGTAGCCAAAGGTGCGGTTGCGCGAATGCTCGGAGGTGCAGGTGGCAATGAGGTCACCCATGCCGGCAAGACCCATGCAGGTCATGGCTTGACCGCCGCGGGCGTGCACCAGACGGCTGATCTCGGCCAGGCCGCGCGTCATGATAAGGGCAAGCGTGTTGTCGCCCGCACCAGAACCGGCGGAAATGCCGCACACGATGGCGATGACATTTTTCATGGCGCCGCAAACCTCGACGCCGGTCATGTCCTGCGACAGGTAGATGCGGAAGGCCGTGGATAGGAGCAGGTCCTTAAAGGTCTCCCCTACCTGTGGATCATTGCTGGCGATGACGGCGGCAGAAAGCCCGCCGCGGCAGATCTCCTCGGCATGGTTGGGGCCCGAGAGCGCCGCGACACGCGACTCGTTGCCGATCTCACTGGCGATTACCTCACTCATAAGCAGGCCGGATTCGGGCTCAATACCCTTGGTGAGGCAGAGTGCCGGGGTGTCGGCGGCGATGAAGGGTGCTGCCTGATGGCATACGCTGCGCAGGTGCGTGGAGGGCACGGCAAAGATGATGGCCTCGGCGCCGTCGAGCGCCTGCGACAGGTCCGTGGCGGCGACAACGTTGCCGGGCAGCTCGTAGTCCACCAGATACCGGGGATTGCGGTGCTCGGCATTGATGCCGGTGGCCGTCTGCTCGCTATGGGCCCACATGGTCACGCGCTCGGCTCGCTCGGCGGCGAGGCCGGCGACGGCGGTTCCCCAGGAGCCGGAGCCAATCAGCGCAACATTCATGACTCTCTCCTACTTATCGTCGGGCTCGGTGACGCGCTTGGTAAACGAGAGCTTGGACTCCTTACCGGCCATGAACTTTTGGATATTCGAGCGATGGGCCCACACCACGGTGATGCCGATCATCGCCATGCAGAACTTGAGGCCCAGGCTGCTGTACGGAAAGACCGCGCAAGCAGCGATAGGAAGTCCGATGGCCGCGGCAAGCGAACCCACTGACACATACTTGGTGATGGCGACGGCTACGATAAACATGCCCAGCAGCGACAGGCCAATAGGCCAGTACCAGGCGAGGATGACACCCAGACCAACTGCGATACCCTTGCCGCCGTGGAAGTTGAGATAGGGCGAGAAGATATGGCCCCACACGGCTGCCAGGCAAATGACACCGAGCATCCAGTCGCCGGGGGCTCCGGGCGCCATGATGTTCGGCGGAAATCCATAGCCCACGCTCGCGATGAACGGACGGGCGATGACAACGCAGATGGCGCCCTTAAGGCAGTCGAGCAGCAGCGTGAGCGCGGCCACCTTGGGGCCGGCTACGCGCAGGGCGTTGGTGGTGCCGATGTTACCGGAGCCCGCCTTGCGAATGTCGGTGTGGTTAAACACGCGGCCCAAGATCAGGCCAAACGGAATCGCTCCGATAAAGAACGAGACCACGGCGCAGATGGCGGTCAGCAGAATCGGATTATGCATCCTTTTGCTCCTTCTTCCTAAAGAAGAGTCGAATGGGCGTGCCGGCAAAGTCGAAGGTCGAGCGCATGCGGTTCTCCACGTAGCGCTGGTAGGTGTCGTTGACCAGGTCACTGTGGTTGACGAAGAACGTGAACGTCGGCGGGTTGACGCCCGTCTGGGTCACGTAGTGCATGCGCAGGCGGCGCTTGCCGTCCACCACGGTATGACCGAACTCGCGCAGGTCGGTGAGGAACGCGTTGAGGCGCGAGGTGCTAATCTTCTGCGAGCGCGTCTTTTCGGCGGCGTCTACCATCGCCCAGATCTTCTCGACGCTGCGGCCGGTGAGAGCAGAGATGCGCAGGTACTGGGCCCAGGGAGCCATGACGCCCAGACGGCGGTCGATGGTCTCCATGCAGGCCTCGCGCTTACGGTCGTCGTCGAGCAGATCCCACTTGTTGAGCAGCACAACGATGGCGCAGCCGCGCTCGATGGCAAGACCCATGACCTTCTGGTCCTGCTCGGTAACGCCCACGGAGGCGTCGACGACGAGCAGCGCCACGTCGGCGCGGTCGATGGCGCGCAGGCCGCGGACCATGGAGTAGTACTCGATGTTCTCGTACACGGTGCTCTTCTTGCGAATGCCCGCGGTGTCGACCATGCGGTAGTGCTTGCCGTTACGCTCGACGACAGTGTCGATGGCGTCGCGCGTCGTGCCGGCAATGTTGGACACGATAGAACGGTCGGCGCCCAGGATGCGGTTGAACAGCGACGACTTGCCGGCGTTGGGGCGGCCGATGATGGCCACGTTCAGCGCGTCGGGGAACTCATCGGCGACCTCGTCTTCTTCCTCGGGAAGCAGGGCCACGATATCGTCGAGCAGGTCGCCCGTGCCATGGCCATGCAGGGCCGAGAGCGGCGTGGGCTCGCCGATACCGAGCGAATAGAACTCCCAGATGCTGTCGTTTTCGCGATCGGGGTTGTCGAGCTTGTTCACCAGCAGAAAGACCGGCTTGTCGCAGCGCTTGAGCATGCGGGCGACCGACTCGTCCTCTTCGGTGACGCCGGTGCGGCCATCGACTACAAACAGGATGACTGCGGCTTCCTCGGCGGCGGCGAGCGCCTGGTCGCGGATGGACGTGGCAAAGACGTCGTCGCTCTTGAGCGGCTCGATACCGCCCGTGTCGACGATGGTGAACTCGCGGCCGTTCCAATCGGCCGTGTGATACGAGCGGTCGCGCGTGACGCCGCGAGACTCGTGGACGATGGCGTCCGAGGTCTGGGCCAGGCGGTTAACGAGCGTGGATTTGCCCACGTTGGGGCGTCCGACGACGGCGACGATAGGTTTCATCTGCTCTCCTTTAATGGGTAGGTTCAGTGGAAGTGTTAGAGTCGGCAGGCACAATGCCAAGGATATGCTCCAGGGTATCGAGCAGCTCATGCGGCATGGTTGACACCACATGAACCTCGGCGCCGCGACTGGTAAGGCTTGCGAGTAAATCGTCACGATGATACTCGTCAAGCGTCATGCCGTCAGCGTTGAACATGAGCTTAGGCACAAAGAGCATAACCCCCGACAGATCTTGGGGCAGCTGCTCCAAGATGTCACACGCGACGATGAGGCCGGTCACGTCCACGTTGCCGCCAAAGTAGCGGTTCTTGATGGCCGTGACAGTGCCGGCGAGTCCCTGGGGCGACTCCACAAAGCGGGCCACCGTGTCGCGTGCGCTGGCGCCCGAGAGGCACAGCAGATGCTGGCTGCGGGCGGCGATGGCCTCGCGGACGCGGGCCAGACGCTCGGTATAGGCGGCAAGCACGTCGTCGGTCTCGTCTAGATACGAGCGGATCATGCCGATGCCGTCGTAGTACTGCGGGTAACCGTCGTAAAAGTCTGCCTCTGGAGGATCGATGCCGGCGTCCAGATAGAACTCGTCGCTCATCTGGAAGGTGTGGCGGCCAAAGCGCTCATAGGCGCGGTCCTGGAACGGTCGGATCATGGCAATGGTCTCGCGCGCCAGTTCGGGCTTGTCGCTGTATGACCAGCTAAAGCGGTTTTGGTGTTTGGTAAAACCGAGCGGCACAATGCCCAGGCTTGTGATTTGCTCGTGCTCCTCGCAAAAGCGCAGGGTCTTTTCCAGCTCCTCGCCGTCGTTCATGCCGGGGCACAACACGATCTGCGCGTGAATCTCGATGCCGGCGGCCATGATGGTCTCGAGTACGTCCATGCCTCGCTGGGCGTTACGGCCCATCATACGACGGCGGACGTCGGGGCTCACAGCGTGGACCGACACGTTCATGGGACTCATGTTGCGCTGGATGACGTTTTGCACGTCCTCGTCGGTGAGGTTCGTAAGCGTGACAAAGTTGCCTTGCAAAAAGCTTAGGCGATAGTCGTCGTCGCGAATATAGAGCGTGGAGCGGCCGCCCTTGGGGAGCATGGTCATAAAGCAGAACACGCAGGCGTTGACGCAGGTACGCATGCCGTCGAAGATGGGGCCATCGAACTCCAAACCCCAATCCTCGCCGGGAAAGCGGTCGAGCTCGACGGGGGTGACGGTGCCGTCGCGCGGGTCGAAAACCTCGAGGTCGACGGTATCATCGTCGGCCTCCCAGAGCCACACGATCATGTCGGTGAGCGCCTCACCGTTGACCGTGAGCACGCGCATGCCCGGCTCGATACCCACATCCCACGCGGGCGATTCGGGACGCACGTTCTTTACGAGCGCGCCCTCACCCGGCTCGGGGTCGCGGCTGCGCCCGTAATCGGCCACCTCGGCGGCGTATGCGGGTACGGTCTGGTCCATGGTTAGCGGCAAAGCTCCTTGATGCGCTCGACGGCGCGCTCGATGTGTTCTTGCGGGGTGGAGGCTCCGGCGGTGATGCCGATGTGGTGAGCGTCGGTAAACCACGCGGCTTGGAGCTCAGAAGCTTCCTCGATGTGATACGTGCGCTCGCAGGCGTCTGCGCAAATCTGCGCCAGGCGGCGGGTGTTGCCCGAGTTCTTGCCGCCCACGATGACCATGCAGTCGCAGCGGTTGGCAAGTGTGGCTGCTGCCTGTTGACGCTCACTCGTGGCGGCGCAGATGGTGTTGATCACGCGCAGCTCCTGCACGCGCGGGGTGATAGCAGCCACGACCTCGGCCAAGTTCTGCGCAGTCTGGGTGGTCTGCACAACCAAGCCCACTTTACCCTTGAGCGACAGCGCGTCCGCATCGGCAGCGCAGCTCACGACCTGCGCGTCATCGCCGGCGTGGCCCAGGATGCCCTCGACTTCGGGGTGGCCCGGCTCGCCCACGACGATCACGCGGTAGCCCTCGCGCACCAGGCGCTCGGCCGCCACGTGGACCTTCTTCACGTAGGGGCAGGTGGCGTCGACGACGTTAAGGCCACGCTCGCGAGCGGCATCAATGACCTGCGGCACCACGCCGTGGGCGCGGATGATCACAGTGCCCGACGTGGCGTCGTCCAAGGTGTCGGCCAGACCGACGCCTGCCTCGGCGAGCTCGCGTACCACGATCGGGTTATGGATGAGCGGACCCAAGGTATGGACCTGAGTGCACTCCCCTGCCTGCGGCGCAGCGGCCAGCGCCATATCGAGCGCACGCTGTACGCCGTAGCAGGTGCCGGCGTGGGCAGCGATTTCGATAGTGGGGGCGTCTGCCTTGCCGGGCACAGCCTCGGCGGTGTTCATGACTTCCTCGTCCATGGCTAGAACCTGCCCGGGTGCTCGGCGCACAGGTCATCACGCATGGCGTAGACGCGACTCATGGCTTCGGACTCAAACCAGGCTAGGCGCTCCTTGCGCTTGAGCTCGACAGGCGCGTCGGAAAGCGAAATTAACTTGCCGGCGCGGATCCAGCACTTTTTGGGGCGCATGATCTTTTTGCCCGCAGGCGTAATATCGGACCAGCCGCAGATGGCGAGCGGGTTGACGGGTGCCTTACCCATCTGGGCGATGAGCGCAAAGCCGCCGTGGACTTCGGGCTTGATCTCGCGCGAGCGGATGCGCGTACCCTCGGGGAAGATCAGGACGTCCTCACCGCGCTGCAGCGCATGCTGGGCGGCACGCAGGCACTTCATGTCGGCGGTGCCGCGCTCGACGGGAATGCCGCCCACGCGGCTAAAGGCCCAGCGCACGATCTTGCTCTTCGCAAACTCGGACTTAAAAATGGGGCGAATGCGGCGGCCGCCAAAGAACAGCGCCGTCTCCACAGCTAGGAGCTCGGCCATCGATGTGTGGTTGCAGATGACCACGCTGCCGCGGCCTTCCTGGCGCTCAAACAGCAGGTCGCTGTCCTCGACCTTCCAACGCCACATGAGCTTGGAGAAGACCCACAGGATGCCCATGACCACGGCGACGGTGCCGCGGATGAGCGCCGGGAACTCGGCGTAGGGGGCGTTGTAGTAATCCTCGGGCGTCTGCTTAAACAGGCGCATGGGCTACCTCCTTTGGTTGATGAGGTCCTCGATGATCGAGACGACCTCGTCGATGGTGTGGGCGGTGGAGTCGACATGTACCGCGTCCTCGGCGGGAACGAGCGGCGCGACCTCGCGGCTGCTGTCGAGCTTATCGCGCTGCTTGAGGGCGTCGAGGGTCTCGTCGACCTCGGCCTCAAGCTGCTCTTCGGTGAGCGGCTGGGCGTCGTTTTGGTGGCGCTGCAGCACACGGCGACGGGCACGCTCGCGCGGGTCGGCGGTCAGGAAGACCTTGACCTGTGCGTTGGGGAACACGACGGTTCCGATGTCGCGACCCTCGGCGACGATATCGCGGTCCTCGGCGGCGCGGCGCTGGTGGATGAGCATGGCGGCGCGCACGCCCGGGTAGGCCGAGACCTTGGACACGTTGGCGTCGACCTGCGGGGTGCGAATGGCGGCCGATGCGTCCTTGCCGTCGATGGTCAGGCGCGTGTCCTCGCCGGTGCCGTTGGTAAAGCGGATCTCGATTTGCTCGGCGAGGGTGTCAATGGCCGCCTCGTCGTCCAGGTCGATGCCGCGGTCGAGCGCGGCGAAGGTGACGGCGCGATACATGGCGCCCGTGTCGAGCTTGTTAAAGCCCAGCTGGCGGGCAATCTCCTTGGCGATGGTGGACTTGCCGGAACCGGCGGGGCCGTCGATGGCGACGATCATGCAATGCTTCCTTTCGGTGGTTGACGTGCTGGTATGGGACGCGGGCGCTGGGGCTTTGCGATTGCCTAGCTCGTGTAGCGCTCGCGGTAGGTGTTGCGCTTGGGCGCGGAGCCGTGGCTACCGTGGTGACGCGTGCGACTCGCGGTGTTGGTCGCCGGCGCGGCGCTGCGCTTGGAGCTGGCCTGCTTGGGCGGGATACCGCCGTCTTTGAGGATCTGCACCTCGCGGTCGGTGAGCTCGCGCCACGAGCCCTTGGCCACATCCTTGAGCTCCAGGCCGGCAAAGTTGCAGCGGTGCAGGCGGATCACCGGGTGGTGAATCTTGCTCAGCATGCGCTTGACCTGGTTCTTGCGGCCTTCGCGGATGATGACCTCCACGGCGGTGGTGCCGGGCTTAACGCCTTGCGGAGCTACGGCCTCGGCCTCGCGCGCGTTAATGACGCGGCAGATCGCCGGCTGGCACAGGCCGTCATCGAGCTCGATGCCGCGGCGGAGTGGTTCTAAGTCGCGATCGGTCAGGTTGCCGTCCACGAGCGCCTGGTAGGTCTTGTAAACATGCTTGCTGGGGTGCAGCAGATCCTGCGACAGGTCGCCGTCGGTGGTAAAGAGCAAAAGGCCCGTGGTGTCGCGGTCCAGGCGGCCCACAGGGAACAGGCCCGGAAAGCGGTCGCGCGGGACCAGGTCGGCCACGCAAGGGCGCTCCTGCGGATCGCTCATGGTGGTGAGGTAGCCGGTCGGCTTGTAGAGCATCAGGTACACGGAGCCCTGGTTGAGCTTGACGGGCATGCCGTCGACCTCGATATGGTCGTGGTCGACGTCGACCTTGGTGCCCAGTTCGGTCGCGATCTGGCCGTTGACGGTCACGCGGCCGGCGGTCATCAGGTCCTCCGATCCGCGGCGGCTCGCCACGCCCGCGCGCGCCAAAAAGCGCTGCAGGCGCATGGTATGCGGGTAGACGGGCTGGGCGTCGGTTGCGGGTACTGCGTTGCCCATGGCACGCGTCTCCCCTACTTCGTTAGTCCTCGTCATGTAAATCCTCCGAGGTCTCGTCGACGACCAGGGTTTCCAAGTCCTCGACTGCCTCAACATCTTCAACATCGGTATCGAGCAGTTCGCGCTCTTCGTCCAGGTCATCGGCCTGCTCCTCGAGCGTGGACTGAATGCTACGACCGCTCAGGCGCTCGCGGATAAACCGGCGCGACTGCTCGTCGGGGGCAAACTGCTCCAGATCGGGCAGGTCGCGGGTGGAGCGCAGACCGAACTTTTCCAAGAAGGCGTTGGTCGTGCCGTAGATGATGGCCTGACCGCGCTCGGGGTCGCGGCCGAGCTCGCGCACCAGGCCCTTGTCCACGAGCGACGCAATGACGCCGTCGGAGTTGACGCCGCGGATGCCCTTGACCACCTCGCGCGTGACTGGCTGGTGGTAGGCGATAACGGCCAAGGTCTCGAGCGCCGCCTGCGACAGCTTTTGCGTGTCCCAGCTCAGCACATAGGCCTCTACCACATCGTGGTAGGCGGGGTGCGTAAACAAGCGCCAACCACCGGCGACCTCGCGCAGCTGAAAACCGCGGTTAGCCTCCTCGTACTCAACTTTGAGCTCGGCGAGCAGCGATGCGCACTCGCCCGGGGCGATATCCAGTGCACTTGCCAGCGCGGGCGCACTCACGGGGTCGCTCGACACCAGCAGCAGCGCCTCCAAGGCGCCTTTGAGGCTGTTTGCCTCCAGCGTGGAAAGGGTTGACATGGTTGCCGCTCCTATTCGGTGAGCTCGGGGCCCTCGCCGGGCACGTATGCCTCGGCGCCCTCGACGCGATTGATTTGAATGGTTCCAAAGATTTCGTCCTGGCTCAGGGTAAGCGAGCCGCGCTTGGCGAGCTCGAGCATGGCCAGGAAGGTGACGACAAGCTGTTCGGTGGTGGCATCGCCGTCCAACAGCTCGCGGAAGGTGCAGGTTTGGTGAGCCATGGTAAAGCGATCGACCGAGGCCACCGTCAGGTCGAGCGGCACGCGATGCGGTGCCACGTGCTCGGCTTCCAGCAGGAAAGTCTGGCGCTTGCCGTCCAGGTCGGCGCAGATGACGGCGAGGCCGCGCAGGGTAATGCCGGCCAGGTAGTCGGGCATAAGGCCAAGGAATTCGGGGTCGGGGCCGGCCACGCGCGGATGCATGCGGCTCTCGGCCTGCATCCGCGCGCCAAGGGCTGCCGCCGCGCCTTTAAACTGCTTGTAGGCAATCAGGCGCTGGATCAGGACTTCGCGCAGGGCGTCGCCGTCGAGCGCACTGAGTTCCTCGAGGTCTTCGTCGTCCTCGTCACCGTCGCCTGTCTTGCGCGGGGCCTCCTGGGGTACCAGCGAGGCTGCCTTAATGTCCAAAAGAGTTGCCGCGACCAGCAAAAAGTCGCTCGCCACGTCCAGGTCCAGCGCCTCGATACGCTCGGCCTCGGCCAGGTATTGCTCGGCCACCTCGCTGATCGAGATGGCGCCGATATCAACTTTTTGGCGGGTTACCAGCTGCAGCAGCAGGTCGAACGGTCCGCTGTAGACCTGCGTCGACACGCGATACGACATCTTCGACCTCCTTTGACGGCGCCTTCGCGGCGCGGTTTGGGTGCATGTTGCGACCGTTTTGCACGGTCGACCTGTAAGTTTACCTTAGATGCCGGCGATTGCGAAGTTGAGCAGCCACTCGGCCAACGGATACACGGTAACGTCGAAATAGCGGCCGATCACGTCGATGCCAGTCCACATGGGCAGCAGATACAGCACAATGATGAGTATGGGCATGGCGTATCGCTGCAGCTGGTAGTAGGTGGAGAGCGCCTTGCCTTTGAGGAACGGCACGATAATCGACGAACCGTCAAGCGGCGGAATCGGAATGAGGTTAAAGAACGCAAGCGACAGGTTGACCACGATAAAGGTGGCGCCGAAGTTCATGATTTGCGTCGCCACGGCAAAGGACATGCTGGCGTAGAGGTTGCCGTATGCAGCGTGCATGAGGGCTGCGGCCAGGCATGCGAGCGCGATATTCGATGCGGGGCCGGCTGCGCTCACCAGGACCTCATCACGCTTGGGGTGTTTGAGGTTGTTGAGGTACACGGGCACGGGTTTGGCGAAGGCGAACACCGGGCCGCCGGCGGCAAGCATGAGCAGCGGCAGGATGATGGTGCCAAACGGGTCGATATGGTTGAGCGGGTTGAGTGAGACGCGTCCGCGCGAACGGGCCGTCTTATCGCCGAGTGCCCAGGCCGCGGCGGCGTGTGCGCTCTCGTGGATCACGATGCCCACGATGACGGCGACGGCGCTGGCGAGCAGGTTCATGAGGTAGCTGCTGGACATGGCGCTCCCCTAGCGGACGCGACGCGAGGCGCGCGTGAGCAGGTAGTCGGCCACAAACAGGATGACGGCCACGATGGCGTAATCCAAGCGGAACACGCCGCCAAAGGGCGATGTGATGACGCCGTAGCCGGCGATGGCGCTCGGCAGTGCGCGCGAAAGCTCGACGACGAAGCCCACAATCTGCAACTTGGCGGTGAGGCCGCTAAAGCACAGCAGCACGGTCATCGCGCTCATAAAGATGCCGCAGATGCGACAGGCGATGGCGATGATGCTCATCGCCACGGCAGCGGCCTTACGAGAGTTCACGCGCGGTCTCCTCTTCGATCTGGGTGGAAAGCTCCAGCCATTCGTCCTCGAGCTTGGGTAGCTCTTGCTTAAGGCCGTTATATTCCCCCAGCGCGGCGTTGAACTTGTCTTGATCGGCATAAAGCTCTTCGCTCGCCATCAATTCCATAAGCTCGTCATAGCGGGCGCGCTTTTTGTCGAGCTCCGTCTCGATCTTCTTGAGCTGGTTACGCACGCCCTTGAGCTTTTTGTTGAGCGCAGCGCGGGCTTGGGCCTCGGCGCGCTTTTGCTCCTTGGTCTTTTTGCCCTCGGCAGGCTTGGGGGCGGCGACGGGGGTGTCGGCCTGGGCGGCGCTGGCCTTGGCGGACTTGGTCGTGGCCGGCGCGCTCTCCGTGGACGCCTCGGCGGCGGCGCGGGCTGCGAGGTCCTCGCGCTTGTAGAGGTAGTAGTCGTAGTCGCCGTCGTAGACCGTGACTTGTCCGTCGCGGATGTCGATGACGCGGTTGGCCACGGCGCGCACCAGGTGCTCGTCGTGGCTGATCAGCACGATGGTGCCGGGGAAGTTTTGCAGGGCGTTCTCGAGCATGTCCACCGAGTCGATGTCTAGGTGGTTGGTGGGCTCGTCCAGGCACAGAAGTGCCTCGGGGGCCACGAGCATCTTAGCCAGGGCCAAGCGCGCCTTTTCACCGCCGGAAAGGACGCGCACCTGCTTTTCGATGGAATCGCTGTCGCTAAACAGGAAGGCGCCCAGTAGGCTGCGCTGCTGCGGCACGGTCCACTTGGGCGTGACGGTGTCGATCTCTTGCAGGACGGTGTTGGACTCGGTCATGCCCTCGAGCGCGTGCTGGGCGTAATAGGCCACGCCCACGTTGGTGCCCAGGTCGCGGGTGCCGGTGGTGGGCGGCTCCAGTCCGGCGATGATCTTCATGAGCGTGGACTTGCCGGCGCCGTTGGGGCCGACGAGCGCCACGTGCTCGCCGCGGTAGAGCTTGAGGTCGATGTCGCTGTAGATGTGCTTGTTGCCGTAGGACTTGGAGACGCCCTCCAGGCCCACGACCATGTCGCCGGAGCGCGGCGGGTCGGGGAACTTAAAGTCGATGTGCTTGTGGCCCTCGGGTAGGATGACAAGCTCCTTTTTGATCTGCTCGATCTTGCGGATGCGCTCCTGGGCCTGGGCGGCCTTGGTGGGCTTGTAGCGGAACTTGTCGACGAAGACCTGCATGTGGGCGATGTCGCGCTCCTGGGCGGCGCGCTTGGCGCGCATCTGCTCAAGGTTGTCCTCGCGCTGCTTGAGGTAGCTGCTGTAGTTGCCGGTGTAAGTGGTCACGCGACGGTTTTCGAGCGCGGCGACGTGGTCGACGCAGGCGTCCATAAAGGCGCGGTCGTGGCTGACGATGAGGACGGCGCCGTCGTAGTTGGCGATAAAGCCACGCAGCCACTGGACGCTTTCGAGGTCCAGGTGGTTGGTGGGCTCGTCCAGAAGCAGCAGGTCGGGATGGCGCAGGAAGAGCTTGGCGAGCGCGATGCGCATCTGCCAGCCGCCCGAGAACTCGGAGCACGGGCGCTCAAAGTCGGTGACCTTAAAGCCTAGGCCGGACAGGATTTTGCGGGCGTTGCTCTCGAGCTCGTAGCCGCCCAGGTGCTCAAAGCGGTCCTGGACCTGGCCGTACTCGTTAAGGAGTGCGTCGACGTCCTTGCCCTGCTCGGAGAGCTCGGTGATCTGGGCCTGCAGCTCGTTAGCGCGCTCGCCCATGCGGCGGATTTCCTTGGCGGCGGCCATGACCTCGGCAAGGATGGTGGTGTCCTTGTGCTCCAGATTAGTTTCCTGCTCTAGGTAGCCCACCTGGCAGTCCTTTGCGTACTGGACCTGGCCGGAGTCGGGACTGTCGATGCCCATGATGATTTTGAGCATGGTGGTTTTGCCGGCGCCGTTGGGGCCCACGAGCGCGAAGCGCTCGCCGGGGTTGATCTGGAAGGACGCGCCGCTAAAGAGGACGCGTGCGCCGAAGCTTTTTTCGATCTTGTCGACCAGGAGGATCATGGTGCCGCCTTTGACCTTGTGTGCCTATATGAAAAAAGGCCCCAACTTGCGTTGGAGCCTCATTCAATGCTCGGGTGGAGACGAGGGGGATCGAACCCCTGACCTCTTGACTGCCAGTCAAGCGCTCTCCCAGCTGAGCTACGCCCCCGTGCGAAGAAGTACTATACGGGAACTCCGACGGCGATGCAAGGGCAATTTTGGAAAAACTTTCGCCCGTGCCGGCACGGGCGAAACACGACCCGCCCGCTCAACCGGGTTTCCCGTGCTCCGCCAGTCCCATTATCGGACCCGATTGCGAACCGCCCCTCCTCTGCGCCTCAGAACTATGCCGGTTTACTACGATGAATCAGGAATGTTCGACCACGCACGCCTTTTCACGCAACCGTCGGGCTCCCTACCTGCGGTTTTGCAAACGGGGAACACGCGGTGCTCGGGAGTCGCCGATCAGTCGTAGTAAACTGGCGGTGTTTTGAAATGGCATCAGCTTGATTTCGCGGTTAAATGTGTTTGAGCCCTGAATTAATGGCCTTAACTTTTTCTAAAACACGTCTTTTCTGCGACGCGCCTAGATTGGTTGTTGTTTAGCATTGGACTTGATCTTGCGTTGTGCGACTTGCTCGTGCATGGTAGTATTTCACGACGTGAAGCGAAGAAATTAGGCCTTAGATGCCTTTATTAGAATTGCATTCACCGTTCATAAGGGCTCTTGGCGCAACGGTTAGCGCAGGGGACTCATAATCCCTGGGTTCTGGGTTCGAATCCCGGAGGGCCCACCAGAGTATTTTAGGCCGGGCATTACGCCCGGCCTCTTTGTTGTTAGCGCTGCAAACTAGCTTTGCCATCCAGAGACGTAAAGTTATTAACATTCATATTCGTAATTAACAATGGGAATGTCGCCAAGATGCTACCCAACCAACACATGGCTTCAATCGTTAGATAAGAAAAAAGGCCCCAACTTGCGTTGGAGCCTCATTCAATGCTCGGGTGGAGACGAGGGGGATCGAACCCCTGACCTCTTGACTGCCAGTCAAGCGCTCTCCCAGCTGAGCTACGCCCCCGTGCGAAAAAGTACTATACGGGAACTCGGACGGCGATGCAAGGACATTTTTGGAAAATTTCGCAGTCGCGGCGCGGGCCGCCATCCGCCCAACGGCCGTCTTGCCGGCGCCAGGCCCATTACCGGGGCCAATCGCGCTCCCGCCGACCCGGCGATTTCAAAACTATGCCGGTTTACGGGGCCAGGCCGGGAACCCCCGAGCATGCCGTAATCGGTAAAATCAAAACCGCAGGTAGACGGCTTGCGTATTCCGTGAAATGCAGGGTATGGACGGCCAGTCCGGGTCCAGCCCCGTAATCCGGCATAGTTTTGAAATGACATTATTTCACTAACAGGCAAACTAGGTAGTTCTAGCGCCTTGTCGCCGACTAATTTCCGATTTCCAACCAGTTGCACAAAACATTTGCTCGCAGTCTCGTCTCGGCGCACTTCATTGCCTCAGTTTTGGCTTTATAGCGAATCCCTAAACGGTCGCAGACACTTCTGACTATGGTGTCTAGCAGCTTTGAATCGTTGAGCATATCGTGAGTCACCAGGAATACATCGAATCCCATGCTCTGCAACGCAGTCATGCGCTCCGCATCGTGGTCAAGTATTGCACCTGAGCCATGAATGACCTCACCTTGGATCTCGATAATAACTGCCTTCATTAGGATTGGGTTTACGATCACGATGTCGCCGTAGCAGACCTTTTGGCCTGCGATGCTTTGGGCTGCCACGGATAGAGGGGTTAAATCGTTGAGGTACACGTATCTGAATCCTGAACCACCTAGACGTCGAGAACGACTTAGAAGCAGTACCCCCGCGACCTCGAGCGGAGACGCAGCAATGCCGATAACCTGCTGAGCGGCATCATAAAACTGCTTTCCCCACATTTGACTTTTGACCTTGTCGGCGAATCGATGTAGATCGCTTAGCTCGATGAGCGGCTTTCTCATCCAAAGAGAAGTGCCTTTGAGTTTCGTAACCTCTCTTCCATCCTCACGCTTGTTCGTTTGGCCTTCTTTATCTGTGGCCTTTACGGTTGCGCGGGCGTAAACTCGTTTCCAAGGAACCTCGTCTTCGCCTTCTCCAAGTTCGAACAGATCCTGCGTGCTGGAATTGCGATTCTCCTCTACCGCCATTTTTAACTGCATTTCGGCAGCGGGAGCAAGCTCGAAAACGGAAAACCAACCGCAAAGTTCGTACATAGCCAGTACGAGATCTATTTGGGACACAAAGCGTGTCATAGTAAATAATGTGTTAAGCGGATTGGTAACACTAAAGCCTAAATTAGTGTCGATTGTTGTGCTGACATCCGATGTCCCTTCCCAGCGAATAGTGGAGCGCAATCCCGAGTGGTGATTGCAATAACCTGGCGAAGCAACAGCGATAATCGGGGTCTTGAGGACGTCGGTTACGAATGGGGCTTGGGATAGAGCTCGCCAGCCTTCTTCGGAGTTGGGTAGGCGCGGGTAGAGGTCGCGCACCTGCGGTGGGCAGCGCCAATAGCGGAATGCGGTGTTTGCGCAGACGATTTCGTCCATTTGCGCCTCCCTTGGTATCGGCCGTAGGCCATGCGGTTGTGGTCGTGGACGATTATCTACTGGGGCATCATGCGGGTAAGTACCGGAAGCTGACCAAACGCTGACCAAAAAATGGATGGGATGTGTTGAAAGGTTGTCACGAGGCGTGAATGTGCTGGTACGAGCTGTGAGCCAGTGGTCTTTTTCTCCACAATTGCGTATGAATCATGCAAAGAATTCATTGAAAGATCGCGTGAACTATTTTCAAAATGTTCGACGACGTCACTCTATAGTTGGTCAACGAACGAAAATAATATTCAATATGTAGGAACTATGAAGGGTTTGCGATCAATAAAAAATAGGACCCCATGCTAATAAAAATCGAAAATTTGGTGTCACTTTTGGTGTCACCCTTGGTATCAAATAGAAAAAGGCCAGAGGCTTAACACCTCTGACCTGCGCTTTTGATGGTGGGCGATACAAGATTCGAACTTGTGACCCCATCCGTGTGAAGGATATGCTCTACCCCTGAGCCAATCGCCCGTCGCCTTTCGGCAAAAGAGATACTATCATAGCCGCGCCTGGTTTACCAAGAACTTTTTGCCCCCGATTTTAAATTCGTGGATGCTAGCTAAGCCAAAGCAACCAAAGCAATAGGTAAAACAGCAGCTTAACCACCATTTACCGCTTTATCCACGAGGTCTCGGGGCGACAGATTAGTCGCGCATTGTTGTATGCCATGTCGAGCGTGAGGCAGGTGCGCGCGGCGTAGAAACCGTCCTCGCGCTGGATGGTCAGCGCCAGTTCGGGCTTGTCGCCGGTTAGGCACAGCGGCAGCAGCAGTTGGATCCGACCGCCGTAGAACTGCGGCACGGCGAGCGTGTAGTTGGCGGCGGCGCGGCGGGCGGCCTCGACGACGGCGTCCTCAAAGGCACGGCGCAGCAGCAGCGAGTTGCCCTCCCCCATCAGGCTAGCGGGAATACGCGTAAGGTTCTCCTCATCGCCCAGAATGTGGTCGATGTTGGAGCGGATGGGCAAGCGGTAGTCAAAGACCAGCTCGGAGGGGTCCTCGGCAAAGCGCACGCGGCACGGCAGGTACTCAAACGAGACCAGCATGGGGTCGCTCTCCTTAAAGAAGCCCTTCAAAAACCAGCGCTGGCGCGCGTCGGGCTTGGTGTTGGGCTCAAACAGGCCGTAGATGGTCTCGTAGCGACGCGTGTACAGGCCGGTGTTGAACAGGCATTGGTCGTTGTCGAACACCAAAGGCAGGTTGGACGGCGCGGTCTGGTCCACGTCGCGCTCGGTCAGGAACACCGCACGGCTAAACGAAAACGACAGGTAGTTTTTGAGGATGCGGTTGCCGGGACCCCAGTCCTCGGGGTCGGCGAGGTCGGCCAGGCGTTCGTAGCAGGGCTCGGGGCAAAACGCGAAGTCGTACACATTGCTGCACAGGGTGCTGGGGATTTCCATGTGGCGTCCATTCCATTTCATAGCTGGCGTGCGGATGCTTAGATTCTATACGCGCGACGCAATGCCGGGGAGCACATCACAGTGGCAACAGGAGTCGTACTCAAGAACGATCGGTTGCCAGACGAGGTCTTCGATGCTGCAGTGTAAGGTTTTTGCGAGCGCCAATGCCGAGGATACCGAGGCACGGCGCAGGTCCAGTTGGTTTTGCTCGTAGAGCTGTATGGCACGGATTTTGACTCCCGATTGGGCGGCCAGCTGCTTTTGGGTCAGGCCGGCTGCCTTTCGTGCTGCCTTGAGGCCCTTTTTGCCTGCCTGGGCTTTGTTCCATTTATCAATGACTATCTGGGCGAATTTAACTTCGGAGGCCTCGTGAAGCGGATGGTACGAGCCGATAACCCAATCGAGTGGCGCCACTTCAAAAAGGTCGCTAAAACCTAGGCCGCACGTCCATTGCGTGTATGCCAAAACCCAACCTGCTCAGTATTGCGGGGAACGGTCGAACGGATAGGCCTCCCTGAATTCGACGGGCTTCAGACCCGCGTGGACAATGATCTCGCGCACAAGCTCATCGCCCGACATGCCGCAGACAACGCGTGGGATACCGCGCTCAAACTGTTTCATCTCAAAAGCGTTTGACAAGATCGCCGTCAGTTCGGTCGGAGTCAGTCCCTGGTCGCAAAGGGCAAAATCGACTGCCTCGCCCAGCGTTCTCATAGCGTCCTCGAGATAAACTTCACTGTAGGCGCGGGTCATTTTCGGTCATCCCCTCTCGAACGATGTCTACGATACAGATCTCGCCGGTCTGACACTTTTGATGCTGCAGGCTCTTCGGTGTTTGAATCCTTTCATAATTCTTCTGTTCTTAGAGCTGCGTCGATCAGGTCGGCGACGTTGCAGGTGTGGTCCACGCGAGAGAATGTAGAGGCTATATCGGCGAGCGTAACCATGGCGAGATTTTACCGCCGATTGCATGGGAAGTAATCGCCGCGCGTTAATATAACCTTAATCGAGGGGTCGTATACGGAAGTGCGGGAAAACAGAGATCAGCCGACTAAACCCCGGATTTACGCTTCTGCGACCGACGGTATTGTTGCCAAAAATCGGGTTGTGCTCAGCCGCCCCTATTTTCCCCGAATTTCGGAAAACGGGAGTTTCGACAGCCAGTTGTGGCCTAAGAAGCGATGCTATTAACGAGGGAAGCGCCAACAGCGTGACAATTCAGACGATGTCGTCGGCATGGGTGAGTGGTGTCGACAGTAATTTTGGTAATCAACTTACTGGGCATTTAACAATAGAACGTCAGGAAATCATCGCCGAAGGCTTTGGTCCGACTTTTTGCTGTTCGGCGAGCTCAAAGATAAACGGGGCGTTTTATCAATAAATTCTGTCAAGAAATTGAGGTCATCAGTAGTAAATCCTTCGACGTTGAACCTTCTAACCGCAGGCAGATGGTTCAACGTGGTAAACACCAAAATCAACCGGGCGTTCGACAGCTACGCGAACGGCTCCGTCCTCTCGTGTCTCTGAGTAGGCAAACTGAATGCCATAATCAAGTTGAACGTAACCCCCAAGTATGGTTGCCTGATCTATGAACATGAGTAGAGCCCATCGGTCCGCACGCTGCCTTAAATAAAAAGCACCCGTCTCCAGACCGACGAAATCCGCGAGCTTTATCTTTCCGGAGAAGCCGCTCCCCTCATGCTTTCCCGCATAGGTCTCAGAGTCGTACTAGAACGAAATGTTATACAGTCCGCCGCTCTATATCTTCCTGACTGGCCCGTTTTCCAGCATCTAACTCAGCACCCCCTTATGGCTTTTCCGATTGTCACCGTTTAAGTAGAAGCAGCAGACACCTTGTTTCAAGTCTGACGCGATGAGCGTTTTGGGCCAGAATGTATGACAATCTAGTTAGAAGACCTGCCACTCTCCATAAACATCGGATGAGCGGATACAATCCCTTAAAGGAAGGAAAGAGCCAAGTTTTCCCTGCTCAGTTGCAGTATGTACTATGCCAATGACCTGACCCAAGTCATTAAACACTGGCCCACCACTCATTCCATGCTGAAATGAGCAATTCGTATAACAAAGTGTGCCCTCTTCGCTTGGATCTCCGACCCTGAGCAAATCCCCACTGTGCAATTCAAGGCTGAATCTAGATTCGGAAAAATGCTGTTGATAAGCGGAGATCTTATCCCCCTTTACGGGCAAATCCATGACTGCTGGAAGCTTGGGGATCTTCTTTAAGATTTCTTGAGGAACTTCTCGTAGTATTACAGCATCGCGCTTGTTGTCTTGAACGATCGATTTGCTAAATTTAAATTTAGCAAGCGGGGTCTTATCTGAGCTGGATACTTTTATTTCCCTTCTTTCCATGTCATGAGAAACGGCATCGCATATCACGTGCCACGCCGTCACAAGGCCGTAGCCGGTTAAGTAAAACCCTAAACCCTCAAACGGGGTTTCTTTGTCATCCTCTCCTTCTAGATACAGAAGCGAGTCTTGCTGAAGTGCGACTGGGAAAACAGGCGTATCTTCTGGTTTCGTTTTATTGTAGAGGCTGCCTAAACGCAGGAGCGGTCCCGATGTCCAGGGATTCTTAATAAGAGACTTATAAAAATTTAGACTTCCTCGAAGAGCCGCTTGAAATATCCCTCTCTCTGCGTCGGTGAGTTTAGCGATGGATTTACCGTAATAGCAGCCCATCGCGCCTTCAATGTCGCTATTGCTTAGTCGGTGGAGCGTTGAGCGGAGTCGCCGATATTGCTCGCGCTTTATATTTGTCTTTTGGTTACAGACAACGCCCGTGACTAGCTGTCTTGAGAAACTGCAACTGTAAAACGATTTATCTTCGTTGATCTCAAATGACTCGGTTCCATGGAAGTCAGTGATCGCGTTTCGTATTTTGTTGGGCAACCTGAGCTTTTCCTCTGAGCAAAAGTGTCGATAAAAATAAAAAGAGCTTTTAAAAGAGAACGTTAGGTCATCGGCATATCGCGTGTATTGATAATGATACTCATGCGATAGATGCATAAGCTGTTTGTCCATGCCAAGGCAAACCATGTTCGAAATTAAAGGGGATGAGGGAGCTCCCTGAGGGATCCCTTTTGGTGTGGCGACAAGTCTAGAAATGCAGAATGCAACTTCAGGGGTGAGACCTAACTTCTTCGAAACAAGAAGGCCATATACCCGTTTAGATGAGATTGAAGGAAAGAAATCCTTAATATCAATGCCAGCAATTACTTGTGAGCCAATATGGGTCTCAGCATTTGTTTGTATTGATCGACCCTTTACAAAACCGTGCACACAAGGCAAAGGGTTGTAGCTTTTTTCTAGCTCTTTAGCGATAATTCGTTGAACCTTTTTTAAATCAGATCTTGGGATTAATAGCTCTCGATAGCCGCCATTTCTTTTAGGAATCAATTTATTTCTGTATAGGTCATACATGGAGGATGAATTGACAAAGAAATCAAGCTTTTCTATAGACAGGCCAAGAAACCCTGCCAGATCTGTCTTCGACTGCAGCTCGTTGAGCATCAGATTTTCCTTAAAGTTGATAGCCGGTTCCTCCGTAGAGTCGTACTTAATAGACACGTAGCAGAATATAATGTGCAAACAACACATATCCGATTGCGATGCGCAAACGCTAATTCGAACCGGCTATGAAGTGTATTTTACCAGTCATCCATTTGATGCAAATTCAAAATTAGGTAACTGTGTCAAATCAGGAACCCTGAATACAGGAATGACCCCTAAGGCCGAAGGTGCCTTCTGCATTGATAATTGAACATCGTTCGCAACTAATAGACGGTCGATGCATTTTGAGCTAATGAAGCGAGGCGAGGCACCTCTTCACCGGTCTTCTACAGATAGTTCAAGAAGAGGGAGTGGAACTCAAGACCCGGCGGCGGAATCAATACGCATGCAATCATGGGCGGGATCGCGCTCAACGCGGTCAAAGTCGACATATGCAAGGTCGACATACAGCGGCTCCCTGGGGCGGATCGCAGGTAAAAATAATTCACCGGGGACTAAGCTCAATATTGGCGGTACCATTTCACGGTACTTGGTGGTGCCTAAGCTAGAAAATTCAAAAAGTGTTTCAGCAATAATATGCTGCACCTAGAAACACTATTCCCGGAAAAAGCAGTGTAAAGGTAGCAGTAATCCAGTTGTTGTCGCCGGTTTTGAGAAGAGCTAAAGTTGTCGCGGTGGCAGTCTTGGGCTTGGACGACGTGGCCACCGTGGCCTGGTCGTTGTGATTGTCTTGGGCGCTGCGTTCGTGGGCTTCGCTACGAGGTCCGTCAACTACCAAGCACCGGGCTGCCCTGCAACATGACCGGCACCGCCAGCAGGCTAGCCCGCCCTGCCACCCACGCGCCGCATCCATCGGTCTCCACACAGCCGGTGGCGTGGCCACAACGGGTCCAATCACCACATACGCGGCCACGGCCCCCGGCAGCATCTACCCACCTCAGCACCAAAGACCCCGCCGGAAGGCACCACAAACCGCGCAGACACAAGCGAGCCGCCCGTGCGCGCAACGCTGCCATCGGCACCGGTCGTATCCAGCCACGAGGCATCGACGGTGCAACGTCCAACGCGAACGCCTGTGAAACGTTATCATGCACTGGGGGCTCGTCGCCGTCAGGGTCCCGGTACCGCGAAGTGCCTGGTTGCCCCACACTTCCATGTCGCATAGCGTGATGACCGCATCGGTCGCATGCGACTATATCACGGAGTTTTGCCCGGTAAACGTCAGCACCATGTCGCCATCTGCGCCGATGGCCTCAGCCACGTAGCCGTTAAACTCCAGGTGGTCAGCATCGGTCCAGGCCCATCCGGGGCCCGACACGCTCGGCACGTAGTATGCTTCCGGCAGGAAAAACGCGAATTACCCTCAGCTGCACAGGTTAAGTCGATACCGTTTGTAAATCAAGACGCCTTCAACCTAAGCAGTTGAAGGCGTCATCTTCGCGAGCATTATTTATATTGCATTGGTCGTGCTCTGCAACCAAGATCTTCGCGGTAGTCGTTCTTTTGATTTCATTGGTCGCGCCTTACGAACAAAAACTGAGTAAAGCATACAGACGAATGGAATGAGTAGCAAGGCATGCCTAATTGCCATTCATCAGCTTGCATGAGCATTTCAAAATTAAACCGCCTATGCAGCGAGCATGGGAACATAGGAGTCTTGATCGACGCCCCAAATGATTGGAGTAAGTCCGTAGTTTTTGCAAGCTTCGATAGACTCGGGGGAGACAACACCATCTTTAGTGTTGGTGGAGTTGAGAAAAACGACTCCTTCGCAATCGTTGCGTGCCGACTTAATGTCTTCCCATCCAAATAATGCATTTTGAATGCCTTGCTTACCAGGATTATTTACCGTTTTAATAAGGCGCATGGGTCTTCTCTTGTTTTTACCAATTGCATAGTCAAATTTAAACGAAAGTCCGGATCGGCCCTGGAAAGACGGGCCAGGAACATAAGGGATTTCATTATCAAGCAGCCAATTGCCGACATCTTCAGTGAAGAGGTTTCTCACACTGCTTTGAGATAACAAGAACATATCATCAACAGAGGCCATAGCCTGAAGAAGCATATTCATCTTCATAGGAAGGTCAGATCCGGAAGCCGTTATACACAGTTCGCCTTTTTCTTCCTTTACCGAAAAGCCAGAAAGAATCGAATTGAGCTTATCGATTCGCTGTCCTTTCATGGTGAATCCAGACAATTCAAGATCATTGATGGTTTCACCAAGATCAGAAATGACATAGCCGCCTGCTGGGTCATCACCCAGATAAACCCGCATGCAATCGTTGTTTCGATTGAGCATGGGGGTGGAGATGCAGACGCCATTACCTTGCTGGACCGGGACCATATTTGCCTCTACGAACTTGGCGTATGCGCTGATAAAGCCTCGAGCCTGATCTACGTTCATCTCACACCCCCAGAGATAGCTCTACTTTAAGCTTGTCTGTAATATTACAAGTTTCCTGAAATGACCAAAAGAGTGATGCAAAATCGTCGTTCAGAGGTTTCAGAATATTTTGACCTGGGATGCCACAAGCCCATTTGGCGCCGTATCCGTCTATATCAAAATGGACATGAGTACCAAGGACCAGCGATCCGTCTGGATTTCTGTGACGAAGGACCTCGGGATTATCACTATAATCAAGACGAATTAATGGACGATCCGATACGCGTGTCTGCATGGTGCTTTTTCTGTCAGCGGAAAGTCCAAGGATTAAGGAAGAACTTCTTTTATTCTCTGTAAGATCAAGATAAAACTTAAGGGCTTTATTCTCGTTAGCAACGAGTTCGATTAGCGTTTTACCTCCAGGCGTAGGCCATTGTTTGCGATATTGCATATCACGCACATCTTTGGCCATCAAGATGTATTCGCGAGCAGTTGGATTCAAGTCGTTCCAGCTGAAGATATTCACAGCAGTTCCAATCCTTATGGCTATTGCCCAGTAATCTCATCCTATGATAGATGCTCGCTGGGACAGATATTCGAAAATGTAGCGGAAGCGTTTCCCGCAGGGGCTTTCTTCGTTATGTGTGTATCACTTTGGCATAACAAAAGGTATCGATGCGCCGGCAGTTGCAAGGCTTGAACCCAGGAGTAAAAATTTCTCGGTCCCAAGAGCCTGCCCTCATTCGGGAACTGAACTAAATCCATCCCAAGCCAAACGATGCTTTGGTAGAAATTATATCATCATGAGCCTCGTGAATATCGTAGCGAGGTAGCACGCGTGAGATGGTGAATGATATGTCGGCAAGCGCAATCATGGCCAATTTTAACTAACTGACTGCATGAGATACAATCGCCGACTGTTGGTTGGCCTCTAATGGAGACAATTCCGGAAGTGCGGGATAAAACCGAGATCTGCTGACCAGCCCACGGTTTTACGCTTTCGCGACCTGTGGTTTTGTTGATAAATAGCGGGTTACGGTCGACAGGTTCTGCTTTCCCCGCACTTCCGAAAAATTAGTGTTTCAGCAGCGGCGTACGGCGACGAGCAGCACTGTCCCCAGCAGCAAAAGCGCCACGGACGCGGCGATCCAGCAGTTCTCGCCGGTCTTGGGGAGCGTGGCGGTTGTCGTGGTAGCCGTCTTGGGCTTAGTGGTCTTGGCGACCGTGGTCTTGGTTGCTGTCGTTTTTGTCTTGGTTGTCGCGGCCGCGGGTTTCAGCAAGGGATTTGCCGTGGGCCCCGCGGTGGGCTTTCCGGCAGCGGGGTTACATCGGCGGCAGGATCACTCGTCCCACCGCCCGGCACGTCGCGCCCGTCGGTCTCCCCCGCCGGAGGCGTGGCCACATCGGGCTCAACCACCACATGCGGTTCCACCGCACCGCCGGCATCAACCACGCCGCTAGCACCAAAAGCCCCACCAACAGGCGTCACAAACCGCGCGGACACAAGCGACCCGCCCAAGCACGCAACACCGCCGTCGGCACCGGCTGCATCAAGCCACGAGGCGTCGACGGAAAGCCGACAGCCGGCCGCACCAGCGCCAAGGCGCGCATCCTGCACAAACACGCCGTAGGCGCGCACGCCCGCTCCGGACCCGGCGCCCGCGGCAAAGACGCGCCCACCGCCGCGCACGGCCATGTCGCTGGCGATCACGCCGGCGACCGCCTCATCCGTGATATCGGCCCCGTCCGCCCGGGCATCGACGGCGCAGCTGTCCACCACAAATGCCTGCGAGACGTGAATCCCGCTCTGCGAGCCCGTCGCCGTCAAGGTCCCGGTACCGCGAAGCGTCATGTTGCCCCACACCTCCATGCCGCACAGCGTGATGTCCGCATCGGGCGCATGCGACTCCGTCACGGAGTTTTGCCCGGCAAGCGTTAGCACCAGGTCGCCGTCGGCGCCGATGGCCTCGCCCGCGTAGCCGTTGAGCTCCAGGTGGTCGGCATCGGTCCAGGCCCAGCCGGGGCCCGACACGCCCGGCTCGTAGTACGTCGTGCCCGCAATGATGAGGCTGTCTGCGCCCGCGGCATAAGAAGGCCCGCCCAGCAAAACGCATAGGCAGGCCATGGCAACAATCGCAATGTGATGACGGCTGGTGTAGGACTTGGCAGCAAACATACCCGCTCCGATCTTCGTAGGAGCCAATAGAATGTGCACCAGAAAATGCCCTGGTAGCAGCAGTTATTAGTTTAGCGAAATCAAGCCGCAAGCAAAGAAAATGCCCGTGAACAGTACCATTAATTAGGTGTAAATCGTTTTGCCAGTCGGTGAAAGGAAGAATCGCCTCGAGTCGATTGGCGTTCATAAATTCCTAAGTCTGTAACAAAGGACCCTTACAGGTTGAAATCGTAAGAATAGCCTACTTTGACAATTGCTTAAAATCCTGAGCTGATGATTCCGCAGCCTCAACCATTGTTAACCAATCGTCTACTTTTGGAGGACGAACGGTCCATAAAGTATCTCGGCCCTTCAGCACATCTTCATTTGGTGGAACCATTGCACATATAGCTTTGTTTCCGTACTGATCATCTGGGCTTAAGACTAGCTTACGTTCAGAATCTTTTATTTGGTCTGCTGAGCATTCTGAAGAACCAATTACTAGAGTAGTCTGTGCAAAACCGCAGAATGCCTCTTTGCTTCCAAGCTTAACAGCTATAGGCTTAATCCAGCGCGCTAAAGAGGGGTATTCAAAGTTTGGGACTTCATCCCCTTCTAGATTAAACCCATGTGATTCCCAACTATATACAATCGTTTCGCCATCGAGCAGTCTTGCTGCATCTTTAATATTTGCGACTTCTCCTTTAGTGATTTTAAAATAATCAGGGAAAGGCATTTCGCTGTCCGCAGCCCTGTTAATAGTTTCTAACGCAACCGCAAGACTGTATATGGCATTTACTTCGGCAACCACATCATCCCTGAGGCCGAGATAAAAATAGAGAGCACTCGTGCCATCGATTCGAAGCTCCACTTTTTCATCTTCGGCTTCGCTTAAGAATCGATAAGTTCTTACTACATCTCGAGAACGCTTATTGAGTAATTTGTTAAATGAAAACTCATAGTTAATCGTTCCGCCGGACTGGCTGCCGATCCATTTAAAGCTCAATCGAAAGGTTTCCGTCGCGTCATGGGCAGAAAAGAAAGCTCCCTTCGTTCCATGAGTGGCCTTATCAACTATTAGATGTAGTTCACCACAGCCTTCCCAGAACAACGAAGCCGACCTTATGCAAGTTGATGTGGGCAGATCAAGGGTCTTAATGATTCCCTTTCGAATACCATCGCAGGAACGTCCAACGGGCAATTGGTAGGCCTGATCAATCACTTCCGCCGGCAACGAAGTGAAGGGCATGCCATACTCAATAAAATTTTTGGCCTGTTCCTTCTCATCGTCAGTCCCTGCAGTGATTTTCAGTGAAAACCTTAATGGATGCAGCATTGAAGCAATTGGCGTCTTTTCAATTACGTCGATTGCGATTCGACCTGCTCGCGGGGTTACTAGAATTTGGGACATAACAACGCCAGGGGCACATGCGCAAAAATCATCGCGTTTGTCGTATTCTGAGAGCACGTGAACTGAATATGCATAGTAAGGGTCCAGTTTATCAAGATGGGAACATAGATCGCGCAGCCTATTCTCGAGAATGGCTGGATCGCTGCAGTCTGGAAGATTGGCCATGGAGAGCAGTTTCGCAGCATACTCAGAGACCTCTTCTTTTCCATTTGAAAAGTAATAATCAATTACTTCTGGGTGTTTGGACGCCCAGCCATCAACTCTTGAAAGGCCATCCCAGACGAATTTTGTACCAGAAGTTTCAACCAGCTCCTTAGCCCATCTTAGATTCTCATTTGTGGGATCTAATGGCATAACAAGATGCCAGCTATTTATTTTTACATGCAAATCGACTGTGGTTGCCGATAATTCCTGCCACGAATTTTCAATCTGAGCTTTCTGGCCGTTTTTTAGATTTTCAGCAAATTTCATAATTTGATATATGTCGACCGTTTCAGCATCAAGGTAAACGATAAGGTCAATTCCTCCATCGCCCCTAGAAGGTCGAATTTTAATGGCGTCTCGCTCTTCAAGAGAAATAAACGTCGCAAGAACTGACTCGATATCCTCACCTGAATATCGAGTCCAAGGGATACGTCCAGTCATCGCTGCACCTCAATAGAAGCTAAATAAAAAAATCCAATCACTAATTTAAATATTCGGGTTTAATGAACTTGATTCCCCTCTTTTTAATGGCCCTCCACTCATCAGACGGTAACCACTCTTTTGATCGAATATGATAGAGAAAAAGCCACATCTCTTCAAATTCACGCCCTTCTATTGGGAATTCCTTAGCATGCTTTGTAAGACGATCAAGCAAATTTCCATCGCCAAAATGCTTGGCGTAAAGATAGACGAATAAGTATAAAAGACAGTCATTAGCCCTTTTGATATCTTCAAAATCGGGCATATCAACCTTAAAATCGAACTTAATTGCGTAGTAAAGGCCGTAGCAAACCGAAAGGTGATCACCGTGATTAAGACAATCAGAGATAATAACCTTTGAGAGACACTCAATATAATCTTTGTCCATACTCAAAGGCTCAATTATTGCTTTCTCGAATGACGGCAGCAAATAAGGAAATACGATTGCAAGGTGCATGGCATAGTCCCGAAAATAGGCTTTTGCCGAAGGCTTTAGTGAGCGCGATGCGAGCATTTTGAACGCGTATAGCAGTATTGAGGCATTATTCTGGTAAGAAGGAAGAAGACTGGTCGCGTATTCCAAAAAAGATGACACATCTTTGTAATCAAGCGGGTCTGATTTATTAGGTTCATTGCGCCTTAATGAATTTACCCAGCCATTAGAAAGCGCTATGGGTAATTCTAGTATTTCAGTTTTCTTCTGATTCAGTGTTAGACGAAACTTGGACAGCTCTTCCTGCAACGAGATGATGAACTGCTCGGCCTCGTATCGCGATGCGACATAACAATTGTAGTCATCGATATTTCGAATAAATCTATAGCCTTTGTTAAATAAACTAGCATCGATAACTGTGAGAATTAATTCTGAGACAACATTGGAAGCGTGTGGACCGATAAGTAATCCGTGGGTTTCGCCGTCGCACGCCTTTTGAAGTAGTCCGTCAATTTCGTTCGCCCAACCGCCCCGACGGGAACTTCTATTTTGCTTTGCGTTATCCCTTCCCATAATCGCCCAAGGCAAAGAATGCGTGTATATACTCGGAAAACAAGTGGAGATGTCGCATTTCACGAGATATTTTTTACCAATAAGAATAGTTGGTTCAGGGTTAGGATCAGTCATCCAGTTTGAATAGTTCATTTGGAATATTGCTTGCGAATCGGGAATCACACGAGGATGAATCCTGCTAACTGCATAAGGCTGCGGTAATGTGTATTTTTGAACGTGACGGACTATATCGCCCCAATTGTCGGCTAAACCGCGGACGAGTCGCTCGTAGGTGAAGGGGGTTGGTATGCCGAATTTTCGATATTGTCCATTGCACCGAATGTAATTAAATCTAATCCACTCTGAGCGTGAATCGTTGCTTGCCATTTTGCGATTATTGCAATACGTAACAAATTGTTCTGCCGAAAAAATCGGCGGTAGTTTGTCGGCAAACCATCCGGCAAGCATTAGTCCGTTATAAACAGCATCTTCGGATAACTCTTGCCAATATGCCCAGTAAGGCTTGGAAGGAGCAAAGAGCTTGTCACATAATTGAGATTCCATTGCCGACCTTAAGATAGGCTACTTAATGAACAATAGTTTAATCAAATAGCTGCATAGATATTTATGAAATACTTCAATTTAGAAGTGTGAATCACATTGAAATTGCTGTAATTAATTAAAAGGATTTCTATGTGCCTGCAGTCAACCTATTAATACCGATCCGATTGCTTATACTAAATGCGTGCTCGGGTCTACGTAACTAATACGAGCCAGTTATATTGCTCCTATTATATTGAGGTCCGAGAGAAGCGGGGCCATCGCACTCCCCAGATGTCGCCAAACAAGTCCTTCGCGTACGCCCTGTCTCTGCTACGAGCTTGTCCGTTTAAGTGGGCTTTATCGTGCTCCCGTGACGCATATCCTTAATGTAATTACTTCTATCCTAAAAGTCCTCCAACGGCAGGCGAAGGCCATCATATGAGCCACTAGAAACGGCCAAACTGCGTCACGAGATAGCTTGCTTGGACAATCGGTAGATACGGAGTGCTGCCACTAATCGACATGTAATCTATCCATTCTCTCAGCGCCATATAGGACCTGCTAGTTGTATTTGGCGCTGAATTGCACCTCTCTTGTTTAGCTGGCATAGAGTTTTGTATGATGCGGCAAGAGTGTTTTCTCTTTCAAAGAGATCTTGCCGTTGATCGGGCTCATCTAACCTTTCAGAAGCCTGTTCAAGCGTCCATTGATATTCCCTTGCATTCTGGAGCATCTTATTAAATAGAATCTGATACTGATACATTGAAAACAAAAGGGATTGATAAGCTTCTATGAATTCGGCAATTGCCTCTCCGCTCTTTCCCTTGAAGCAAAATCTTGCCTCCATGGCGAGCGATCTCATTTCATCAAGTTTTAAATGCAATTTGAGTTGAAGGTCGGCATCTAACACCTTACTAATCGAGGCTGAAATTGATTGCAGGTACGTGGTGTTAGTCAGCCAAACAAATAGTAGGTCGATAGCCATTTGCGGTTCGTCATCATGCTCCAAGTTCTTCGCGTTTTTTGCGTAAACGCTCATGAGTTTATCGACGGTTATCCAAATATTTAAACGTCGATTGAATAGAGACTGTTTATTGCTGAGACGAGCTTGGTAACAAGAAATGAACAATGCGATGATTGCCACAATCGCTGAGATGTACTCAGGTAGAATCGTTAGGTCCATTGTCTCCCCCTCCCTTGACACGTACCGCAGTGGATGACGTCTCCAGTTAAGCAGTCGTCCACTTACACCTTTTCCTTGAAGTTCATCTGAAACAGCTTTCGAGTCTAATTTCAGTATTGGTCCAATTCTAATTGCCACGGTTACTAACAATCGGTAATGAAAGCCGACGCCTCTTGCCATAGACAAACGCGGAGATATCTTTGGGTTGCGCGTGGTTGTCGACTCAAGAAAGTTCAATCGAGCTCTCTGCAACCTCAATACCGGGTGCGTATTTCTCTATCAACGCGTCCAGAATCACGCGGTTGCCAGGCGTCATTGGTAGTGTCGAGAAAGTTGGTGTAGCGTCCGATCCGAAGCGAGTCGGCCCGGC
>CAJJRZ010000026.1:0-31708 GCA_905194345.1 Coriobacteriaceae bacterium
CATGCCTTGCCTTTTGAATGACAAATTGTCGCTCTGGGCGGCGCGCAGCGTCGAGTCGTTACGCGGTTTGTAAAACCGCGTAACCTACACGGCCTGTGCCAGCTTCTCGGCACGCTCGGCGGCGGCGAGCGCCTCGATGACGGTGCCGAGCTGGTCGCCCAGGAGGACGCCGTTGTAGGTGGAGTTGAAGCCGATGCGGTGATCGGTCACGCGGTCCTGGGGCTGGTTGTAGGTACGGATCTTCTCGGAACGGTTGCCGTGGCCGATCTGGCTCTGGCGCTCGGCACCGAGCTCCGCCTGCTGCTTCTCGAGCTCCATCTCGTACAGACGGGCGCGCAGCATCTGCATGCAGACTTCGCGGTTCTGGATCTGGGAGCGCTGTTCCTGCGACTGCACCACGGTGTTGGTGGGCAGGTGGGTAATGCGCACGGCGGAATACGTGGTGTTAACGCACTGACCACCAGGGCCGGAGGCGCAGTAGGTATCGATGCGCAAGTCGGACTGGTTGATCTGAACGTCGATTTCCTCGGCCTCGGGAAGTACGGCGACGGTAGCCGTGGAGGTCTGAATGCGGCCCTGGGACTCGGTCTTGGGGACGCGCTGGACGCGGTGCACGCCGGACTCGAACTTCATGACGGAGTAGACGCGGTCGCCCTCGACCTTGAACTCGATGGACTTAAAGCCGCCGGCCTCGCTGGGGCTGGAATCGAGCACAGTGGTCTTCCAGCCGCGCGATTCGCAGAAACGCTGATACATCTTGTACAGGTCGCCGGCAAAGATGGCCGCCTCATCGCCACCGGCGGCGGAGCGAATCTCGACGATGGTGTTCTTGTCGTCGTTGGGGTCGCTCGGGATGAGCATGTACTTAATGTCTTCCTCGAGCTGGGGAAGCTTGGCCTCGTTTTCGGAGATGTCCATCTGGAGCATCTCCTTCTCATCGGCATCGGTGGTATCGTGGAGCATTTCCTTGGCAGCCTCGATGTCATCGAGCGCGCCGATGTACTCGCGCGAGGCGGCGATGAGGTCGGACTGGTGCGCGTACTCCTTGTTGAGACGCGTGAACTCCTTAATATCGGAGGCGACGGCCGGGTCGGAGAGCTTCTTCTCGAGCTCCTCGTAGGCCTTGATAATCTTTTCGAGCTTGTCGCGCATGGCGGGACTCCTTTATATGCGTGAAGGTGAAAATCGGCAGAATTGATGGGGCGCGGGGCGCCGATGCGGGGGTAAGCCCGGCTAGAACATGTCGATCTTCAGATACATGCGCATCCCTTCGCGTATGGGGTACATAGTTGCGGTCTAACCCATACATGATAGCGTGCGCAGGCAAACCTGCATATAACCCGCACGGAATGAGCGGACGTAGCCGTTAGGGACGTTCCTTTACGACTAGTCGTTTAAGAACGTCCCCAACGGCTAACAAAGGGACTGTCGCTTTGTCGAATTCTAGAGCGTTTGGAGCAGGGAGATGAGAAAACGGATGCCCTGGAGGTAGGCTCGGCGGGTGATGCGCTCGTTGGTGCCGTGGACGCCGCGGTCGCACTCGTCATCGTCGACCACAAAGGCCGAGAAGCGAATGCACTCAGGGCAAATGCTCTGGTAGTTGGCAGCGTCGGTCGCGCCAATCACAGTCGAGGGCACAATTGCCACTGGCTCGAATGATCCGTTTTCCTCCGTCCCCTTTGGATCACGGAAATAGCGGGCGGCGATGGAGCGAACCGCCTCGAGGCCGGGACCACCGATGCGCGGGGACGGCGAGGGTTCGGAGCTGCCGGGGCCCAGCTCCACTTCGACACGACCGGCAAGGTCCGCCCCGGCAACCGCCTCACGGCAGCGCGCCACAACGTCGGCCACGCTCGTGCCCTCGAGCATGCGGAAGTTGATGTTGGCCCACATATCCTGCGGCATCACGTTAGCACCGGTGCTACCGCCCTCGATTTGGGTCGGTGCACAGGTGGTGGTCACGAGCGGATAGAGCTTCTTGCTGGCGAGGCACTCGCGCACGATGGTGTCCTTGTTGGCGGCAATTTCATCGGCCGTGTAGAGCCCCAGCCCGACGAGCTGTGCGGCAAGCAGGTCCGTGACGCGCGTCGGCCATTCGATATCGCAGATTGCGGCGATGGCGCGGCTCAGCACCTCGAGCGAAGTGCCACCGTAGGGGTTGGAGGAATGTCCGCCCGCGCTCTTTGTCTTGAGCACAATGTCGGCATAACCTTTCTCAGCCAGGTCGGCGTGCATGAGCCAACCCTCGCCCGCGCTGTACTCGGCAGCCGGAACGATGCGGTAGTCGCCCTCGTCGATCAGGCACTCAAGCTCAATGCCGCGTTCCTCGAGCACGCGGCCGATGGCACCCGCACCGAACTGCGTGGTTTCCTCGTCCTGGCCAAAAGCCAGCAGCAGGGTGCGCTCGTGCTCCCAGCCATGGGCCAGCGCATACTCAACCGCCTCGAGAATGCCTGTGACCTGGTCTTTCATATCGATGGCGCCGCGACCCCAAATGTAGGTGTCGTCCACATGTCCGCTAAAGGGGGCATGCGTCCAATCGTCCTCGGTGCCGGGTACCACGGGAACCACGTCCATGTGGCCCATGAGCATAACGGGCTTAAGGGCAGGGTCGGAGCCGGTAAGCGTCACGAGCAGCGAATGGTCGACGAGCTCGATCTCGCCCGCCTCGAACACGCGCGGCCACGCCTGCTGCATATAGGCGCGCAGATCGTCGAACGGCTCCCGGTCCACCGCCTCGGCATCCATACTCGAAATGGTCGGAAACGACAGCACGCGGCCCAGGCGCTCGCACGCGCCGGCCTCGTCTATATCGGCAAAATCGTCCTCATGCGCAAAGAAGCGCCAAACCTCGGCCATGACATCCTTTCGATTGTGATGACGAGGGCCGCCCCACGGGAGCGGCCCTGCAACGTAAGCGTTTGCGGTCGGTTATTTGTCCTCGAGATAGCGAGAGAGGAACTCGCGGGTGCGCTGGTGTTTGGGATTGCCGAAGAGCTCGGCCGGTGCCGCATCCTCGAGCACCACGCCCTTGTCCATAAAGACCACGCGGTCGGACACCGTGCGGGCAAAGGCCATCTCATGCGTGACGACCACCATGGTCATGCCGTCGGCAGCGAGCTTACGCATGACCTCGAGCACCTCTCCCACGATCTCGGGGTCGAGTGCGGAGGTCGGCTCGTCAAACAGCATGATCTGCGGATTCATGCACAGGGCACGGGCGATGGCCACGCGCTGCTTTTGGCCGCCGGACAGGCGACCCACGGCGGCGTGCGCGAACTTCTCGAGCCCCACGCTCGTCAGATGCTCCATCGCGACTTTCTCGGCCTCGGCCTTGCTCATCTTTTTGAGCGTGACGGGCGCGAGCGTGCAGTTGTCGAGCACATCCATGTTGTTGAACAGGTTAAAGCCCTGAAACACCATGCCGATGTCCTCGCGCAGCTTATTGATATTGCAGCGCTCGGCCGTGAGGTCCTGGCCGTGGAACCAGATGTGGCCCGCGTCCGGGGTCTCGAGCAGGTTGAGGCAGCGCAGGAAGGTCGACTTGCCCGAGCCCGAGGCGCCGATGATGGTGACGACCTCGCCGGGGTTAACGGACAGGTCGATGCCCTTGAGCACCTCGAGCGAGCCGAAGCTCTTGCGCAGGCCCTCGACGCGGATAAGCGGCTCATTTGTCTGTGCGGCGGCCGCAACGCCGGTAGTGGCGGTATCTGCCATGATGATTCTCCTCGTCTTGAGCCTAGTTGGAGCTGGGCAGCGTTGCCGGGGCCTCGGCGCCGAGCTTTTTGCCAAAGGCCTCGAGCAGGCGACTCGCCACGAGCGTCAGGATCAGGTAGACCACGAGAGCCACGCAGTAGACCTCCATCTGGCGGTAGTACACGCCGGCGACGGTGGTGGTGGCGTACATGAGGTCAAACACGCCGATGACCGAAAGCACCGACGAATCCTTGATGTTGATGATGAGCTCGTTGGTGAGCGCCGGAATCGCGTTTTTAATGCCCTGGGGGAACACGACCTTGCGCATGGCCTGCCACTGCGACAGACCCAGCGAGCGCGCCGCCTCGGCCTGGCCGGGATCGATGGACTCGATGCCGCCACGCAGGACCTCCATCATATAGGCGGTGGAGTTGAGCGAGATGGTGACGAGGCCGGCAGTGAAGGTACTCCAAATCTGGTTGGCCTGGGCGGTCTCGAAGCCCATGCCGCGCAAAACGGTGAAGCCCGCGTAATAGATGAGCAGGCCCTGGACCATCATGGGCGTTCCGCGCACGATGGTGGAGTAAACGGTCGCAAAGCCGCGGCCGATGCTCTTAAAGAAGCGCACCAGATCGTTATCCACGCGGTCAAACGTCTGAATGCGCAGGAACACAAAGAGCAGCGCCAAGAAGAAGGCGATGACCGTGCCGAAGGTGGCAAGCGCGATGGTGATCTCGATACCGCGAATGAAGAAGTCGCCGCTCTTGTAGGTCATGTAGACCAGGCTCGACAAAAAGTCGCTGGGGTTGGAGTCCGAGACAATGCTCACCTGTACCAGGTCGATAAACGACATGACGCAGCGGTCGATGAAGAAGATCGCCGCGATGGCAACCACGACATAGCTGCCCAGGCGCGCGCCGCGACGGCAACGCTCGGATGCAAACGGCGACTTTTGGCGATAGTCATTCCAATGCATGAGCTTGGTGACGAGCGCTGCCGCCGATACGACAATCCAAGCCCACAGAATCGCCCAGAGGCAGTCCTGGAAAACACCCGTGGGCGCCAAGAAGCTCAGCGGCGTGGGGTTGCGCTGACTAAACGCCAGACCGAGCGCCGCGATAGCGCTCGTGCCCAGATACACATAACGGTGGTCGGCCTTGATAAAGGAGGCCAGACGATTGATGGTTTTCATGCTGCCTCCCTATGCCGGCTGACGGTCGAGGCACGCGTCCCACATTTGGTCGCGCTCCTCCTGGCTGATGCCCTTGAGCGTCTTATCGATAAGTTTGAGCAGTTTGTCCGATCCCTTGCGGCAGCCGACGTTTGCCGCGACCTCCTGCTTAAAGCCCTCGCCCTCGGCAAAATGAATGGGGACAATGCCCGGGTTTTGGGCCATATAGCCCTTCTCGTTCTCGGTGTTGTAGGTCACGGCGTCGCACGTGCCCTGCAGCAGATTCGAGAACACCGTGGGGACCGAATCGACCGGGTTTTTGTGCACAACGCCCGGAATCTCGTCGATGACGGTATCGAGCATCGTGTCCTTTTGGCCGAGCACCGTGGCGCCACTGAAGTCGCTGAGCTTGGTGGCGTTCTGGTAGGGCGAGCCCTCTTTTACGAACAGGCCAAAGTAGCCAATGAAGTACGGGTCGGAGAAGCCGACCGACTCCTCACGCTCGGGCGTAGCGCTCATGCCGGCGATGATGAGGTCGATCTGGCCGTTGTTGAGCGAATCGATAAGGCCCGAGAAGCTCTGCTTGACGGCAACGGGCTCGCCACCGAGGGCCTTGCAGACGATCTTGGCGATCTGCACGTCGTAGCCATCGGCATAGGCGCCCTGCACGTTGTCGATGGGAATGGTGAACTCGCTGGCCTCGGAAACCTGCCAGTTGTACGGGGCGTAGGCCGCCTCCATGCCAATGCGGATCTTATCCTTGCCGATAACGGAATCGGACAGGTCATCGCGACCGCCGCCCGTCGTGGGCTGGACCGCCTTGAGTGTGGACGGACGCTGGCAGCCGGCAAGCGCGCCGGCGACAACGGTTGCGCTCGCAGCGAGGGCGCTACCCAAGAAGATGCGACGACTGCACACCGGCTGGGCCTGCGCGTCGCGCTGTAGTCGAGGTTGCATCTGATGCCTTCCTGTTTTGCTTTGCTGACAATAAGACAGGATATACGCCCGCAACCAGCAACGCGGCATGTGCGCGAAAAATTAATAGACACACAGTAGTCGTTTAAGAACATCCCCAATGGCTACCTACCAAAAAGCCTCCCTGCCGGATGTGGCAGGGAGGCTTAGCGGGCGGGAAGGGACAAAGGGACTGTCCCTTTGTCACATCTAGAGCAAGGTGACGCTAAAGCTACGTTTATCGGTAGCGCCGGGAGCCAAGGTGATGGTGTTGACCTTGTGCTCAAAGACGTCGTCCTCGGTGTCCATGGTGGTATGACCGGTCCAGGGCTCGAGCGCCACAAACGGAGCGTCGTTGGCGGCAGACCACACGCCGATGTACTTAAAGCCCTCAAAGTCGATCTTGACGCCGTGGCCCGACTTGCGACCGCGCAGCGTGAGCGTGGAGCCCGGGGCATCGGTGAACATGATGGCATCGTTATCGAAGCTGCGGTGCGTAATGGGCAGCACGTCCGAGTTATCGGGAGCCTTGTAGCTACCCTCGAACGTCATAAGACCGTCGGGCGTGATGATGGGGGCCTCGTTAGTCCAAGCCTCGGTAAACGCCAGCTCGTAATCCTCGAATGCCTCGTCCTCGGCACCGGGGGCAGGCACGTTAAATGCGGGGTGGCCGCCCACCGAGAACGGCAGGTCCACGTCGCCGGTGTTGGTGACGGCAAAAGTCTGGGTAAGCGTGGCGTCGCCGGTTAGGGCATAGGTCATGTTGAGCTTAAAGTGGAAGGGGAAAGCCTTGAGCGACTCGGGCGTATCGGTGATCTCGTAGGTGACGGACGAGCCGTCCTCGGAGACCTCGACCAGCTTGTGCTCGACGATGCGCGCGAGTCCGTGGCGCGGCATCTCGCAGGTGCCGGCCGCAGACGTCGCCGTGTTGTTGCGCAGCGAGCCCACAATGGGGAACAGAATGGGCGCGTGCTTGCCCCAAAAGGCCGGGTCGCCCTGCCACAGATACTCGTTGCCGTTGAGGGCAAGGCTCGTGAGCTGGGCGCCCATGGAATCGATGGCCGCGGTAAGGCCGCCGCGCTTGATGGTGGTGACGGTAGACATGCTACTTCCTCCAAAAGTAAACAACAGTGTCGAGGGCTATTGTCCCACTCTTGGCGGCGGGGTTGAGCGTCAGGCGCAGTTATTGAGCAATAGCGTAAAGGTCAAACCCGCCCTGTGGCGTGCTATCGACCGTATCGGGCGCCTGTGAATTAAAGCTCACCGGAACCATGCGCTTTGAGGCGCGGTAACGCGTGCCGTCGGTGGCGACGGGCGGCTCATCGACCGTGAGCTCGTAGTCGCCGGGCTTGAGCTCGATACCGTCACCTTCGGAATTGACGTATTGATACTCGTCGATTGCTTGTCCCTTGAGCGTGCGACCCACGATATGGACGAGCATCTGGCTGTCGCCGCGGGCGGTGTCCCATGTCGCACCGTCCTTAACCTCGACCGACACATGCACCGAGCGCGTGCGGCTGAGCGATTGCTCGACAGACATCTCGACCTTGGCGGCGTCTTGGCGCTGCTGCTCGACATGACCCCAGATGCTGCCGATCGCCGAGCAAGCGATAACGCCGGCCATAAAGGCGATGAGAATGGGGCCGAGCGGAGAGCGACGGCCCGCGTCTTCCTCGCGAGCCAGGTTGGGGCGATGGGTGGGGGCGGGCGCCTGGGCACCCTGCGCGGGCACGTCGAGTATGCTGAAGGATGCCGTGCTGCCGGGGTCGATGGTATGGCGCGGCTGTGGGGTCTTTGCCGGCGAGATCGACATATCAGCCGGCTCGCCGAGCGTGGCCGTGGCATCGGCCTTCGCCTCGTCGGCCTCGGCCTGGGCCCAAGCCTGTTCAAAGGTTAGGGGTTCGGCGGCATCGGAGGCGGCTTCAGGCTCGACACCGGCATCGTTGCCGGTCTCGTCCTCGTCGCTCGACACGTCACACGGCGCGGGCTCGTCCCACTCTTCGTCCGGAGCCTCGCCCTCGCTATACCACCATTCAAAGTTATCGATATCCATACGGGGCGCCCCCTTGGCCTCGCAAATAAACACTTGCTAGCCTTATACCCCCAGATGACACGGGAGCTCGCCGGCACAGACAGGAAAAGCGTCACAACATTCGAGGCTTTTCCTCGTTTTCGAGATTTTCATCGAATGTTGTGATGGTTTGGGCGGCAGCCATGCCGCGAATGTGACAAAGGGACTGTCCCTTTGTCACATCTGGAGGGTAACGGGGATTTGGATGCAGCAAAAGTCCTCTTGGTGGGACTCGTCGTAGCTCGTGGTATCGAGGTAGCAAAAGTCGAAAGCGTTGCCAACGGGCTGGAGCGCGTGCTCGTCCATGCAGGCAACGATGGCGCGGATGCCCTCGGGCTCGTACGGCATACCCCAGCGGCTCATGCACAGGTATGTGCCCTCGGGCAGCACTTCGATGCCGATCTCTGCCAGCTCGGCGGGATCGCTCGGCAGCAGTTCCTCGACACCGCGCGGCAGCACGGCAAAGGAGCCCGCGCCGGCGATAGGGTCGTCGGAATGCAGCGCCTCACGACGCAGCATGGCACCCCAGCCGCGCATAGGGCGCGTGCCCGTGAGCGCACGCATGCGCAGGATGGCCCGCATGAGCGTGGGGTGAAGCATCGAGCGGCCGCGCTCGATATCGCCTGGAAACTCCTCAAAGACCACGAAGCGGCGCTCGAACTGCTTGAGCTCCGGCTTGCCCTCGCGCTCGCGCCAGTAAACTGCCTCGTCGTAAAAGCTCAGACGCTCCTGCACGCTCGCACGCTCGGCTTTGAGCCCGGCAATCTGCTCGTCGAGCGCCTGCACCCGCGAGCGCAGGTGGTCGGTCATCTCGCTAATGTCGAACGTCGAGGCTAGGCGGTCGATCTCATCGAGTTCGAGCCCTAGGTCGCGCAGCATGCAGATCAGACGCATGAGCGGGATCTGCGTGGGCGAATAGAAACGGTAGCCTTTTTCGTTAACCACGGCGGGCTTAAACAGGCCGATCTTGTCGTAGTAGATGAGCGTTTGGCGCGAAACGTTAAACAAACTCGCCATCTCGCTAATCGCATACATGCCCGTCTGCATAGGTCCTCCCGACACATCCTTTTTGCGCACAAAGCCCGCCGCCCACAGGGGCAGCGGGCTCAAACACTACTCGTATCCTACCCTAAAGACGCCTATGACCAGCGCTTATAGTTTGCGCATGACACGCCGACGGCCTCGAGCGCCTTGGCGGCGATGTGGTGCACCGCGTCATCGAGCGTGGCGGGGCCGTTGTAAAACGTGAGCATGGGCGGCATGAGCATGACGCCCGGTACGCGCGCAAGGCGCGCCATGTTGTCGACATGAATGGCGCTGAAGGGCGTCTCGCGCACCATGAGCACCAGGCGGCGCTGCTCTTTCATCTGCACGTCGGCCGCACGCAGCAACAGATTGTCGCTGTAGCCGCTCGCGATGCCGGCGAGCGTCTTCATGGAGCACGGGGCCACGATCATGCCGTCGACCGGATAGGTGCCGCTTGCGATGGCGGCGCCGATGTTCTTGTTGTCGTAGACCACATCGGCATGCGTGGCAAACTCGTCGAGCGTCATGCCGAGCTCCTGCTCGATGGTGATCTCTCCCCCGCGCGTGACGACAAGCGCCGACTCGGCACCTGCCTGGCGCAGGCATTTGAGGCACTCAAGACCCAGCGCGGCACCGCTGGCGCCAGACACGCCAACGACAATGCGACGGGGACGGACAGAAGACTCAGGCATGACGGCTCCTTAACTACTTGGTAGGGCTACTTACTAGAAAGCAATCTCCTTGGCCCACTTGTCTGTGTCGATCTCCATGAACTGCGAGCGAATGAAGTTCTTCTTGAGGTCGAACGGGACCGTGCAGTCGAAGATGGCCTTGCAGGCGATGCCGTGCTCGCGGATCGTGGGGTCGAACGCGGGGTCGTTGGACGGATCGAGCACGTGGCAGTGGCAACCGGGGATGGTGATGAGGTCCACGTCGGCCTGGAAGCGCGTGGTCATGGCCCACATCACGTCGCTCATATCGAAGATATCGACATCCTCGTCAACAAGGATGACGTGCTTGAGCTCGGAGAATGCCGAGAAGGCGAGCATGGCGGCGTTGCGCTGACGGCCCTCGTCATTTTTGCTCGACTTCTTGAACTGCATGATGGCAACGAACTTGCCGCCGCCGCAGGGGGCAGCGTGGACGTTGAGCAGGCGGCCCGGGATGGCGGTCTCGACCATCTTGTAGATGGATGCCTCGGTGGGGATGCCGGCCATGGACACGTGCTCGTGCGAGGGACCGATGCAGCTCTCCATGATGGGATTGACGCGCGTGGTGACGGCGGTGATCTTGATCACCGGGCAGACCTTGGCGCCACCGGTGTAGCCGGGGAACTCGGGCATGGCGTAGCCGTGGCCGTTGACGTCCTCGTTGATAGTCTCGTCGTGCATGAGGTAGCCCTCGAGCACATACTCGGCATTGGCGATGCACTTCTGCGGAACGGTGACGCAGTCGGCAAGCTCGACGGCGTGGCCGCGCAGGGCGCCGGCGATCTGCAGCTCGTTAAAGCCGAGCGGCGTGGTGGGCGCCTCGAAGCCACAGCACATGTACACGGCGGGGTCCAGACCGATGGAGATGGAGATGGGCATGTCTTCGCCGCGCTGGCAGTACTCGTCAAAGAACGCGCCAAGGTGACGGCTGCCCGGAGTGATCCACATGGCGAGCTTGTCCTTGTCGACGCAGGAGAAGCGGTGGATGGTCACGTCGGACTGGGAGCCGTCGGGGCTCGTGCCATAAGCGAGGCCCATGGTGATGTAGGGGCCGCCGTCGACGGGCGTGTTGGTGGGAGCGGGAACGATCTTGCGCAGGTCAAAGCCCTCGTCGGTCGCCTTGTACACGACCTCTTGGCAGTCGACGTGCGCACCCTCGGCGATCTGCTCGGGCGCGATCAGGTTCTCGAAGCGCTTGCCGATCTCGAGGCCCAGGTGCTCCTCGTCGAGGTCGAGCAGGGCGGCAACGCGCCTGCGGCTGGCAAGCATGCCGATGCAGACCTTGGCATCGTCAAAGCCCTTGACGTTGTTGAAGACCATCGCCGGGCCCTCTTTGGTCGGACGCATAACGGTGCCGCCGGCACCGACGCGACGATAGACGCCCGAGACCTCGGCGTCCGCGTCGACCTGGGTGTCGGTCTCGAGCAGCTGGCCCGGCATCTCGCGCAAAAAGTCGAGCGCGGAGCGCAGATCGTGGATCTGGGAAGCATCGGTAGTGGACATAGCGTGCTCCTTTCGGGAGAGTGTCCGGCGGCGGGAGTGCCGCCGGCTTGGTAACGTAATGGGGCCGCAGCGCTCATAGATGGGGCGCTCGGGCACTCGCAGTTCAAGCACTCGGCTAATTACAGCCAAGCACTCGACTGCTTACATCAGGCCAAAGAGGTGGAACCAGGCGGCCTCGACCAGCACGACGATAAAGACGACCGCAGTGAGGGGAATGCCCATGCGCATAGCCTCTTTGGAGGTGTAGCCGCCAGCGTCCTTGCCCTCGCCGATAAGGATCGGCAGGTTATGGAACGGCAGGATGTAGTGGATGTTGATGGACGTAAAGACGATGAGCGCCACGGCGAGCGGGCTCACGCTGGAGCCGGCCGCAAAGCTGATGAACGCCGGCACGCACACGCCGAGCACGGCCATGACCGAGCCCATGAACATGTGGATGATCATGGAAAGCGCGGCGACGAGCAGGGCGAACAGGAAGATGTTCTCGGGCACGGAGCTGGGAAGCACGACATCGGCGATCCAGGCGTTCATGCCGGTGGCACCGCCCACGGAACCCACGGCCATGGCGGCCGTCAGGAACATGAGGGACTTGATGTCGACAGCGTTCCAGCTGGCAGGAGTGAGAACCTCGCCGATGATGGGCATGGCGAGCGCGACACCGATGGCAAGTGTCACCCAGCCGATGTAATCGCCCGAGACGGTAAGCCACAGCGCGATGGCGATGACAAGCCACACGATGGTGCGGATCTCCTTGACGGAGAGCTTGCCGAGCGCGGCCTGCTTGGCCACGATCTGCTCGCGATCGTAGACGAGCTCCTTGCTGGGCTTAAAGAGGAAGAGACCCAGGAACAGGGTGCACAGCAGCGCGACCAGCATAGGCACGCTCATGTACAGGAACCAGTCGACAAAGGACGGGCTCATGCCGCCGGCCTCGGCGCTGTACTGCGCGACGAGCGGGTTGAGCGTGGAGTCGCCCGTCAGGAAGAACATGGAGCCCGGGGCAGCAGCGGCAAACACGAGGAAGCCGAGCTTGCCGCGGTCGTCGTCACCGTAGCCGGCGGACTCGGCAATGACCGAGACGACGGCGAGGATGAGGAAGGCGCGGGGGAACGGATGCGGGATCAGCAGCGACAGCACAAAGGTGAGCGCGAAGATTGAGATGATGAGCGACTTGGCATCGCGCACGAACTTGAGCATAAACGCATAGGCGATGCGCTCGCCCAGGCCCGACTCCTTGACCGCGCTGGCGATGAGGTAGGCGCCGATGACGAGCCACATGGTGGCTTTGGTCCACGAGCTAAACGTGGAGGCGACCGTCGCCGAGATGCTCGCGGCACCCGTGTCGTCCACGCACACCTTGAACAGAACGAGCAGCGCGCAATAGAGCAGGCCCACAAAGCCCGGCTGTGCCACGCCACACGCCCAGAACACCACCGTGGCAAGCGTCAACGCCAGACAGGTCTGACCGCCGGCCGTAAGCTCGACCGTCGAGCTCAGCTCCACCAAAGGAAGAAACTTCACCAGCAAAAAGACAACGATACCCAGCACAAAGCCAATTTCGCGCTTGGTGATCTTGAACGCCTTCTTTTCCGCTTCCATCTCCCCACCTTTCTTGTTGGGGGCGCTCCGGATTCGCGGCCACGTTGCCACTTAAAAAGGGGCGCCCGTTATCGGACACCCCTTACGTTGCGCTGTGTTGTGGCAATACAGTCAAGCGGATTTTTTTGGATGAGAAGCGATCCCCTGGACAAAAACCATCACAACATTCGACGCTTTTCCTCGTTTTCGAGATTTTCGTCGAATGTTGCGACGGTTTGGATGTGGCAACGGGACTGTCTTTTTTCACATAGCAAGGGCTGTGCGGATGGAGGGGACCTCCAGAGCCTCGCGGAGCCAGGGGGCCAGCTGCTCGGGGTGACCCTGCAGATAGCCTTTGAGCTCGGAGGGCGCCACGCGGCGCACCTCCGAGATCTCCTCTTGGTTGATATGCAGCTCGCCCGGCTCAACATGGGCTACGAACACCTCGCACCATTCGCACTCGCAGCGGCCGTCGCCGTGGTCCTCGCGGTACACCACGTGTCCGAGGTGCTTGAGCTGATCGGGCTCGCGCGTGATGCCAAGCTCTTCGTTGATGCGACGTGCCGTGGCGGCCGCGACGTCTTCCCCGGGGAGCGGATGGCCGGCACAGCCATCGGCCAGCACCCCGCCCCACAGGCGTTTGAGCGGGCTGCGACGACAGAGCAGCAGGCGCGCGTCTTCGCCCTGGCCCTCGACCAGAAGCGTCAGAAATGCCTGATGCAAGATTCCCTCGCCGGCATGGGCCTCGATGCGGTCGACGGGGCCAAGCGCCTCGCCGGTCGCGGCATCGACCGCCACGACCTCGGCGCCTGCGCCGCCCTCATCCCAGCCGGCGCGCAGAATGCGGGCTGCGGCCTCCTCGAGCGCGGCGATGAGTTCCTTGGTGGTATCGAGCATGCGCTTCAGGTCGTCCCCGCTCGCCTGTTCAACATGAAAACCCGTGCTTGCAACTACCGGCACACTAAAGCGCGTGGCCAGCGCCGCTGCGATATCGTGCGCCGGGATCTCGTCTCGATGGCACGGAACGGCCAGGATGCTCACCGTCGCCGTACGGCCGGGCTCGGGACGCGGAATGGCCTGTGCCGTGGCGCCCAGGTGCGCAAATTCCGGCGAGCAGGCGTAGACCGCCATGCCTCGCGGTGTCACCGTCAGCTGGGCCTCGAGCGCAAACTTGCCCTCGCCCACTGCAACCTTTGTCGTGTGCATACCCATGGGATCTCCTGTCGCCCGCGATGTACCTGAGACCATCTTCACCTGTATTGCGACTATACAGGCAAGCGCAGTCTGCGACAAAGGGGGCAGGCACCTGACGCATTCTGTTAGAGTTGCAGGGATTGAATCCCGCTTATTAATGCGACATTGGAGTTACAACCTTGACCGCCGCAACCACGCCTAAAAGTAAGTCAACCGCCGCCGCGCTCTCCCCCGCGCGCACCAAGCTCTGCCTGGCGCTGCTCGTGCTGTTGGGATTCTCGCTCGGCTGCTCCGAGTTCGTGGTCATCGGCATCGAAAGCGACCTGGCGACGGAGCTCGGCATCTCGCTTGCCACAGCGGGCCAGCTCATCAGCGTGTTCGCACTCGTCTACGCCATCGCTACGCCAGTGCTTGCGCTCAGCACGGGACGCTTCCGCCGCTACCGGCTGCTCGTGTGCTACAGCATCGTCTTTGTGCTCGGCAACCTGGTCATGGCGTTGGCGCCCAACTTCCAGGTACTGTTTATCTCGCGCATTGTCCTGGGTTCTGTCTCGGGCGCACTGCTCGCCGTGGGCGTGACGTACATCCCCGAGCTGCTGTCCCCGCAGCAAACTTCGCTTGCCATCTCGGTGGTGTACGGTGCGTTTTCCGTGGCGATGGTCTTTGTCACTTCGATCGGCAAGTTTGTGGCCGACACGCTCGATTGGCACATGGCCATGTACGGCACGCTGACCTTTGCCGTTCTAATCTGCGGAGCGCTCGTGGCGTTTATGCCGCGCGCTGGGCAGACCGATGAGCCCGCCACCTTCCGCGAGCAGGCGGGTCTGCTACGCGAGCCGAGCATCATCACCGGCATGCTCATCTTTTTGTTTGGCGTGGGCTCGGTCTACGTATTCTACGGCTACGTGACGCCTTATCTTGAGCAGGTGCTGGGTATGGGAACCGTTCAGGCGAGCACCACGCTTATGGCCTACGGCGTGTTCTGCCTGATCTCGAACATCCTGGGCGGATGGATCGACGCGCGTTTTGGCATGAAGGCACTGCTTGTGACGTTTGTGCTGCAGGCCGCGGCGTTACTCGGGCTGTTTGCCGTGGGCGGCACCATGCCGCTCGCGCTGGTCTTTGTCTTTAGCCTGGCGATGCTCATGTACCTGTTCTCGGTCTCATGCATCACGCACTTTATGGACGTGGCACGCAGCCGCCATCCCAAATCGATGGTACTCGCGAGCTCGGTAGAACCCATGGCGTTTAACGTCGGCATTTCGTTTGGCACCGCAGTAGGCGGCGCCGTGGTGAGCAGCGTTGGCATTGCCTACGTTGGCGCGGTTGGTGCCGCGTTCTCGCTTGTGGCCTGGGCGCTTACGCTGGTGACGATTAAGCTGGCTCGCTGGGAGCGCAAGCGAGCGAGGGCGTAAGCGCAGATGCGATACTCGAGCTCGATGATGGCGATCGAAAGGAAACCGCATATGCAACGTGTACTGTTTATCTGCCATGGGAACATCTGCCGCTCGACGATGGCTGAGTCGGTGTTTACCGAGCTCGTGCGCCGCGCTGGGCGCGAGGCGGAGTTTGTCATCGATTCCGCAGCGACCTCAACTGAGGAGATCGGCAACCCGCCGCATCATGGCACGGTCGCCAAGCTGCGCGAAGTCGGGATTCCCGTCGTTGCGCACCGTGCCCGCCAGGTGCGTCGAGCAGAGTATGGCGACTGGGATCACATTGTCTATATGGATGCTGAGAACGCGCGCGGCCTGCGTCGCATCTTTGGCGACGACCCCTACGGCAAGATTACGCGCTTGCTCGATTGGACCGAGCGCCCCGGCGACGTGGCCGATCCCTGGTACACCGGCAACTTCGATGCCACCTACCGCGGCGTACTCGACGGTTGCACTGCTATGCTCGAGCAGCTGTAATCGATGAAATGCAGAGTTTTTAGAGCCATAAATCGGATGAAATGTAGAAATTTGACCTTACTCGCGCACAGCACAACGACGACAACGCCTAAGCATAGGCATAAGCGAAGTCGGAATTCCCATATACAAATCGAGCGTGGCTTTTCTCCCACTTTGAGCGTTCAAGTGCGCTCTAAACGGGAGAAAATCCACGCTCATTTTCTCGGCGGGAGATAATCCACGCTCAACTACTCGTCGACGATCTCGGCAAGCCAGACGTTGAGGGTATCGACCTCGGGGCAGCAGAACTTTGCCGTACCAGGCTCGTTGCCAGGCACGGTTCCGCCATAGCGCAGGATATCGATATAGGGAAAGCCCACATGGCAGGCCATGGCGCACATCTTGCCGCGGTCTCGGTCGAAGTCAAAAACGTCGCCCGGCTTGTGACCATGGTGGCAGCGGCACGCACCTAGCTGGTCCACGCAGCTCACGCGGATACGCGGACGCTTGCCACGCGGCGCGCCGAGCGGCTTGTTCTCGCCCGCAGGCTTGACGCCGCCCTCGCCAGCATTACTCATGGTCGATCACGTCCAAGCAGGCCTCGATGGGCAGGCCGGCCGACTTGTCCTCTTGATCGGCATTGCGCTCGATAAGCTCGGCCACCACGCGCATGGCATCGGACGTCGCGCGCTGCAGACTCCAACCTGCCATAACGCGGCCGACGAGCACTGCCGAGAACGTGTCGCCCGTACCCGGGAAATAGACCGGAATGAGCTCAAAGGGAATCGTGAAGTACTCCCCCGCTACATGGTCGTAACCGATAACCGCGTTCGTGCCATTGACCACGGCGCTCGTAATGACCACCGACTTGGCACCCAACTCGCGCACGGCGTCCACAAGGGCGCGGGCCTCATCGGGCGTGATCTGCTCTGCAATAGGCGTATCGGCGAGCAGACAGGCCTCGGTGTAGTTGGGCACCGCGTAGTCTGCGCACTCCAGCAGGTGCCGCATGAGGCCAATCGTGGACTCGGGCACGCCGGCATAGAGCTTGCCGTTGTCACCCATGATGGGATCGACGAACACCTTGGTGCCCTTTTGCGCACGGCGGTGGCAAAAGTCCGAGATGATGCGCGTCTCTTCCTCGGTCACGATAAAGCCGGTCGAGATGGCGTCGAACTCAAAGCCGAGCTCCTCCCAGATAGCGAGGCTTTGACGCACGTACTCGGTGGTGTCGTGGATGTAGAACTTGGGGTAGTTGAGCGTGTCGGACACAAGTGCCGTCGGCAGATTGTGGATACGGTAACCCATGTGCGACAGCACCGGCAGCATGGCGGAAAGCGCGACCTTGCCGTAGCCGCACATATCGTTAATCAGCAGCAGCTGAGTATTCTTCATGAGGGTCTCCCTTGTTTCGGGCGCGGCGCGGCAGCGCCACAGTGCGACTAAGTGTAGCGCAGGGGACGTTGTGAACGGGCGCTGGCACCGCAGAGGACGAATTGTTGCGGAAAGGTTACGGGAAGGAGGAAGTTAGTCGTTGGGGACGTTCTTAAATGACTAGTCGACACAAGGAGTGTCCCCAAATGCCGGCACATAAGGAACGTCCCTAAGTGCCGCTCGAACATAATAAGTTTGGTACCTTGACATTTATTTACCGTGCTCCTAAATTGGTTAGGCACAAAACAATTCAACTACCTAACTAAAGAAAGGAGCGAAGCTTAGATATGTGTGTTGAACCACTCGTCCTTCCGCATGAGCCCGGCGGTGACCCGTCGCAACCGGTAGACATACCCGAAGCGGTCAGCGCCGAAGACAAACTCGCCAAGCGCATCCTGAGCGGCCTGGGCTTTTGCGGCCATTACATGCATTTTCATGGCGGAGGCGTGTCCGGCAAGGCGCCCATCATCTGCCTGCTGGCCAAGCAACCCGGCGGCGAGATGTCGCAGCAGGAACTCGGCATGCACTTTGACCTCAAGCCGGGGTCGCTTTCCGAGATCCTGTCCAAGCTCGAGCTCAACGGCCTCATCGAGCGCAGCCGTAACCCCAAGGATCGACGGCAGCTCACCATTCGCCTGACCGAAACCGGCCGGGAAAACGCCCGCATCGACCAGGCGGCCCGCATTCGCTTTAGAGAGCAAGCCTTTAGTGCCCTCACCCACGACGAGCGCGAGCAGCTCGCCGAAATGCTCGAGAAAATCCGTGTAACCTGGGAGGAACTGGATGATTAAAACCCTCATGGGAAGCATCCGCGGCTATATGAAAGTCACCGTTGCCACGCCGCTGCTCGTGCTTGGCGAGGTGCTCTGCGAGATGCTGATTCCATTTATCACCGCCAACCTGATCGACGCTATCAAAGACGGCGCCACCGTAGCCGAGATGCTTCCCACCGCAGGCTTTTTGGTGCTCATCGCGCTGACGTCGCTTGCTTTTGGCGCCGCGGCCGGCGTCACCTGCAGCCATGCGAGCTGCGGGTTCGCCAAGAACCTGCGCCACGACCTGTTCTACAAGATCCAGACGTTCAGCTTTGCCAACATCGATGAGTTCTCGAGCTCCTCACTCGTCACGCGCCTGACCACCGATATCAACAACGTGCAGCAGGCCTTTATGATGATCATCCGTATCGCCGTGCGCGCGCCGCTGGTATTGATCTTCGCCTTTACCATGGCGTTTATCATGGGCGGCAGCGTCGCCATGGTCTACCTGGTCATCATTCCGCTGCTGGGCTTTGGGCTGTTCTTTATCATCTTTAAGGTGCGCCCCATCTTCTCGCGCGTGTTCCACAAGTACGATGCCCTTAACGAGTCCGTCGAGGAAAACGTCACCGGCATGCGCGTGGTCAAGAGCTATGTGCGCGAAGACTTTGAGAAGGAGAAGTTCGCGACCGCCGCGCGCGACGTCCAGATGGACTTCACCCGCGCCGAGAAGCTGCTCGCCTTTAACAACCCCATGATGAACATCTGCGTCAACGGCGCGTTTGTCGTCATCATCTACCTGGGCTCCAAGCTCATCATCACGAGTCAGGGCACGCTGTTCGACGTAGGCCAGCTCTCCTCGACCTTTACCTATGGTTTCCAGATTCTCATGAGCCTGATGCAGCTGTCGATGATCTTTGTCATGGTGACCATGGCCGACGAATCGGCACACCGCATTGCCGAGGTGCTGGCCGCCGAGCCCACGATCGCCGATCCCGCCGAGCCCGTGCTCGAGGTTGCCGACGGTTCCATCGACTTTGACCACGTGAGCTTTAAGTATTCCAAGCATGCGAAGCGCCAGGCGCTCGACGATATCGACCTGCACATTACGAGCGGCGAGACCATCGGCATCATCGGCGGCACCGGCTCGGCCAAGTCCACGCTCGTTAACCTCATCGCCCGCCTGTACGACACCACCGAAGGCGCTGTGCGCGTGGGCGGCGTGGACGTGCGCGACTACGACCTGGACGCGCTGCGTCACCAGGTCGCCATGGTGCTGCAGAAAAACGTGCTGTTTAGCGGCACCGTCGCCGAGAACCTGCGTTGGGGCGACCCGAACGCCACCGACGAGGAAGTCCGCGAGGCAGCGCATCTGGCCTGCGCCGACGAGTTTGTCGACGGTTTTCCCAAGGGCTATGACACCTGGATCGAGCAGGGCGGCTCCAATGTTTCGGGCGGTCAGAAGCAGCGCCTGTGCATTGCGCGTGCCCTGCTGCGTCGCCCCAAGATCTTAATCCTGGACGACTCCACCAGCGCCGTCGACACCAAGACCGACGCCAAGATCCGCGCAGGGCTGGCAAGCTATCTGCCCAACACGACCAAGCTCATCATCGCCCAGCGCATCAGCTCCGTGCAGGACGCAGACCGCATCATCGTCATGGAGGGCGGCCGTATCGCGCAGATCGGCAACCACGATGAGCTGCTTAAGACGAGCGAAATCTACCGCGAGACCTTTACCTCGCAAAACAAGATGTCTGCCGAGGGCGAAGGGGCCGTCGAGGCCGACACCGAAGCATCCGCAACGCAAGCTCAGACCCAGGAAGGAGGCGAGGCACATGAGTAAGGCAACGACCGCCGAGCGCGCGCTCAACCGTAAGGGCGGCACCATGTCGCGCCTCATCAAGACGCTCTTTGGCTTCTATCCCGTGCTTTTGCCCCTTGTCGTCGCCGGCGTGGTGCTCTGCGCCATCATCAACTCCATCGGCGCGACCTTCTTGCAGAGCGCCCTGCAGATTATTAGCGAATCGTGGCAGTCGGGCGATTGGGAAGCCGCACAGCCCAAGATTCTGCAGCTCGTGACCACCCTCGCCTGCATCTACGGCGTCGGTGTCCTGTCCTCGCTCTTCTGGAACCGCGCCATGGCTATCGTCACGCAGGGCTCGCTCGAGAAGCTGCGCGAGATGATGTTCAACCGCATGCAGGACCTGCCGATCCGCTACTTCGACACGCACCAGCGCGGCGATATCATGAGCCACTACACCAACGACATCGACACGCTGCGTCAGATGATCAGCCAGTCGCTGCCCAACCTGCTCATGACGATCATCATCATCGTTACGGTGTTCTTTATCATGCTGTACTACAGCGTGTGGATGTGCTTGGTCATCATCGCCGGCGTCGCCTTTATGACCTTTATGACCAAGCTGCTCGGCTCCAACTCCGCGCGTTTCTTCATCGCGCAGCAGACCGAACTCGGCGTGGTCGAGGGCCATATCGAGGAAGTCATGAACGGCCAGAAGGTCGTCAAGGCATTCTGCCACGAGTCTGCCGCCGAGGCCGATTTTGACGAGCGCAACGAAAAGCTCTTCGAGGTCTCGCAGAAGGCCAACATGTACGCCAACATCCTCATGCCCATCCTTATGAACCTGGGTAACTTGCTCTACGTGCTGGTGGCCCTTGCCGGCGGCATTTTCCTGGCGCTGGGCGTGCCCAACCTGAGCATCTCGGGCATGGCGCTGTCCATCGCCGTCGTGGTGCCGTTCCTTAACATGACCAAGCAGTTCTGCGGACAGATCGGCCAGATCTCGCAGCAGATCAACGCCGTGGTCATGGGTCTGGCCGGCGCCGACCGCATCTTTGAGCTCATCGATGAGGAGCCCGAGGCCGACGAAGGCTACGTGACGCTCGTCAACGCGCAGGTAAACCCCGAGACCTGGGAGCTCGAGGAGGCCGACCACCATACTGGCATGTGGGCATGGAAGCATCCGCACCGCGCAACCGGCGAGATCGAGTACGTGCCGCTGCGCGGCGACCTGGTCATGGACAACGTCGACTTTGGCTACACGCCCGACCACGAGGTGCTGCACGGCGTGTCCGTGTTTGCCAAGCCGGGCCAGAAGGTCGCGTTTGTCGGCGCCACCGGTGCCGGTAAGACGACCATCACCAACCTCATCAACCGCTTCTACGACATCGCCGACGGCAAGATCCGCTACGACGGCATCAACGTCAACAAGATCCGCAAGGCCGACCTGCGCCGAAGCCTGGGCGTCGTGCTGCAGGACGTGAACCTGTTCACCGGCACCGTGATGGATAACATCCGCTACGGCAACCTGGATGCGACCGACGAGGAGTGCATCGCGGCGGCCAAGCTCGCGGGCGCGGACGACTTTATCACCCGCCTGCCCGACGGCTATGACACCATGCTCACCGGCAACGGCGCCCAGCTGTCGCAGGGCCAGCGCCAGCTGATCTCGATAGCCCGCGCTGCCGTCGCGGATCCGCCGGCAATGATTCTGGACGAGGCAACGAGCTCCATCGACACCCGCACCGAGGCCATCGTGCAGGCGGGCATGGATAAACTCATGGAAGGCCGCACGACGTTTGTCATCGCACACCGCCTGTCCACCGTGCGCAACTCTGACGCGATCATCTGTCTGGACCACGGCCGCATCATCGAGCGCGGCAACCACGACGAACTGATCGCCAAGCGCGGGTATTACTACCAGCTCTACACCGGAGCGTTTGAGCTGGAGTAGGACCGATTACTGACGGAGGGTGCCCCGGGGACGGGCGGGGTATTTCCTCCGTGCTCAAACATTCTCGCTGCGCTGCGAAACTGCGCGCGGAGGAAATACCCCGCCCGTCCCCGGGGCACCCTCCTGTACGCGATTAGCCCGTCATTTAAAACGGAATAAAAGTTAGTGAGGCCCTGGCCGTTTGGCCAGGGCCTCGTTTTGTGTAAGCTACTTGAGGAGTTGGGCCATGGCGTTGACGAATTTTTGGACTTGGAGGGTAGGCTCGAGCGGGTAGTGCAAATAGACTGGCACCTCGCGGCCGCACAGGAACGGCACGCCTACAAAGGCCGGGTGTACGCCTGACCAAGCTCCGCAGGTGAGCACCGCGTCGCCCTTTTCCTCCGCCTCGTTAAAAAGCGCAAAGTCAAAGCTATCCACGTCGATCACGTCCACGCCGCCGTCGGCCAAAAGGTCGATGCGCAGGCTGTCCATGGCGTCGTTGCCGTGACGGAGCACGCGCAGGCGCATGCCCTCCAGGTCGGCAACTGTGATGCGCGTCTTGCGCGCAAGCGGGCTCGTGCGCGGCACGTCGATATAAAACGGCACGGTAACGATGCGGAGCTTTTGGCAGGCGTCGCCCCAGCGCGGGGTCGAAAAACTCGACTGCACCACATCCACCTCGCGCCCCAGACTGCGCATGACGGTCTCGCGCTCATCGTAAAGGTCCCCCACCGGCACAATCTCAAAACGCAAGCGCGGCTCCATGTCGTGCACCTGCGGCCACAGCGCGAGCGTGTGGCGCCCCGGGCACATCATCGATACGCCCAGGCGCACCGCACCGCCATCGCCCGCCGCTCGCCGGGCGCGGCGCAACGCATCCTCGGATTGGCGCATGATCGAGCGCGCGTCGTCCACCAACAGCGCGCCCGCCGGCGTCACCTTGACGCCCGAGTGCGACCGCTCGAACAGCGTGATGCCGAACTCGGCCTCGAAGCCCGAAACCTGCTTGACGAGTGCCGGCGTCGACACGCGCAGCTTTGCCGCCGCGCGCGAGAAACTTCCCAGCTCCGCGGCGGCCGAAATAGCGTCAAGTCGTCGATCGTACACGTCAATCTCCCGTTTTCGCACGCGCGGGCGCACAGCACCGCAGGGGGTCGTTTTCGCAGGTCACGCGCTCAATTGAGAACAAACCTCAATGCATAGTATAAACCTATAGTTAATGCCATTCTAACAAATATGCAATTCACCTGCGCGAACGCTAAGCATACGATAACCAGCGAAAACCACGTGGGTCGGTTAATGGGAGCGACCCACCGGGAGGCACAAGAAGGGAAGTTCCTATGAGCAATTGGCTTAAGCTCGAGGGCGATGTTTGCGCCGTGACCGGCGCGCTCGGCGGCATGGGCGTCGAGATTTGCCGCGAGTTCGCCCGCAATGGCGCCAACGTCGTCCTGCTCGACCTGGACGAGAAGAAGGTCAAGGCCGCTGCCGCCGACCTCGCTGCCGAGTTTGGCATCCACGCCGAGGGCTACAAGATGAACGCCACCGACGAGGCCGAGGTTCAGGCCGCCGTCGACGCCACCATCGCCAACTTCGGCCGCGTCGACGTCCTCGTCAACACCGCCGGCATCCTGCGCTTCGCAGCCATGGAGGACCTGCCGCTCTCCGACTGGAACGAGGTCATCAACGTCAACCTCACCGGCTACTTCATCACTTCGCAGCGCTTTGGTCGCGAGATGATCAAGGCCGGCCAGGGCCGCCTGGTGCACATCTCGACCGTCGCCAGCCACTCCCCCGAGACGTTCTCGGGCGTGTACAGCTCCACCAAGGCGGGCGTCAACATGATGTCCAAGATGCTCGCTGCCGAGTGGGGCCCTTACGGCGTGCGCTCCAACTGCGTCGAGCCCTGCTTCGTCAAGACCCCCATGTCGGCAAGCTTTTACGCCGACCCCGAGGTCGAGAAGAGCCGCAGCCGCCTGATCGCCACGCGCCGCATCGGCGAGGTCAGCGATATCGCCAACGCCGTCATGTTCCTGGCGTCCAAGCGCTCGGACTTTACCACCGGCGACGCCATCAAGGTCGACGGCGGCTTCTCCAACATGATGGGTGACCTCACCGCCAAGCCCGGCGGCCGTCGCGCTTATGCCGACAACTACCTCAAGAACAAGGGTGTCGAGCTTTGGTCCGACGAGTCCGGCGTCGCAAAGCCGACTGACCAGTAAACAAGCCCGGTAGAAAGGGGCGCGGGGCAAGCACCTCAGCGGCGTTTGCCCCTCCCCTCCCCCCCCGCATCGATTAGAAAGAGTCCCATGGCTTCCACCAACTCCAACAAGGGTCGCGCCGTCGTGCTTTCCGCCGCGTGCGTCACCATGTTCTTCATCAGTTCCATCGCGCTGTACTCCGTCGTGTCCAAGAACCTGCTCGCCGTCTACCCCGAGTGGTCCAGCGCACTTACCTGGGCTTTCCCGGTCTTCCAGACCATCATGGCCGTGACGGGCATCTTCGCCGGCCGTATCTCCGACAAGATCGGCCCCCGCAACGTCGTGATCGCCGCCGCCGTGTGCTACGGCGTGGGCTGGTTCATGTCCGGCACCGTCACCGAGCCGTGGCAGTTCTACCTGTGGTTCTCGCTCGTCGCCGCCATCGGCAACGGCCTGGGCTACAACCCCGCGCTCACCACCGGCCAAAAGTGGTTCATCGACAAGAAGGGCCTCGCCTCCGGCATCACCCTGGCCGCTTCGACCGCCGGCCCCGCCGTGCTGTCCCCGGTGCTCGCCTCACTGCTCATCCCGAGCCTGGGCATCTTTGGCGCCCTCAAGGCACTCGGCGTCATCTTCTTTGTGACGATCGCTGCCTCCGCCCTGTTCCTGAAGGCCCCCGAGGCCGGCTGGCTGCCCGAGGGCTTCGAGGCCCCCAAGGGCGGCGCGCACGCCGGCACCTTCGGTGACCTCACCCCGGGCGAGATGGTCAAAACCCCGCGCTTCTGGGTCCTTATCGTCACCTTCGCCTTTGCCGCCACCGCGGGCACCCTGCTCGTTGGCAAGGTTGCCTCCATCGCCGCCGTCCAGCTCTTCACCGACCCCACGAGCGCCGCGGCCGTCGCCCTCGGCGGTGTGGTGGTCTCCGTCAACACCTGCGCCAACCTGGTCGGCCGTCTGTCCTTTGGCCAGATCATCGACAAGCTCGGCGCCTACAAGTCGCTGCTCATCAGCCTTGTCGTGACCATCGTCGCGCTCGTCATCATGTCGATGAGCTTTACGCAGAGCATGTTCTTTGTGGCGCTCGCCCTGCTCGGCTTTAGCTTTGGCGCCCTGCTCGTCATCTACCCGCCGCTTACCGGTGGCGCCTTTGGTACCAGCAACATCGGCGTCAACTACGGCATCATGTTCCTGGGCTACGCCGCTTCTACCTGGATCAGCCAGCCCATCACTGCCGTGCTGTATCACGCTGAGGCCGGCAGCGCCGCCTACCAGCAGTCCTTCTACGGCGCCATCGTGATCGCCGCCATCGCCGTCGTGCTCACCGTCTACATGATGGTCTCCGACAGCAAGAAGAAGTCCGCCTAGTTTTGCTTGACGCGGCAAGGGCCGTCCTCTTGCCGCATTCCACCGGTCACCAGTATTAAGGAGTCGAAATGTCTGAGCTCAACCCCGTCCGCATTGCCGTTATCGGCGCCGGCGCCATGGGCCGCAACCACATCCGCTTTGTCACCGAGGAGCCCGAGGCCGAGCTCGTCGCCATCGCCGACGCCTTTGAGGGCGCCCGCGCCACGGCCGAGGCCGCCGGCGTGCCGTTCTTTACCGATCCCGCCCAGATGATGGACGAGGTCAAGCCCGAGGCCGTCATCATCGCCACCCCCAACGACCTGCACCTGGGCGTTGCCCGCGAGGCCGTGAAGCGCAACATCGTGCCGCTGGTCGAAAAGCCGATCTCCAACGACCTCGAGGATGCCCAGGCCTTCGCCGCCGAGGCCGAGACCGCCGGCGTGCCCGTGCTCGTGGGTCAGCACCGTCGCCACAACCCCTTCGTCAACAAGGCCAAGGAGATCATCGAGTCCGGCGAGCTGGGCAAGCTCACCGTGTCGAGCTTCCACTACATGATCTATAAGAACGACGAGTACTTCGATGTCGAGTGGCGCCGCAAGAAGGGTGCCGGCCCGATCCTGGTCAACCTGGTGCACGACGTCGACCTGCTCCGCTACCTGCTGGGCGAGCCCGTCGCCGTCCAGGGCATGCAGTCCAGCGCCGCCCGCGGTTTTGAGACCGAGGACTCCGCCGTGGTCAACGTCCGCTTTGCCGACGGCGCGCTCGCGAGCATGACCATCTCTGACGCCACCGCCAGCCCCTGGAACTGGGAGGCGACCGCTCGCGAGGACCCGCAGTACCGTCCCTTCGACGCCGACGCTTACTTTATCGGCGGCACCAAGGGCGCCCTGTCGCTGCCCCGCCTGCACCAGTTCTCCTACGATGGCGCCTCCAACTGGCACAAGCCGCTGCAGATGGAGATTCCGGCCGTCGACCCAGCGCTGCCGCACAAGATGCAGCTCAAGCACTTTGTGAAGGTCGTCCGCCGCGAGGTCGAGCCCGTCGTGACGCCGGCCGACAACGTCAAGACGCTCACGCTTCTCAACGCCGTCAAGGAGGCCGCCGAGACCGGCCAGCTCGTCGAGCTGTAATGCCTTGAGAGCGGCCGCGGCAGAAACCCCATGCCGAGTCCCTCGGTCCGCCACAAATAAGCCCCTCTTCTTTGCCCCGCGAGCAGCCTCCTGCCCGCGGGGCATTTTGCTACGTTCCCATTGATTTTCTGAGACGGGGGGCCTTTTTGCACCTCGGCTTGATTCGTTCGCCACGGAATGAGCCTATCTACTACGTTTAACCAATCACCCTCATCCATACCGAATTTCGCGAAATAAAAACCGCAGGTAGACGGGTTGCGCATTTTCGGAAAACCAGGGGATGGTCGACCCACACGGTTCAAACGTAGTAGATAGGCCGCTTTCGTGGTTCCGCGCCAAAACAGTCTTTTTTGAGCGAAGTGGCAGGTGGTATCCTTGGTAGCTCTGTGCTGCAAACGCACCTCAAACGCAAGGAGTCCCATGGATCTTATCGCCCAGCTCGCGCGCGAGCTCAACCTTAAGGCCGCCAACGTCGAGGCGGCCGTCAAGCTCATCGACGAGGGAAACACCATTCCCTTTATCTCGCGCTACCGCAAGGAAGCCACGGGCGGCATGGACGACGTCGCCCTGCGCGCACTCGACGAGCGCCTGTCCTACCTGCGCAATCTTGAGCAGCGTAAAGAGGACGTCATCCTGCTCATCGATGCCCAGGGCAAACTCACACCCGAACTCAAGCAGCAGATTCGCGAGGCCACACAACTCCAGCGTGTCGAGGACCTCTACAAGCCCTACCGCAAAAAGCGCATGACCCGCGCGCAGAAGGCCCGCGAGGCAGGCCTGGAGCCACTCGCCAACATGATCATCATGCAGGCCTCGGCCAAGGGCAGCGCGCTCGACGCCGCCGCGGACTACGTCAACGAGGAGGCCGGCTTCGACACGCCCGAGAAGGCGCTCGCCGGCGCCGCCGACATCGTGGCCGAGACGGTGGCCGAAGATCCCGAGAACGTCGCCGACCTGCGCGCCTTTACGCAAAACACCGCCGACATCGTCGTCGAGGCCACCGACCCCGCCGAGAAGACCCCCTACGAGCCGTACTACAGCTATGATGAGCCGCTGCGCCGTATACCCAACCACCGCGTGCTGGCTATCGACCGCGGTGAGCGCGAGGGCAAGCTCCGCGTGCGCGTGAACGTCGACGGCGCCGCCGCCACGGTGCGCCTCGGCAGCCGTTGGCCCCGACGCCAGGGCGTGTTTGCTCCCATCTTCGATGCCGCCATCGCCGACGGCTACAAACGCCTCATGGCCCCCTCGCTGGAGCGCGAGGCCCGCGCCAAACTCACCGTTCGCGCCCAGACCGAGGCCATCAACGTCTTTGCCAAGAATCTCGAAGGCCTGCTCTCGGCACGCCCCGTACGCGGCGCCCGCGTGCTCGCGCTCGACCCGGGCTACCGCACCGGCTGCAAGGTCGCCGTCATGGACGAGACCGGCAAGCTGCTCGACCACGGCGTGGTCTACCCCACCAAGCCGCACCACGACGTCGCCGGCACCAAGCGCGAGCTCGCCCGCCTCGTCAAGAAGGACAGCGTCAACACCATCGTCATCGGCAACGGCACCGCCAGCCGCGAGACCGAGGAAGTCGTCTCGGAGTTTATTGCCGAGCAGGCGCCCAGCCTTCGCTACACCATCGTCAACGAGGCGGGCGCGTCGGTGTACTCCGCCTCCGAGCTCGCGAGCCAGGAGTATCCCGATCTGGATGTCACCGTACGTGGCGCCATGAGCCTGGGCCGCCGTCTGCAAGACCCGCTGGCAGAGCTCGTCAAGATTCCGCCCCAGTCCATCGGCGTTGGCCAGTACCAGCACGACCTTGACCAGGCCGAGCTTTCGCGCACCCTGGGCCACGTGGTGGAAGACGTCGTCAACCGTGTGGGCGTCGACGTCAACACCGCGAGCGCAAGCCTGCTGGGCTACGTGTCGGGCATTACGCCGAGCGTAGCCAAAAACATCGTGGCCTACCGCGAGGAAAACGGCGCCTTTACCGATCGCCGCCAGCTCAAGAAGGTCCCCAAGCTGGGACCCAAGGCGTACCTCAACGCCGCAGGTTTCCTGCGCATCAGCGGCGGCAAGAACCCGCTCGACGCGACAAGCGTCCACCCCGAAAGCTACGAGGTGGCCACGGCCGTCCTGGAGCACGCCGGCGTTGCGGCAAGCGAGCTCAGCCGCGGCGGCGTGCCCGATATCGAGCGCCGCCTGGGCAGCATCTCGGCGCTGGCAAGCGACCTGGACTGCGGCACCCTGACGCTCATCGACATTGTCAACGAGCTCAAGAAGCCCGGTCGCGACCCGCGCGACGACGCGCCCGAGGTGGTCTTTAGCCGCTCGGCGCTTTCCATCGACGATCTGGAGCCCGGCATGGAACTCAAGGGCACGGTGCGCAACGTCGTCGACTTTGGCGCCTTCGTCGACGTGGGCGTGCACCAGGACGGCCTCGTGCACATCTCCAAGCTGGCCAACCGCTTCGTCAAGCACCCCAACGACGTGGTGTGCGTCGGTGACACGGTCAAGGTGTGGGTTGAAAAGGTCGATCGCGACCGCAAGAAGATCTCCCTCACCATGGTGCAGGGGAAGTAAACCGCCAAAGCAAGGGTCCCCCCTCTCGCGACGTGCAAAATCGCGAGTATTCTGCAAATTCCACCGTTCCGGATGCCCCTCAGAGACGAAAAAGCAAGAAACAGCCCCCGTTTTAGCGTCATCAGAGCCAAAACGGGGGCTGTTCCATGCTTCACCCAGCTGGTAAAAGCCTTTACCTTGCTGAATACTCTCAATTTTGCACGGCGCAGGCGGGGGTACCTTTGTCCACGGCAGGATATGGAAGCCTATCACCAACCTACCGGCAAGTTCGTGTCGGCAGCCCCGGCCTTTCCTTTGCCTAGCGCGACCCTCGCGAAGCGCGTGAGCGATAGGGAAAGGAAAGGCCGGGGCGAACAACCCGCGGCGCAGCCAGTGTTCGCGTTACGGCAGGATATGGAAGCCCAAAGCGGCGATATCCTTGGCAAAGCCGCGCACGGTATCGAGCGAAACCTCATACGGGTCGCGACCGATGTTCTTGCGCTTGGCCAGGATGCTGTTGGGCACCGTGATGATCTGACAGCCGCAGGCCTGCGCCTGGTAAATGTTGATAAGCTCGCGCGTGGACGCCCACAGGACCTCGCAGTTGGGCTTGGCGGCGGCCTTCTTGACCGACTCCGTCATAAACGGAATGGGATCGACACCCGTGTCGGCGATACGGCCGGCAAAGAGCGAGATGATGGACGGCGTCTCGGCGTCGACAGCGTCGACCATCTCGTCGACCTGCGCAGGCGTAAAGATGGTGGTGACGTTGACCTTAATGCCGTCGGCGGAAAGCTTGCGCACCAACTCGGCCGTGGACTCACCCTTGGTGGTCACGCACGGAATCTTGACGTAGACGTTCTCGGCCCAGGTAGCGATCTCGCGGGCCTCGACCTCCATGGTCTCGACGTCGTCGGCAAAGACCTCAAACGACACGGACACATCGGTGATGTGGGCCAGGACCTCCTTGGCAAACGCGCGGTAATCCGTCACGCCGCCCTTCTTCATAAGGGACGGGTTGGTCGTGAAACCCTGAACGTTGCCGTTCTCGTACATGTCGAGCATGCCCTCGAGGTTTGCACCGTCAGCGAACACCTTGATTGCCATCTGCCTGATTCCTTTCGTTAGCATACGGCCGATAAACTGCTAAACACTTTACCTACGTTTATCAAGGCGTGAACTGCGGTTTTCTATCTTCTCGGCGAACGGCATAAACACCTCAGTGTTTGGATTGATAAATCGATTGAGCATGCAAAAGCAAAGAGTCGCAGTTTGAGCAAACGTCAGAAGGCGAGATTCATTAGATGAGGCCGAAATGTTGCATCGCGGTGACGGTGCCGTCGTTCGCGACGTCGTCGGTCACGTAGTCGGCGACCGCCTTGACCTCGGGCATGGCATTGCCCATGGCCACAGCCGTCTCGACGGCGGCAAGCATGCCCAGATCGTTGCCCGAATCGCCAAAGCCAAAGGTGCGCTCGTTGCCCACGCGACCCAGATACTCCAGCGCCCGCGCCACGCCCACGCCCTTGTCAATACCCTTGGGACTCAGCTCGCGGTTCGAACCGCCGGTATTGCACAGCTCAAAGTTGCGATCGATAAAGCCGTCGTCGTTGGCCACGCGAGCCAAGTCGGCTGCGTTAAGGCACACCTTGCCCACGCGCAGATGACCGTCGATGCGCATTTCCTCGGCACTGTGCACCACAGCGGTGCCGATCAAAGACGACTGCTCAACGCCCGCAGGCTCCAGTGCAAAGGTCGCCTCGTTGGCCTCGAAAAAGGCCTCGAACCCTGCCGCAACAATGCGACGCGCAAGCTCCTCGACAATACCCTCGTCAATGCAATCCTCGTGCACCACACGCCCCTCGACCTCGAGCGTGGCGCCCGCCATGGCCACGACACCCGCAGGGTCGAGCGCGCGCAGGCTGTCCGCAATCAGCCACAAGGGGCGACCCGTGCAGATAAACGCCTTGTGCCCTGCGTCGCGCAGACGATGAAACGCCTCGATGACCGCCTGCGAGGGATGCACCGCCGAAAAGTCCTTATCGGTCATATCGTCGGGATCGAACGACGTCAGCGTGCCGTCCACGTCAAAAAAGAGCACGGCGGAATCGGGGCACGCATCAATCATATGGGTTCCTTTCGGGGGCGAGAGTAAACGAAGCATCCATCATATAATGGAGCGACGCAACCAGAGAGGTCACCCATGGAATTTTATGCAAGCTGCCCCGAGGGCTTTGAGTCCGCACTCGCCGACGAGCTTAAACGGCTCGGGCTTTCGCATGTCCGCCGTCTCAAGGGCCGCGCCACGTTTGAGGGCGAGCTCGAGCAAGGCTACCGCGCCTGCCTGTGGTCGCGCCTGGCCAGCCGCGTGTTTGTGGTGCTCGGACGCTTTGAGGCACAGGATGCCGACGAGCTGTACGATGCCGTTTACGACATTGCCTGGGAAAACATCGTCCGCCCCGGCGCCACCATTGCCATCACTGCCCGTGGTGTGACCGAGCAGCTGCGCAACACGCGCTTCTCGGCCCTGCGCGCCAAGGACGCATTGTGCGACCGCCTCGCCGAGACCACGGGCCGTCGCGCCGATGTCGATGCCGCCGACCCCGATGTCCACCTGCTGCTTTCGTTGCGTCAGCGCCGCGCGAGTATAAGCCTGGACCTTTCGGGCGACCCGCTATTCAAGCGCCTGCCGCCCGCCGCGACCCGCGCCGGCGAGGGCGCGCACGTGCTGCGCCCCGACTACGCCGCCCTGGTGCTGTCGCAGGTCG
>CAJJRZ010000027.1:0-31647 GCA_905194345.1 Coriobacteriaceae bacterium
ACAGGAGGCCACTTAATGTGGCCTCCGTCGTGAGCAGGACTGTAGAGCAGGAAACTTCATCAGTGCCCGCCCCACGGGAAACCGGCGGGATAGACCAGTTCAGATGGGGCTTTGATGCATGGGTGGTCTGTTGTTGTGCAAATGGGTATCATACTGTAGTTATTGCATCGACTCTGCGATGCATGTTTGTACGTTCCCGACGGTCGGTTTGCCAGAAGCGCCCCGTCGGTTGTTCCAGACCCGTTTCGAAGAAAGGAAACCACACTAACCTATGGCAGCTAAAAAATCATCTCCCTTGAAGATCATCCCGCTCGGCGGCCTTGATGGCATCGGCAAGAACATGACGGTCTTCGAGTGCGGCGACGACATGGTGCTCGTCGACGCCGGTCTTATGTTCCCGGATGACTCCCAGCCCGGTATCGACCTGGTGCTTCCCGACTACACCTATGTTCTGGAGAACGAGGAGAAGCTCCGCGGTATCATCGTTACTCACGGCCACGAGGACCACACCGGTTCGCTTCCGTACCTGCTGCAGGACCTCAACAACAAGGTGCCCATCTTCTCGAGCAAGCTGACGCTTGGCTTTATCGAGGGCAAGCTTTCTGAGTTCCGCATCCGCGCACCCAAGTTCCGCGAGGTCAAGGGCGGCAGCCATGTCAACCTCGGCGGCATCTCGCTCGACTTCTTCTCGATGACGCACTCCATCCCCGGCGCTCTGGGCGTGTTCATCCGCACCAATCAGGGCACCGTTATGCACACCGGCGACTTTAAGCTCGACCAGACGCCCATCGATGGCGTTACGCCCGACTATGCCGCTATCAGCCGCTTTGCCAAGCAGGGCATCGACCTGCTGCTTTCCGACTCCACCAATGCCACGGTTCCCGGCTTTACCAAGTCCGAGGCCGAGGTTGGTCCCAACCTGTTGCACGCCATCAAGAACGCCCCGGGTCGCGTGTTCGTCGCGTCGTTCTCGAGCCACATCCATCGTCTGCAGCAGATCTGCGATGCCGCCCGCAAGTGCGGCCGTAAGGTCGTTGTGACCGGTCGCTCCATGCTCACGAACACCCGCGTGGCGCGTGAGCTGGGCTACCTCAACATCGATGACGCCGATATCATCGATGCCTTCGATATCGATAACCTGCCCGACGATAAGATTGTCGTCATGTGCACCGGTTCGCAGGGCGAGCCGCTGTCGGCCCTGTCCCGCATGGCCAATGGCGAGCACAAGACGCTCTCCATCCACGAGGGCGATACCGTTATCCTTTCGGCAACTCCTGTTCCTGGCAACGAGAAGGCCGTCCAGCAGGTCGTCAACAGCCTGGCCAAGCTCGGCTGCGACGTGTGGGATAAGAACCGCGCTCTCGTCCACGTCTCGGGTCACGGTAGCCAGGAGGAGCTCAAGCTCCTGATGGCCATGGCCAAGCCCACGTACTTTATGCCGGTTCACGGTGAGGCCGTGCATCTGCGCGCCCATGCGCAGCTGGCCCGCAAGATGGGCATCAAGGACGATCATATCTTTATCCTCGATAACGGCGACACGCTCGAGATGCGCGGTGGTATCGTCAAGCGCGGTACGCCCGTCGAGTCCGGTGTCGTTTACGTCGACGGCCTGCGTATCGGCGATACCGACCCCATCGTCCTGCGCGATCGCCAGAAGCTCGCCAACGACGGTATGGTCACGGCCGTTGCCATCGTCTCCCTCAAACACAAGAAGATCGAGGCCATCGAGTTCTCGGGCCGCGGCGTCTCGTTTGCCATCGACGACCAGTTCTCCGAGGATGCCTCCGCGTCCATTATGAAGACGATCGAGAAGGGTAAGTTTAGCTTTACCAGCAGCGGTTCCGATGCCATTCGCAAGGCCGTGCGCGATTCGCTCTCTAACTTTATCTGGAGCCGTACGCGCACCCGTCCGATGATCATCCCGGTCGTCATGGAGGTTTAGTTTGGCGCGCGGATCTGCACAAAACGCCAAAGGCAATAAGGCCAATAACCAACCGGCATCTGCTAAGGGTGCCGGTTCCCATCTGCGTGCCAATAAGGGCCACGAGTCCGAGTTTGATGAGTTTGAGCCCCTGGTCGAGCCTTCGGCCAATCGCGATATCGCCGGTGTGGTCATCGCCGTTTTGGCGATCGCGTCCTTCATTGCCGTGATCTCTCCGGCAACAGCGCCCGTGACGGCTGCGGTTGCCGGTTTCTACCACCTGGGCTTTGGTCTGGGCGCCTACGTGCTGCCGATCGTCATCTTGCTGTTTGCCGCCACGCTCTTTTTGGGTGAGGACTCGCCGCTCAACGTGCGCTCTGTTGCGGGCGGCGCCTTGGTCTTTATCGCCGTCGTCTCCATTCTTTCGCTGATGGTGCCGGGCACGAGCGATTCGTGCGACCTTATGTTTACGCCGCAGAACCTTTCCGTGTCGGGCGGCTACATTGGCGCCTTTATCGCAAGTGCCTTGCAAAACGCCTTGGGTAAACCTATCGCCATGGTTGTCTTGCTGGGGCTTGTCGTCGTTGGTTTGGTCATTATCGGCTTTTCGGTGGGTGGCGTTTTGCGCTCCGCACGCGATCGCGCTGCCGATTTTGCCGAGCGTCGACGTGCCGATGTCAATGCGAGCCCGTGGGGCGATGAAGAGGCCCTGTCTGTTCCCGGCGTCGCTCGTCCGCACCTGAGCATTTTGCGCCAGAAGGGGACTGACGCCGCGGTGACCACGGTCATGGGTGGCGATGTCGACCCGGTTTTGGATGACGACGAGGACGATGACCCGTTTGTCGACGTATCCGAGTCGGTTGAAGCCGAGCGGGCCAAGACCACGCTGCTGCCGCGCCGTCATGCCAAGAAGGGCAAGACGGTTCCCAAGCTCAATACGAGTGAGCCCGACCCGTCTTGGTCCGATAGCGAGATTGAGCTCACCGAGGGCGATGACGAGGACGACGAGGCTCCGATTGAGACCGCAAAGACAACTTTGCTGCCGCGTCGCCATGCAAAGCGCGGCCAGGTCACCGGACAGCTTTCGATGGAGGACGATCCGGACAAGGTTGACGAGTCCGAGCCGCCGTTTGCCGTGAACCCTGTTTCGGCCGCACCTCAGATTCCCGACTTCTTAAAGCATCCCAAGGTTGCCGATGCGCCTGCCACGAGTGCTGTCGAATCGGCTGCGGCTCGTGATGGGGGAGCGGACGGCGGCGCCGCAGATAACGAGGGCGAAGAAGAGGACGGCCTCAAGCTTCCGCCGCTCGAAATCCTACATGCCAACCCGCAGTCGGCTTCTGCCGCGTCTTCGGATAAGGAGCTGGAGCAGACCGCTGAGTCACTGCAATCCACCTTGCTTGAGTTTGGCCGCAGTGCCCGCGTGGTCGGCTGGATCGCCGGCCCCACGGTGACGACCTTTAAGCTGCAACCTGGCGAGGGCGAGCGCGTGAGCAAGATTTCGAGCCTCGAGGACGATATTGCGCTTTCGCTCGCCGCCCAGTCGGTTCGTATCTTTGCCCCGATCCCCGGCACCTCTCTCGTTGGTATCGAGATTCCCAACCGCAAGCGCCAGAACGTCAATCTGGGCGACGTGCTGCCCTATGTGAAGGGCGGTCCGCTCGAGCTCGCCATCGGCCGCGACGCCGAGGGCACGCCGGTTGTCGCCGACCTCGCCAAGATGCCTCACCTGTTGATTGCCGGTACGACCGGTTCTGGTAAGTCGGTGATGATCAACTCCATCATCACGACCTTGCTCATGCGCGCCCTTCCCGAGGACGTTCGCCTGATCATGGTCGACCCCAAGCGCGTCGAGCTTGCGGGCTATAACGGTCTGCCGCATCTCTATGTGCCCGTGGTGACCGAGCCCAAGCAGGCCGCGAGCGCTCTGCAATGGGCTGTGTCCGAGATGGAGCGTCGCCTGAAGGTCTTCGAGCGTCTCAACGTGCGTAAGATCTCGACCTACAACGAAAAGCAGGCTGCTGGCGAGTTTGAGCATTACGACAATCCGCCGCAAAAGATGCCCTACCTTGTCATTATCATTGACGAGCTCTCTGACCTGATGATGGTCGCCGGTAAGGATGTCGAGGCCTCGATCGTGCGTATTGCACAGCTGGGCCGTGCCGCCGGTATTCACCTTATCGTTGCCACGCAGCGCCCCAGCTCCAACGTGGTGACGGGCCTCATTAAGGCCAACATCACCAACCGTATCGCCTTTAACGTCGCCACGGGCATCGACTCGCGCGTCATCATCGACCAGATGGGCGCCGAGAAGCTCACCGGTTTGGGCGACATGTTGTTCTCCAAGGTCGACTGGGGCAAGCCCCGCCGTATCCAGGGCTGCTTTGTCTCGGATGATGAGATCAACGAGATTGTCGAGTTCGTCAAGTCGCAGAGTGAGCCCGACTACCACGAGGAGATTCTGTCCGCCGTGGCGCCCGCTTCCATGTCCATGGCTGGTGGCGGCGGCATTGTCCGCACCGGAGTAGCCGAGCCGCAAGACGATGATCCGCTCATTTGGGAAGCCGCCCATATTGTGGTGGAATCGCAGCTTGGCTCCACATCTGGCCTGCAACGTCGTCTGAAGGTTGGCTATGCGCGTGCCGGGCGTATTATGGACATGCTGGAAGAAAAGGGTGTCGTCGGCCCGCCCGACGGTTCCAAGCCGCGCGAGGTCCTGTTGGACGAGGAGGGGCTTGCCGCGCTGGAATCTGTCGACGCCGAGATGGCACGTGAAGATCGTGAGTTTGGAGGATTCTGATGGCTGCACGCTTTGGTGACATGCTGCTCGAGCAGCGTCGCCGAATGGGCCTTTCCATTCAGCAGGTCGCCAACACCATCAAAATCAGGCCGCAGATCATCGAGTTTTTCGAGACCGGTAACTTTGCTTCGATGCCGCCGCGCGGCTATGCGCAGGGCATGATTTCGAGCTATGCTCGCTTTTTGGGCCTCAATCCGCGCGAGGTCGTCAATGCCTACTTTGACGAGCTGATGGCATACGAGCGCGAGACGTCGCAGCAGGGCGGTCGTTTTCAGGACGCCGCCGGCTATGTCAATTCACGTTCCTCGGTGGATAATGGGCGCTTCTTGATGGTTCAGGGTGGTCGCTCAACGCGTTATGGTCAGCGTCCGCAGCAGGCTGGCTATATTACCGAGACGGGTTCGGGCGAGGAGATTCGCTCACAGCGTGACCGGTTCCGCAGTACGCCGATGCCCGAGGACCGTGCACTTCCCGCTGCCCGCGGCGTGGCGCGTGACCCTCGTGCCGGCTACGGCGACGGCGGCTATTCCGATCGCGGTCACCGTGGTATCTCCACCGGACGTTCTCGCAGTGGCTATGCGGACGCCGATGCCACGCAGGTGACGCCGCGTCTTCGCTCTCAATCACAGCCGTATGGCCAGCGCTCTTCGGCTCCACGTGCGTGCCAGCGTGGCTATCAAGGCCGCGGTGAACTTGCGCCCCGCTCGGGTCAGCGCAGCCTTCAGGGCCAGGGTGGCTATCGCGGCCGTTCCGACAGCAATCGTGGTCGTATGCCTCAGGGAGGCGGCCGCAGCAGTTCCAGTCGTGGACGCGGCGGTTCCCGTACTCCTCAAAACAACGGTCTCGATCCGCGTATCGTCTACGCCGGCATCGGTGCCGTGGCGTTGCTGCTGATCGTGCTCATCGTGGTACTTCTGCGCGGCTGCGCATCTTCGACGCCCGAGACCACGCCCGAGACGCCCACTGCTACCAAGACGACGCCCAAGAAGTCCTCTAAGAAGACCGAAACGGTCGACGAGGATGAGGACACCGATGAGGCGACGGATGAGTCGACCGATTCGGACGCCACCAAGACGACGGCTAAAAAGGAAGAAAACGAGGTAACGAAGGTCAAGGTCTCCGTTGCCAAGGGAAAGACCGCCTGGATTGAGGTCAAGGTCGATGGCAAGTCGGTCTATGGCGCCCAGGCGACTGGCCCCTTTGAGCAGGAGTACACGCCTGAGTCCTCGATCGAGATCACCACGTCCAAGCCTTCCGATGTCACCGTTACCAAGAACGGCGAAAAGGTCCGTTACGATACCAAGACCTCGGGCGTGGCGCGTGTGACGATCACCGTTCCCAAGAAGGAGACGACTGGTTCCGAGAATGGTGAAAGTTCTGATGGTACCGACACCACCGATGGTGCCGACACCACCGACGGCACCGATGCCCAATCCACGGATGGCGCCGATACCGCAACTGACGGCCAGACGCCCACCGATTCTACCGACTATTCGTACGATAGCTACTAAGCCGCTCGTACGCGAAAGGAAACATCATGGCTAAAGATTCCAGCTTCGACGTCGTGTCCGAGGTCAACATGCAAGAGGTCGACAACGCCTTCCAGCAAACCACGCGTGAGATTTCCCAGCGCTATGACCTGAAGGATTCCGGCGCCACGATCGAGCTTTCGAAGGGCGACAAGCTCTTTACGATCAACGCCCCGGCCGACTTTGTCTCCAAGCAGATTATCGACGTGCTGAGCTCCAAGCTCATCAAGCGCGGCATCGACCTCAAGGCTGTCTCGTGGGATGCTCCGCAGGCGGCATCGGGCGGCACCGTGCGCGTGCTCGGCCATATCGTCGAGGGTATCGACCAGACGACCGCCAAGAAGATCAACAAGGACATCAAGGACCAAAAGCTCAAGGTCAAGGTGACTATCGAGGCCGACAAGCTGCGTGTTTCCTCTGCTTCGAAGGACGCGTTGCAGACCGTGATCCAGTTCCTGCGCGACCAGGACTACGGCCAGCCGCTGCAGTTCACCAACTACCGCTAATATCATTCGAAAGGACTGCTCTCCAACATGGATACACCGTTGGGCTCCGTGCTCTACATCACCCTCGGGTGCGCTAAGAACGAGGTTGACACCGACCGCATGCGTTCTCTTTTGACCGCCGCGGGCTACGAGGAGGCATTCGACCCACAGGATGCCGATATCGCCATCGTCAATACATGCTCGTTCCTCGCCTCCGCAACGTCCGAGAGCATCGAGACCACGCTCGAGCTCGCCAACGAGGTTCAGGACGGCGTTCGTTCTTGTCCCATCGTCATGTGCGGCTGTGTGCCGTCGCGCTATGGCGACGACCTGCCTGACGAGCTGCCCGAGGTCGCTGCCTTTGTGAAGGCCGACGAGGAGGATGGCATTGTGACGGTCATCGATGGCGTGCTGGGTGTCGAGCGTGAGATTGCCGCCTATATTCCGCAGGTCAAGCGCACCGTCGAGGGCGCTGTCGCCTACGTCAAGATCTCCGATGGCTGCAACCGCTTCTGTAGCTTCTGCATGATCCCGTATATCCGCGGTCGTTATCACTCGCGCAATGCCGAGAGCATTATTTCCGAGGTGCGCGACTTGGTTGCCGGTGGCGTGCGAGAGATCGTGCTGATCGGCCAGGACACGGGTATTTGGGGCACCGACTTTGCCGACGAAGACGTCACCGATGGCTCGCCGCGCAATCTGGCGCAGCTGCTGCATGCCGTCGCCGAGGCCGTGCGCCCGCACAGCGTCTGGGTCCGCGTGCTCTACCTGCAGCCCGAGGGCATGACCGACGAGCTTATCGATACGATTCGCGATACGCCCGAGGTACTGCCTTATATCGATATCCCCGTGCAGCACTGCGACGCGCGCATCCTCAAGGCTATGCGCCGTTCTGGTTCGCGCCAGGAGCTCGAGGACCTGTTCCGTGATCTGCGTGAGCGTATCCCCGGCATTGTGATCCGTTCCACGGCCATGGTCGGCTTCCCGACCGAGACCGACGATGAGTTCCGCGACCTTATCGACTTTATGGACACCGTCGGCTTTGACTACACGAGCGTCTTTGCCTACTCGCAGGAGGAGGGCAGCCTGGCCGCTAAGATGGAGGGTCAGGTCGATGAGGAGGTCAAGCTCGAGCGCGCCCAGGAGGCCATGGACCTGGCCGAGTCGCTCGGTTTTGCCGCCACCGCCGCACATGTGGGCGAGCGCGCCCAGGTGATTGTCGACGGCATCGAGGAGACCGAGGACGGCGCCGAGCTGATCGGCCACGCTTGGTTCCAGGCGCCCGATTCCGATGGCGCGGTGCACTTGGACGCCAGCGAGGCGTCCGTGGGCGATATTCTGACGGTCGAGTTTACCGATAGCTTCTGCTATGAGCTTATCGGCCATGTTGTGGAGTAGGAGAGCATCGTGGCAAACGAGAGCAATAAGGAACTGACGAGTGTTTGGACGCCCGCCAACATCGTGACGTGCGTTCGCATCGTCTTTATCCCGGTGTTCATGATCGTGTCGGCGCTTTCTCACACGAGTGTTGCCGGTACAGATTGGAGCACCTTCGACGGCCCGCTCGCCGCCGCTGCCTTCATTCTGTATGTGATCCTGTCGTGCACCGATAAGGTCGACGGTTATCTGGCGCGCTCGCGCAACGAGATTACCGATTTCGGTAAGTTCTTGGACCCCATCGCCGATAAGCTGCTGGTGTTCTCGGCTCTGCTGCTGTTCTTGGATTTTGGCGCTGTGACCGTGTGGTCCGTGTTCATTATCCTGTTCCGTGAGCTTCTGGTGAGCGCCCTTCGCATGGTCGCGAGTGCCGCCGGCGTGGTCGTTGCCGCCGATAAGCTTGGCAAGTACAAGACGGCGACCACGATGGTCTCCATCTGCGGTTACCTGTGCGTCTTTGCGATGGCCGGCTTGCACCTTGGCCCGCTGGCGCTGACGCTCGGCATCTACTCGGTGTCGCGCTTCCTGTACGCCGTTGCCGTTGTCCTGACCGTTATCTCGGGCGCCCAGTACTTCTGGAACTGCCGCAAGATCGTCTTTTCGGTCTAGGTCCTGGTGGGTATGACGGACTCTTTTGAGCAGATTTCCGCACATAACGAGGAGCTGGCGCGTCATATTGTCGAGCGCGCGAGCGCTCGGGGCGTGACGGTTTCGACGGCTGAGTCGCTGACAGCAGGTATGATTGCCTCGACGATTGCCGATATCCCGGGCGCCTCGGCGGTGCTGCGTGGCGGTGCGGTGACCTACTGCGATGAGATCAAGCATCGCGTTTTGGGCGTTGATCAGGAGACGCTCGACCGCTATACCGCGGTGTCGCATCAGACCGCGCGCGAGATGGCGGCGGGTTCGCTGGAGCTGTACCAGAGCGATATTGCAGTGAGCGCAACGGGTTATGCCGGCCCCGGCGGCGGCACTGAGGACGATCCGGCTGGCACTTTCTATATTGGCTGGGCGTATCGCGCGGCTGATGGGGAAGTGCCGGTCGTGGACTCTGTGCGCTGCCACTATGAGGGCGACCGTTCGTGTGTTCGTGCCCATGCGGTCGCGGAGGCATTGGGACGCATTGCCCTTTTGCTCAACTCTATGGAATAGACGTGTTTTAAGGGGCCTTAGGGCCCCTTAATTGTGGAGATAGGGACCTCTGACAAATTCAGCGTTTTTGCTGGTCATAGGTTTATTTTCGCCTTCCTTGCTTATATTTGGCCCTATGTGGTCAAGCATTTGGTCAGTATTTGGTCGGCGTTTGGTTGGGTTTTGGAAAGACTGCCTGCATATGATTTATCTGAACGGTTGACCACGAACAGCCGTTCGTTTATTATCGATGCAGGTTGTTAAGAGGAGGGCTTTTCATGGCCAAGAATTCAGGTCCCGTACGTACCGTTCATGCTCGCACGACGGGTAAAGAGCGCGATGAGATGATCGCCACCACCAAGGCCGAGATCGAGAAGAAATTCGGCCAGGGTTCCATCATGAGGTATGGTGACGGCGGCCCCGAGCTTGAGGTTGAGGCCATCCCCACGGGCGCTCTGGCACTCGATGCCGCTCTGGGTATCGGCGGTGTGCCGCGCGGCCGTATCGTCGAGATTTACGGTCCTGAGTCCTCCGGTAAGACGACGCTTTCGCTCGAGATCCTGGCCGAGGCCCAGGCAATGGGTGGCGTGGTGGCATTTATCGATGCCGAGCACGCGCTCGATCCCACGTATGCCGCGCGCATTGGCGTGGATATCGACGAGGTACTGATTTCCCAGCCCGATACGGGTGAGCAGGCGCTCGAGATTGTTGACATGCTCGTGCGTTCCGGCGCCATCGATGCCATCGTCGTCGACTCCGTCGCCGCGCTGACCCCGCGTGCCGAGATCGAGGGAGAGATCGGCGATACCACGGTCGGCTTGCAAGCTCGCCTGATGAGCCAGGCGCTCCGCAAGCTTGCCGGCTCGCTGTCCAAGTCCAACACGACGTGCATCTTCATTAACCAACTGCGTGAGAAGATCGGCGTCATGTTCGGCAACCCCGAGACCACGACGGGCGGCCGCGCCCTTAAGTTTTTCTCTTCGGTGCGTATCGACATTCGCCGCATCGACAGCATTAAGCTTAAGGATGAGGTTATCGGTAACCGCGTGCGCGCCAAGGTCGTTAAGAACAAGGTGGCAGCTCCGTTCCGTTCTGCTGAGTTTGACATCATGTACGGTACGGGCATCTCTAAGGAGGGCTCGATTCTGGACATGGCTGTCGAGTGCGGCATCTGCAAGAAGATGGGCTCCTGGTTTGCCTATGGCGAGGACAAGCTCGGCAACGGTCGCGAGGCCGCCAAGGCGTTCCTGCGCGAACACCCCGATTGCGCCGACGAGATTGAGCATAAGGTCCGCCTTGCCTGCGGGCTTGAGTTTGACGACGATGCTCCATCCGAGGTCGAGCTGACCGATCAGCCTGCACCTGAGGAGTTTGACGAGCTTTACGCCATCGATGGTTCCGCCATGCTCGATGATGACGACGAGTAGCGGTTACGCTCATGTCGTATACGGTGACCGAGGCCACGGTCGTCTTTCCCGATAAGAAGGCGGCCTCCTCGTTCTCGAGCGGGTATGCGTCCAAAAAGCCTTGCGCACATATCGATTGTGAGCTTGAGGGCGGTTTTGAGCGGTCCATTTGGATTCCCGCGCGGGTCGCGCGCCTGTATGTCAAAAACCGCCCCGATCTTCCCTGTGATTGGGACAACTTTCGTGAGGCGGTGCAGCTCGTCGAGCGTAAATGTGCACTTACCATGGTGACCGAGATGCTATCGCGACGCGACCATGCGACGGGCGAGGTCCGTGACAAGCTGGCTCGCTACGGCTTTCACCAGACCGCGATCGATTTCGCCGTCGAGCGCGCCACCGAGTATCGCTTTTTAGACGAGAACCGCTTTTGCTCGTACTTTATCGAGGAACGCAAGCGGCGCGGTTGGGGACAGCGTAAAATCGAGACCGAGCTCAAGCGCCGTCATGTCGTGCTCGATGACATTCCCGGTTATCCCGAGGACTATTTTGCCGTCGAAGACGATTTGGCGCGTGCGTCAGCCCTGCTCGCCAAGCGGCGTGTTCCAGAGACGCGCGGATTCGAAAAACTGGTTCGGTTTTTGATGGGCAAGGGCTTCTCGTATCACATCGCCGCCGATGCCGTTAAGGCACGTCTCGATGCCGAACGTGAGGAATGTGCGGTTTAGGCGTATGCGTTTTGTGGCCCTGCCGTTCACCGCGTTTTAGCCGCCGTGCTGGGGCCATTTATTTGACAGTTGTTGTGGTTCAACGTACGATAAACACTGTCATTTGCTTTGTGATATGTGCTCATCTGTGATGAGTTTGTTTATATGTTTATCTGTATCCGACCCGCATAAGCTGCGCCCATATTACTCAAATGTCGCGAGCCGTTCGTAAGGACGGTTCGCTTTGTTGTGTAACGAATCCATAAAAAGGAGTGAGCATGCCTATCATCGCAGCGCTCGTTGGCATCGTTTTGGGTGCCATCGCCGCCATTGCCTACATGCGCACCGCCAAGCAGGGTAGTCTTCACGAGGCCGACGAAAAAATCCAGTCGGCACACGCACAGGCTGAGTCCCTGATCGGTGATGCCAAGCGTCAGGCCGAGACCCTCAAAAAAGAGGCTCTGCTCGAGGCTAAAGAGGAGATCATCAAGAACAAGCAGGCCGCCGAGGCCGAGGACAAGCAGCGTAAGAACGAGATTCGTACGCTCGAGAACCGCGTGATGCAGCGCGAGGAATCCCTTGATCGCCGCAACGACGCTCTCGACAAGCGCGAGCATCAGCTGTCCAGCCAGGCCGGTCAGGTCGAGAAGCGCTCCCGTGAGCTCGAGGAGCTCTGCGCAAAGCAGACCTCCGAGCTCGAGCGTATCGCCGACCTTACCCGCGAGGACGCCCACAAGGAGCTCCTCGATAAGGTTCGCGGCGAGGTCACCCACGAGGCCGCCACGATCATTCGCGAGTCCGAGCAGCAGGTTCGCGCCGAGTGCCACAAGACCGCCCAGGAGATTCTGTCTCTGGCGATTCAGCGCTGCGCTGCCGACCACACTGCCGAGGTCACCGTTACCTCCGTGCACATTCCCTCTGATGACCTCAAGGGCCGTATCATCGGTCGCGAGGGTCGCAACATCCGGACCTTCGAGCAGGTTTCCGGCGTCAACCTCGTGATCGACGACACGCCCGAGACCGTCGTTCTTTCGAGCTTCGACCCGGTCCGTCGTGAGACCGCCCGTGTCGCCCTCGAGAACCTCATCGCCGACGGCCGCATTCACCCTGCCCGTATCGAGGAGATGTATCACAAGGCCGCCGACCTGGTTCAGCAGCGCGTGCGCGAGGCTGGCGAGCAGGCTGCCTTCGATGCCGGCATCCACGACCTGCACCCCGAGATCGTCAAGACCCTTGGTGCCCTGCGCTACCGTACCTCGTTTGGTCAGAACGTGCTTCAGCATTCCCTCGAGGTCTCTGATCTGTGCGGCGTGATGGCTTCCGAGCTTGGCCTGGACGTTGTGACCGCCAAGCGCGCCGGCCTGCTTCATGACCTGGGCAAGGCAATCGACCACGACGTCGAGGGCCCGCATGCCGTCATCGGCGCCGAGCTTGCCCGCCGTTATGGCGAGAAGCCCGTTATCGTCCACGCTATTGAGGCTCACCATGCCGATGTCGACCCCAACACGGTGCTCGATGTCCTGGTGCAGGCCGCCGATGCTGTCTCTGCCTCTCGCCCCGGTGCCCGTCGCGAGTCTGCCGAGAACTACATCAAGCGTCTTGAGAAGCTCGAGGAGATCGCCAACTCTCATGACGGCGTCGAACGTACCTATGCCATGCAGGCCGGTCGCGAGGTCCACGTCATGGTCCAGCCAGACAAGATTTCCGATGCCCAGTCCACGGTTCTGGCTCACGATATCGCCCATCAGATCGAGGAAGAGATGGAGTATCCCGGTCAGGTGCGCGTCGTCGTGATTCGCGAGAGCCGCGCTGTCGATATCGCTAAATAACATGAGCGACGCGAACGAGCTCATCTCATTTATCGCGTCGATGTCGGGGGAGGGCAACCTTCGCGTCGAGGAGAACCTTGGCGAGGGGTATGTCCGCCTCCGCGTTTCGGAGGCCGAGCGGCGCCAGGCTAAGCACGACATTCAGCATGTCGAGGACATCGTCATCGAAATGCTCCGTAATGCTCGCGATGCCGGCGCCGACAAGGTCTATCTCGCCACGACCAAGGAAGATGGCGTCCGCACGCTTGTCTTTCTGGATAACGGTTCTGGCGTTCCGCAGGATATGCAAGAGCGAATCTTTGATGCCCGCGTTACCTCCAAGCTCGAGAGCATGAAGATGGACCGTTGGGGCGTTCACGGTCGTGGCATGGCATTGTTTTCGATCAAGCAGAACACCGACGAGGCCCGTGTGGTCACGTCCGGTGTCGATCTTGGTTCAGCCTTCAAGGTGAGCGTTGCGGCTAACCGCCTCAGTGAGCGTGCCGATCAGTCCAGCTGGCCCCAGGCCGTCAAGGATGAGGACGGACGTTATGTCTGTGCTCGCGGTCCGCATAATATTATTCGCGCTGCTTGTGAGTTTGCGCTCGAAGAGTTGCGTGGTTGCGATGTCTATCTTGGTTCTCCGTCTGAGATTGCCGCGACCCTTTATGCTCAGGCGTCAAGCCGGCTCGATACGTCTCGTCTCCTGTTCATTGATGACGAGAGCGAGCTTCCGGTTGTCGATCGTTTAGGCCTTGCTTCTGATGCCGAGGACTTTATCCGTATCTGTTCGGGTTTGGGTCTTGAGATGTCCGAGCGCACGGCCCATCGCATTTTGGTAGGGCAGATTAAGCCCGTTCGCGGTGTGACCGCGCGTCTGCTGCGCGAGCGTGATTCGTCCTCGCGTGCGCCGGCTCCTGTCGATCTCGCGAAGGATCGTCGCGGGCTACGTATTGCCAAGGATGACATTGCACAGTTTTCGCGTGCTGTGGAGCGCGACTTTAATGACCTTGCTGCCCGGTACTATCTCAACCTTTGCGGCGACCCAAAGATTCGTGTTTCGCGTGATCGAATCACCGTGACCTTTGATCTTGCCAAAGAGGAATAGTGCCTTTACCGAGTCCACTCGGTACGATACAGTTATTGCAGTTAAAACGTACTTTTAAATGCAGGAGTTTCTTCATGGATTGCCTGAAGGTATCAAGCAAATCATCGCCCGCGTCCGTTGCCGGCGCCATCGCCGGCATGGTCAAGGATGGTGTACCCGTCAACATCCAGTGTGTCGGCGCTGGTGCCGTCAACCAAGCCATTAAGGCCGTTGCTATCGCGCGCGGTTTTTTGATTCCAACCGGTTTTGATATTTCCTGCGCGCCCGTGTTCTCCGACATCCTCATTAACGGGGAGTCGCGCACGGCCATCCGCCTTTCTATCTACGTTCACCAGATCAATCGAGCTGCTATGGATAACGTCGTCATGGATGATGTTAAGCCTGTGGCATAGCTTCTGCTTGCCTCGTTCCGCTCCCCATCGTTAGGACTTATGCACATGGACCAGCGTTCCGTACGCGATATTCTTGCCGGTAAAACCTACTTTATCCGCACCTTTGGCTGCCAGATGAATCAGCACGACTCCGAGCGTGTGAGCGGTCTGCTTGATTCGTATGGCTGCCTCATGGCGCTCGATCCCGCGCATGCCGATATCGTTGTCTTCATGACGTGCTGCGTGCGCGAGGCCGCCGATACTCGCCTGTACGGTCAGTGCAATTCCTGCAAAAGCCTGCCGCCTTCGCCTTCGGGCAAGCGCGTGGTTGCCGTTGGCGGTTGCATCGCGCAGCGCGATGGCGAGGGCCTGCTCACCAACGTCGATAATGTCAATGTCATTTTTGGCACGCATTCCATCGCACATGTGGCCGAGCTCATTGCCGAGGCGTTCCTTGATGGTAAGCGTCATATCCGTGCCAATGAGCATGAGGATACGGACGCCATGAGCATGCCGTGGCATCGCGAGACCCAGTATCACGCTTGGGTGCCCATCATGACAGGCTGCAATAATTTCTGCACCTATTGCATCGTGCCGTATGTGCGTGGTCGCGAAAAGAGCCGCCCCTTCGAGGAGATTGTCGACGAGGTGACCGGTTTGGTACGCCAGGGCGTGCGTGAGATTACGCTGTTGGGCCAAAACGTTAACTCATATGGTCGCGATCTGTTTGGCAAGCCGCGTTTTGCCGATCTGCTGCGTGCCGTGGGCGATACGGGTGTGGAGCGTATCTTCTTTACGTCTTCACATCCCAAGGACCTGCTGCCCGAGACCATCGATGCCATGGCCGAGACGCCTGCCGTTATGCCGCAGCTGCATCTGGCCGTCCAGTCAGGTTCGACGCGGATCCTCAAAGAGATGAATCGCCGTTATACACGCGAGGACTATCTGGGCCTTGTCGATCGCATTCGCAACCGCATGCCCGACATCGCGCTCTCGACCGACATTATCGTTGGCTTCCCGGGTGAGACTGAAGAGGACTTTGAGCAGACGTTCTCACTTGCCGAGACGGTCCGCTATGCTCAGGCCTATACCTTCATCTATTCCAAGCGCGCCGGTACCCCGGCTGCCGAGATTGACGATCCTACGCCGCATGAGGTTATTCTCGAGCGTTTCAACCGCTTGGTTAAGGTTATCGAGACCACGGCATACGAGTATAACCAGGGTGAGCTTCATACTGTGGTTCCGGCGCTCATTGAGGGAACGAGTAAAAAGAACGACGCGGTCCTGCTGGGCAAGAGTCCCAAGAATCAGACTGTGCACGCGCCTATCCCCGAGGGTTACAGCATCGATCAGCTTGTTGGCAAGATCGTTGATGTTGACGTTGACGTTGCCAAGACCTGGTATTTGTCCGGCTCCGTTGTGGGCGAGCCTCGCTAATGGTTGCTCCCGGGGCAGGTCTTTCCGCCGTTGCGATCGTCGGTCCGACGGCGGTTGGTAAGAGCGATGTTGCCGACCGTTTGGCAGCCCGTCTTTCGTCCGAAGTGCTGTCGTGCGACGCGATGCAAATCTATCGCGGCATGGACATCGGTACCGCAAAGATGGCGCCCGATGAGTGTACGGCGCCGCTGCGTCTCGTCGACATTGTAGAGCCGGGTGTGGCATATTCTGCTGCGCTTTATCAGGCTGACGCTCGCGTGCATGTTGAACGTCTCCTTGGTTCGGGTTGCCTGCCGGTTTTTTGCGGAGGTACGGGGCTATATCTCAAGGCCGCCCTTGATGAGATGGACTTTCCCTCGGGTGAACTTGAGGACGATCGTCGTGCGGGCTATCAGGAGCTTGCCGAGCGTATTGGCGAGGAAGAACTGCATGCCCTGCTTGCCGAGCGTGATCCAGAATCAGCTGCTGTTATTCATCCCCATAACGTGCGGCGTGTGATTCGCGCGCTCGAAATGCACGATGATGGGGTTTCCTATGCGCAGCAAAAGTCGCAGTTTAGTGTTCCGCGCGAGCATTATCATGCGTTATGGTTTGGCCTGACGCGAAATCGCGAGGTGCTCTATGAACGCATTAACCTGCGCGTCGATCTGATGTTTGAGCAGGGTCTTGTCGACGAGGTCCGCGGTCTTATGGACCAGGGGCTGGGAGATGCCCTGACGTCGATGCAGGCAATTGGCTATAAAGAGATCATCGATGCTTTCAATGGCGTGATGAGCATGGATGAGGCTCGCGAACTCATTAAGATGCGTTCGCGTCGTTATGCCAAGCGTCAGCTTTCGTGGTTTAAGCGCGATGACCGTATCGTGTGGTTTGATATGGATGAATGTACGATCGATGGGGTCGTTGAGGATATCCTGCATCGTATTGAGGCTGCCTAATGGCCCGTTTCCCCCTTGTTCCCACGGCACCCGAGCCCGAGCGTGCCATTTTAGTTGGTGTTGAGTGGCGCGACAATGCATGGCCACTCGATCGATCGCTCGATGAGCTGGAACGCCTTGCCCACACGGCTGGTGCCCAGTGCGTGGCACGCTTGTCGCAGCGTTTGGTAAAGCCGTATCCTAAATCGTTTATCGGTTCCGGTAAGGTTGAAGAGCTGTGCGGCCTGGTGCATCGCATGGATGCCGATGTCGTTATTTTTGACGACGACCTGACCCCCTCGCAGCAATCCTATTTGGAGAAAGCCGTGGGCGAGCCGGTAAAGATTATCGATCGTACAGCACTGATCCTGGATATCTTTGGCCTGCATGCTCAGACGCGTGAGGGACGCCTGCAGGTACAGCTGGCACAGCTTCAATATTTGTTGCCTCGCCTGCGTGGCATGTGGAGCCATCTCGCCAAGGAGCAGACGCGCGGCGGCATCGGCTCACGTTTTGGTCAGGGCGAAAGTCAGCTCGAGGTCGACCGTCGCCTCATTCGTAATAAGATCGCTGCGCTTCGTCGTGAGCTCAAGCAGGTTGAACAGCGTCGTGATGTTCAATCCAAGAGTCGCATTGAGTCACCGGCGTTTCGCGTCGCGTTAGCCGGTTATACCAATGCCGGTAAATCGACGTTACTCAATCGTCTGACCGGCTCTACGGTACTTTCGCGGGACAAGCTGTTTGCTACGCTCGACCCGACGACGCGTTCGTATCGTCTGCCCGGCGGTCGCGGCATGACGATTACCGATACCGTCGGCTTTATTCAAAAGCTGCCCCATGGTCTGGTCGATGCCTTTAAATCGACGCTGTCCGAGGTTTTGGGCGCCGATCTAATTCTCAAAGTCGTAGATGCGTCTGACGAGGACTATGAGCGGCAGCTGGAGGCTGTCGACCGCGTGCTTGATGAGATCGGCGCCGGAGAGCGTTTAACGCTGACCGTATTCAATAAAATCGATCTTCTCGATAGCGTCGATCGATTGAGTTTCCGTCGTCGCTATCCGGAGGCCGTTCTGTTCTCGGCCCAAACGGGCGAGGGGCTCGACGATCTCGTCGACCGGATTGCTCGCGAGGCAGCTGCCACCGATGTGTTGCTCTCCGCTGATATCCCGTATCGTGAGGGCGCTCTCATCACGCTGGTGCATGAGCAGGGAACCCTTCTGCATGAGGAATATCTCGAGGACGGCGTTCGCATTGTGGCGAAGTTGCCGGCTCGTATTGCACCGCTGCTCGAGCGTTATCGCACCGAGTAGACGAGCTCCAAAATGCCCAGAATGATGGGCTGATGCAGCAGATAAAAGAGGAGAGCGTGACGTCCAAGGCTGGCGAGCGCCGGCAGGGGGTTGGCGTAGGCCCAGCTAGGGACGGTCTTATCGATTCCCTGCGCTATGTGTGCGGCGAAGTATCCTGCAAGATACATAAAGATAAACGGGATGATGGGGTAGTAATCACCTGAGATAAACCCAGGGCTCGGAAATCCCAGCCACGCCAGGTAGGGGACAGGGTAGATCGTTTTGGGGATGCTCCAGGTGATTACGAACAACATAAGGCATAGGGGCATGCCCCATCTCGCCGTTATCTTCTTAAGGACGGGATCGGTCAACGCCACGATGCCGGTGCATGCGGCCATGCAGTAGATGATGCCAAAATTAACCGAATCGTCGACTGAGACAAGTGTTGTTGCCAACCAGACAACGAGTGCTGCTAAGGCGTATTTGGCGGCACGTTTGATATTGTTGCGCGAAAGGGTGCACATCCAACCGGCGATAAACAAAAATACCCAGCTGATGCTGGCGCGCCAGATGTCTTGAAAGGCTGACTGGGTAAACCAGGGCATATCCCAGCCGTACAGGTAGGCGAGATCATAGCAAGCGTGAAAACCTGCCATAGAAATCATCGTAAACCCGCGGACGGTATCAAATATGGTGATGCGTTTTTGCATTACGAGAACCGGCGCATCAAGCCGACGACTTTGCCCAGGATAACGGGATTCGTTGCATAGATAGGTTCCATGGTGTCGTTCTCGGGCTGCAAGCGCACACGCCCCTGCTCCTTGTAGAACGTCTTGACGGTCGCCGAACCATCAATCATGGCCACGACAATTTCGCCGTTCATGGCACTCTTTTGTTCACGGACGATGATGTAATCGCCATTGAAGATGCCGACATTGATCATTGAGCTCCCATGCACCTCAAGGATAAAGGAACCCTGATCAGTGGCGATTTCGGTCGGGATAGTAAACGTGTCTTCGATATTCTGCTCGGCCAGAATGGGAATCCCAGCCGCGACGCGACCAACGAGCGGTAGCGAGACCGTTCCGCGAGGTGCGGTGGGCTCGTCAGATTTAGAAATTGAGACAGAGGAACCATCCTCGTTAAAGAGTTCCAGGGCGCGCGGTTTGGTGGCATCGCGCTTGAGTAGCCCGCGCGCCTCCAGGGCAGAGAGATGGGCGTGCACGGTGCTGGGGGAGGAAAGGCCCACGGCAGAAGCCATCTCGCGCACGCTGGGCGGATAACCCTTCTCCTGCTGATATTCCTTGATGAAGTCGTAAATTTGCTGCTGACGCTTGGTAATTTTGCGAGCCATCAGGGCATCCTCTCTACCCATGTCAAACAAATGTTCGAATTTTGCTTGACAGGAACAACTGTTCGAAGATAATAATAACCGAACATTCGTTCTCGCGCTAGACATTTTTGTCCGCGCGGCTTGATAAAACTGTTCTCAGCAAAACACGCGAGAGGAGAACATGATGAACGTAACGAATATGGTCCAGGGAAACCTCGCCCTTAAGCTCGAGACGCCTGCAGAACCCACTTTTACGGTTGTTCAGGGTGGCCGCTCCGGCTTTCAGCCTTTGACCGTAAAGCCTGCGCGCAATCAGCAGGCTGTAGTCGCGCCGGCCCGCGTTGCCCTGAAGGTTCCGACGATTGTCGCCGTCGCCGTTGCGCTTACGCTCTTCTTTGTCCTCGCTATGTCGGTCTTTAGCACTCGTCACGCCGCGTATGCCGAGTCCGTTTCCAACATTACCTACGAGACCATTCGCGTTCAGCCTGGCGATTCTCTTTGGTCGATTGCCGAAGAATATCCAATCGAAGGCCTTTCCACGCAAGAGACTTCCGACATGATCCGTAGCGTCAATCATCTGGAGCATGGTTCGCTCGCCGCCGGTGCGCATCTTAAGGTTCCTGCTCGTTCGTAATCATTATCGCGCTGCGCATGGTACCCTTGTTATCGTTTAAGAGGAGGTACCATGCGCTGTCCCAAATGCGGCAAGGCACATACCCGCGTCGTTGATTCCCGTATGCAGGAGTCAAATAACACCATTAAGCGCCGTCGCGAATGTTGCTCGTGTAACTACCGCTTTACAACGTTTGAGCGATGCGAGGACCCTATCGAGGTCATTAAGTCAGATGGAACTAAGCAGCGGTTCGATCGCAATAAGCTTCTTGTCGGCTTGATGCGCGCCACCATCAAGCGCGATATCGACACTAAGAAGCTCAATGAGATTATCGATGACATCGAGGTTGAGCTGCGCTCTCGCACACTGACGGCCGTCACGTCCCATGAGTTGGGTGACATGGTGCTCAAGCGCTTGGCCAAGATCGACAAGGTGGCGTACATCCGCTTTGCCTCGGTCTACCGCGATTTCAAAGACGTCGATGAGTTTCTGCAAGAGCTCGACAAGCTAAGGTGATTCCATGTCCAACATTACCGTCAACATAAAGCGTCTCGATCCCACCGTCGAGCTTCCCAAATACGCCCATCCCACCGATGCCGGCTTGGATTTGCGCTCCAATGAGGACTGCGTCCTGAAGCCCTTCGAACGCCGTCTGGTCTCTACGGGGCTGGCCATCGCCCTGCCCGATGGCTACGCCGGCTTCGTTCAGCCCCGCAGCGGCTTGGCCATCAAGCAGGGCCTGTCTATAGTCAACACGCCGGGCCTCATCGACGCCCACTACCGAGGAGAACTCAAGGTTATCCTCATCAACCTGGATCCCTCCATTAACATTCAAATCAATAAAGGCGACCGCATAGCCCAACTCGTCATCCAAGAAGTCCCCACGGTCAACCTCATAGAAGTAGAAGAACTAGACAAAACCGACCGAGGCAACGGAGGCTTCGGCTCCAGCGGCATCGCCTAGGGCGCTCGTATCCCTCCCGCCCGGGGCTTACCTATATCATTCCATGCTCAAACATTCTCGCGTCGCTTCGCTCGCTGCGAAACTGCGCGTGGAACGATATGTGAGAGAGGCGGGCGGGCGGCTACTCGCTTGAAAAAATATTTACATTCTAGTAAGCCAATGCGACAAAGGAACAATCCCTTTGTCGCATTGGCTTACTGTATTTAGATTTTCCGGTTTCGCCTTTGAAGGTTCTAGTGGTGGGGAATCTGGTATAGCTGCTAGTACGTAAACGCAGCTTACCTGCGGGAGGCCCCTATATATCGTCCCACGCGCAGTTTCGCAGCGAAGCGAGAATGTTTGAGCATGGGATGATATATAGGGGCCTCCCGCAGGTAAGCGGACATAAAGACGCTAGCGGATATGCGCGGGTTTTCCGCCCCAGTAGAAGCGGCAAAAGGCTCTTTTGCGCTTTTGGGGTTTGCCTACGAGCTCCATGGTTGCGATGGCTATGTCTTCGGCTGCGTGTGGGCGGCGTAGTACTTCGCCGTTGATGAGCAGTGCCTTGAGCGACTCAGGATGATCGTGGAGATGACGCAACGTCACGATGAGCTCTCGTGCGGTGGTGACATGCATGCTGGCGCCCATGCCGGTGAGCATGGTGGTGTTGGCCTTTTCCTGGCCATAGGACTTGCCCAGCAGGATCATCGGCAGGTGTGCGCACAGGCATTCGGTGACGGTGAGTCCGCCCGATTTGAGAATTGCCAGGTCGCAGCCGTGCATAAGCGCTGCCATATCATCGACATAGTCCAGAACCGTGACGTTTTCGAGCTTCATGGCGTCGAAGAGCGTTTTGAGGCGGGTGGCATATTCGGTGTCTTTGCCCGGCAAAAAGACAAAGTGCATGTCTTCGAAGCTGCGTAGGAAGGGGAGGGTGCGGTCCATCTCCGCGCGAAAGCGAACGTACGGTTGAGGCAAGCTGGCACCGGCCATTACCAGCACGACGGTCTTGTCGGTGGGGAGGTTGAACTTAGCTAGCTCTTCCTCGCGATCGTAATCCGTGTCGAATCCGGCGCGAATAGGAATGCCGGTAATGCGAATCTTTGTCTCGAGCACCTTGCGCGGACGCAGCGTTTCGGCCATAAATTCGTTGGCAACACAGAATAAATCGGTGTCCTTGTGGGGCCACCATCCCTCGACTTCGTAGTCGGTCGGTACGCAGATGACCGGATAATCGATACCCGTAATTACGCGGGCGCCCACGGCAACATTGGCTGCTGTGATGTGCGTTGCAACCACGGCTATGGGCCTGCGGCTACGAATATATTCGTTGAAGGCGGGGAACATAATTCGCGACCATGCCGTTCCGCCACCCCAGAGAAGATGTCCCGTAAGCGTATATCGCCAGGTCAGGTCGTAAATGGGGCGCGTGGCTCCCGTAAAAGAAGCCGCGGTCTTATTGCCGTCGAATTTAATACGTCCAAAATCAAGGATATCGAGCACTTCAATCTCAATATCCTCGGGGATGCCATTGGTGCCGCGGATGAGGTCGAATGCCTGCGCTATCGCATTTGCGGCGGCCTTGTGGCCCGAGCCAACGGAGGCGTGCACGATGGTCACGAGAGGTTTTTGTTGAGCCAGGAGCGTGGTTTGCTCCGATTGGGGAGTGCTGTGCGTGAGCAGGGGAGCGTCGTCACTCGTCTGCGCCTGGTCCATCGATAACTCCCCTTCAGCTTTGTAATACGGATTTATCATTGTAGTGCATGAGTGTCACGTTCACGTAAATTTGGGTATGAGCGCAAAGAACGTCAATGTTTCGACGAGAGGATGTTCCATGACTACCGATCAGCCGATCGATGTTGCGATTATCGGTGGCGGCCCCGCGGGCTATGCTGCCGCCATTTATGCTGCGCGTGCCAACCTGACGACGACCGTGATTGAGCAGGGCATGTCGGGAGGGCAGATCGCCACAACCAATGAGGTCGAGAACTATCCGGGTTTCCCGCTCCTGAGTGGCGCCGAACTTGGCGAGCGTTTTCAGCAGCATGCAGAGGGCCTGGGAGCACAGGTTACATGGAGCATGGTTACGGGTATCGATTACGATGCCGATGCAGCGTTGTTTACGGTGCATCACGATATGGGCGATACGCTGGCCTCGAGCGTTATCGCTTGCATGGGTGCCACGCCGCGTCCGGCAGGTTTCGCAGGCGAGGATACGTATCGCGGTCGTGGCGTTTCATATTGCGCAACATGTGACGGCATGTTTTTCCGCGGCAAGCAGGTTTTTGTAATCGGTGGTGGCAATTCGGCATGCGAAGAGGCGCTGTTCCTGTCCGACATTGCCAGCAGTGTGACCATCGTGCTGCGCCGCGACCAGTTTCGTGCGCCCGATGGTGTTGTTCAGAAAGTACTCGCAAAGGACAATATTACAGTTAGGTACCAAACTAGTATTGTGGAGCTATCGGGCGAAGCCATGCCAACGACGATTACCTTTAAGGACAATGCATCTGGCGAGACTCATACCGAGTCATTTGAACCTGGCTCGTTTGGCATCTTTGTCTTTACGGGGATGCTGCCGCATACCGAGCTGGTTGAGCATCTAGTCGATCTGGCTCCTGACGGCGGCATTGTCACCGACGATTCGATGGCCACCCGTACGCCCGGCTTATTCGCAGCCGGCGATATCCGTTCCAAGCGTTTACGCCAGGTTGTGACCGCCGTTTCGGACGGAGCCATAGCAGCAACGAGCGCATACGCGTTTCTCCGTGAATAAGTACGATAATATATCTTATGTAAGGTTGCTATCTTTAAACAAAGTGGTTGGACGATGCATCAATGTGTTGTCCAACCACTTTTACTTGCCGGCTATGTGGTATGCAAAACTAGATAACCTAGAATACAATATAGAAAATGAACGGAGGACCTTTATGAACCACGTTAAACACGTTATTCCGATGTCCGATTCGTCGGTAAGCATTAAGCCCGAGGATATTCAGCCCACGGTGCTGCCCGATGCATTCATTCAGTCCGATATCGTGCGTAAACTCAATACGTTGAGTCTGCCGCGCTATAACCAGTTGCCCAATGTGACACTCTACCGCGACCAGGTCATTGAGTATGTTGCGCTGTGGATGGAGCCGCTGTCCATTTGCGTTGAGCACCCTGTCATTACGCCATCGATGATCAATAACTACGTGAAGGTCGGCCTGGTGCCTGCTCCGGTCAAAAAGCAATATGGCCGCGAGCAGATTGCCCGCCTGATCGCTATCTGCCTCTTTAAGCAGGTGCTACCTATTGCTGCGGTGCAGGCACTCTTTAACATTCAGCGTTTGAGCTACGATGCCCCGACGGCCTTCGATTATGTGGTCGATCAGCTCGAGGCATCGATTCGTTCGGCGTTTTCCGTCGAGCAGGCGCCGGTTCCCGATACGGCGCATCAGGTAACGCGTGAGTCGCTGCTTGTGCGCAGTGCGGTTTCATCCTTCGTTTCGAAAGCGTACCTGATGAGCTATCTAAAGTTTAATGGGTTTAATAGCTAGCCGACGTATAAAACGGGCGGAACAAAGGGCTATCTGCCACTTTGTCCCGCCCGTATTTTTGCTTGGTTGGACGTTATTGGCCCGAAGCCACGCCCATGCCGTAGCCGATAATGAGCCCATACATTTCGGCATAGTATGAATCTAGCCCGTTACAGGGCATGATGATAGTCTTGGAGCCTGGCCAGCGCTCCACAATTCGGCTGGCAAGTGCTTGGGCGCCTGCCTCATTCTCGACATGGTCGATAACGACCTCGCCGCCCGTAAAACCTTCGGCTTCCATGGTGTCGATGATCTTGTTGAGCATCTTCTTTTCGCCACGCGTGTGCCCGACGAGCTCGATTTTACCGGCCTCGCTCGCCGTGCCCAAAATGCGAATATTGAGCTTGTTGGCAATGACGCCGGCTGCCTTAGGAATGCGTCCTGCCTTTGCAAGGTTCTCGTAATTACACAGGCTAAAGAGAATCTTGCTGTTTTGCTCGAGACTGTCGAAGTAAGCGCAGGCGTCCTCAAAGGAAACGTCCGGGTTACTTGCAAGATAACGATCAAACAGCAAGAAGATCAGATCCATCTTGCCGCCTGCTGCCCGCGAATTGACCAGGTGAATCTGACGATTGGGCTCCTCGGCAAGTACCATATCGCGTGCCGTAGCGGCAGCGTTATAGCTTCCAGAGACACCCTCCGAGATTGGCATGCAGATCGTCTTGTCGGCGAGCTTAAAGAGCTCAGCCCACTCCCCCACGCTTGGGCAGGCGCTCGATGATGCGCTGGCTTCCGACTGAATGGCAACATTAAGCTCGTGAACATCGAGCAAAAGGTCGTCGACAAATTCGCGCTCCCCTACTCGAATTTTGAGAGGAGCGAATGCAAAGGTGGTACGGGGTGCAGTCGGTTGCCAATCGCGAAGATTGCAGCTCGAATCTGAGATAAGTGCCCAGCTCATTGAGGGTCCTTTCTAGTTGTTCCCCAACAATTATAGCCATCTTTTTGATTGATTGGACGGCTATCTAGTTTTGAATACTAGATAGCCGTCCTGATTTTATGGCAAACGGTAGGGAAAAAAGAATGGGCCTCGTGACTCAAGATCGCGAGGCCCACGTTCGTTCGCTGCAGTAATAAATTAGTAGCGCACGAAAATGTAATTGTTGTTCATGCCGGCGGCAACGGAGCTGATGATGACGCCCGTTTTGTAGTCGGAAGCATGGATCATCTGACCATTACCGATATAAATGCCGGTATGGTAGGAGTTAACCACAACATCGCCGGGTTGCGGATCGGACACACGGGTCCAACCCATGAAGTCGACCGTGGTGCCCAGACGGCAGTAGCGTCCCGTGAGGCAATAGCTTACAAAACCGGAGCAGTCAAAGCTGTTCGGTCCAATGCCGCCCCAAGAATACGCATAGCCGAGCTTGCTGTAGGCGCGCGAAACAACGGAGCCACCATCAACAGACTGACTCGGTGCTGAAGGCGTGGGAGCCGGAGCGGGCGTGGGGGCAGGCTGCGGTGCGGGAGCCGGCGTGTTGCCGCCCTGGTTGTTGTTATTGTTGGTCTGGCCGCCATTGTTGGTGTTCTCGGTCGTACCGGCGGTGTCGTTGCTCACCGTGGCCTTTTCGGCGGTGCTAGCATTAATGCCAGCCTGCAGCGCAGCGTTGGCCTCGGCCTCGGCAGCGAGCTCGGCCTGCAGCTGCGAATCCAGGGAGTTTACGACGTTCTGGGCTTCAGCCTGCTGGGCATTAAGCTCGTCGACCTTCTTTTGCGTGGTGGCGACGTTCTTCTCCTGCTCGGCCTGCTTATCGGTGAGCTGCTGCTTAAGCTCCTTGACCTCTTGAATGGTCTGAGCTTGCTTATCGGAAACTTTGCCGTAGTAGAACAGACGGTTGAGCATATCGCTCAGATCATCGACACCCGTCAAAACCTGAAGCAGGCTCAGACCGCCGGTTTTGTACTCGCCGGCGACATAGGTCGAGAGCTTGGCCTGACCATCGGCGATCTCCTGCTGCTTTTGCGTGATCTCGCCGGCAGTCTGATCGAGCGCCTGCGTCTGCGTGGCAAGCTCATCGTAAATCTGCTGGGTTTGGGTGCCGATCTGCTCGAGTTTCGTACGAGCAGCGGCAAGGTCGGATGCGGTATCGGCGTAGGCAGGAGCCGCGAGGCCCAAGCCCAAAACACAAGCGAGGGTTGCCGTAGCAGCGCAGCGTGCCATGTTTTTGTGCGTGTTTGCTGTGCGCATGTAGCTTCCTTTCCAGTAACTAAGGGTAACGGCTAGCCTACCGTCACCAGGCTAAAGAGCTCCACATCGTCATCAGACGGCGTGAGCTTCTCGCGCGGGTTGAGAAACGCAAGCTCAAGTATACAACCGTAACCGATAAGCTTTGCGCCCATATCTCGCACCAGTTTACCTGTTGCCTCGACGGTTCCGCCCGTCGCGACCAAGTCGTCCAGAATCAACACGGTATCTTTAGAGCTGATAGCGTCGGCATGGATCTCAATTGAATCGGTGCCGTACTCGAGCTCGTAGCTCTGGCTTACGGTCTCGCGCGGCAGCTTGCCCGGTTTACGTGCGGGAACAAAGCCGGCGCCAAGGGCTACAGCCACCGGTACGCCAACCATAAAGCCGCGAGCCTCGGGACCCACGACCTTGGTGATCCCCATGCCGGCAAAGTGCTCGGCGAGGGCATCGGTCATGGCTTTGAGCGCCTCGGGATTGCCAAAGAGCGGCGTGATGTCTTTAAAGACGACTCCGGGCTCGGGATAGTCGGGGATGTCGACGATTTGAGATTCGAAGTCGTACATTGCATGACCTTTCAATGAGTTGCCGAAATATCAGCAGCGGTTATTTGCCCGCGGTGACGGTGCCGGAGTGCGAAGGGGCGACGACCTTGAGCGGCTTTACGAGAGAATCCTCGTGCGAAGCAGGCGCGGCAGTTTCTTCGTTTTTGGCCTTGGTGGACTCGGAGCGAGCGATTTCCTCATCGAGTGCATCGATGTCGGCGTCCTCGACCACGGCGTTGAGCGACTCAAAAACGCGGTTTTTGAGCAGCGCGGTGTGCACGCCCTCCGTCAGGTCGTGAAGCTTCTTAAACGCACGCTCGAGCTTGGCGTCGCGCTCGTCATCGGAGGTATCCATGCCGAGCATGCTCACGAGCACCTGCTCAAACATCGAGGACTCGCGGTTGGCGGAAGACACGTACTGACGCAGGTTGCGCGGCTCGATATGGAAGCGTGACAGCTCGGAGCAGTAACGGATGATCGGAAAATCGCGACCATCGACGAGCTCACGATTCTGCGGACTCTTGATGATGCGAATAAGGTCGTTCTCGGCGAGCGAGCGGATAAACGAAATCTCGACGCCCAACATATCGGGAATGGTCTCGATGGGATGCAGCTTTTGTTTAGTCTCCTTGGGCTCCGTCTTGAGCGGAACATCGGACAGTAAGCCCACCTCGTAGGCGAGCGTTGACAGGTCCGTAGCGTTTTCCAAGCGCTGCTTAATCACGTTGAGCGGCATGTAGCGGGTCTTCTGCAGGTGCAGAATGACCTCCAGGCGATCAACGTCCTCCTTGGAGTACTGACGGTATCCCTTAGGCGTACGATGAGGGGTAATGAGCCCCTCATCCTCCAGAAATCTAATTTTTGAGTTCGAAAGATCGGGGTATGCGCCTCGAAGAAGGTTGACGACTTGGCCGATACTCAAATAGTTGCGTTCGGCCATGCCCTACTCACCGGTTTCGATGCGCTCCGGCGTGCTCTCGTGGTAGATGAGCGTAAACGTACCGATCTGGACGGATGAACCATCGTGCAGCGGGGCTGCATTGACGATGGCACCGTCGACCCAGGTGCCATTGAGCGAGCCCAAGTCCTCGATGCGAGCCTGGAGCCCCTCACGAATAATGCGCGCGTGGCTGCGCGAAACGGTCATGTCATTGAGGAAGATGCCGTTCGCAGGATCGCGGCCGATGGTGGTCACGTCGTCCTCGAGCTCAAAGGCGGCACCAGTCTGCGGACCCTTGACGATGGACAGAACGGGGGCGGTGATGCGCACGTTGGCCATGAGGTCGGGAACGGTGACGTCGCTTGAAGGCACGCGGAATACGCAGGTAGCGTCAGCAGTCTTATCATTCTGAGGCATATTGTTAACCATGTTGTCCATGACAACCCCTAACTTATCGCGGACGTGCCGCAAATAATGAACCGTACGTAATCATACCCCAACGAATCAGTCTTCGATTTCAGGGTTCAGAAAGTCGATGTCCTCGTCCTCGGGATGCGCGAGAGCCTGTTTAATGGCCACTCCGCCCTTAATGGAATAGATGACAGCCGTGAGCATGGAGAAGATCACGCCGCCGTACACAAAGAAGATGCCGAGGGGCACCGAGCTTTCGTTGAGGCCCGGGAAGGCCGTAAGGGTTGAAGGTAAAAGATGCAGGCCGTCAATAACGGGGAACCCGAGCAGCATGAGCGAGAAGCCGGTCATGAGCAGTGCAGTGGCAATCTTTCCGGGAAAGACGACATCGATGGGGCGACGGTGATAATGACGAACGATAAGCGTGCCGATGCCCAGATAGATGTCGCGGCCAATAATGAGCACGCAGACCCAGATGGGCAGCTCTCCGCGGACCACCAGCCCAAGTACGCCGGTGAACAGCAGCGCACGGTCGCAGATGGGATCCATGACCTTGCCGAGCCACGAGACCGTCTTGGTCATGCGGGCGATCTGACCGTCCATCCAGTCGGTAGAGGCGGCAACGGCGTAGATAACGATGGCGATGACGCGGTTGTTATCCGTCACAAACAGGTACAGAAATACCAGGGTGAGGATCAGGCGCGTAAAGGTGATGAAATTGGAGATCGTAAAGATCTTATTCGACGGGTAATCGGAAGTGCCGATAAGCTCCTTTTTGATCTTCTTTTTGATGCCCACAGGACTCCCCCGCTGGTTAACGACAAAACTTTCGATACTATACCCGTTCCGGCGATGTCTATCCAGCGTAAGCATAGAGAGTCCAGACATATGGAGGATGCTACTGGGTTGTGCGGGATTCTGCATTTGTGTACATCAGCCTCCAAATATGACATTTTTCGGCATCTTTGATGGCTGATGTACACGTTTTGATTCGGTGATTACATCTATCGGGAAAGTTGTTGCCTTAAGCAAATTAATCATGATGTGCGGGTCGAGAAGGGTTGGCGCCAAAAGAGCCCAACGGCCGTTACGGCTTCGTTAGAAACGCGCCCCACCATGGATGGTGAACCCGAAAGGTAAGGCGCGCGGGCACGGTGGCTCGGCCCGCGCGCCCGGAAGAGAAAGGATAAACCCATGGGTTACATGCTCGAGACGCGCGGGCTCACCAAGCGCTTCGGCCGCGGCGACCAGGCGCAGGACGCCGTGGCCGACGTGAGCCTTCATATCCGCGAGGGCGAGGTGTACGGGCTGCTCGGTCCCAACGGCGCCGGCAAGTCGACAACGCTCAAGATGATCTGCGGGATGCTGCGGCCGACGGCCGGGGAGATCCTCTTTGCCGGGCACGCCTGGCGCCGCGAGGACCTCTACGCAATCGGCAGCCTCATCGAGGGGGCGCCGCTCTACCCCAACCTCACCGCGCGCGAGAACCTGCGCGTGCGCACCACGCTGCTGGGCCTTCCCGAGAGCCGCATAGATGAGGTGCTCGCCGCCGTGGACCTCGCGGACACCGGGAAGAAGCGCGCCGGGCGCTTCTCGATGGGCATGCGGCAGCGCCTGGGGCTCGCGCTGGCGCTGATCGCCCGGCCACGCCTGCTCGTGCTCGACGAGCCCACCAACGGCCTCGACCCCATCGGCATCGAGGAGCTGCGCGACCAGATCCGCGGCTTCGCGGCGGCGGGTACGACGGTGATCGTTTCGAGCCACATCCTCTCCGAGGTGCAGCAGATGGCGGACACCATCGGCATCATCTGCGGGGGGCGCCTCGCCTACGAGGATGCGCTTCGGCCCGGGCAGGACCTCGAGGAACTCTTCATGAGCTTCTGTCGGGAAGGGCGACGAGCACGCGGGGAGGTGGCGGCATGACGGGCGAGAAAGGCGGCCTGCTCGCGGGCCTGCGCGCCGAGGCCCTGAAGTCGCGCCACGCGGCACCGGTTCGCCTGGCCGTGCTCATGGCGCTGCCGATGCCGCTGCTCGGCGCGATGCCCTACCGGGGCGTGCAGATCTTTAGTGCGTGGAACTACTGGTACGCGCTCTTCCTGCCCGTGTCTCTATCGCTCGTGGTGGCGTGCGTCGCACGGGCGGACGCTCGCACGCGGATGCGGGGGCTTCTGGGCCTGGGCTTCCCGCTCGGGCGCGCCTGGTGGGCCAAGGCGCTCTGGTGCCTTGCTCTTTGCACGCTCTCGAACCTCGTGGTCTTCGGCATCTACCTCGCGGGATCGGCGTTCTCCTCGCAGGGTCTCACGGCCGCGGGCACGCTCACGATGCTCCTCTGCGCGCTCGCCAACACGGTGACCGCGGCGTGGATGATCCCCGCAGGGCTCTTCCTCACGGCGCGGCTCGGCATGCTCGCGGGCATCTTCTGCCCGCTCGCCGCGCAGCTCGTGGGTGGGTTCGCCTGGTCGCTGATGCCGCTGCCGCAGCTCTTTCCGCCGTCGGCGAGCATGGTCATCCCCACGAGCTTCATTCCCGTGCTGCCGAGCGGCGAGCCGCTCGCGGCGGACATGGCGCTCGGCGGGGCGCTCACGGCGGACGGCATGCTCACGCTGGCGGGCCTTGCGGTCAGTGCGCTCGCGTTCGCCGCGCTCACGGCGGCGGGCGCGGCCTGGTTTGCGCACTCCGAGGAGAGGTGATGGCCATGACACGACTCTCCGATCCGACGCCGCGCATGACTCTCCCGCGGGCCCTGCTTTCCG
>CAJJRZ010000028.1:0-26068 GCA_905194345.1 Coriobacteriaceae bacterium
ATCAGAACAATGCGGCTTTCACGATGCGCCTTATTTTTGCCGTAAATTTAAAGAGGTTTACGGGATTTCTCCTATTGAATACAGAAAAAACAACCTCTAAATTTACATATCAACAGCAAGTTTTATCGCTCCCCCAATTATGCTTGTCATACTCATTCTGCGATACTGTTATGAATAAACCATCACATGCAAATCAATTTCTTCTGCCCGGTTATGGATGTTATTATATCGTTGTACCCATTCCATTTGACAGGTACACTTTAATTCCGCTGTCGCGCCCTCGGTAGCTTTCATCTGTTCCATGATAGGAGAACAGCTCGCCCGACTGCCCGTAGAAGTAGTCCATCGTCATTTGGTGTGACCTCGGATTTTCAACTGTGAGTGCTTGTTCATGTGGAAAACCTCCCTTCCGATTTTTACAAAAGAAAAAGCTCACTTCCTTTTTTGAAAGTGAGCCATGTAAAAGCAAAATAGTAACAGTAAGTGTCGAGTTTCGTGCCCAAAAATTCTTGGGTACGGTTCTGGGTACAAAGAGCCATTTTAGACACGAAAAGACACCAAAAGTTACGTCAAAGTACACAAAGATGTTTTTTCGGAATTATGAGATAGTCACAAGATTCCACAAGAAAAATGAAATTTCAAAATTAGCGACGTTCTCATAACCGCTTGGTCCTGGGTTCAAGTCCTGGATGGCCCACCATACAGTTCGTACTCGAACCCGATTCTTTACGAGAAAGGGTTCGGGTACGTTTTTTGTTTATCGGAAGTTCTGCGGAAGGACTACACAGAGCGTTAAACGAGCAAAGGCAGGGTATCACTATGACGGTGGTATCCTGCCTTTTGCTTTGAGGAATCAAGTTCGCTTTGTGCGAACTTGGTCGTCCCCCTATATGGCGCGTTTGGGGGGTAGTCGCTGCGTACGTGCGTACCGGGAGCCTGTACACCTCTGACAAGGTGTAACACACTAGACTTTGTGCCAAAGTCTGTGTGCCAAGGGGCCAAGCCCCTTAGAATCCCTGCGGAGCGTGTACGCACGTACGCAGAAAAATGGCAAAATTTCACTATATCGGGGTGTTCTTTCATTGGAGAGTATGGTATACTCGGCTTAGTTCAACAAATAAGAATTTGGAGGTACACGATGATAATAAAAATTGTTACAATTTCACTGATGGCAGTGTTCTACATCTGCTATTTTGCAAAGCTGATTAGTCAGAAAAAGCAAGGCATAAAGACAGACCAATTAGGAAAAGGAAAAGAGGGATTTGTCAAATTTATAGAAGTAGCTCTTAAAATAATCACATATTTGCTTCCTGTAATACAGATTATCAGTATTGTGTTTTATTCGGGAACAGCACATATTGTGTTGCAATTTACAGGAGTTGTAATAACAATGTTCGGTGTACTTGCTTTTATTGTTTCTGTTACACAGATGAAGGAGAATTGGAGAGCAGGTGTGCAAAAAGAAGAAAAGACCAATTTGGTAACAACGGGCATCTATTCTATTAGCAGAAATCCTGCATTTTTGGGTTTTGATTTAATGTATATAGGAATATTGTTTTCGTTCTTTAATTGGTTCCTTTGCTTTGCCACAGGTTTTGCAGTGGTATTTTTTCATTTACAGATAGTCAATGTAGAGGAAGATTTTTTGATAGAAGCATTCGGAAATGAGTACCTGCAATACAAATCAAAAGTATGCCGATATTTAGGAAGAAAAAGATAAATTCAAGTTTGCTGTACTCGTTCCTAGCAGGGTTTGGGGCAGGCACGCCCCAACAAGAAGCTGTCCCAAAGGGGCAAGAATGAGGACTGCGGACGATTTCTGGGACCGTTACGCGGCCCTTCCCAGCGCGGAGCGGAACTCGGCCGGCGTGCAGCCACCGAGCTCATCGCTGCGCCTCTCCGTATTGTATCGACCGATCCAGCCTCCGAGCTCCTCGATGAAGCGGGCAGGGGTCCAGTCCGACCAGTCCCTGCCGTGCCAGAACTCCTTCTTGAGCAGGCCGAAGAAGCCCTCCATTGCCGCGTTGTCCGGGCTGCAGCCCTTGGCGGACTGGATTGGCTACACTGATGTGGACAGTTCCGGGAGGGGCGCAAGAGACGGGAAGGCCGTGTGTGCATTCCCGCGCGAGGGCCGCGGGGAGGGGCTGCCTGGGTACGGCGCCTGTCAACTCGGTCTACGTCTTTGATGACCGGGTCGTACTCAATATCAAATTCACGGATGATGCCAAAACGGTCACCCGTGAGGAAGTGTTGGGTTCGAGTGCTGTGGACAATGTTCCAGCATGCTGGGATCGAACTCGCTAGCCGGAATCACACGGTACCCGTGACACAGCAGCAGATCGACAAAAATACCGTTGCCCGCGGTGAGCGTACCGCTAAAGGTGCCGTCGTAGATGTGACCCGCGCCACACGAGGGGCTGCGGTCCTGAAGGACGCACGCAGCGATCTCGGACGGGCCGCCAAAGTGCTCGCACATATCGAGCGCGCGTTGAGCACCCAGGCGAAACTCGCGATCGACCGAGGTGCCCTCGCAGGTGCGGACCTCACCGTCCACAATCTCGGACGGCTTGCGCGGCGTAGGCAGACCGCCAAAAACCTCAGGGCACACCAGTAAGACCTCGGTCCCCGTACGTTCGCAAGCCTCGACCAGCTTGCGATGGTAGTTGTCGAGCCCGTTATACTTGCAGCTCTCGCCAATCAAACAGGCGCTCACCACGATCTTCATATACAACTCTCCCCACGCAAAACGCCCCATTTGAGATGGACACTCAAATGGGGCGATTGACACGGCGCAACTAGTATTACTGTTGCTTGGGCATCAGCGGATTCTCGCGCGTGAGGAGGTTCATGAACTCCTCACCCGTGATGGTCTCCTTCTTGTACAGATAACGAGCCAGCTCATGGAGCTTGAACTTGTTCTCCTTGAGGATCTGCAGGGCGCGATCGTGCGCGTCCTCGATCAGCTTAGCGACAATCGCGTCCACACGCTCGGCCGTACCAGGGGCGCAGGTGAGCGACGTGTCCTGATTGAGATACGCGTTCTGAACGGTACCGAGCGCCATCATGCCAAACTCATCGGACATACCAAAGCGCGTAACCATGTTGCGGGCGAGCTTGGTGGCCTGTTCGATATCGTTGGCGGCACCGGTCGTCATCTCGCCAAAGATGAGTTCCTCGGCCGCACGGCCGCCGCAGTAAACGGCAAGCTTGTCCAAGACCTCCTGGCGTGTCGTCAGGAAGCGCTCGTCCTCCTCAACCTGCATGGTATAGCCAAGAGCACCGCTCGTGCGCGGCACGATGGTGATCTTGGTAACCGGCGCAGAGCCCTTTTGGCGGGCAGCGACGATGGCATGACCGATCTCGTGGTAGGAAACGACCTGCTTCTCGTGGTCGGAAAGCACCGTGGACTTACGCTGCTGGCCGGCAATGACAACCTCCACCGACTCCTCGAAGTCGTCCTGGGTTGCACGCTTGCGACCCTCACGAACGGCGCGCAGGGCACCCTCGTTGATGATGTTGGCCAGGTCGGCGCCCGAGGCACCGGGCGTGGCGCGGGCAATCGCGGTCAAATCGATCGGCGGCTCGGTCTTCACACTCTTGGCGTGGAGCTCGAGGATGTTCTTACGGCCGGTCAGGTCGGGCAGCTCGACGGGAATGCGGCGGTCAAAACGGCCGGGGCGCAGCAGGGCCGGGTCAAGACTGTCGGGGCGGTTGGTGGCAGCGAGAACGACGATACCCTTGTGGTTATCGAAGCCGTCCATCTCGGTCAGCAACTGATTGAGCGTCTGCTCGCGCTCGTCGTTGCCGCTAAAGCCGCCGCCATCGCGCTTCTTACCGATGGTATCGATCTCATCGATAAAGACGATACAAGGGGCCTTTTCCTTGGCCTGCTTAAACAGGTCACGAACCTTAGCAGCGCCGCGACCAACAAACATCTCAACGAACTCAGAGCCCGAAATGCTAAAGAACGGAACACCGGCCTCGCCGGCAACAGCCTTGGCAAGCAGGGTCTTACCGGTACCCGGAGGGCCAACAAGGAGAGCACCGCGCGGCAGCTTGGCGCCGATCTCCTCGTAGCGCTGCGGCTTCTCCAGAAAGTCGACGACCTCCTTGAGAGACTCCTTGGCCTCTTCCTGGCCGGCGACATCCTTAAAGGTCACGCCCACGTCCTTGGAGGCGATCACGCGCGCGCCGGACTTACCTAGTCCGCCGCCGCCAAAACCGCCGCCGCCAAAGTTCATCGACGGACCGTCATCGCCCATAGCCTTCTTCATGCGGCGGTTGAGCCACCAACCGATGAGGAAGAAAATCGCCATGGGAAGAATGAGCGTAAGCAGGTAGTAGGTCATCAAGCCCGAGTTTTTATCGGGAACGACCGACTCCAGCGAAGCGCCAGACTCAAGCACGCGATCGGTAAAGCCCGCATCGTTCGGCACACCGGTCGTCTTATAGGCGATGTTCTCGTCCTCGCCCTTCTTGGTGTAATAAATCGAGTAATCGTCCGTGTTGTACTCGACCTTGTCGACACTCTTCTTATCGAGCGCTTTGACAAACGTCGAATAATCGGTCTTCGTAATCTGCTGCGTGTGACCGATGTTGGGGAACAGAACGGTCGAGAGCACGAGGTAGACGACGAAGACGATGAGCACGTAGAGGATCATATTCCGTCTACGTTTGTTGTCATCCATCTCCATCTGCTTGAACTCCATCTACTGGGGTTGATAATGCTATCTAGAATACCCAACCCGAACGGCGATAAACCGACGCCGGGCACGAAAGGACAGAGATGGCATCACTGGAAGTCGGCAAGGTTCAGATCTACACGGGCGACGGCAAGGGCAAGACGACGGCTGCGCTGGGGCTCGCGCTGCGCGCCACGGGCTATGGGCTTAACGTACTCATGCTTCAGTTTGCCAAGAAGCTGCACTGCGCCGAACATGATGCGGCACCACGCCTAGAGCTACGAATTGTACAGGCCGACCGCGACACGCCCGAGGCTTGCGCCGCACAGATCATGGAGCTCGCACGCGAGCAGATCTCACAGGTCGACGTTCTGATTTTGGACGAACTCGGCGAGGCCATGCGCCGCGGCTTCGTGACGCGCGAGGATGTCGAGGAACTGATCGCGATGAAACCCGACACCACAGAGCTCATACTGACCGGCCGCGGCCTGCTGCCCCTCGCGGACCTCGCCGACCTAGTCACCGAAATGCGCCCCGTCAAACACTACTTCGACGAAGGCCTCCCGGCCCGCCAAGGCATCGAATACTAATTGATCCGAGGGGACGGAGGAAAACGGATCATCGACATCACGACGGAGAGCAATGATCCATTTTCCTCCGCCCCAAGGGATCATTAGGCGGTGGCGCGGCCTAGCCAGTTGCCGCTGTGGTGGTAGATGGTGAACATCGTGGCCGTAATGAGCCACGTTACGGGGTAGACCAGCAGTAGATGCTCGAGCGACGGATCGAAAGGCATGATCGCAAACACCCAGATCACCCTCAAGACAACGGTGCCAAAGATGGTGAGCATCATAGGCTGCAAGCTCACGCCGGCACCGCGAATGGAGCCCGACGCGTTTTCGATAATCGAGAAGATCGCGTAGAACGGCGCGATGAAATGAAGAATCGTCGTGGTGTACGCCGAAATCGAAGCATCGTCGACAAACAGACGCGACAGCGGACCCGAGAACACCAGCAGCACGGCAGACAGGCCACCAATGAGCATAAACGACAGCACGAGCGACGTATGGTAGCCCTTGCGCATGCGTTCGTAATTGCGCGCGCCAAAGTTCTGCGCCGAGAACGTAGTGATCGATACGCCGAGCGCCTCGGTCACCATCCAGATAATGCCATCCAGGCGCCCAGATAGACCCCAAGCAGTCGTGACATCGGCGCCAAACGAATTAACCGACACCTGGATCAGCACGTTCGAGATCGAATAGGCAGCCGATTGAAAACCGAGTGGCAGACCACACGAGATCATACTCTTGCAAATACCACGATCGATGCCGAGCTTAGACAGCGAAAGACGCCATGCGCCCGGAGCGCGCATCATGCGCAACACGATCATCGTTGCATTGGAGCAAATGGTCAGCGCCACCGCGATGCCGCAGCCCAGCGCCTCCATATGCAACACAGCGACAAAGATGATATCCAGCACCACGTTAACGAGGCAACCGGAGGCAATGATCACGGCAGGCCCGCGCGTGTCGCCCACGGCACGCAGCAGTGCAGTTCCCATATTAAGCAGCAGTGCCGCAACCATAGCGGCAAAATAGCAACGAGCATAGGCCACGCCCTCGGCCAATAGTTCATGCGGCGTGTTCATAAGCACCAGCATGGGCTCAACGAACACTATGCCAAGAATCGAGAAAACAATGCCGCCCACCAGCGCGAGCGTCATGGCCGTATGGACCGATCGGCTCAGGCGCTTGTCATCATGCTGACCAAAATACTGACCGGTAATGACCGCGCAGCCAGCGCCAACGCCAACGCAAAAACCAATGCAGAGCTCCGTAAGCACCATCGTGGCCTGAATGCCACCCAGCGCGAGCTTACCGCCAAACTGGCCGACGATATAGGTACCGATAAGCGTGTAAGCCTGCTGAAAAAACGAACTAAAAAAGATGGGAACGCACAGCGACAGCAATTGCCGCCAAATGACACCTTGCGTTACATCGATAGCCGTAGATTTCTTAGCCACACGCCCTCCCCACTCGCATACGCCAAACAACAAAACAGCAATTTAAAACCAAAGCCAAAACCAGCTTAGCACCGACTGGCGGCGACCGAAACACCCCGAATCAGAGCGCGGTGCGGAATATCTGCCTAGTGATACAAACCCGGCTGGTAGTGGTACTCGTTGCTCACGTGCGGGCACAGCTGCCAAAAGGCGACGGCGCTCGCCGCGGCCACGTTGAGTGAATCGACCCCGTGCGCCATCGGAATGCGCACAGCTCGGTCACAGCCGGCAATGGTCTTGGCGCCCAAGCCGGCACCCTCGGTACCCATAAAGATCGCCAGGCGGTCTATCTCCTGCAGCACAGGATCGTCCAGCGACACCGAATCGTCCGTCAGCGCCATCGCGGCACACGAAAAACCGGCATGATGCAGCGACGCCAACCCGTCATGCGGCCACACGCGCGCCTCGCTGCCGATACGCGTCCACGGCACCTGAAACACGGTGCCCATGCTCACACGAGCCGAGCGACGATACAGCGGATCGCAGCACGTAGGACTCACCAGAATGCCGTCGACATTAAGCGCGGCAGCCGAACGGAAAATCGCGCCCACGTTCGTGTGGTCGACAATACCCTCGAGCACGCACACGCGCACCGGGCGTTCCCCCGCTGCCTCGACGACGCCGTCCAAGAACTCATCAACCGGAATCTGTCTCGGGCGACGAAACGCCGCGAGCGCGCCGCGCGTAACGTTAAAGCCCGTCAACTGCTCCATGAGCTCCATGGAGGCCACGAACACAGGAACCGGGCCGGCGCCCTCGCGCACGACCAGGCGCTCAAACAGCGGCATCATCTGGTCGAGCCAGCGTTCACCCAAAAGAAAGCTCACCGGCTCGTATCCGGCACGCACCGCGCGCTCGATAACCTTGGCACTCTCGGCGATAAAGATACCCTTTTGCGGCTCCAGCACGCAGCGAAGCTCGCGCTCGGTCAGTCGCACGTAGGCATCGAGCCGCTCGTCCTCGAGCGAGTCGATTCGCAGCACCTCAACGGCATCAGTCATAGCAGCCTGCCCGCACCCTTCTTTACAGCACATCTATACCAAACGAGGCGACGCTAAGCGCCGCCCCATGCATTCAATCAACCCGATGATACAGTTCACGCCAGACGATTTACGCCTCAACGCGACGATACGTCACGAACTCATAATCGAGGCCTTCGTCACCCTCGCCCGCGGCAATCGTGGCAACCCCGCCAGCCTGCGAAACTTCCCATGCAGGATCGGCGTCCAAATTGGGAAAATACGTGTCCACGGGATGGACGCAGTGGTTATGCGTAACCTCGGCCTCCACGCAGTACGGCAAAAACTGCCGATAGACATCACCGCCACCGATCACCCAGGCAACGGGCTCATCGGCAACCGCGGCGAGTGCCTCGTCGATGCTATGCACCACGTCGACGCCCTCGGGCGCAAAATCCTCGTCGCGCGTGAGTACGATATTGCGACGATTCTTGAGCGGGCGACCACCGGGAAAACTCAGAAGCGTCTTGCGCCCCATAATGACCGGACAGCCCTTGGTGCACGCCACAAAATGGCGCATGTCGGCGCGATTGGACACCACCATGTCGCCCTCGCACCCAATACCCCAGTCATCGCACACGGCGACAATGGCAGAAAGCTTACACGTCATGCGCGTCACCTACACCGCAATGGGGATGTTCTTGACCTGCGGGCCGTGCTCATAGCCCTCGACAATCAGGTCGTCGGTCGTAAACGCATAGAAGTCATGCACATCGGGGTTAAGCGTTACCTTAGGCGCGGCAAACTGCGGACGCTCGATAAGCTCCCGGACGATATCGACATGACGGTCGTAAATGTGGGCATCGGCAATCACATGCAGCAACTCGCCGGGAATCATATCGACCGACTGCGCGACCATCATCAGCAAAATGGCGTACTGGCACACATTCCAGTTGTTCGCAGCCAAAATGTCCTGGCTGCGCTGGTTGAGAATCATGTTGAGCGTCGGTTTATCATCCTGCGGGCGCTGCGTCACGTTATACGTCACGCTGTAGGCGCACGGATACAGGTGCATCTCGGACAGGTCGCTAAACACGTAGGTATTCGTCATAATGCGGCGGCTGTACGGCGTATTCTTGAGGTCGTACAGCACACGGTCCATCTGATCGAAGTCACCCTCGGCATAATGGCTCTTCTGCCCAATCTGATACCCGTAGGCCTTGCCGATGGAGCCGGTCTCGTCGGCCCACTCATCCCAAATATGACTGTTGAGGTCATGCACGTTATTGGACTTCTTTTGATAGATCCATAGGATCTCATCCATGGCAGATTTGAGGGCCGTGCGACGCAGGGTAAGCGCCGGAAACTCCTCACGCAGGTCGTAGCGGGCCGTGACGCCAAAGTTTTTAATGGTATAGGCAGGGGTGCCGTCCTCCCACACCGGGCGGACCTTTTGGCCCTCGGTAGTGGTGCCATGGTCCAAAATATCGCGGCACATGGTTACAAACTGTTGATCAGCCTTGCTCATTGACCCTCCTGTCAGTTGCCTATAAGCGAGATTCATTGTAGCCCAGGCACATGCGGCCCCACAGCCCAAACATAAGCCCACAATTTCTGGCATATGCCAGAAATTCATTGCATAAATCTGCGCGTTCGCTATTCTATTGTTGACATATGTCAGATAAGGAGAGCACATGGCAGGAAGACGCGAAAAACTGCGCCGCGTCGGGATCATCCCCGAATACCGCGGCTTTACCCCTGACGGCCTAGCCAGCGGAGACGCCATCGACATGACGGTCGACGAACTCGAGGCGCTGCGCCTGTGCGACCTGGAAGGCCTTAACCAAGAGGCAGTCGCACAGCAGATGGGTATCGCGCGCGCCACGGTGGCGGCTATTTGCAGCCGCGCGCATCGCAAGGTGGCAAACGCGTTGGTCAATGGTCGGGCGCTCATCATCGAAGGCGGCAATATTGCGTACTCCCCCATTACCACGGCAACGGCCGTATGGCCAGCAAAGGAGGTCGGCGCCATGAGGATGGCAACGACGTACGACAACGGCAACATCTTTATGCACTTTGGCCGTAGCGAGCAGTTCAAGATCTACGACATCCAGGATGGCAAGGTGCTCAACGAACAGGTCGTGGGCACCGGCGGCACCGGTCACGGCGCATTGGCGGGCCTGCTTGCCAACGGCGGCGTCGACACGCTCATCTGCGGCGGTATCGGCGGCGGCGCCATCAACGCGCTCACCCAGGCCGGCATCACGGTCTACGCGGGCGCCCAGGGCAGCTGCGACGCCTGCGTCGAGGCCCTTATCGCGGGCACGCTCGCGCAGACCGGCGAGGCCACCTGCGACTGCCACGGTCACGACCACGAGCACGCCCATGAGCATGGCGAGTCCTGCGGCTGCCACGGCCATCACGAGCACAAGGGCCACGAGGGTTGCGGCTGCCACTAGCGGCAAATACCCTGCCGCCAGCACGCTCCCACGCGTACAACAACCTGCAAACGAACGGCGAAGGCCGCCTGGAATACGATCCAGGCGGCCTTCGTCATACACAACTCAAAAGAGCCATTACTTTTTATTGCGCATCTGCGCTTCCATCTGGCGCAGCAGCTCCATATCGGACTTGGGACCGCCCGTACCCAGGCCGCCCATGCCGCCCAGACCCATAGCGTCCAGCCCAGGGATATTGGGCATGCGCATCTTCTTGCCCTTCTTGCCCTTTTTGCCCTTCTTGCCGCCGGCCTGTGCCTGATTGGCCATCGTGCGCATGCGGCCCATCATCTTGTTCATCTCGCCCCACTGCTTCATAAGGCTGTTGACCTCAGTGGGGGTCACACCGGCGCCCTTGGCGATACGCGCGCGACGCTGGCCGTTGATGATGGAGGGACGCAGACGCTCCTCCTTAGTCATCGACATGATGATGGCCTCGTTCTTGTCGAAGATGCCCTCGTCCAGGTTACCGCCCATCTGGTTGAGCGCGCGCTGGCCACCGGGGAGCATGCCCAGGATACCCTTCATGCCGCCCATCTTTTTGACGGCTTTCATCTGGTCGAGCATGTCGTTCATGGTAAAGCCCTCGCGCAGCATGCGCTCGGCAGCCTCGAGCTGTTCGGCATCGGCGGCCTCCTGGGCCTTCTCGATGATGCCGACAACGTCGCCCATGCCCAAGATTCGCTTGGCCATGCGATCGGGATAGAACGGCTCAAGCGAATCGGGTTTCTCGCCCATGCTCACAAACTTGATGGGCTTGCCGGTCACCTGACGCACCGAAAGCGCGCCACCGCCACGGGCGTCACCGTCGAGCTTGGAGATAATCACACCATCAAAGTCGGTGCGCTCAGCAAACGTCGAGACCACGTTGACGATATCCTGGCCGGTCATGGCGTCGACGACCATCAGCACCTGGTCGGGCTTGACGGCCTTCTTGATGTCGACGGCCTCCTGCATCATCTGCTCGTCGATCTGAAGACGTCCGGCGGTATCGACGATGACCACGTCACGCAGGTGGTCGACGGCCTCCTGGATGGCGCCCTTGGCGATGTCGACCGGGTGCTCGCCGTCACCGCGGAAGACCGGCACGCCGATCTCGCCACCGAGCGTGGCAAGCTGGTCGGCAGCAGCGGGACGGTAGACGTCGCACGCGGCGAGCAGCGGCGAGCGGCCCTGCTTCTTGAGCAGGTAGGCAAGCTTTACGGCAGCCGTGGTCTTACCGGAGCCCTGCAGGCCCACGAGCATGATGACATTAGGAATGCGGTTACTAAAAACGAGCTTGCTCTCGGCGGAGCCGAGCATCTCGGTGAGCTCGTCGAGCACGATCTTGACGACGTTTTGCGCCGGCGACAGCGACTCCATGACCTCGGCGGTCATGCAGCGCTCCTTGGTCTTAGCAACGAACTCCTTGACGACCTTAAAGTTAACGTCGGCCTCGAGCAGCGCCATGCGAATGTCGCGCATGGCCGAGGTGATATCGGCCTCGGTCAGCTTACCCTTGCCGCGCAGGCGGTCAAATGTGTCGTTGAGGCGATCGCTCAGAGAATCAAACACTGGTTACTCCTTAATTGGACTCGCCCACCAGGGCGCGGCAGAAATCTTTGGCATTGAACTCCTGCAGGTCATCGACCTGCTCGCCCACGCCAATGCGCAGGATCGGGAGCTTGAGCTTCTCAGCCACGGCCATGGCGATACCGCCTTTTGCCGTGCCGTCGAGCTTGGTCATGATAATACCGTCCAGGCCCAGCGCCTCGTTAAACTCGAGCGCCTGGTTCAGACCGTTCTGGCCGGTGGCAGCATCGATCACGAGCACGACCGAGACGGGCATGGGGCCGGCGGCCATATTGGCGGCGCGCTTACGCGTCACGTTAACCACCTTGGCAAGCTCGCGCATGAGTTCGGGGCTTGTGTGCAGACGACCGGCGGTGTCGATCAGCACCAGGTCGCTGCCGCGCTTATCGGCCTCATCGAGCACGTCGTAGCACACGCTCGCCGGGTCGGAACCGCGATCGCGCTTGATGACGGGGACGCCGGCGCGCTGACCCCACACATCGAGCTGCTCGATGGCGGCGGCGCGGAAGGTATCGGCAGAACCGATCACCACGTTCTTGCCGCGGGCAGCCATGGCGCTCGCAATCTTGCCGACCGTTGTGGTCTTGCCGGCGCCGTTGATGCCCACAAACAGCACGCAGCTCGGCGTATCGGAAAACGGATCACGCTCAACAGGCACAAAATGGCCCTCGAGCTGCTCGGCCAGAGCGCGGCGAAGCTGCGGGGCGGTCTTAAGGTTCTTCTTGGCAGCAGCATCACGCAGGTCATCGGAGACCTGAATAGCGACCTCGGCACCCATGTCACCCATGACGAGGGTGTCCTCAAGGTCCTCCCAAAAGTCCTCGTCGACCTCGCCGCCAAAGTAGAAGACCTCGTTGAGGGCCTCGCGGCTGCGCTCAAGTCCGCGCGAGAGAGCGTCAAAGAATCCCATTATGCATTCACGACCTTTCCGGTTTCGCGATCGAGTTTTTGCGAGACGACGCGGCTGACGCCGTCGGCTTGCATCGAGACGCCATAGAGAACGTCAGCGTCCTCCATAGTACGGCGCTGATGCGAAATGACCAAGAGCTGTGTATCGGAACGCAGCACATCGAGGGCTCCGATGAGCTTGGACAGGTTGGCATCATCAAGCGCCGCCTCGACCTCGTCCAGCACATAGAACGGTACCGTGCGCGTGCGGTACACGGCAAAGAGCAGGGCGAGCGCCGTCAGACTCTTCTCGCCGCCCGACATGAGCATCATCTTGGTGATGCGCTTGCCGCGCGGCTGCGCCACGACCTCGATACCCGTCTCGGCCGGATGCTCGGGATCGGTCATCTCCAGATGAGCCTGACCACCCGGGAACAGCATAGCGAAGATCTCGCGGAAGTTCGCGTCGACCTTCTCAAACGTCACAAGGAACGCCTTGCGCATCTTGCGATCAATAGCCACCGTGATCTTGGTGAGCGCCTTACGCGCGCTCTCCAGATCGGCCAGCTGCTCCTCGATGTAATCGGCGCGACGCTTGAGCTGCTCGTACTCCTCCATGGCAACTTGGTTAACGGGACCGAGGTTGTTGATCTGGCGCACAAGCTGGTTGAGCTCGCGCTCGGCGGCATCGCGGTCGGTGGGCGCCGGAAGCATGAGCGCTTCCTCGAGTACCGTGGTGCCATCGGCGGTAATGGCCTTAATGGCGGCCTCTACCTGCACCTCGAGCTTGCCGCGCGCGACCTTGAACTCGTTTTGCGTGGCGATGGCGGTATCGACCCGCTCCTTAGCGCGGGCAACCTCTGCCTTGGCATCCTCGATGGTCTTCTTGAGCGAAGCGGAGTCCGCCTCCTCCAGAGAGGCCTGGTCACGCAGACGTGCGGCCCAATCTGACGCGCGCTCCAACAGGGCCGAATAGCGCTCGTGCATGGGATCGACGCGCAGGCGCAGCAGCTCGAGCGAGCGCGAAGCCTGACGTGTTCCGCGGATACGACGGTCGATACCCTCAAGACGATGCTCCAGGTCGGGCACGCGGCCCTTCAGCGAACGCAGACGCTCGCTCGTCTGGGCCAGGCGAACCTTGGCATCGGCGAGCTTGCCGGCGGCCTCGGAATCGTCACGGCGAACGCGGTCGAGTTCGTCGTTGGCCTCGGCAATCTGAAGGCCCAGGTCGCTTGCCTGCGCTCGCGCCTCGTCCCGCGAACGGGTGAGCTCGTCCACGCGCGGGCGCGCAGCGCGAACGGCCTCTGCGGCCTGCTCGCGGCGCTTGGAAATGCGCACACGCTCGACCTCGGCATTGTTGGCGCTTTGCTCCAGACGGCCGATTTCGGAGAGCAGCGAGCGGCGCTCGCCCTCAAGGCGGGCAATCTCGCCGGCGGCATCGCCCTCGGCGGCACGCGCTTCCTCAACGGCTGCATTGGCCTCAACAACCTGGTCTGACACATGCTCAAACACAACAGCCAGATCGGGCTCCAGGCCCTCCAGCTCGCGAATGCGACGCTTGCGCTCCAAAGTACCCGAAGCCTCGCCGGCGTCGAGCCCCACACGCACCAGGCCGCCGCAGGCGACGCGGGCACCATCAGGGGTCACGTAAGTCACGCCGTCAACGACCGGCGCCGACAGCGCGGCAGCAAGATCGTCCACGACGTAATAACCGCCGAGCAGCGCCTCAACGACGGGACCGTAGCTTGCGCACACGGACAGACGATCGACCAGGCGGGAACCGGCAGCGCCCTTAGCGGCAGCAGAGGCGCTTACACCGCGCGCGACCAGCAGCGCCTCACCCGAGGCCTTCTTTTGGTCCAGAGCCGCGCGACCGGCACGCTCAAGCGTGGCGGCGTCATCAAACAAAAGAGCATCAATATCGCCGGCGAGCAATTGGTCAACCAGGCCCTCAAGCTCGCGCGGGGCCTCAAGCACGTCGCCCAGACGACCCGAGACATCGTCGCCCAGCGCACCCACCAGACGGCTCACGAGCGGCGAGCTGTCGGCCATGCGGGCATCGATTTTCTTTTGGCTGGCAAGCTCCGAGCGCACCTCGGATAACTTGTTGCGTGCCTCGCTCTCGCGGGCACGTAGGTCCTTCAGGGCCGCGCGTGCCGTCTCGGTGGCTTCACGCGCATCGACCTGAGCCTGGCGAGCCTCATCAAGCGCGCCCTCAAGCTCTTTGGAGCGGTCGCGGCGGCTCTCAAGCGAGGCCGTGACCTCCTCGAGCTGGTCATCGATCTGCTCCAGGCGCGAGGCGTACATGTTGTCCTCAACCTCGGCGTTACTCAGCGAGTCCTTCACCTTAGCGAGCTCGAGCGCGGCGTTATCGGCCACGCGCTGCGCATCGCGTTGCTCACGCGTAAGCTGCGAAATCTGATTGTCGAGCGCCACGCGTCGCTCGTGGAGCTCAGCGGCGGCAGGACCAGCGGCGTCAACGTCCTCCTGGGCCTGTATGTGCGCGCCGGTCACTTCCTCAAGCTGGGCGCGCGCGTCCTCGAGCTCCTCGACCACGCGACGACGCTGATGCTCGGAGCTCGAGATCTGGCCACGCATGTCGGACAGGCGCGACACCATGTTGTGGCCCTTTTCCTCGAGCAGGCGCATATCGGAGTTAATGCGGCCGACCACGTCTTGCATATGGCGGCGCTGCTCGCCCAGGTCGCCCACAAACAGGCCCTTTTCCTCAAGCATAACCTGGAGCTTCTCGAGCTCGCGCTCCTTTTCGCCCAGGCGGTACTGCGCAAGCTCCAGCTCGGCGGCGCCTTCCTTGGAGCGGCTCTCCAGGTCGTTCCACTGCGACTGCAGCGAACGCAGCTCGTCGACGGCTAGCATCTGCGTAAGCTCGTTCGCGCGCGAGGACAGCTCTTTGTACTTGCGCGCGCGATCGACCTGACGCTCCAGCGGCCGCAGCTGACGGGCGATCTCCTTATTGATGTCGCGGGCACGCGTCAGGTGCTCGTCCATCGATTTAATCTTTTTGAGCGCACGCTCCTTGCGGCGTTTGTGCTTGGAGATGCCGGCGGCCTCCTCGATGAGGGCTCGGCGCTCCTCGGGGCGGCTCTGCAAAATGGCATCGAGCTTGCCCTGGCTGATGATGGAATGCGTATCCTTGCCCAGGCCCGAATCGTGCAGGATGTCCTGAATGTCCATCAGGCGGCACGGACTCGAGTTGATGAGGTACTCGCTTTCGCCCGAGCGATACATGCGACGGGTGATGGCGACCTCGTCAAAATCGACGGGCAGCATATGGTCCGAGTTATCGAGCACCAGCGTGACCTCGGCGACACCCACCGGCTTGCGCGCTGACGAGCCCGAGAAGATAACGTCCTCCATGGCCTGGCCGCGCAGCTGCTTGGCGCTCTGCTCGCCCAGGACCCACAGAATCGAGTCAGAGATGTTCGATTTTCCCGAGCCGTTGGGACCGACGATGACGGTCAGGCCCGGCTCAAATGACATATGGGCGCGGTCGGCAAACGACTTGAACCCTTTGAGCGTGAGGGACTTGAGATACACGGTTCCTCGCTTAAACAGGCTTCTTGTTGAGAATCACGCCGTTGGTGGTGTAGCCCATGCGGTCGAGTGCCTCGAGCGCAGCGGCTCCCTCGGCCTCCTTCTTGGAGGAACCGGTGCCGCGGCCCTGGCGAATACCGTCGATGAGCACCACAGCGGTAAAGGTGGGCGCATGCGCGGGGCCCTCGGAGCCGACCAGCTTATACGCGGGAGGCTCGTGGCCGTCTGCCTGCACGCACTCCTGCAAGAACGACTTGGGGTTCGCGGGGTGCTCGGCACGCTCGGAGGCCAGGTGCGGCTTGAGCGTACGATGAATAAAGTCCGCCGCAACATCCCAGCCGGCATCCAGGTACAGCGCGCCCACGAGCGACTCGTAGACGTTCTCGAGCGCCGAGTGCAGGCCGCGCGCACCGGTACCGGTCTCGGAGGCACCAAAGATAATGATGTCGTCGATGCCCAGCTCATGCGACACCTCGGACAGCGTAGCGCCCGAGACAAGCGACACCTTCAGGCGCGTGAGCTTGCCCTCGTCAAACTCCGGATAGGACTCAAAGAGCGAACGGGCGACGACGGCGCCCAAAATGGAATCACCCAAGAACTCAAGGCGCTCGTAGCTTGCCGAGACTGGCTGGCCTTCGACGGCCGAAGGATGCGTAAGCGCCGCGCGCAGCAGCACCTTGTCATTGAACTCGTGGCCCAGAATCTCCTGGGCGCGCGTAAGTCGTTCGGATAAAGCCAAGACCTAAGCCTCCCTGGCGTTTTCGATCGCGTCGACGGCGTCGGCGACAGAGTTGAGCGAGAGCAGGGTCTCATCATCGATCTCGAGATTGAACTCGTCCTCGATAGCCGTAACCAGTTGCAGGCGCTCGAGCGAGTTGGCATCGAGGTCGTCAAAGGTGGTCTCATCGCTAATTTCGGCAACATCGACGCCCAGAACGTCAGCAGCGACCTCGGCGATCTTGTCGAAGATTTCGGAGCGGTCCATAGCGCTTCCTCTCATAGTGCATGAATACCAAAAGAATGGTACCGCCCAGGCGGTACCAAGACACGGTTCTGATTCTACCCCACGAAGCAGGCCGCGAGGCACATAACAGCGCTCTAACTCGCTCTTACAAAACGATGCCGTCCATGGAGTTGGCGACGTTCTCGACCAGCCCCGCGCGCACGGCTTCGGCCGCCGCGAGCGTACCGTTTTTAACAGCCTCGACCGAGGTGGCGCCATGGCCGATCAGGACCACGCCACGCAGGCCCAAAAGAATCGCGCCGCCCTTGGCATCACCAGAGAGCTTGGCCTTAATCTCGCGCATCTGCTTTTTAATGAGCAGAGCGGCGATCTTTGTGCCGAGCGAGGCCATAAAGGCGCCCTTGAGCTCCTGTAGCAAAAACTTGGCAGCGCCCTCGGTAGCCTTGAGAGCGATATTACCCGACATGCCGTCGGCAACAACGACATCGAAATTGCCCGAGGTGAGGTCGGTGCCTTCGCAGTTGCCCACAAAGCCGGGAACGGCAGCTTTCATGGCCGGGAAGCAGGCCTTGGTAAAGTTGGAACCCTTCTCGTCCTCGGTGCCGTTGGCAAGCAGGCCCACGCGAGGATGCTCGATGCCCAGGACAACGCGGGCATAGGCGCTACCCATCTGGGCAAAACGCACCATGTCGTCGACCTCGACATCGGGGTTGGCGCCCATATCGCACAGCACCGTCAGACCGCCGGCACGATTGGGCAGCGCATTGGTCAGGCACGGACGCACCGGCTGCTTCTTACCTTCGGCCATATATCTAAACGGCGTCACGTAGGCAGTAGCAGCGGCGGTCATGGCACCGGTCGAGCCGGCGGAGAAGAACGCGTCCGCATTTCCCTTCTTGATGGCGCGGCACGACAGCACGATCGAAGACTTGCGCTTGGTCATCACGGCGCGAATGGGATCGTCTTCCATGGCGATAACGTCGGGTGCCTCAAGGGCCTCAACACGTGCATGGGAAGCAGCAAAGGGATTGACGATTTCGGCGGGGCCAGCTGCCAAGACCTCGATATCGGGATCGGCGGCAAGTGCAGCCTCGATACCATCGAGAACAACCTGAGGTTTCTCGTCTCCGCCCACAACGTCTACACAAACGCGAACGTTACTCATATACATGCTCCTTATACAAAAATGGCCGACTCATTGAGCCGGCCATTGTGGTTCCATTTGGAACGGCATCGCATCCAGAGTATACCGTTACTCGGTAACGATAACCTCGCGGTCCTTGTAGAAACCGCAGCTGGGGCACACGTGGTGCGGAAGCTTGACAGCGCCGCAACGGGGGCACGTGGACTGAGCCGCAGCCGAGATCTTCATGTTGGCGGAACGACGGGTGTGAGTGCGGATACGACCCTGCTTTTGTTTAGGTACGGGCATAGTGACCTTCCTTATGAACTATCCAGTGTGGCGATTACGCGCAAGTAGCGATACTACCACAGTTTTACTCATCGAGCTTGAGATTCTTCAATGCTGCAAATGGATTTTCCGTGGCAGCGGCCCATTCTGCCTCTGCCTGGGCGGCGCAATCGCATTGCTCGACGTTGAGATTGCAGCCGCAAGTGGGGCACAGACCGCGGCAATCGGGCTTGCAGAGCACCACAAACGGCGTGTCCATAACGACCGCGTCATTGATGGGCTCACCCAGATCGACGATGCGGTCCTCACCCAGGAGCTCGTAGCCGTCCTCGTAGGCCTCGGGATCCTCGGGCTCCTCAAAGAGGTAGAACTCCTCGATCTCGCCGGCGATATCAAACGAGGCGGGCTCCAGGCAACGGTCGCACTCGCCGGTGGCGTGCGCGCGGACCATGCCCGTGAGCAAGACACCGGTACCGGCATTGGTAAAGACAACGTCGTAGTCGATGCCGTCCTGAAGCTGGTACTCCTTCTCGCCCACCGTGTAGGTGGCGACATCGACCTTACCGGTCAGCGGATACGAATCTCCAGGAAACTCGAGCTGTTCGGAAAGATCGACGGTAACGCTCGGGAACTCAGCCATTACCACTGACCATTCTGTTGGGCGGCACCCTCGTTGAGCTGCTGACGGCAACGGGTAACGGTGCCGGTCAGGCTCTTGAGGTTCTCCTCCAGGTGCGTAAAGACCTGCTCTGCGTAGTCCTCGGCAGCATAACGCGTCTCACGCTCGTACTGCTGGGCACGATCGCGGATGTCGTCGGCCTGCTGCTGCGCTAAGCGGACGATCTCCTGCTCACCGGCAATGGTGAGGGCCTGCTGCTGAGCGTCGGCGATGATGGAATCGGCCTGGGCGGCGGCGGAAGCCATAAGCTCCTCGCGCTCCTTAAGGATACGGCGGGACTTCTGCCACTCCTCGGGATAGCTCATGCGGATCTCGTCGAGGATGTTGAAGAACACGTCGGCGTCGATGACCTTGAACTGAGCGTTCTTGCCGAAAGGCGGCTTGGCTTCCTCGATCAGCCCTTCGAGCTCATCGACCAAGCTGACGATCCTATCGCCAGGAAAATTCTCGCCCGGCATCCGGTCTCCTTTCATAGGTAACATATCATCGTGCTAGTTTACCACATGCCACCAGGCAATAAGAAACGTCACGAAAAGCGATGTTTGAGCGCTTCGACCACGTTGGGCGGGACAAACGTCGATACATCGCTGCCGAGCGAGGCGATCTGGCGAACGACCGAGCTCGAAATATAGCCGTACTGCGGCGCACTCATGACAAAGATGGACTCCAGCTCGTTATCCAAGCGATAGTTGAGGTCGGCCTGCTGCAGCTCATACTCAAAGTCGGTCATGGCGCGCAGGCCCTTGACCACGGCCCCCGCCCCCTGCTCGCGAGCGAAGTCGACCAAGAGGCCGGTAAAGGGCAGGACCTCGACGCCGTCGATATCGCCGAGCGCCTCGCGGGCCAGCGCTACGCGCTCATCGAGCATAAACGTGGTGCCCACGCCGTTTTTACCCTGCGACTCGGCAACAGCGACGATCACGCTGGGAAAGATGCGACGGGCGCGGCGGATCACATCGATATGGCCAAACGTGATGGGATCGAAGGTACCCGGGACGATCACGCGGTTGATGGTGTCACTCATGGACGTCCTCCTGAAACGTCGTGGCATCGTTGTTGTCGGCATCTGCGCCGGCGCTATCGCCCTCACCATCGTCATCGCCGGCCCAACGAAGCAGGTCGACCGAGGTAATGCCGTAGCGCTTCTCACGTACAGTCTCAAAGTCTGCCGGATGCGCGCCCGCATCGGCGGCGGCATGCTCAAACAGGGCATAAGCGCCAGGTGCAAGCAGACCCTGCTGGGCCAGATTCTGCAGCAGTTCCTCGACCGGCTCGGCACCAAAAGCATAGGGCGGGTCGAGCAGGACCAGATCAAAGGGGCCGCCCGGTACACGACCGCGCGAGGCACTCGCCAGTATGTCGCCCGTTACCACGCGCCAACGCGCACGGTCACGGCAGAGCGACTCGATATTCTTGGTAATGAGCCGCGCGGCGTTGCGATCGATCTCGAATGTGGTGAGCGAGTGGGCCCCACGAGAGAGCATCTCTAACCCTAAGGCACCGGAGCCGCCAAAGGCGTCCAGCACACGAATCTCGTCCAAATCGAAGTCGAATGCCGACATGACCATAGATGCGCACGCCTCGCGCACGCGATCGGTCGTGGGGCGGGTGACATCGCGACCACGGGGCTCCTCGATCTTACGACCGCGCCATTCGCCGCCGATGATTCTCATCCTCCGCTGACCTCCTTAAAGATATGTCGATAACGCATGGCGACCGCGTCGCGCAAGGGACGCGTCGCCACAGAGTCAAGGTTGCAAGCATACCGCAAGAGCTCGACCGCGTCCAAATGGGCCCATTCGATAAGGTCCTCATCGGCGTCCAGGTCCACAAAGCGCAAGGTCACGCCGCCGTGCTGACGGTAACCCAGGATTTCGCCCTCGTGACGCAGACGCAGGTCCATCTGGGCAAGCGTAAAACCATCCGAAGTTTTTTCGAGCGATTGCAGGCGATCTTGTGCTGCCGACGCGCCGCCGTTGCCCTTGGAGTGCGTCATGACCAGGCATGTGCCCGACACACTGCCGCGGCCCACGCGACCGCGCAGCTGGTGCAGGGCAGCCAAACCAAAGCGCTCGCCGTTCTCGATGACCATGACGGTGGCGTTAGGCACGTCGACGCCCACCTCGACCACCGTAGTCGAGACGAGCACGTCAATCTCGCCACGCTTAAAGGCATCAATAACCTGGTCCTTCTCCCCCGCTGGCATACGGCCGTGAAGGCGCTCGATGGCAAGGCCCGGCAACGCCAGACGCAGGCGATCGAGCTCGGTCGCCGTATCGTGCAGCGGCACGGGAACCGTCACGCGGCCCTCATCGTCGCGGGCAATACCGGGCACGTCTTCCAGCTCATCGGCCGAGTCACTCGGCTCCACGAGCGGGCAAATCACGTAGGCCTGCTGACCCTTTTCATGCGCCTCACGGATGGCGCCATAGGCCAGGTCGCGACTCGACTCGGTGAGGACGCGCGTCGTCACGCCGGCACCCGGAATGGGACGATGGCGGATGATGCTCGTATCCAGGTCGCCATAGACCGAGAGCGCCAACGTGCGCGGGATAGGCGTGGCCGTCATAACGAGCAGGTCCGCACCGGGGCCCTTCGCGCGTAGGGCGTTGCGTTGGCCGACGCCAAACCGGTGCTGCTCGTCGATGACGACAAGCGACAGATGCTTGAACGCAACGTTATCCGAAAGCACCGCATGGGTGCCAAAGAGCACGTCAAGCTCGCCCGATTCCAGCTGCGCATGGATGCGCTCGCGCTCTGCGGCCGGCGTGGCACCCGTCAGAAGTGCCCAGGACATGCCGGCCTGCGAGAGCAGAGGGCCGGTCTTATCGGCATATTGGCGCGCCAGCACGCCCGTGGGCGCCATAACGCAGGCCTGCGTACCGCCATCGGCAGCCAAAGCCAGCGCGCAGGCGGCAACGGCGGTCTTACCGGTACCGACATCGCCCAGCAGCAGGCGGTTCATCACGCGCCCGCCATCGCACATATCGCGCAGGATATCCTGGAACGCGGCCTCCTGCTCGTCGCTCAGCGAAAACGGCAGGGCCTGCTTGAGCGCGACCAGGTGCTCGCCCGCGGTGTGGGCATAGGGCACCACATCGACCAGGCCGCCGTCGTTGCGCAGACGCAGCGCCAGCTGCAGGTAGAGACACTCCTCGTAGGCAAGACGCCGGCGTGCGATGTCGCGCTCAGCCATGCTCGAGGGAAAGTGGATCGATCGAAGCGCACGAGCATTGCTCATCAGGCGACGCTTAACGCGTAAGCGTGCCGGAATGGGATCAAAGGGATTGCCGACGACCTCGAGCGCGCCGCTTACGATGCGGCGCATCCACGCCTGGCTTACGCCATCACTCACGTAATGGACCGGCAGGATAGTGCCCGCGGCACGCCCTTCCTCGAGCTTTTCAAAGTGCGGCGAGGCCATCTGCTTAAAACCATAGGCAAACTCAACCTTGCCCATCACGGCCAGGCGGTCGCCCTGCTTAAGCTGCTGGGCAATCCAGGGCTGGCGGAAAAAGGCGACCTGCAGCACGCCCGTCTCGTCAACGAGTGAGACCTCGGTCACCTGCATGCGCGGACGCGGCTGCTTTTGGACGATGCGGTCGACCGTGGCGATGATGGTGCACACGGTACCGATGGGCGCCATCTCGATAGACCAAGAACGGGTAAAGTCGAGGTATCGATGAGGGATATGGAGAAGGAGGTCCCCCACCGTCCGAATTCCCAGACGGCGAAGGGCCTCCTCACGTTTACCCGAAACATATTTGAGTCGCGCGATATCCTCGTCGAGCGCATTGCTCTGGGCAAAGCGCTCCGAGACGCGCGGCACGGAGCACAGCTCGGACATGGGCAGTTGCCTACTCGATCGAGAAGATCACGGGATAGAGCGGCTGCTCGCCACGATGGGCGTCGACCTCCAAATCGGGCTGAGCCTCCTCAATGGCGTCGACGATCTCCTGGAAGGCTTCATCGGACAGCTCCTCGCCGGCCAGAATCGTCAGCGCGTCACCCTCCTCTTCCTCCTGCATGCGGTTGATGCAATCGAGCGTGACCTGCTTCACATCGGAGCCGACCACGTCAATGGAACCGGCAATGATACCCATGACGTCACCGGAGTGAATCGGCGAGCCGTCGGAGGCGCTGGAATCGCGCACGGCACGGGTGACCTCGCCATCGCGGACCTCGCTGATGGCGTCGACCATAGCGGCGACGGCATCCTCGAGCTCGGAATCGGGCAGGACCGCGAACAGCGCGGAGAAGGCCTGCGGGACGGTCTTGGTGGGAACGACGGCGACCTTCTTGTCGGTGCAGGCGGAGGCAGCGGCCTCGGCAGCCATACGGATGTTACCGTTATTGGGCAGGATGATGACCGAGGTCGCGTTGACCTGGTCAACGGCGCCCAGCAGATCTGCAGTCGAGGGGTTCATAGTCTGACCACCCGACACGATCACGTCGACGCCGAGGGACTTGAGGATGTCGGCCTCGCCGGAACCGGCGGCAACGGCGACAAAACCCAGAGCCTTGGCGGGCTCGGCGGCCTTCTCCTGGTCCTCGTGGATCTTGGCGGTACGGTCATGGGCTTCCATCTCCATGTTGTGGATAAAGACCTCATAGATCTGACCAAGCTGCAGCATGTGCTCGAGCACCAGGTTGGGGGTGTTGGAGTGCACGTGAATCTTGTAGTCGGGGTAGGCACCCACGAGCAGCTCGCAGTCGCCCATGGAGCCCAGGAACTTAAGGCACTCGTCCTCGTCAAACGGAGCGTCGGCCTTAAAGAGGAACTCGTTGCAGTAGCGGAACTCCGAGCCCTCCCAATCGTCGTTGGCCTCGATCTCAACGCGACCGAGGGCCGCGTCGCGGGCAGAGCCAGCGGAATCAAACGTGGCGGAGAAATCCTCGACAACGGTGCTGCGGCCAAGCGCGGCAGCAACAAAGTTCTCCAGGAAGATGGCAAAGCCAAAGGCGCCGGAGTCGACCACGCCGTTCTCTTTGAGGACGGGCAGCAGGTCGGGCGTGCGTGCGACGGACTGGTAGGCCTCGACGACGATATCGTCGAGCGCATCCTCGGCCGAGAACTTCTTCTTTTCGCACTCGTCGGCCTTGGTCGAGACATCGCGCAGCACCGTGAGGATCGTGCCCTCGATGGGCTTGCGGACGGCCTGGAAGGCCACCTTGACGGCACGACGGAAGGCGAAGGCGATGTTGGCGGACGTAATGGGCTCGTCGGCGGAGACAAGGCCCTCGGCCACGCCGCGCAGGATCTGCGAGGTAATGACGCCGGAGTTACCGCGGGCGCCCATCAGGGAGCCGTGGGTGATGGCGCCGGCAATGGCCTCCATGTCGGCATCGGCGGGAAGGGCGGAGAGCTCCTTGGTCACCGAGGCGAGCGTGAGCGACATGTTGGTGCCGGTGTCGCCGTCGGGCACGGGGAAGACGTTGAGCTTGTTGATCTCCTCGGCCTTGTCGGAAACGGCAGCCGCAGCGATCGGAAAACAGGTGCGAATGGTCTTTGCAATCATGGGTATTTGAATCTCCGTTTTCGGATGCTAGTTCAGACGGCTCTTGAGCGCGTCGATATGGATGCCGATCTTAAGGCTGGCGGGATCGATCTGGGCGATCTCCTGCAGGGTGAAGGCAACGGAGCTCGAAAGATTGTGGCAGACGGACTTCATGTTGACGCCGTTCTCGAGCACGACGTGAAGATCGACCGTAAGGCCGTTCTCGTCGGCGGAGACAAGCACGCCCTTGCGGAGGCGCTGGCCGGCAAGCAGGCGCACGCTCTCGGCGCCCTGGAGCTGCTCAGCCATTCCGACAACGCCGTAGCACGTCATCGCGGCATAACCGGCAATATCGGCAATAACGTCGTTCGAGACGCTCAGGCTGCCGTTAATGGTCTCAGACACAAGAATCTCCTTATCTGGTGCTCGCGGCACCATGTCGTGGGAGCAATCATTGCAATATTCTACAACGACCGCGCCATGTTGAGGTGGTGGGTCGCGGGATTACATCCTCGACACGAAATGTTGATATGGCAACGTTCGAGTCAAGTGGTCGCGGCATTAAAAAACCCGCCGCATAAGCGACGGGTTTTACAACCTGGCTCCCCGGGTAGGACTCGAACCTACAACAGCGCGGTTAACAGCCGCGTGCTCTACCATTGAGCTACCGAGGAATAGGTGCGTGCTCTCAAGCAACGAAGTTTATTATACGGACGAATCAGCTTAGGGCAAGAACTTTTTCGAGAATTTTTCCGACCTAGTCGTTGGGTGTTCCTATAGTTTTGTCAACCGTCGGGGCTACTCCCGGTAGGGCACCCGGTCGCGCATCACGGCGTATATCGCCCTGAGCCGCTTCCTCGCGACGGCCTTGAGCGCCCGCCCGTGACCCATGCCCCGCGCCCTGCAGGCCCGGTAGTACTCGCCGTAGCGCCCCGAGGACCTCACCAGGCTGTTGCACGAGAAGATCAGCAGGGACTTGAGCCTCGCGTCGCCGCGCCTGGACGCCCTGACCGACCTCACCGACGTTCCGGAGCTCCTCACCCTCGGGGCTATGCCGCAGTACGAGGCCAGGTGGTCGTGGTCCGGGAACCTCCCGATGTCGACCGACACCGCGAGCTGCGCCGCGGTCCTCGGGCCGATGCCGGGCACGGTGAGCAGGCACGCGTAGGTCTCGTCGCCCTCGAGCAGCGCCGCCGTCTCGGCCTCGTCGAGGGCCTCCGATATCCGGGCGGCCAGGAACCTGACCTGCCTGTTCTCGGCCTCGACGAGCGCCGGCGGGGGCGCGGTGGAGGCGGCCGCG
>CAJJRZ010000029.1:0-25347 GCA_905194345.1 Coriobacteriaceae bacterium
TTCCTCGGGTGACGCCGTGGCGCTTCGTGCCGAGCGCTCGACCGAGGAGCTCTATGCCGCCCCCGCTGTGCTCGATGCCGCCCTCGCCACGCTCTCCGTCACGCTGGCCGCCATGCACGGGGCCGCGCCCAAGCAGACGGGTTTCACGCCGGGCGAGGTCGCGCATGCCGCCTGGCCGACAGCGGGCGAAGACGTCGCGTCCGCGCTCGTTCTCGAGGGCTGTGCGTGCGGCGTGTGCACCGTCGACGGTGCCGAGGTGTTCGACCCGCACTCTGCCGCTGCGGCGATACGTGTGGTGCGCGAGGCGAGCCAGCGCATCGTGGCCGCCCTCGACGAGGCGGGTCTCGGTGCGGCGACGCTGCCCGAGGTGGGTGAGCGTCTGCAGCTCGATCGCGACACCATGACGCGTGCCCTGCGCGAGCTTTCGCTCAACCGCGCGATCGTTAAGATCGAACGCGACGTTGCCCTGTCCGCCGCCGCGGATGCTCATGCGCACGAGCTTGTTGCCGCCGCTATCGAGGCTGCCGGCGGTGCTGCCACCACGAGCGTGCTGCGTGAGGCCCTGGGCGTGTCGCGCAAGCGTGCCATCAGCATCCTGGAGCATCTGGATGCGGTGCGTTTTACGGTGCTCGACAAAGAGGCCGGCGGCCTCAGATCGCTTCGCTAGGGGTCGTCGTATTGCTCGTTTGGTAAAATACCGCCACGTTTGGGAGCGGATGGGCTCCGGTGGGCCCCGCGGTCCTCAAAACCGTTGCGAGGCGTGCAAAACGTCTTGGATGTGTTCGATTCACATACGTTCCCGCCAACGCATCTCGCCAAAACCACCACAAAGGTGCCTGTCCCCTTTGTGGTGGTTTCGAAACGTGCGGGAAACAGCTTCGAAACACGCGATTTGCTCGTCAGGCGGTCAAAAAGCTATCTACCTGCATCGTAATCAAAACGAAACATCTGCTCGTCGGCTTATGCGAAACTTTGCTGCAACAGTGCGATATTATCCATACTCGATAAAGCTCGCGGCGCATGGGGTGCCGCGAACGACACCTTTCTTTTCCATCAATTGGAGGAAGCATGAGCTACACGCAGAAAGTTCTCGACGAGCTCAAGGCCCGCTATCCCGAGCAGCCTGAGTTCATCCAGGCCGCGACCGAGATCCTCGGCACCATCCAGCCGGCGCTCGACGCCCATCCCGAGTACGAGGAGGCCGCCCTGCTTGAGCGCCTTGTCGAGCCCGAGCGCATCGTTATGTTCCGTGTCCCCTGGGTCGATGACCAGGGCAAGGTCCAGGTCAACCGCGGCTACCGCGTCGAGTTCAACTCTGCCATTGGACCCTACAAGGGCGGCCTGCGCTTTAACCCGACGGTCACCCTTGGCATGCTCAAGTTCCTGGGCTTGGAGCAGATCCTCAAGAACAGCCTGACCACCCTTCCCATGGGCGGCGGCAAGGGCGGCTCCGACTTTGACCCCAAGGGCAAGTCCAACAACGAGATAATGCACTTCTGCCAGTCCTTCATGACCGAGCTCTATCGCCATATTGGCCCCAACACCGACGTTCCCGCCGGCGACCTGGGCGTTGGCGGCCGCGAGGTTGCCTACATGTTCGGTCAGTACAAGCGCCTGACCAACGAGTGGACCGGCGTCCTTACCGGCAAGGGCCTCTCCTTTGGCGGCTCGCTCGCCCGTACCGAGGCCACCGGCTACGGTCTGGTCTACTTTGTGGACGAGTACCTCAAGAGCCGCGGTGAGTCCTTCGAGGGCAAGAACGTCGTCGTTCACGGCTCCGGTAACGTCGCCATCTACGCGGTCCAGAAGGTCGCCCAGCTCGGCGGCAAGGTGCTGGCCTGCTCCGATACCCACGGCTGGGTCGAGGATCCCGACGGCATCGACTACTCCGTGCTCGAGCACGTCTACAACCAGAAGCGCTCCGGCCACGACAAGGGCGTCACGCTCGCCATGTACGTTGACGAGAAGCCCGGTGCCGTGTGGCACGAGGGCGACGGCCGCGGCGTGTGGCAGCTGCCCTGCGACATCGCGCTGCCCTGCGCTCGCGAGAACACGCTGCTGCTCGAGGACGCCCAGGCGCTCGTCGCCAATGGCTGCAAGGTGGTCGGCGAGGGCGCGAACATGCCCACGACCATCGAGGCCACGACCTACTTCCAGGAGAACGGCGTCGCCTTTATGCCCGGTAAGGCTGCCAACGCCGGCGGCGTGCTCGTGTCCGGCCTCGAGATGAGCCAGAACGCCGAGCACCTGTCCTGGACCTTCGAGGAGGTCGACGGCAAGCTCGAGCAGCTCATGCGCGGCATGTTCCACAACGTGGACGACACCGCCAAGGAGTATGGCCAGGAGGGCAACTTTGTCATGGGCGCCAACATCGCCGGCTTCCTGAAGGTCGCCGACGCCATGCTCGCTCAGGGCGTCTGCTAAATTCAGCTTGACATAGCTCCGTACAGCACCCGCTGATGCGCTAAGGCTCCCGACCATATCGGCCGGGAGCCTTTTTCTATGGTGGTGAGGGTCGTGCGCCCTCGTTTGGTACACTTAGAGGTACTGGACAAGTAAAGAGATGGGGGAGAACGTGCTCAAGTTCGGTACCTACGTCCGTGTTGGAAACGCGGCCGAAGCCTATGAGCTCTTACAGAAGAACCGCAACAACAAGATTGTGGGCGGTGGCATTTGGATGCGTCTGGGTTCGCGTCGCGTGGCGACGGCGATTGACCTTTCGGCCTGCGGACTCGATCAGATCGAGGAGACTGAGACCGAGTTTCGCATCGGTGCCATGTGCACCCTGCGCCAGCTCGAGCGTCATGCCGGGCTCAACGCGCTTGTCAACAATGTCTTTGAGTTCGCCGTCCACGACATCGTGGGTGTGCAGCTGCGCAATACCGCCACGGTGGGCGGCAGCATCTACGGCCGCTTTGGCTTCTCGGACGTGCTCTCGGCTTTCCTGGCGCTCGATTCCTATGTTGAGCTGACGGGCGCCGGTCGCGTGCCGCTCGCGGAGTTCGTGGACATGGGCTATGTGCGCGACGTGATCGAGCACGTCGTGGTCGTTAAGCACGACTACCGTGCGAGCTACGAGGCCGTGCGCAAGGCCGCGACCGACTTCCCCTCCTTAAACGTCACCGCCGCCTGGTGGGACAACAGCTGGCATGTCACCGTGGGCGCCCGCCCACTGCGCGCGACCCTGCTGCAGGGCGAGGCGTGTGGTCTCACCAACGAGCAGCCTTCCGAGGACGAGCTGCGCGCCCTGGCCGCATCAGTGCGCGCGCTGAGCTACGGCACCAACCTGTGGGGCTCGGCCGACTACCGCCGCCGCATCTCGGCCCCGCTCGCCATGCAGGCCGTGCGCCGTGCCGCCGGCATCGAGCTTTCTGCCGCGCTTGCCCGCGAGCTCGAGTGCGTGCGGGTCCCTAAGTTTGCCACGGACGAGTATTCCTGCCGCCGCGTGCCCGGCGTCGATTCTAGCGAGGTGCGCTAATGGCTGCCAAACTCATCGATCTTTCCTTTACGCTCAACGGCCGCAAGGTCAAGGTTCAGGTTGCCCCCGACACCATGCTCTTTGCGCTGCTGCGCGAGCAGGGTTGCGCGTCGGTGCGCTGCGCCTGCGAGACCACCAACTGCGGTCTGTGCACGGTGTGGCTCGACGGCGACCCGGTGCTGAGCTGCTCGGTTCCCGCCGCGCGCGTCGAGGGCCGCTCCGTCACCACGCTCGAGGGCCTCAAAGCCGAGTCCGAGGCGCTCGCCCGCGCCATGGCTGCCGAAGGTGCCGAGCAGTGCGGTTTTTGTGCCCCCGGCCTCATCATGAACGTGCTTGCGCTCGCCCGCGCCGCCAAGGAGGACCCGAGTCTCGTCGCCACGCGCGAGGAACTCTCTCGCCAGCTCGCCGGCAACCTCTGCCGCTGTAGTGGCTACGAGAGTCAGCTGCGCGCCATTGTGCGCTTCCTCAATGAGTCCGGCGTGCAGGTGGGCTTTGAGATGCCCGAGCTGCCGGTCAACGACACGAGCTCCGACGGCGTCTCCTACAAGCAGATCACCCATAAGCAGCCCAAGAAGGACTCGAAGGCTCTGCTCGAGGGCCGTCCCGTCTACACGGGCGACATGGTGCCCGCCGGCGCGCTCATCGTTAAGCTTAAGCGCAGCCCCTATGCCCGCGCCAAGATCCGCTCCATCGACACGTCGCGCGCCCTGAAGGTGCCCGGCGTGGTGGGCGTCTACACCTACGAGGACGTTCCCAAGCGTCGTTTTACCATTGCCGGCCAGAGCTATCCGCAGCCGAGTCCCTACGACCGTCTGATTCTCGAGAACCTCGTCCGTTACCAAAACGAAGAGGTGGCGATCGTCGCCGCCGAGACTGAGGAGGCTGCCGACAAGGCGCTCAAGCTCATTAAGGTCGACTATGAGGTGCTCGAGCCGCTGCTCGACTTTACCCAGGCGCTCGATAACGGCATCGTGGTCCACCCCGAGGGCGACGTGACTTTTATGTTTCCTCAGGGCGGCGACGTTGCTCGCAACCTGGTGTGCAGCGGTACCAGCGATTTTGGCGACCTTGATGAGGCGTTCGCACAGAGCGACATCGTCTTCACCCGCACCTACACCAGCCAGGCCACGCAGACCGCGCCCATGGAGACCTTCCGTGCCTTCGCGACGACCGACGCCTTCGGCCGCATCTCGGTGACCACCTCTACACAGGTGCCCTTTCACGTGCGCCGCATGGTCGCGCAGTCGCTCGACATTCCGCAGTCGCAGGTGCAGGTTATTAAGCCGCGCATCGGCGGCGGCTTTGGCTCCAAGCAGACGGGCTGCTGCGAGATCTTCGTGGCGTTTGTGACACAGCAGACCGGCCGTCCGAGCTATTGCTGCTACACCCGCGAGGAGACCATCACCGCGGGCAACTCGCGCCACCAGATGCAGATGACCGTTAAGCTGGGCGCCATGAACGATGGCACCATCACGGCCATCGATCTGCACACGCTGTCCAACGCCGGCGCGTACGGCGAGCACGCTACTACGACGATCGGCCTTTCGGGCCACAAGAGTCTGCCCATCTACAACCATGTGAAGGCGAGCCGCTTTAGCTGGGACGCCGTCTACACCAACACTAACCGCGGCGGCGCGTATCGCGGCTACGGTGCCACCCAGGGCCAGTTTGCCGTGGAGAGCGCCGTCAACGAGCTCGCCGACATGCTGCACATGGATCCCGCCGACCTGCGCCTTAAGAACATCGTGCGCGAGGGCGAGATCATGCCGCAGTACTACAACGAGAAGCTCAACGCCTGCGCGCTCGACCGCTGCCTGCTGCGCGCGATGGACATGATCGGCTGGCGCGACAAGCCGCTGGCTGTAGACCTGGGCGACCGCGTGCGCGCTCTGGGCTGCGCGCTCACCATGCAGGGCTCGGGCATCTCCAACGTGGACATCGCCGGCATCGACATGCGCCTGGAAGAGGATGGCTTCATTACCATCGGCACCGGCGCCACCGATAACGGCATGGGCGTCGACACGATTCTGGCGCAGATTGCCGCCGAGGAGCTGGGCGTGGAGAGCTCGCTCATTGTGGTGCGCGGTGTAGACACCGACGTGTCGCCGTTCGACGCCGGCTCGTACGCGAGCTCGGGTACGTATGTGACGGGCTTGGCCGCCAAGAACGCCGCGACCGAGCTGCGTGAGAAGATTTGCGCCAAGGCCGCCCAGATGTGGGACGTGGACGCCGCCGACGTGGTCTTTGATGGCCAGTACGTGCGCCTGTCCGACGAGCGTGCCGCGCGCGAGCAGAACCGCTACCTCACGCTGCGCGACTTTGCCAACCTGTGCGTCAAGAACATCGCGGGCGGCGACGCGCTCACCTCGCATGCCTCCGCCTGCCTGCCCGTTTCGCCTCCGCCGTTTATGGCCGGCATTGCCGAGGTCGAGGTCGACAAGGCCACCGGCAAGGTGACTGTGGTGGACTATGCGGCGGCTGTGGACTGCGGCACCGTGATCAACGAGGCGCTCGCGCGCGTCCAGGCCGAGGGCGGCATTGCCCAGGGTATCGGTCACGCGCTCTACGAGATCGTCGAGCACGATGATCGCGGCCGCCTGCGCACTGGCAACTTTATGAGCTACAAGTTGCCCACGCGCCTGGATATCGGCAGCATTCGCGTGGCCTTTGAGCCGAGCTACGAGCCGACGGGTCCGTTTGGCGCCAAGTCGATCGGCGAGGTCGTCATCAACACGCCGCTCGCCGCCGTGGCCTCGGCCGTGGCGCACGCCACCGGACATCAGGTCCGCTCGCTGCCGATCACGCCCGAGAAAGCCCTGCTGGGGGAGTAGCGGGTCAGCGAACAAGTCGTAATTGGCGGGGCGGGGCAACTCGCCCCGCCAATTGCACTCGTGGTGAGGTCGTGAGCCTATAAAAGGTGTGCGTGCGCTTGTCGCTCGTATCTGCTATCATTCCTAATCTGTGCGCTCATGCGGGCGTGGCGGAATTGGTAGACGCGCCAGATTTAGGTTCTGGTGGGATTCCCGTGAAGGTTCGAGTCCTTTCGCCCGCACCAACGCACCCGCGTCGGCTTATGCCCTCGCGACGCTTGTTGCATAAAGGTACCAGCACCTCAGATAAGCTGGGCAGTATGAGGAGGAACGTGTTGAACATCACCGCTTCTGACGTCAAGGACGCCAAGCTCACCGCTACGGTCACCATCCCGGCCGCCGACGTCGACGCCGCGATCAAGAAGGCCTACAAGGACACCGCCAAGAAGTACCGCTTCCCGGGCTTCCGTGCCGGCAAGGCTCCCCGTCCGGTCATCGACTCCGCTCTTGGCGCCGAGGCTACCCTCGCTCAGGCCACCAACGACCTGATCGCCGCCAACGAGCCCGCCGTCCTCAACGAGCTGGACATCGTCCCCACCAAGAACGGTGACTACAAGGAGCTCGACCTCGCCAAGGATCACGAGGACTACACCTACACCGTCGAGTTCTCCCTGCGTCCTGCTGCCGAGCTCTCCTCCTTCGACGCCGTCGAGATCGAGATGCCTCCCGCGGAGGTCACCGAGTCCGAGATCAACAACCAGGTTGAGATGCTCCTCAACTACCGTGCCACCTTCGAGGACGTCGAGGGTCGCGCCGTCGAGGCTGACGACTATGTGACCGTCGATCTCAAGGCCGTCGAGAACGCCGACAACTTCGCTGCCGAGGGCCGCATGCTCATCGCCGGTAGCGACAGCAACCCCAAGGAGTTCAACGAGGCCCTGATCGGCGCTAACGTTGACGACGTCAAGACCGTCACCTGGACCGACGAGGTCGAGGAGGGCGAGGAGGCCGAGACCCACACCGTCGAGGTCACCGTCAAGGGTATCAAGGTCCGCAACACCCCCGAGCTCACCGACGAGCTCGTCAAGTCCGACTTTGGCTTCGACAGCATCGACGCCATGCGCGACGCCATCAAGATCGAGATCGAGCAGGACAAGGCTTCCCGCCTCCCGGCCGAGAAGGAGAACCGTTGCGTCTCCGCTCTCGCCGAGCGCCTGCAGCTCGATGAGATGGACGCCGACTATGAGCAGTCCGTCTTTGAGGAGCTTGGCCAGAACTTCCTGTCCAACCTCGCTGCCCGCGGCATGACGCTGGACACCTGGCTGCCCGCTTCCGGCCTGACCATGGAGCAGTTCATCGGCGACCTGCACAAGCAGGCCAACGACGTTGCCCGTGAGTCCCTGGCTCTCGACGCCCTCGCCCGTGAGCTCAAGATCGAGTTCACCGAGGACGACGTCAACGCCGAGTTCGAGAAGGCCGGCGTCAAGGACGTCGAGGCTTCCAAGGCCGAGTTCATCGCCGACGGCCGCATGCCTGCCGTCCGCGAGTCCATCCGTCGCTCCAAGGCCGTCGACCACCTGGTCGAGAACGCCAAGGTGACCGAGGTCGACGAGACCGCCAAGGACGCCGAGTAATTCTCGCCACCTTGCCCGCGAGCGCATGGGTGCGCCCGTGATGGGGTAAAGTTATACACCGGTTATCCGGTTGCTTCGTACGGTGCCAGCCAATGCATAGCATGCGGGCACCGTACGTTTATCTAGAACCAATTTGGTCCGCAAGAGAGAAATGGAGATGCGTATGATCGCTAAGTTCGATTCCGCCCTCGTGCCATACGTTATCGAGCAGACGCCGCGCGGCGAGCGCAGCTACGATATCTATTCGCGCCTGCTCAACGACCGCATCATCTTCTTGGGCGAGGAGATTAACTCCGTCAGCGCCAACCTGGTCGTTGCCCAGCTGCTGCATCTTGAGAGCCAGGATGCCGAGAAGGATATCTCGCTCTACATCAATTCGCCCGGTGGCGAGGTCTACTCCGGCCTGGCAATTCTTGACACCATGAACTTCATCAAGCCGCAGGTCTCCACCATTTGTGTCGGTATGGCCGCGTCCATGGCCGCCGTGCTGCTTTCGGCCGGCGCCAAGGGTAAGCGCTTCTGCCTGCCGCACTCCAAGGTCATGATTCATCAGCCCAGCGGCGGTGCCCAGGGCCAGCAGACCGAGATTGAGATCGTGGCCGAGGAGATCAAGAAGACTCGTCGCGAGCTCAACCAGATCCTGTCCGACGCCTCGGGCCAGCCCATCGAGAAGGTCCAGGCCGATACCGAGCGCGACAACTACCTGACCGCTGCCGAGGCACTCGACTACGGCCTGATCGACCGTATCGTCACCTCGCGCGATCTTGCCGCGAAGGACGCCTAGGATGGCAGGTAACATGCAGGACAACTTTGACGAGAACGGCAATCCCATCCGCTGCTCCTTCTGCGGAAAAGAGCAGGGCCAGGTCCGTCGTCTTGTAAAGGGCCCGACCAACATCTTTATCTGTGACGAGTGTGTCGCCGCCTGCTCCGAGATCCTTGAGGAGTCGCTGGCTTCGGACTTTATGGACGCTGCCCGCAACGGCAAGCTGCCGGGCTTCCTCAACGACCACGGCCAGGCTGCTGGGCAGCCCGCTGTGGACCCCGAGACCGAGGGCTTTGAGCTCGAGGACGACCGCCAGGTCATCACGCACGTGCCGACGCCGCACGAGATCTATGACGAGCTTTCGGCCTATGTTATGGGCCAGGAGGACGCCAAGCGCGCCATGTCGGTGGCCGTGTACAACCACTACCGTCGCGTGATCGAGGGCGGTGCTGCGCTTTCGGCCTTTGACGACGGCTTGGACTCGCAGCTCGACGACGATATGGACGAGGTGGAGCTCGCCAAGTCCAACATCCTGCTGCTCGGTCCCACCGGCACCGGCAAGACCCTGCTCGCCCAGACGCTCGCGCGCATCCTCGAGGTGCCGTTTGCCATCGCCGATGCTACCGCGCTCACCGAGGCCGGTTACGTGGGCGAGGATGTGGAGAACATCCTGCTCAAGCTCATCAACGCCGCCGATGGCGATATTGAGCGCGCGCAGGTCGGCATTATCTACGTGGACGAGATCGATAAGATCGCCCGCAAGGCCGAGAACCTCTCTATTACCCGCGATGTCTCGGGCGAGGGAGTTCAGCAGGCGCTGCTTAAGATTCTTGAGGGCACGGTGGCTAGCGTTCCGCCCACCGGCGGCCGCAAGCATCCCCAGCAGGAGCTGCTGCAGATCGACACGACCAACATCCTGTTCATCTGCGGCGGTGCCTTTGTGGGTCTGGATAAGATCATTGCCGATCGCGTAGGCAACAAGGGCGTGGGCTTTAACTCCGAGATCGCCGGTCCCACCTCGGTCGACGAGAACGACCTGCTGCGTCAGGTGCTCCCGCAGGACCTCAACGCCTTTGGCATGATTCCCGAGTTCGTGGGACGTACGCCCGTCGTTACCCAGACGCAGGCGCTCGACGAGGACGACCTGGTGTCGATCCTGACCGAGCCCAAGAACGCCGTGGTGCGCCAGTACCGCAAGATGTTCCAGCTCGAGGATGTTGAGCTTGAGTTTGAGGACGCGGCCCTGCACGAGATTGCCCGCATGGCGCTCGCCCGCAAGACCGGCGCCCGCGGCCTGCGTTCCATCTGCGAGGACGTGCTGCAGCAGACGATGTTCGATCTGCCCAGCGAGGAGGGTGTAGTCAAGGTCATCGTGACCGAAGCCTCCGTAAAGGGCGAAGAGCAGCCCCAGCGCATCTACGGGTAAACCTGCCAAAAACGTGCTTGCAAATAGCCTCCGACCATCCGCGGTCGGAGGCTATTTTATATATACGCAATAACCCCAACTACCTGTGTTATTCTGTGTGTTTGTTTAAGCCTCAGTGAAGTCATATCAGACTGAAGTAATCGATACCTAAGGCGCGTCCGCCTGCTTGGTTTTCGTAGATTCCGCACGAGCCGAAGAGCACTTAATGTGCTCTTCGTGCGAGCCAGGACCTGACCGAGCGAAAACCAAGCAGGCGGACACGCCGGCGGGACAGGGAGAGATATATGGAAGAGATGCCCAAAAACTACGATCCGTCGACCAACGAGCCGGCGATTCTGCAGAAGTGGCTTGACGGCGGCTACTACAAGCGCCGCGAGGGCGTGGGCGACTGCACCGTCACCATTCCGCCTCCCAATGTGACCGGCAAGCTCCACATGGGCCACGCCACCGACGACTCCATCCAGGATGCCATCGTCCGTATGGCCCGCATGCGCGGCAAGTCCACGCGCTGGGTGCTGGGCACCGACCACGCCGGTATCGCCACGCAGACCAAGGTCGACAAGAAGCTCAAGAGCGAGGGCATTAGCCGCCTGGAGATTGGTCGCGACAAGTTTGTCGACGCCTGCTGGGACTGGACCCACGAGTACGGCGGCATCATCGTCGAGCAGATCAAGCGCATGGGCTGCTCCGTCGACTTCGACAACGAGCGCTTCACCATGGACGAGGACTATGCCCAGGCCGTGCGTAAGGTCTTTTGCGACTGGTACCACGACGGCCTGATCTACCGCGGCAAGCGCATCGTCAACTGGTGCCCCAACTGCACTACTGCTATCTCGGACGACGAGGCCGAGTACAAGGACGAGAAGGGCCACCTGTGGCACCTGCGCTACCCGCTGACCGAGCCGGTCAACGGCCAGGACTACATCGTCGTCGCCACCACCCGCCCCGAGACCATGCTCGGCGACACGGGCGTTGCCGTCTCCCCGAAGGATCCCGAGAAGGCCGCCTTTGTGGGTAAGACCGTCATGCTCCCGATTGTCAACCGCGAGATTCCCATCTTTGAGGATTGGCATGTCGACGCCAACTTCGGTTCCGGCTTTGTTAAGGTCACCCCGGCCCACGACCCCAACGACTACGCCATGGGTCAGGCCCACGACCTGCCGCAGATCAACATCTTCGACGAGCACGCGGTGGTCGTCGAGGGCTACGGCGAGTTCACCGGCATGAACCGCGACGAGTGCCGCGAGGCCGTCATCAAGTGGTTCGACGAGCACGATCTGCTCGACCACGTCGAGGAGCATGATCACTCCGTCATGCACTGCTACCGTTGCGACGCCGCGCTTGAGCCGTGGCTGTCCGAGCAGTGGTTCGTCGCCGTCGACAAGCTCAAGGGGCCGGCGCTTGACGCCGTCAACTCCGGCAAGGTCACCTTCCACCCCGCGCGCTGGACGCAGACCTACACCACCTGGATGGAGAACCTCAAGGACTGGTGCATCAGCCGCCAGCTGTGGTGGGGCCACCGCATTCCCGTGTTCTACTGCGAGGACTGTGGCTGGGAGGACGCCCTTACCGAGGACACCGACGTGTGCCCCAAGTGCGGCGGCCATCACGTGCACCAGGACGAGAACGTACTGGACACCTGGTTCAGCTCGCAGCTGTGGACCTTCGCCACGCAGGGCTGGCCGCAAAAGCCGGAGCTGCTCGAGGGTCATCACCCCACGACGGCGCTCGTCACCGCGCGCGACATCATCGCGCTGTGGGTCGCCCGCATGGTCATGAGCTCGCTGTATTTCTTGGACGAGGTTCCGTTTAAGGACGTCGTCATCTACCCGACGATTCTGGCCAAGGACGGAAGCCGCATGTCCAAGTCCAAGGGCAACGGCGTAGACCCCATGGACCTCATTGGCATGTACGGCGCCGACGCCATGCGCTTCAACCTGCTTACGCTGTGCACCAACAACCAGGACGTCAAGTTCGACGCGAACATCGACAAGAAGACCAAGAAGCTCATCGACAGCCCGCGCACCGAGCAGGCCAAGTCGTTTGTGACCAAGATCTGGAACGCCAGCCGCTTCCTGCTTATGAACATGGAGGGCTACACGCCCGGCGAACCCGTCGTGGAGACGCCGGCAGACGCCTGGATGTTCAGCCGTCTGGCCAAGGCCGTCAAGATGGTCACCGAGGGTATTGAGAACTACACCTTTGGCGACATGGCCCGCGGCGTGCAGCAGTTCTTCTGGAACGAGGTCTGCGACTGGTACGTCGAGGTCACCAAGGCCCGCCTGAAGGGCGAGGGCCGTCTGCAGGCTCAGCGCAACCTGATCTTTGTGCTCGACACCTCCATTCGCCTGATGCACCCGCTTATGCCGTTTGTCACCGAGGAGATCTGGGACAACATGCCGGCGAGCGTGCTCGATCTGGACGCCGAGGGCAACGTTGACCGCGCCGAGGCGCTCATGATTGCCAAGTGGCCCGAGCCCGCCGACTACGCCAAGTATGTTGACGAGGACGCCGAGCGCGCGTTTGAGCTGTGCCGTACCGTCGTGTCTGCCGCTCGCGCCACGCGTTCGCGTTATCGCTTGAGCCCCAAGGCCGAGCTCGACGTGGTCGTGCGCGCCGGCGCCGAGGACATCGAGAAGCTCGAGAGCCTGCGTTCGACCATCGAGCCGCTGGCAAATACTGCCTCGCTGGTTATGGGTACCGATGTCGAGAAGCCGGCCGCAAGCATCGCCGTGGTCGATAGCGGTGTCGAGGTCTTTGTGGTGCTCGAGGGCAAGGTTGATCTTTCGGCCGAGAAGGCGCGCCTGGAGAAGGAGATTGCCGCCGCGCAGAAGGAGCTCGCCGGCTGCGAGAAGACGCTGTCCAACGAGGGCTTTGTGGCCAAGGCCGCGCCTGCGGTGGTCCAGAAGAAGAGGGACCGTGCAGCTGAGCTCAAGGAGATCCTGGCGGCGCTGAACTCGCAGGTTGCTGACTTCTCGTAAGCGTTACTGGGGGACGCGGTTTGGGGCATTGCTCGCTACTGCGGACACCTATTCCGCCGTTCTAACGAACGGCGGCTGACTCGACGCTGCAAACGCCTCTGATGGCCAATCTGCCGTTCAACTTCGGGCGCATGGGCATAAGCCCTATGCGCCCTTGTTTCACGGCACCTTGGCTCATCAGAGGCGTTTTCGCTGACTATCCTCAACCTATACTGTTTTATTTTTCTATGAATGGCGGTTCTAAAAATGCCTAAGCGTTCCGGCTTGTATACCGTTCCTTTTGAGTTTGATTTGCTTTCGTTTGATGAGGCTGTTGGGCTGGCTGCTGATACGGGGCGGATTTCTGGGGATGCTGGTCCTCTGCTTGAGACGGTTGTCGATATGCTTGATGAGCTGGGACGTCCGGACGAGTATTTCGATTGCATTCAGGTCGCCGGTACCAATGGCAAGACTTCGACTACGCGTTTTTCGGCTGCTATCCTTCGCGGCGAGGGGCTCAAGACCGCGCTGTATACGTCGCCGCAGCTTGTGCGCTATCCCGAGCGCATGGAGGTCGATGGACGCGTCGTGAGCGATGAGGCCTTTGCCCGTGGTGTTTCTGCCGCTGTTGAGGCGGGACATCGCGTGAATGCCCGTCGTGTGGCGGCGGGGGAGCGCGCCTATACCATCACGCCGTTTGACCTTTTGACGGCTGCTGCGCTTGTCGTGTTTGCCGAGGCCGCGGTGGATGTTGCCGTGCTCGAGGTTGGTATGGGCGGACGTTGGGACGCCACGAGTGCGACCGATCCCGTCGCCGTTGCCATTACGGGCATTGGGCTCGATCACACGCGTATTTTGGGCGACACGCTCGAGGCCATTGCGGGTGAGAAGGCTGCGGTTATCAAACCCGGGCGCTTGGTTGTTTTGGGCGAGGGCACACATGAGCCGAGCGTTCAGCGCGTGATGGATGTCCGTTGCCGTGAGTGCGGTGTGGTGCCGCTGGTGGTGAGCCATGCCACGACCAAGGTGCCGGCGCATGTGGGCGATACGGTGGAGTTTAGCTGCACCACGCCGCGTGCGATCTATACGTCGAGCATGGTCAAGCCGGCGTATCAGCCGCAGAATGCCGCGTGCGCGATTATGCTGTGCGAGGGGTATCTGGGCCGCGAGCTTGACCACGATGCGCTGGATGCATCGCTTATGGGTTGCCCCACACCGGGTCGTTTTGATGTGCTGGGAACTGATCCGCTCAAGTTGATCGACGCCTGCCATAACCCTCAGAGCTGCGAGAACTTTGTGAGCGCGCTGGACGAGATCGATCCGTGCGTGGAGAATCGCCCCACGCTGTTGTGTGCCGCGCTGGCCGATAAGGACGTGGCGGGTATCGTTGACGTTCTGGTTCCGGCGTTCCCCCGCGTGGTCGTGACGCAGACCGATTCCGACCGCGCCCTGCCGGCAGAGGAGCTCGCCGCCCTGGTGGACGTCGATAAGCTCGCGGGTTTATACCCGAGCGTGCCCGAGGCCCTTGCCGCCTTCGATACCGCGGGCGAGTCTTTCGTAGCAGCCGGCACCATCACCCTAGCCGGCGAAGTAGCGGGGCTGCTCCGTTAACCCATCCCCTCATCAGTTGCGGTGAAATACGGACTGTTTTATAAGCCAGAAGACTCAAACAGTCCGTATATCACCGCAACTCAAAAGCAGTCAATTTGGGACGGGGCAATTTTGACTACCCTGCGCCTCGAGTTGACTTGCTCGCCACGAAATGAGCCTATCTACTACGTTTTACCGACTATCCTCGACCACGCGGGGCATTGTGAAATTAAAACCGCAGGTAAAGGGCTTGCCATTTTTCAAAAAAGACCTGCATGGTCGACCCATGCGGGTTAAACGTAGTAGATAGCCCGTTTTCGTGGTGCGACGTTAGCGGAATGTGTCAACGGGGCTGTCCCTTTGGCACATTGGCTAGTCTAGGCGGACCGGATCGTGGGGGTAGGCGTTGAGAATCTCGACGCCGTTCTCGGTCACCAGGGCCAGGTCCTCGATGCGGACGCCGGTGCGGCCGGGGAGATAGATGCCCGGTTCGATGGAGAACGTCATGCCTGGCTCTACGACCTGCTCGTTGACCAGCGAGACGTCGCCCGGTTCATGGTCCTGCAGGCCGATCGAGTGGCCCAGGCGATGCGTAAAGTACTTGCCGTAGCCCGCGTCTTCAATCACACCGCGCGCGGCACGGTCCAGGTCGCACATGCGCACGCCCGGCGCGATGAGCGCCTCGGCCGCCTCGTTGGCGCGGCGCACGATATCGTAGATGCGCGCCGTCTCCTCGTCCGGCTCGCCCCAAAAGAACGTGCGAGTCATGTCCGAGCAGTAGTTGCGATGGCGTCCGCCAATGTCGAACAGCACCACGTCGCCGCGTTTAAGCTCGGTATCGTCGGGCTCGTGATGCGGGTCGCCGGCGTTGGCGCCAAAGCTCACGATGGGCGGAAAGCTAAAGCCCTCGCAGCCGTGCTTGCGATACAGACTGAGCATCTGGTCGGCAATTGCGCGCTCCGTCACGCCCTCGTGGACGAGCTTGATAACATCGGCCATCACGGCATCGTTAGCGGCCGAGGACGCGCGCATGAGCTCCTGCTCGGCGGCATCCTTGTAGGTGCGTGCGGCGGTGACGGCAAAATCGCCCAGGAAAAACTCGCTGGCGGCGTGGCGCTCCATGAGCGGCATCAAAAAGCCGGAGCGCATGACGGTGTCGATGCCAAGCGGCTTGGCTGGGTTGATCTCACTCGCGATGGCGTCGGTCACGACGTCAGTATCGTTGTGGTAGGCAACGCGCGCATTATCATACTCGGGCAGCTGATGCAGCGCGTTGACTAGGATCACTGGCTCGGTATTGCGCGCGAGCAGCACGCCACAAAAACGCTCGAACATATCGGCATAAAAACCGGTCAGATAGTAAATCGACCACGGGTCGTTTACGAGCAGCTGTGCGCCGGGGTGCTGAGCCTCGAGCGCATCGAGCACGCGTGCCACACGCTGGTCATCGACATGTGCCATGAAACATCCTTTCGCTAGGCTGCCACCATGGTATCCCAAGCCCGGCACATAGGGACGTTCCTTTTATGCCGGCACCTTGGGACACTCCTTGGCATGGCCAGCCTGGCAAGCGTGCAGGCAAAAGCAGCTAAAAGAGCCCCGTCCCAAATTAGCTACTCGATGTCCATGCTGGCGATAAGGTTGATGTTGGTGTCTAGGAGGTTCTCTAGCACGACGTCGCCCATGCGGATGGGGGCCTCGACGACCACGCCGCAGATGAGGTCCATGGCCTGGGCGTGGAGTTCTAGCGGGATGGCTTCGGCCGTGCGCACGGGGAGCAGGGCTTCGTCGCCGCCGGAGACGGCCACGGTCGTCGTGAGCACGCGCATGGGGCAGGTGAGCTCCTGATGTGCGAACGTATCGCCGCGCGGGCAGTTGTTACCGGTTACGGAGCGCACTTCCACCACGGCGCCATTGGCGTCGCGCTCCACCTCTACGGTCAGAAGGCATTCGGATGGGCAGGTCGTACAGTTGAACTGCAACGTTTCGGTCGCATTCGTGCTCATGAGCTATGCCTCCTCAATGGGATCGACGGACAAGACAATCTTGCTGGCACCCAGGTCGAGCGCCTGCTTGATGACCTTTGCCGGCAGTGGGAAGCTTTCCATTACACTCGGTTTAAACGGGCGGACCTTGCCTGCAAACAGCTCCACGCCGCCAGCAAGAATGCGCACGCGGGCGGCATCGACTGGTCGGCGCACACGGAAGTTGAGTTTGGTGAGCGCCACAGCCGTAATGCGTCCCGGCAGTGCGTATCCCGCAATGCCGGCAGGGGAGACGGTGAGCTCGCAGTCCGGAACGGCGCCCGCGCCGGTTCCCAGCGCGTACGCCGCCGCAGCTGCGCCAGCTCTCTCGGACTCGGTCGTTACGTTGTCGGCCAGGTCGTGCACGTGCAGCACGTTGCCGCAGGCAAAGATGCCTGGTGCGCCCGTCTGCAGACTCTGGTCCACCACGGCGCCTCGCGTGCGCGGGTCAAGCTCTACACCCGCGGCAACCGAAAGCTCGTTCTCGGGAATCAATCCCACCGAAAGCAGCAGCGTGTCGCACGGAACAATGCGCTCGGTCCCCGGAATGGGCGCCAGGTGCTTGTCGACTTGGCTTACCTCGACGGCTTCCACGCGGTCGTGACCGATCACACGCGTGACGGTGGTGGACAGGTGCAGTGGAATTCCAAAGTCGTCCAGACAGTTCTTCACATTGCGGCGCAGCCCGTTGGCGTACGGCATGAGCTCGTACACGCCCTCGACCGAAATCCCCTCGAGCGTGCAGCGACGTGCCATGATCAGCCCGATATCGCCCGAACCCAAAATGACGGCGCGCGAGCCGGGTTTGAGGTTCTCGATATTGATGTATCGCTGCGCCAGACCCGCCGTAAACACGCCGGCGGGTCGGCTGCCGGGGATTTTGATCTCGCTGCGCGTGCACTCGCGGCAACCCATGGCAAGGACGACTGCGCGTCCGGTGAGCTGCAACATGCCGGCAGGGCTCATGAGCGTGACGGTATGGACCGCGGTGTCTTCCGTAGGCTCGCCTGAATCAATCCCAATCACCATGCTGTCCAGGAACAGCGCAATGTCGGTTGCGCGCACCTGGTCGATAAAGCGCTGCGCGTACTCGGGACCGGTGAGCTCCTGTTTAAAGTGCGACAGGCCAAAGCCGGGGTGGATGCACTGGCGGAGGATGCCGCCCAGGTGCTGCTCGCGCTCCACGATGGCCACGCGTGCGCCTGTCTTATGCGCGGCCAGCGCGGCCGCCATGCCGGCAGGTCCGCCGCCGATAACGACCACGTCGAAGGCTTGCGTCGGCGCGGCGTCCGCGGTGCCGTCGGTCGCGCTCGCTGCATTTACTTCAAAGCTCTCCATCCTAGTGCACCCCCTTCAAAGGTCCCTCGACCAGCCAGGAGCCGGCGTCCTCCAGTAATACCTCGCTGGGGTCGCAGTCCAGCTCTCGGGCAAGAATCGCCACCACACGGCTCTGGCAAAAGCCGCTTTGGCACCGACCCATGCCAGCACGACAGCGGCGCTTGATACCCTCGACCGAAACTGCGCCCGGCTGGCGTCGGATCGCGGCCACAATCTCGGCCTCGGGCACTGTCTCGCAGCGGCAGACGATCTGTCCCCACGCGGGGTCGGACTCGATAAGCTCTTCTTTGCGCGCAAGCGGCGCGCGGTCAAAGTCGTCCGGTGCGTGGCGAATTGGGTCCCAATCGTCCCGTTCGCGCAGGACCACGCCGGCATCGCGCAGAACCTGCTCCATGCGCTCAGCAATGGCCGGCGCGCTCGCCACGCCCGGCGACTGAATGCCCGCGGCCTGGAACAGGCCTGGTACTACGGCGGACTGCCCAATAAAGAAGTCGTTCGTACCCTGAATGACCGGACGCCCACCGGCAAATGCGCGCACCACGCGGCGCGTGTCCAGATCGGGCACCAGCTTGCGCGCGCCGGTCAGCAGCGCGTTCACATCGCTCGCATAGGTCTGCGTGTCGCCCGGCTCGCGCACGGCAGCCGTGGCGGTGATCACGGTGTTGCCGTGCACGGTGCCCGTGACGATAACGCCCTTGGACACTGGCGTGGGCACGGGGTAGAGCGGCATCAGCGTGCGCGGCTCCTTGTCCAGTACCACAATGTTCCCCTGGCGCCAGACCATCTGGAACTCCTCGGCGCCCGCCATATGCGAGATGTCGGCGGCGCCGTTGCCTGCGGCGTTGATCAGGTAGCGGCAGCGCACGCTGCCAGCGGGGGTCGCCAGCGTAAAGCGCGCGTCGTCGCCCGACCCCGCGACTTCAATCGCCTTCACCGGTGCGGAGCGCATAAACGTCACCCCGTTGGCCATGGCGTTCTCCAGCGCGGCGATGGCAACCTCAAACGGGTCGACAAATCCAGTCGAGGGGCACCACAACGCGCACGTTGCATCGGCACTGGCGCGCGGCTCTAATTCGTGGATGCGGTCGGGTTCGACGATCGACAGCTCGGGCACACCGTTGACATGACCGTTGCACCGCAGCCGTTCCAGATGCGTGCGGTCCTCGTCATTAAAGCCCAACACCATCGACCCGGTGCGGCATAACAGAAAGCCCAGCTCCTGTGCCCACGTACCGTATAGCTCGCAGCCACGGGCGTTGACCTGCGCCTTTACCGTGCCCGGCGCCGGATCGTAGCCGGCGTGCACCAGGCCGCCGTTGGCCTTCGACGCACCCAGCGCGATGTCGTTGGTCGCCTCGACCACGCAAATGGACAGGTCATAGCGTGCGAGCTGCCGCGCAATGGCGCATCCCGTGATGCCCGCGCCCACAATCGCGATATCAAACGTTTCTGCCACGGTGCCTCCCAGACGAGTTGACAGGCCGTCAATAAAACTATCCTACGGTCTACACACCCCCAGTGCAGCGGCAATGCGGCGAATAGCCCCGCAACACCCGCCAACGGCAGTCGAGGGGAGACTCAGGACCATCGGCGACCTCGTCTGCCGCCCCTGGCGTCAGAGGTTTGTCTCGTTCTGTAACAGTAAGTAGAAGAGTTGGGTTCCAGATGTTACAGATCGAGACGTTCGCCAGGCGGGCCCTCTGTTTGTCTCGATCTGTAACAGTAAGAGGAGAAAATCAGTCCTACGTGTTACAGATTGAGATTTAAAGTCGGGGAGAGATCTTCTGTCCCGATCTGTAACATCTAGGGACTGTTTTGGGGTCTAGATGTTACAGATTAAGATGAACCTATCAGTCGGTTTCGAATGTCTCAATCTGAAACAGTTAGACCTGTTTTTGCCGGGTAACTGTTACAGATTGAGACATTCGGTTCGGACGGTTTTCTACGTCTTGATCTGTAACAGTTAGCTGAGGTTTTTGACTCCAGACGTTACAGATCAAGACAAACCTTTCGGCGGATTTTGAATGTCTCGATCTGTAACAGTAAGAGGGGTTTTGAGGCCCAAGATGTTACAGATCGAGATTGAAGTCGGGGAGGGACCCCTGTGTCTCGATCTGTAACATCTAGACCCGGATTCCGCCCTCCACCTGTTACAGATTGAGATGTTTGTGTCCGCGCCAGCCCCGCCCCTAGCCGTGGTTCCATATAAACAAACCCCGTGGTAAACTTGACTGGACTGTAAATAATCCGAAAGGTACCCGTAATGTCCAAGTACATCTCCGAGCTCATGTCGCCGCAGCTTATGGGCGTCGTCTATGCCTTCGTTGGCTTTATCATCGCCCTTTATGTGCTGTCGGTCGTCTATGTGTTCATCGACGCTCGCCGCCGCGGCGCCAGCGCCTACGTGGCATGGGGCATCATCGCCCTCATCCCGTTTGTGGGTCTCATCGCCTACCTGGTCCTGCGCCCGCACTCCTACGCGTCCGACCGCGAGGAGCAGGAGCTGGACATGGCCCTGCGCGAGCGCCAGCTTGCCCAGTACGGCACCTGCCCGCAGTGCGGCGCGCCCATCGAGAAGGACTTCGTCGTTTGCCCGGTGTGCGATACTCAGGTTCGCAACGTGTGCCCCAGCTGCCATCGCCCGCTCGATGCGCACTGGAAGGTCTGCCCCTACTGCCGAACTCGCATCCAGTAACGCATCCATCGCCGGGCCGGCCGTAAGCCACGGGCACCGCGCGTCCCGCGCAAGCCACGCGTGCCCCACACCCCGCGCCTACACGATGAAGCATGCGTAGAAAATCGCCCGCCGTGCCATTAAGGTGCGGCGGGCGCTTGTATACCAAGGCAACCTGCCTATAATGATGCAAGTTAAAACGCCGAGCGCATCGCACGCACTTGCATCAGGCATCCGAGAGGAGAAAACATACCCATGAAGGCACTCTACAATGACGGTTCGGTGGCCGAGCTCCCGCAGGACGAGGTCACGCACGTCATCCGCCACTCTGCCGCGCACATCATGGCGCAGGCCATCAAGCGCCTGTACCCCCAGGCCGACTTTGCCTACGGTCCCGCGACCGACAACGGCTTTTACTACGATGTTGACCTACCCGAGGGCGTCAAGATCAGCGAGGACGACTTCCCCGCGATCGAGGCCGAGATGAAGAAAATCGTCAAGGAGAACCTCAAGTTTTCCGTGTACGAGAAGCCCCGCGCCGAGGCCATCGCCCTTATGGAGGAGCGCGGCGAGAAGTACAAGGTCGAGCACATCGGCGACCTGGACGACGACGCCCGCATCACCTTCTACCAGCAGGGCGACTACATCGACATGTGCGTCGGCCCCCACATCTGCTACACCAAGGCGCTGAAGGCCTTTAAGCTCACCGGCGTCTCGGGCGCCTACTGGAAGGGCGATAAGGACAACAAGATGCTCACCCGCATCAACGGCGTCGCCTTTGCCACCAAGGAAGAGCTCGACGAGCACATGCACATGCTGGAGGAGGCCAAGAAGCGCGACCACCGCAAGATCGGCCGCGAGATGGATCTCTTTATGATGCGCGACGAGGCCCCCGGCTTCCCGTTCTTCCTGCCCAACGGCATGATCCTTAAGAACACGCTGCTGGACTACTGGCGCGAGATCCACCACAAGGCCGGCTACGTGGAGATTTCCACGCCGCTTATCATGAACAAGCAGCTGTGGAAGACCTCGGGCCACTGGGACCACTACAAGGACAACATGTACTCCACCGTTATCGACGACGAAGAGTACTGCATTAAGCCCATGAACTGCCCGGGCGGCGTGCTGGTGTACGCCTCCAAGCCGCACTCCTATCGCGAGCTGCCCATTCGCGCCGGCGAGATTGGTCTGGTGCACCGCCACGAGCTGCGCGGCGCCCTGCACGGCCTGTTCCGCGTGCGCTGCTTTAACCAGGACGATGCTCATCTGTTTGTGCGTCCCGACCAGCTGACCGACGAGATCGTGGGCGTGGTCAACCTTATCGACTCCGTGTACCAGAAGTTTGGCTTTAAGTACCACGTTGAGCTTTCCACCCGCCCCGAGGACTCCATGGGTTCGGACGAGGACTGGGCGCGCGCCGAGGAGGGCCTGCGCACCGCTCTGGAGAAGCTGGGCATGGACTACGAGGTCAACGAGGGCGACGGCGCCTTCTACGGCCCCAAGATCGACTTCCACCTGGAGGACTCGCTCGGCCGTACCTGGCAGTGCGGTACCGTGCAGCTCGACTTCCAGATGCCGCTCAACTTTGATCTGGAGTACGTGGACGCCGACGGCACCAAGAAGCGCCCCATCATGCTGCATCGCGTGTGCTTTGGCTCCATCGAGCGCTTCATCGGCATTCTGATTGAGCACTTTGCGGGCAAGTTCCCCACCTGGCTGGCTCCCGTGCAGGTCAAGGCGCTTCCCGTCTCTGAGAAGAGCCGCGACTACGCCCACGAGGTGTGCGCCAAGCTGGAGGAGGCCGGCATTCGCGTGGTCTGCGACGACCGCGACGAGAAGATCGGCTACAAGATCCGCGAGGCCCGCTCCATTGACCGCGTGCCCTACATGCTCATCCTGGGCGAGAAGGAGGTCGAGGCCGGCAACATCTCCGTCCGCGATCGCTCCAACGAGACCGTTCAGATGAGCGTTGACGAGTTTGTTGCCAAGGTGACCGAGGAGATCAAGACCCGCGCCTAAGGCAAGCTTCACAACAATTAACAAAGGCGACCGTCCACAAAGGGCGGTCGCCTTTTTCTTATCAAAATAAGAAAAGCCGCTGGTTGAGCGGCTTTTTTTGTTGCACAAAAAGGTACAGGTTTTTGTAGAGGGGTATGGAGATGTACCTACTAGCAGTACATTTTGCGTAATCTGGGCAAACGCTGATTAATTGCTCGTATAATGTCGTCTGTCGAAAGATACAAAAACCTGTACTTTTGCGACTGCGCCTAGCTGCGAGCGAGAAGCCTGTTCTAAACGCCCCTGCATTTCCGTGCATCGCAAAGCCAAAAGAGGGGGCGAGAACATGGAACAGATGGCACGGCGCCAAGAGCAGCTGCCCGGCGCATTTAACGGCACCACCACCAACAGCCAGCGCAGCCGCGTCCGCTGGTATCTGGTTCATACCCCCAACGGTAAAGAGCGCGAGACCTGCGAAAAGGTCCGCCGCATTATCCCGCACGAGTTGATGCAGGACGCTTTTGTGATGCAAAAGGAGTTCTGGTTTAAGCGGGACGGCGCCTGGTCGCTCCAAACCAAACCCATGTACAAGGAATATTTCTTCGTCGCCACGCACGATGCCGCCGCGCTCGATAGGGCTTTGGCCCAATTGAGCTTTGGCTATCGCATCGCCGGCAGTAGGGAGCGGGCTTACATGCCCATGCCGGACGATGCGCAGGACTGGTACCGCAGCGTCCTGGACGACGACGGCGTGGTGCGCAACAGCGTTGCGCGCATAGAAGACGGCGTGTTGCACATAGAGCAGGGTCCCTTGGTGGGGCAGGAGGCCCGTGTAAAGAAGATCGACCGTCATAAACGCTGGTGCCTGGTGGACGTGGGCGAAGGCGACTCCGCATTTAGGGAGTTACTTCCGCTCGACGTGCCCAGCAAAACGTAAGGGAGACGTTGTACCAGCGATTTATTTGGATTTTGGATTCATAGATGGTGGGTTCCTGGGGACAGGAACGTGAGTTTTATTGTGGCTGCTAAAGAAGTAACAGAGAGTTGTGCATCAACGGTTGGTGCGCTGGCTTTCAATCAGATAAAGCCGAGTGGCACGCTTGGGTATCGCATCGTCAAGAGGCTGTTTGACCTTGTATTTAGTCTTTTGATGAGTGTTCTGCTATTGATTCCTATTGCTGTTGTTTGCGCGCTTATTTGCCTTGAATCGCCCGGCAGCCCTATGTACACCCAGGATCGCGTTGGCAAGGGCGGAAAGACAATCAAGATTTTTAAGCTCCGCAGTATGGTCGCTGATGCAAACGACGTGCGCAAGTACCTGAGCCCTGAGCAGCTACATCAGTGGGAAGTCGAGCGCAAGGTCGATGATGACCCTCGTATTACCAAGATTGGTCAGTTCATTCGTAAATGCTCTATCGACGAGATGCCTCAGTTTCTCAATGTGCTGAACGGTGACCTTTCTGTCATTGGTCCTCGCCCCATTACAAGAGATGAGCTTGAGCAGCACTTTTCCGACGAGGAGAAGGCTGAGTTGCTTTCTGTTCAACCCGGCATCACGGGTCTGTGGCAGGCAACCGACCGTAACGAGGCGACATTTGAGAGTGGCTTGCGTCAGAAGATCGAACTTTGTTATGTGCAGAATCGATGCTTCCGTATGGATTGCAAGTGCTTCGCAGGCACCTTTGGGGCCATGTTCGGCAAAGAGAGAACGGGGCGCTAGATGGATATTTCTGTCATCATCCCGACTCTTAATGCTGAACATGAAATTGAGACGCTCTTAATCGCCCTTGATCGCCAGTCAATTCAGCCGAATGAGATTCTGGTCGTCGATTCCGCATCGGATGATAAAACTATCGAGTTGGTTCAGAAACACAAAGGCGTTCGCTTGCTGCAGATCGATCGTCAGGATTTCAACCACGGCACCACAAGAGACAAGGCGCTGCGGGAGTCGAGCGGCGACTTTGTATGTTTTCTCACCCAAGATGCCGTGCCCGTTTCCGATGATTATCTGAAGCGGCTTGTTGCTCCCATGGTTGATGATTCCGACATCGCCCTTGTAAGTGGCAGGCAACTGCCCAAGGCGGATGCTCGGCGCTTTGAGCAGCTGGTGCGTGGTTTCAACTATCCTGATTCGCCATCCGTTCGTTCGAAATGCGATCTCGAGAAACTCGGTATTAAGACGTTTTTTGCATCTGACGCCTGTTCTGCCTATCGACGGATCGCATATCTCGAATGCGGTGGATTCGATCATGTTAACACCAACGAGGACATGCTCATGGCCGCCAAGTTTATCGCCTCGGGTATGAAGGTTGCTTACGAGCCGCATGCCGAGGTCTTTCACTCGCACAACTTGACGCCAGCCCAGCAGTTTGCCCGCAACCGCGCCGTCGGTTTCTTTCTCGAAACGCATGCGGACGATCTCATGCATGCAAGTGAGATCGGTGAAGGGGGCCGGCTCGTCAAAGCGGTCTCCTCCCAGCTCCTTCGGGAGGGCAATCTGGTCGAGTTCATCGCCTTCGGCGTCGACTGCTGCGCCCGCCTTCTGGGAAACCGCGCCGGCCGCAGGGCCGCTAGAAAAGAAAGGCCATAGCCAGTGAAAGGCATCATCCTCGCCGGCGGGTCCGGCACCCGCCTGTACCCGCTCACGCT
>CAJJRZ010000030.1:0-23517 GCA_905194345.1 Coriobacteriaceae bacterium
GACGCTGCAAACGCCCCTAAGCGGCAATCTGACGTTCAATCGTCGGTCGCGTACCCAAAGTACGCTTCCCTCCTCTTTCACGTCACCTTGCTCGCTTAGGGGCGTTTTCGCTGACTTATGCTCAACCAGCGACGTTTGCGTGCTTGTCAAGAGATTAGCCGTTGGGAAAGTGTCCAAAAATCCCACGCTCGTTCCTTTTGGATTGCGTTGCCCGTGGCCGACAGCCGTGCGGCACCGGTCCGCGTGGCGGCGTATAATCGGCGGCAGATGACTTGGACGTTAGGAAACCATGACCGATAGCATGCAGCAGATGGCGCTCGACACGCTCGGCGCCTATTTTGGCTACACCTCGTTTCGCCCGGGACAGGACCGCATGGTCGATGCGATCCTTGCCGGTCGCGATGCGCTGGGTGTTATGCCCACGGGTGCCGGCAAGTCCATTTGCTACCAGGTGCCCGCGCTCATGCTGCCCGGCATCACCTTTGTGGTGAGTCCGCTGCTGTCGCTTATGGAGGACCAGACCCGTGCGTTGCTCGCGGCGGGTGCGCGACCCAGCTATCTCAACTCCAGCCTTACTCCGGCCCAGCAAAACACCGTGCTCAAGCGGGCGCGCGAGGGCCGCTACCAGCTTATGTACGTGGCGCCCGAGCGCTTGCTCGAGCCGCGTTTTTTGGCCTTTGCGCAGGAGGCTGCGGGTTCCGCCGGCATTGGCGTGCCGCTCGTGGCCATTGACGAGGCCCACTGCGTAAGCCAATGGGGTCAGGATTTCCGCCCCGCCTATCTGCAGATTCGTGAGTTCATCGATTCCCTGCCGCAGCGCCCCATCGTGGCGGCGTTTACCGCCACGGCGACCGAACGCGTGCGTGCGGATATTCAGCAGATGCTCGGCCTGCAAAACCCTGCGACGGTGGTGACGGGCTTCGATCGCAAGAATCTCTACTTTGGTTGCGAGGAGATGGGCGACAAGGCCAAGACTGCCTGGGTGCGCGACTATGTGATCGCGCATTCGAGCGAGAGCGGTATCGTGTATTGCTCGACCCGCAAGACGGTCGATGCGCTGGCGGGCGAGCTTGCCGAGGCGCTGGGCCCCAGCGGCATTCGCGTTGGCCGCTACCATGCCGGCATGGGCAACGACGCCCGTCGCCAAAGCCAGCGCGCCTTTATCGACGACGATATCCAGGTGATGGTTGCCACCAACGCCTTTGGCATGGGCATCGACAAGCCCAACGTGCGCTACGTGATCCACAACAACGTGCCCGAGAGCATCGAAGCCTACTACCAGGAGGCGGGCCGCGCCGGCCGCGATGGCGACCCGGCCAGCTGCTACTTGCTGTGGAACGGCAACGATTTTCGCATGCGCCGCTTTCTGATCGACCGCGGCGATGCTGCCGATGAGGCGCTCGACGACGAGCAGCGCGCGTGGGCGCTCCAGAATCGATATCGTCTGCTCAGCCAGATGGAGGGCTACTGCAATACCACCGGCTGCCTGCGCGAATACATGCTGCGCTACTTTGGCGACGAGGCCGCGGCCGAGCATGCTGCCGCGGCTGGTGCGGGCGCCACCGCCACGGATGACGCCGAGGGTTGCGGCAACTGCAGCAACTGCCTCACACAGTTCGAGGTCGAGGACGTCACCGACATGGCCCGCGCCGCCGTGCAATATGTGGCCACGCGCCCCATGCGCTTTGGCAAGTCGCTGATCGCCGACGTGCTTCACGGCGGCAACACCGAGCGCATTCGCCAGATGCATCTGGACGAGGATCGCGGCTACGGTGAGCTGTCGAGCGAATCGGTCGGGCGCATCAAGGACATCATCGGCCAGCTGTGCGGGCGGGGCTACCTGGCCACCTCGCAGGGCCAGTATCCGGTCGTGGGTCTGGGCCCGCGTGCCGGCGAGGTCGAGGACGAGACGTTCGCCTTTACCGTTAAGCGTCGCGCGTCCAAGCGCAAGGCCTCGGCCCGTGCCCGCCGTGCGGTGGATTTGCTGCGCGAGGAGGCCGAGCTGGATCAGCGACCGCGCGTGGGCGACGACGCCGAGCTGTTTGAGCGCCTACGGGCACTCCGCAAGGAGATCTCGACCGAGCTGGAGATGGCACCGTACATGGTCTTCTCTGACAAGGCCCTGCGCGGCCTGTGCCGTCTACGTCCTCAGACGCGCGACGAGCTTATCCAGGTCAACGGCATCGGCGAGAAAAAGGCCGACGCCTTTGGCGAGCAGTTTATGGCGGCGATAGAAGAGTTTGAATCCGAGCATGCACGGGATGGAGCGTAACGATGGCGACCGATAACAAGACCGACCGTACTGACGTGCCCGCCGTGCCGCTATACCAGCAGGTCATGGACGACCTAAAGGGCGAGATCGCACGCGGCGTGTACGCGGCCGGCTCGCGCATTCCTTCCGAGATGGAGCTCGCGAAGTCTTACGGCGTGGGGCGCATCACCGTGCGCCGTGCCATCGAGGAGCTGTCGCGCGCGGGCTACCTCAACCGCCAGCAGGGGAGGGGCACCTTTGTGTGCGCTCCCAAGCTCAAACGCAAGATTCGCCAGAAGGGCGACGTCCAGAGTTTCACCGAGGGTTGTGCCGCCAACGACATGGTGGCCGGAGCGCGCCTGGTGTCGCGCACGGTGGTTGCGGCGACGCGTGAGGACGCGGCATTTTTTGGCGTGGAGCCCGGCTGCGAGCTCATCGTGGTCGAGCGCGTGCGCACGGCAGATGGCGTGCCCGTCATGCTCGAGAACAACGCCTTTGTGCTTGCCGACCATCCCTACCTGCAGACGTTGGCCGATGAGGACCTCACCGATAACTCAATCTTTGCGCTCGTTGCCGAGCATTCGGGCCGCGCGCCGCTCAAGTCCGACCCCTGCACCGTGGAGATTGCGCTTGCCGATGCTCAGGCGGCCCCGCTGCTGGAGGTGCCGGTCGGCGAGCCGCTCTTCTATATGGAGGCATACTTTACCGATGAGGACGAGCGGCCCCTGCTGCTCGGTCGTCAAAAGATCGTGGGCTCGCGCTACGTGTTCGACATCTAACGTCCATAGATAGAACAACATAGAACAAATTTGCCGAGATGACTTCACGGGCGTTATTACACGTGTTATAAATAGGACAACATAGAACGACCGCAGGTACGAGCTGCCGTCGTTCAAAGCCGCCACACAAGGAGGAGCGTCACCGTGAACGCACACGATCTGATTCAGGAAATTATCGAGCGCAAGGGTAAGATCGAGAACGTCTTTTGGATCGCCTGCGGCGGTTCGATGATCGACCTGATGCCGGCTAACGAGCTGCTCAAGCGCGAGGCCACCACGTTTGCCTCGACGGTCTACACGGCACGCGAGTTTTGCCTGATGGCGCCCAAGAGCCTGGGGCCGAAGTCGCTCGTCGTCGCCTGCAGCCACAGCGGCAATACGCAGGAGGTTGTCGATGCCTGCGAGATGGCGCTCGCCGCCGGCGCCGAGGTCGTGACTATGACCGACTACGCGGGCTCCAAGATCGACAACGGCAAGTGGACCACCTGGGTCTATCCGTGGGGCAAGGGCGAGTCGCAGGCCGAGGTCCCGCAGGGCATTGGCGTGCTAATGGCTGCCGAGCTGCTCGACCAGCAGGAGGGCTACGAGGCGCTCGCCGACATGTATGCCGGCCTTAAGCAGATGGACGCGCTGCTGCCCGCCGCCCGCGAGAAAGTCAACGCCGAGCTGGGCGATCGCTTTGCCGAGCTCTGCCAGCAGCACAAGTTCTTCTATATCCTGGGCTCCGGCCCCAACTTTAGCCAGACCTATGCCATGGCCATCTGCTCGCTCATGGAGATGCAGTGGCAGCACTGCTGCTATATTCACTCCGGCGAGTACTTCCACGGTCCCTTCGAGGCCACCGAGCCCGGCGTGTTCTACTTTGTGCAGCTCGGATCGGGCGAGTGTCGCCCCATGGAGGAGCGCGCGCTGGCGTTCCTCAACACGCACACCGACACGATCATGGTGCTCGACGCACTCGAGTACGGCGTGGGCGACGTGCCTGCCAGCGTGCGTTCGTACCTGGAGCCAATCTTCTTCTACGCGATGAGCTGCGAGCTGCGCGCAGCCCGCGGTAAGGTGTTCGACCACAGCCCCGAGATTCGTCGCTACATGGGCATCGAGCAGTACTAAGTAACGGGAAAACCATTCACCTTCGATTCGCAAGGGCGCTGCGTGAGTCAAAAAAGTGGGCCGCGCCGGGGATTTCCGGCGCGGCCCGCTTAGTATCGCGCTTAGATTCGCAAGGTTGCGGTAGCCAGCGGCCTACTTTGCGTCGTAGGCCTCGGTGTCCCACCAGTCGAGCTGGGCGATGTTGTCGCGGATGTGCTGGCAGCTCTTGTGGAAGCCCTCGAGCTCGTACTCGGAAAGGTCGAGCGTGTAGACCTCCTCGACGCCCTCGGCGCCGATCACGCACGGCAGGGACGTGAAGATGCCCTCCTCGCCATACTGGCCGGTCATGAGCGTGGAGGCGGAAAGCACGGCGTGCTCGTTGTGCAGAACGGCAGCGCAGACGCGCGCGGCGGAGTTGGCGACGGCGTACTCGGTGCACTGTTTGCCCTGGTAGGTTACGTAGCCGCCCTTGCGCGCGAGCTCCTCGACCTCCATGTGGTCAAAGGCGTACTTGTCGGGGTTCTCGGCCTGAAGCTCGTTGAGGCTCTTGCCGGCGATGGTCGCGGCCTTAAAGGCGGCCAGTTGGCTAAAGCCATGCTCGCCAATCATGTAGGCGTCGATGGACTTGGGGCTCACGCCGACCTTCTTGGAGATCTCGGTGCGCAGGCGGGCGGAGTCCAGGCCGCAGCCCGAGCCGATGATCTTCTTGGGATCGTAGCCGGTCAGGTGCCACAGCTCGGTGCACACGACGTCGCAGGGGTTGGAGATGCTCACGAAGATGCCGTCAAAGCCGGCGTCGACGATGCGCTTGGCAAAGGTGCGGGCGGCGTCGGTGGTAAAGAACAGCTCGCCGTCGCGGTTGCTGGCGGCCAGCGCGACCTTGCCGGCGGCGTTGACGATGACGTCGCAGCAGGCCAGCTCCTCGTAGTGGTCGTAGCAGTTGACGATCTTGGTGTTGTACGGGACAAACGAAAGGGAGTCGCGCAGGTCCTGGACCTCGGACGTCACCTTGGCCTCGTTGATATCGCATAGGTACAGCTCATCGGCAATGCCCTGCATGAGCAGGCTGTTGGCGACATGTGCTCCTACGTGGCCCTGGCCGACCACACCGATCTTACGCGTCTGGTACATATATGTATCCTTTCGGCCGAGTTTTTCGCGTCGAACCATTGTAGCGTCCTGTTGCCACTTTGCTAGGCTAAAGCGCCACAGATTTTTGGGACATGCCGTAATCTCTACTTTTGGAGTGATTTGGGCCGCTGACGGCATCGCTGGGCGATGTGCTCGCGCGGATGGGGCCGGTCGTTGTACCATAGCTGCAACTGACTCATAAGGAGCATCCATGCCCATTCGCATCCCCGACGCCCTCCCTGCCGCCGCGCAGCTCGAGAGCGAGAACATCTTTGTCATGACCGAGTACCGCGCGCTGCACCAGGACATCCGTCCGCTGCGCGTGCTCATCCTCAACCTCATGCCCACCAAGATCGCCACCGAGACGCAGATCATGCGCAAGCTCTCCAACACGCCGCTGCAGGTGGAGGTGGACCTGCTGCGCACCAAAACGCACGAGGCCACGCACGTGAGCGCCGGCCACCTGGAGACGTTCTATCGCACGTTCGACGACATCCGCGACATCCACTACGACGGCCTGATTATCACGGGCGCGCCGGTGGAGCAGATGCCGTTCGAGGAGGTCGACTACTGGCCCGAGCTCTGCCAGATCATGGATTGGTCCACCACGCACGTGCACTCTACGCTGCACATTTGTTGGGGCGCGCAGGCCGGCCTGTACCATCATTACGGTATCCAGAAGTACGACCTGCCGGCAAAGGCGAGCGGCGTATTTGAGCATTATCTGGTGAAGCCGCAAAGCCCGCTGGTCCGCGGCTTTGATGACCGTTTCTATGCCGTGCATTCGCGCAACACCGATGTGCGCCGCGAGGACGTGGAGGCCGAGCCGCAGCTTGAGGTCGTGGCCGTGTCCGACGAGGTTGGCCTGTACATTGTCAAGTCGACCGACAGCCGTCGCTTTTTTGTATTTGGCCACCCCGAGTACGATACCGACACGCTGCGCCTGGAGTACGAGCGCGACGTGAAGCGCGGGCTCAACCCTCAGGTGCCGGCGCATTACTTTCCGGGCGACGACCCCACCGCCGAGCCGCGAAACGTCTGGCGCAGCCAGGCTCAGCTGTTCTACACCAACTGGCTCAACTACTACGTCTATCAAACCACGCCCTACGACCTAGCACGCGCCGGCGAGGAGCACTAGGCCGCTGTCGTGGCTGTGGCTGCGGCGGTTATCGTGGCCGCTACGCGACGAGCGTGGATAATCGGACACACGAGCGTGGATAATCGGATGCATGTTGAATGAGCGTGGATAATCTCCCGTTTTTAGCTCGTAAGGGGGCCCAAAGCGGGAGATTTTCCACGCTCGATTTTTCTGCAGCTGTTGTACCGGCGGCAGCATCATGCGTCGAGTACATACGGGCCGCATCGCAAACTAGGTAGTTTTGATCCACGGCATTTTTTCTTTCAATGAAGTCGGTGGCTTTTGAGGTTCAAAATGTGGAGACAGGGACCTCTTGACAACCGTTCTACCTGCAGATATAAGCCATTAACCTAAAGCGTTCAAAACCGTCAAGCATTTGGTCAGCTTTTGGTTGGCATTTGGTCAGACTTCGCATGAAACCGCCTGGTACGTTGGCGCCGTTCCAAGAGTTTGGAGGCGACATGGCAAACATGACGGCGAATCAAAGACTTGCAGGTCACATTAAGGCATGCGAACAGCAGATGAGCTGCGTGTACGCGCGAACTGCGGCGGAGGCAAAGCAGATTGAGCGACGGGTGGCGGCGGGAAGTCTAGAGGCGGTCATGCCAGGGCTGTATGCGCGTCCGGAATATTGGTCCGAACTCAAGTTTCGACAGCGTTATCTGCATCGGGTGCGGGCCCTTGCGCAAAAGCATCCCGACTGGACGTTTTGCTCCTATACAGCGGCTGTTATCTATGGCCTTTCGGTTTCGCATGCCAATTTGACGCACATCCATATCGCCGTGGCACCGGCACAATCAACGACGCCGGGCTCTAAGATTATTCGCCATCGCTATGCTCATCGAACGCGGGCCAGCCAGATGGATATTGCCGTGACCGATATCGATCAGACGATTACGGATTGCCTGGTCGATGCGTCGTTTGTCGAGGGGCTGATCATTGCGGACTCGGCGCTCCATGAGCAGCTGTTGTCGAAGGAGCATCTCGTTGAGGCAGTCAACAAGCTTGGCTTAAATCGTCGCGGTGTTGTGACGGCGCGCAGGGTTGCACGGTATGCCGATGGCCTGTCGGAAAGCGGTGGCGAGTCCAAGGCGCGCGCCCTGATGATCGAGCGCGGCTGGCAGACGCCGGAGCTGCAAATTGAGCTGTTCGACCCGGTTGAGCCGGGACGGCCGTATCGCGTCGACTACTTGTGGCGCGTGGAAGATCGGCTGATCATCGGGGAATTTGACGGATTCGTTAAAAGCGAGAAGGCAGCGGAGGAGGGCAAGCTCGCAAAGGCGCAGTTTGATGAGCGCCAGCGCGAGTCGAGGCTTTCGCTGCTTGATAACTGCAGGATCGTGCGCTTGTGCTGGGATGATCTGAGGGATCCGGCAAAGCTCGATCGCAAGCTCAAAGTTGCCGGCGTGCCGCGTGCATGTTGAGGCGGTTGCGGGGCGTTAAGCTGCACGAGCGTGGATAATCGGACACACGAGCGCGGAAATCTGGACGCGCGTTGATTGAGCGTGGATTTTCAGACATACGAGCGTGGATTATCGGACGTTTGAATAATGAGCGTGGATAATCTCCCGTTTTTTGCCCCCGAACAGTTCCAAAGTGGGAGTTTTTCCACGCTTATCTTGCGGGTGCGATACAACGACATTTAGGCGCTGACGATGTTGGGCAGCGGCAGGTCGTGGACGTCGGTGGGGACGTGGTCGATGCGCTGTTCGTCAAAGGCGATGCCGACGATTTGACATGCGGGCGAGAGCATGGACAGGTAACGGTCGTAGCAGCCGCCGCCGTAGCCCAGGCGCGCGCCGGTTTGGTCGAAGGCCACGAGCGGCACAACAATCATGTCGAGTGCTTCGGCAGGCACGATGGGGAAGCGGTTGCTGCCGATGTCCGCGGCAGCGAAGGTTCGCGTGGGATGAGTGATAAACGGAGCCGCGGACGCATCGTCGGCGGCAACCGCCCGCATGCACATACGCTGGCCACAAGCTGCGGCTTCGGCTGCCGAGAGCATGCACGGATAGGCTGCGCGCCAGCCGCGCGCGGCGGCCGCAGCGGCAAACGCGGCAGGGTCTGCCTCGGAACCCATCGCGGCATAGACGGCAACGGTGCGCGGCGCCGCGGCATCCAAGCGGCCCAGCAGCTCAGCCAGCCGCGTGCAAATGACAGCAGACTTTGCCTTCCGAACATCCAAATCAATCGCATCGCGCCGAGCAATTACCGCCCGCCGCAACTCAGCCTTATCCATTCCAGCCCCCCTCTCCCAAACCTACCAAAAAGGGACGGGTTTATTTTGGCAGGTTTTATCTGGGCAAATGTCGAAACCACCACAAAGGTGCCTGTCCCCTTTGTGGTGGTTTTGCTTGCTGTGGCTAGCCCAGCAGGTCGACTACGTTGAAGTTGGCGTTGCTCTTGGCGATGACGTCTCGGCCGCCAAAGACGCAGGTGGGCGACTCGGCTGCGATGCGCGTCACGTCGGTGCCGAGCGAGCGCAGCTCACCGGGCGTGGCGGCGAGCATCTGGGCGCGACGCTCCTCGCGCGCATGCGGATCGAGCCCGGCCAGGTAGGTCGTGTTGCGGCGCTTGGTGAGCGCGTACGGCTTCACCGGCGCGTCCATGCCGCTCACGCAGCTCACGATAAAGCCCTCAAAGGCGGCTTCGTCGGGCTCAAAGCTGCCAAGCCATGCACCCGCGCGCTCCACGCGCTCAATCGAAGGATCGATCGCCGGGTCGCGGTAGGTGTAGAACGCCGCCTGACGCTCACCTGCCGCGCGGAATCCGCAGCCGTATGCACCGCCCTTCACGCGAATCTCGTTCCACAGGTAATCGTAGGAGAGCGCGTTGGCAGCCACGGCCCAAGCGCCTGTCACGTCAAGCCCCAAGCGACGCGGGTCGCACGCGCTTGCCGCAAAGCAGATGTCGCTGGGGATGACAAAAGCCTCGTGGCGATTGCACGGCGTCGGCACCACGAGCGCGTCGCGGTCGGCATCGGCGCCGTCGCCCGCGCCAAGCCCCAGGTTACCCGCGGCATCCCAGTACGCGTCAAAGTCCTCGTCGCTGCCGGTAAAGCTCGCCATGCAGCCGTCGACCACAAAGATACGACCTGCCAACTCGGCAAGCTTGGCGCGCAGGTCGTCCAGGCGCTCGTCAAAGTGGTCGAGCAGATCGCGCAGGAACAGGTAGAAGTCCACGCCCGAAAGCTGCTCGCGCACCACGGCCGAAGGCGAGCTGTAGCTCATCGCGCGACCGAGCGCCGCCGAGTGACCGTTGTTGATAAAGCCCTGCTCAAGCCCAATGCGAATCTGCGTGAGCACGTCGCGCACGCGGTCGGCGTCGGCATCTGCCAAAAGCGTGCTCGACCATACCTCGCGCGGCAGACTCGCCAGTGCATCGATCTTCTCGGACAGGGCGCCGGCGCTCACCAGCAGGTAGGGGCGCACGCCGTCCACTTCGGGCTGGGTCATGACTTCGGTCGTAAAGCTCAAAAAGCCCAGCTTGCCAGCGAGCAAGTTATCGAGTTCCTCGGCCGAGTGCTCGCGCGTGGGCAGCTGCTTAAGCAGGCGGCAGAGCAGCGTCACATAGGGCAGGTCCTCAAACGCGACGCAGCTCAGGTCGAAATACTGCATGGCGTAGGCCAGGCGGTTGGTAGGGATGCCGTGGCGCAGGCAGGGGATGGGCGCGGTCGTGTCCACGACCAGCGGTGGCTCGGGGTGCGCCTCGCCAATGTCGGACACGCGCAGACGCGGCAGCGTGGCCTTGGCCTCGGGCGTGTCTTCCGCCTCCTGCGCGGCACGCAGCGCGGCCGTGCGCTCGACCACGTCGGCCAGCTCGGCATCGGTCATGGCATCGCGTTTGGCTGCCAGCTCGGTGGCCTCGGCGCCCTCCGAACCCTCGGCGGCGTCCACCGGCACCAGCTCGACCAGTGCCATGTGGTCGTTTTCCAGCACCAGCTCGCGCAGCAGGCCCTCAAAATAGCTGCCGTCCAGCTCGCTACGCAGCTCCTCGTACACCGGGCCGTACTTGAGTGCCAGCGTCGCGGCGTCGTCATCGTAGAGCCAGGTGCTCAGTGCGTCGCACGCAATGGCCACGCCGTCGGCGATACCGTAGTCGCGCTGGCGCAGGTCGTATTCGTTGCTGCTGATGATGGCTTCCAGGCGCTCGCGCGGAACGCCGTGCTCGCACAGGTCGCGGCAGGCGTCCTGGAACACACGACGTAGCTCGCGCGCCACGCCGGGCTGCGCGTTTTGCAGCATGATGAGCTCGTAGGGCTGTAGGCTCTCGGCCGCGGTGTAGCTCACCACGTTGCCGCCCAGACCGGCGGCCAGAATGGCCTTCTTAACCGGCGCTTCGTTGGAGCCCAGCAGCGCCTCGAACAGGATGTCCGCTGCGATCGTGCGCTTGCGGTCGAGCGCGCTGCCCAGCACCAGGCCCAGGCCCACCAGGGCGTTCTCGGGCGTGGTGGCCATCTCGACGCGCTTATACTCGCAGGCCACGGGCACCTGCACGCCCAGCGGATTGGGCGCCAGCGCAGACGGGTCCTCGCCGGCGGCGACGGCTGCGTCCATGCGGCGGCTCGCGGCGCTCGACTGCGACAGATAGCGCTCGTCCAAAAAGGCCAACGCTCGGTCCACGTCCAGGTCGCCGTAGAGCGTGATGTAGGAGTTGGAGGGGTTGTAATGGCGCGCGTGCGTGTCCAGGAACTGCTCGTAGGTGAGCGCGGGAATCGCGCGCGGGTCGCCGCCGCTCTCGTGCGCATAGGCGGTGTCGGGATAGAGCGCGGCGTTGACGGCGTCGTCCAGCACGCTCATGGGGTCGGACAGCGCGCCCTTCATCTCGTTGAACACCACGCCGTTATAGCGCAGCGTGCCCTCGCGCAGGCTCGCGGAGCTGTCGCCGCCCTCGCCCTCGGCGCCCTCCGGCAGGTCCAGTTCGTAGTGCCATCCTTCCTGCTCAAAAATGGTGGGCTTGGTATAGATGGCCGGGTTGAACACCGCGTCCAGGTACACGTCCATCAGGTTGTACAGGTCCTGCTCGTTGGTGGTGGCAACGGGGTAGATAGTCTTGTCGGGGTAGGTCATGGCGTTGAGGAACGTCTGCATGGAGCTCTTGATCAGGTCGACAAACGGCTCCTTGACGGGAAACTTGGCCGATCCGCACAGCACCGAGTGCTCAAGAATATGGAACACGCCGGTGGAATCGGCCGGCGGCGTCTTAAAGCCAATGGCAAAGGCCTTGTTCTCGTCGTCGCATGCCAGGTACAGCAGGCGAGCGCCCGAAGCGGTGTGGCGCAGCACGTAGGCGTCCGAGTCGAGCTCGGGCACGGTCTCGCAGCGCTCGACGGCAAAGCCATGGCAGGTGGTGCCGGGCACCAGCAGCGCGGCGGCAGCGGCGCGCGGGTCGGTTGAGGTAGTGGGCATATGCAGTCTCCTTTGACGCCCCAGCGGGGGCGAATCGAGTCGAATCCTCGAGAGTATACCCATATGGGGCCCTCGACCAATCTGCCGGATGAGCGTGGATTTTCGGACACACGAGCGTGGAAATTCGGACGCCCGTCAAATGACAGTGGATTTTCGGACGAAATCGGCCGCCAAAAGCTCAAAAACCGTCCAAATTTCCACGCTCATTTTCCAACCGTCCAATGATCCACGCTCGTGCGTCAACTACGTATCTCTCACCTCACATCCATCTCTACGACGAGGGATGACTGAGAGACAGGCAGAAGATAAAAATCAATCGGCTTATCGGGTGCATATACCGCCATCAGATTGAGGCTGTATGCGGAAATGGATGGACTCTATACCGCTTACGCAAAATAACCCCCGTTTGTTGAAACATTATAGGAAATGGCGTGGAGTGCTAAAAAGTTCTAATACAATATAAGTCATCTATCTATAAGCTGCTGATTCCTTGCAAAGGTATGGTTGATATGGTTGAAGCAAATAGCGTTATCCCCCTGTACAAACAGATTGTCCGTGCGCTTTCTGATTCGATCGCCAACGGCACGTACCGCCCGGGAGATAAGCTCCCGACCGAGGCGGAGCTTATCGAGCAATTTGGCGTGAGCCGAATAACGGTTCGCTCCGCAATTAAAGAAATGGAAGATGCTGGGCTTGTTGAGAGAGCCCGCGGCAAGGGCACGTTCGTTTCGTCGGACACGCAGATGTATGCCGCGGACGATCGTGAGAGCTTTACCCATTCGTGCCAGCTTGCGGGCAAACAGGCGTCTACCAGGGTTCTCGAAATGGGCTGGGACTTCCCAAGCCTGCGAGACGCGAAGTTCCTGGGCGTAGACGATACCCAAAAGGTATTGCGTAGCCGTCGTCTGCGCCTTGTGGATGGCAAGCCCACGATGCTGGAAACCAATAGCTATTCCGCTGCGCTTTCTTTTTTGGAGCATGAGTCCCTCGAGGATTCGCTGATGGCAGTACTCGATCGCCAGGGGATCAAGATGGGTCCCAACACGCGTACGCTCGAGGTCTGCTATGCGAGCGAGCTCGAGGCGGCATACCTTAACGTGGAGCTGGACTCTTCGCTGCTTCTGTTTGTCGATAGACGTTATGCCCCAAGCGGCGAGCCGCTCTTCATCTCCCGTCAGGTGTACTGCACCGAGCGACTGAAGTTCTATTTGTAAATTAGAGATAGATTGGTCGATTTACCGACTAATTGTTACCGTTCGCGGATTTGGAAAATAGACACGCCGCGTAGGGTAGATTGCTAATATACTTTGTTATGACAATATAGTACGTCCTATTGGTATTGGAGAACTATGAATAAGATATTGCTAGCGAGTCATGGTTATCTCGCCCAAGGCATGAAAAGCTCTCTGGAGATTCTGATGGGCACCAACGACCGAATCGAGTGCCTGTGCGCCTATGTCGATGACGATTCAAGGGACGTCGCGGCGTTGATTGATGCATGGATGGAGACGAGGGACTCTGCCGACTCTTGGTTTGTCGTGACTGACATCTTTGGCGGCTCTGTAAACAACGAATTCATTCAGAGGCAGACCGACGGATCGTTTACGTTGATCGCTGGAATGAACTTGCCGCTGCTGGTGGAAATGGTTACACAGCTGGACTCCCTGGATGCGGACAAGGCCAAAGCCGCGGTCGAGGGATCGCGTTCGTTTATTCAGCTTTGCGAGGCGGCGGACATGCTTGCCGGCGCCGAGGAAGAAGAGTTCTAGTTAGTTCTGGTTCGAGCCCTAGCTAGGGGCCACACCTGTCATTCCCTTTATCACGTGCGGAGATGATAACGATGATTAAGCTTACGAGAGTTGATTACCGACTGATTCACGGCCAAGTTGCCATGTCCTGGACTCACGCTTTGGATGTAGATTGCATCTTGCTTGCCAGCGATGCTGTGGCAAAAGACGACATGAGGAAGGCGGCCTTGAGGCTCGCCCGCCCCAACGGCGTTAAACTCGTCATCAAGGATGTTGACGCTGCTATCGAGGCGCTCAACAGCGGCGTTACCGACAAGTATTCGCTGTTTATCATCACTGAGACGATTGAAGATGTCTATCGTCTCGCTAAGGGTTGCAAAGACATCAAAGAGATCAATCTGGGCGGAACCCGAAAGACCCCTGAGACCACGCTTCATCCGACCCCTGCGATCTTTGCGACCGAGAAAGATGCCGAGCATATCCAAGAGCTCCTGGGCGATGGCGTGGCCATCGAAATCCGTCAGGTCCCCAATGACGCTAAGGTGTTTGCCAAGGACGTTTTCTAGCCGGAAACACGTTGATGCTCGGCATTTATTGAACCAATGCTCTATGCCTATGCCCGTCGATCATTTGATCGGCGGGCTTTTTATTAAAGAAAAATCAAAAAAATCTGAAATAGTTCTTGCATAGTTAGTTATATAAAGTATTATAACGTCATGGGATGAATGAAGGGTTCATCCAAGTGAGTTAGGAGTAAGGGATGTTCAATTTCGATGAGCCTCGTTACGAGAAGGTTGTGAGCGATGCCCTCGCTCTCCGTCCTCAGATTGAGGCTGCCGTGGACGAGGTCTGCGAGCAGGGTTATTCCAACATCTTCTTCATCGGCTGCGGCGGCACCTGGGCCCACACGCTCCCGATGAAGTATTGGGTCGAGACCACCACGGCCGACGTCGACGTCCACTGCGAGATCGCCGCTGAGTTCCTCGCGTGCCCGCCCAAGACCTTCAACAAGGATTCGGTCTGCGTCTTCTCCACCCGTACCGGCACCACCCCCGAGATCATTGAGGCTGCCAAGTTCTGCCAGGAGCAGGGCGCCCGCACGCTGATGTATGTCTCCAACGACAACACTCCGGCCACCGAGTACGCCGATTACAAGTTCTTCAGCTTCGCCGAGGACGACGTTCTGTGCGAGGCCATCTACACCTACCAGATCACGCTGGTCGCCCGCTTCCTCAAGAACGCCGGGGCCTTCCCCAAATACGATACCTTCATGGAGGAGTTCGGCAACATCGCTCCGTACCTCATCAAGGCCAAGGACGCTCAGGACGAGCGCTGCGCCGCCATGGCCGAGGACTTCAAGGACACCGATTACCACATGGTGATTGGCTCCGGCATGCTCTGGGGTGAGGCCTACGACTACGCCATGTGCATTCTCGAGGAGATGCAGTGGATCAAGACCAAGTCTATCCACGCCGCCGAGTTCTTCCACGGCACCATCGAACTGTGCGAGGAGGGCACGAGCCTCATCATGCTCTACGGCGAGGACGACACCCGTAAGCTTATGGACCGCGTGGACAACTTCACTCACATGCTCGCCGACGAGAAGGGCGTCAACGTCCGCGTGAACAAGTTTGACACCGCCGAGGTCGAGCTGCCGTTCAGCGACCCCGAGTTCCGCAAGATCGTCTCCCCGATGGTCACCTACACCATCACAGAGCGTCTGAGCTGCCATCTCGAGCACGTCCGTAACCACCCGCTCACCACGCGTCGTTACTATCACCAGATGAACTACTAATCCTCTCAAATTGCTGCGGTTGTCTGCAGGCGAGCTGCGCAGAACGCCTCGCCTGCAGACCTATTTCTGGGGTTGATCGAAATGGTTGTCCAGTATCTTCTAGTTGCACTGGTCGCATTTATTGCGTCCATGGACGAGCAATTATTTGGCATTACGATGCTTGGTCGTCCGCTGTTTACGAGCCTGTTTGTCGGCTTGATCCTTGGCGATGTCCAGCAGGGCGTTATCGTCGGCGCTGCTTTGGAGTCCATGTTCATGGGCGCCATCATGGTCGGCGCGGCGGTTCCTCCAGAGGTCTATGCCTCCGGTGTGCTTGGCTGCGCTTTTGCCGTCATTACGGGTACGGGCACGGCAACTGCCGTCGCGCTCGCCCTTCCCGTCTCCGTCTTCCTTCAGGTGTGGCGCAACTTCTGCTACGCCGTTCCGGGTGCCTTTGCCTGCAAGAAGATTGAGACCGCTCTGGCAAATCGCGATCTTGCCAAGGCGAATCTGTACCATCTGACCGTCGTGCCGCTGTCGATTGGCATTCCGTCTGCACTGCTGGTGTTTGGTTCGCTGTTCTTTGGTGCCGACCTCATCAACAATGCGCTCAATGCGATTCCGCAGTTTGTGATGGACGGCCTCAACGTTGCATCCGGCGTCATGGTCTGCATCGGCTTCGCACTTCTTATCAGGACCATGGGCGATAACAAGCTCCTTCCCTGGCTGTTCCTGGGCTTCATTATGGTCATCTATCTCAAGATGGACGTGGTCGGCGTCGCCGCAGCTGCCATTTGCGTCGCGCTGCTCCTGGCCTTCCGCGAGGGCTCGTCCGGTCCGCAGACGGTTGCTGCAGATGAAGAGGAGGACTTCTAATGGCTATCCAGAACACCGACCTCAAAGAGGCCAAGAAGGACGCGATTATGACTCCCGATATGTATCGGAGCATGTTCCTTCGCCAGTTTACGAGCCAGTGCTCGCAGTCGTACGACAAGATGATGGCAATGGGCTTCATGTACACCATTCAGAAGCCCCTGCGAAAGATCTATCCCAACGACGACGATTACTATGCGGCGCTCGATCGCCATACCGAGTTCTTTAACATCACGCCTCATGTGCTTCCGTTTGTAGCCGGCCTAACGGTTTCGATGGAAGAGCAGGCGGCTGCCGATAAGAACTTCGACACGTCCTCGATTAACGCCATGAAGGTCGGCCTCATGGGACCGCTTTCCGGCATCGGCGATTCGTTCTACTGGGGTACGTTCCGCGTGGTTGCCGCCGGCATTGGTATTGGCATCGCTTCGACGGGCAACCCGCTCGGCCCCATCGTGTACGCGCTCATCTACTCCGTGATTAACTTTGTAACGCGTATCGTCGCCGCCCATCTGGGTTACGACTTGGGAACCAAGTTTTTGCAGCAGTCCGAAGAGAGCAACCTTATGTCTCGCATGACGCATGCTGCCGGTGTCCTCGGAATGACCGTTATCGGCGCCATGATTGCGGCACAGGTCTCGCTGTCCACGGCTTTGACCTTTGACGTGGGTGGTTCGGAGATTGTCCTGCAGGATCTGTTCGATTCGATCTTCCCCGGTCTGCTACCCTTGCTGGCAACGTTCGCTTGCGTTGCCCTCTATAAAAAGGGCGTCAAGACCATTTGGATCATCTTGGGCATCTTCGCAATCTGCATCATCGGAACGGGCTTGGGAGTGTTCGCGGCGGCGTAATGTTGACTACTGTGCTCGCGCGTTGGATAACTAACTGACCGTTTGAAAACGGGGCTCGGCGTAAGGCCGGCCCCGTTTTTTGTTTGAGGGATTTTCCGACCGTCCAATAATCCACGCTCACGCATCACTCGCACATCTCTCATCTCTCACTCATCTCTAATATGAGAGATAACAGAAAGATGAGAGATAATTACGAGAGATAACTGAGAGACGAGGGAAATCTATCCGCGGCATTCTTCGCAGGACCGAGCGAAGGGACGTGCAGATGAACGAAAACGAGCTGGCCGGTTTGCTCGAGTCTTTAAAGCGCATGGGTTCGGATGACCTTAACGTCGAAGTAAAAGAGAGCGCCACGACGCTTTCCCGCGACGTATGGGAAACGGTCAGCGCTTTCGCAAACACCGCCGGCGGCATCATCGTACTCGGAGTGAGCGAGCGTGCGGGTTTTGTCCCAGTTGCAAACTTTGAGACCGAGAAAGTGCTCAACCAATTCGTGGCGGGCATGGGCGATGCCGGCGGTCGTGGAAAGCTGGCCAATCCGCCCAAATACACCATTGAGCGCGTGGAGCTTCGGGGTACCGTTGTTCTCGTCATCACAATCGAGGAGCTCGACCCGTCGAGCAAGCCTTGCTATGTAATAGAACGGGGCGCCCAGGGCGGCAGCTACAAGCGCATCGATGACAAAGACGTGCCGCTTTCGTCGACCGAGGTTTTGGCGCTGTCGTCATACGAACGGACGAGTCCTAGCGATCGCGATACGGTGCCCGGCACGAGTGTGGGCGATCTCGACGAGTCGCTGGTCGACCGCACGATAGAGCGTGCCTATTCGTTGACGCCTCGAGCGATGCACGGTGCGACGGACAGGAAGACAAAGATGGAGCGTCTGAATTTCCTCGACCCCCAGGGCAATGTTACCAAGGCTGGCCTCCTTGCCGCGGGCGTTTACCCTCAGCAGTTCTATCCCAAGCTCTTTATTGATGTAGCTGTCCATGCGGGAACTCAAAAGGGCGCTGCGGTACCGCTAAGGTTTATGGACCGCACAGTCTGCGAGGGCACCTTGGGCGAGATGATTTCGGATGCTGTCGCGGCTGTCGCCAAAAACCTGCGTCGCACCTCGACCGTTCAAGGCGTCTCGCGTATCGACTCGCTGGAGATTCCCGAGGAAGTCTTGCGTGAGGCGATTGCCAACGCCGTAATCCACCGAGAATACAGAGATCGGTTCCGTGGACAGTCGATCGCTGTTGACGTCTTTGATGACCGTATCGAGGTGACGAACCCTGGCGGTCTTTATGGCGGAAAAACTCGCGAGAATCTGTTTGACGGTAGTTCTCGGTGCCGCAACGCGACGCTCGTGAAGCTCATGTCGCTTGTCCCATTGCCCGACGGTGCGGGCTCTCCTGCCGAGGGCAACGGATCGGGCATCCCGATGATGATCGATGCCATGCGCGCGCATGGTCTGGCCGAGCCCCTGTTCTGCCCGGGGCTCGATCGGTTCAAGGTCGTACTTTACCGTTCAAAGATCGAGCCGGTCGATCATGGCGGGGGCTTAATTGTGACGGCACTCAAACATTACGGCGAGTTGGGGACGCGTGAGCTGGCAGAACGCACGGAGCTTACAATTTCCCAGGTTAGGTCGCGCGTCAACGCGCTCATTGCTCAAGGCGAGCTTGAGCCCACGGCGCCGGCGACGAGCCGCAACCGCAAATATCGACTATCAGAGCGCGTGGAATAAATGCGTTAGTGGACGAGGCAACCCAATAATTGACCCTCAATTGGCGCCCACTAAGGTAAAGCGGTTGTTGCTCAGTCGACGGTGATGCTAAAGACTCGGCTTACGCCGGCATGGCCCCGAACCCGTCCATCAAGAACAGCCTAAGAACCAGCTTGATGACATTTCCCGGTTTGACTTCAGCCGTGCCAAAGACGTGACGCTCGGCGAGCTCACTGCAGTATGCATAGATGTCACGGATAAGGTCCGCGCCCGAAAGCGTAAACATGTAGCCTACGTCCGAAAGCGCATTGGGCGCGGCGGGCAACTTGGCCATGTGGCAGAACGTTTGCAGGTCGGGCGCCATAACATTCTGGTAGTCGAGGTGGCCGCTGGCATCCTGTGCGGCAAGCTCCAATTGGCGCACAAAATCCAGCGCCGCCGCTAACACAAAGCTCGGCGTAGGCGCATTGACGTCCTGAGTGGTCGCCACAAGCCTGCCCGCCGCCTGCGTGACAAGCCAAGCGACCTCGCGCTGGCAACGCACGGCCTTGCGCGTAACCGGCTTGATGGACGAAGAAGAAACGCTCCCCTTAGGCGGATTCGAAGCAGCCACAAAAACCTCCCATGAACGACCCGGCCCAACAAGCCCGGATGAAACACGTGCTACATCAGTATACAGGGGAGCGGGATGGAAAAAACGGAGTCGACAGCGTGAACTGCCGGCTCCGGATTGCTTGCCTTAGAGGCCGTACACTTCGACCATGGCTTCGCCAATGCGATGGGGCACGCCGGTGACGAGTGCGTTGCCCATGCAGAAGGCTCGATGGCCGTCAGTCATGCCCGTATCGGTCCAGCCTTTCGGGAATCCCTGAAGCTGATCGAGCTCGTCGGGAACAAGACGGCGGAAACGGCCATCGGGACATTCGATGACGTGCTTGAAGCGGCTCGCTCCCGTGCCGCCTTCTCCTGTGAGGATGGTGCGGCTCGGCTTGTCGGTGGCATCCGGGAAGCTCATGGCTCCCTCGGAATACGTGTACGTAAAGCCTGTCTTTTTGTTAGTGCGTTCTTCGCGCTTGCTGCCCTTAAGGTAGCGCCAGTCGGGAAGCTTTTCGTCGGAGATGTAGAACTGATCCGGGACATCAGCCACGTCGACAAGCACGTCGCCAAGCACGCGGCGCTCACCGTGATAGTCCTCGGCAAAGTCGCAGGTCAGAACATGACAGCCCTGCATGACGCCAGCATTCTTGAATTGAGAGGTCTTTTGGCGGATGCCAAAACGAGTTGAGTTCTCGTAGGGGTCGGGTAAAACGTCGAGTTCGGACATCTCGTCGGGATAGATGGCGGGGAAGGCTTTAGCCATGACGCCGTTGTGCATGCGATCAACGAGATCAACCTTGCCAGCGCCCTTTTCGCAAAAGATATAAACACGCTTGCGACGCTGGGGGAAACCGTATTCGGCAGAGTTGACCACGCGCCATTCGACCGTGTAGTCGAGGTCGGCAAGACAGCTTAGGATGATGGCGAAGTCGCGACCGCGTTGAGACGCGGGCGACTTGAGCAGGCGGTCGACGTTCTCAAAGAGACCGAACTTGGGCTTCTTCATTTCGAGGAAGTGATAGATGTCCCACCAAAGGACACCCTTCTTGCCCTCGATGCCGTGCGCCTGATTGAGCGGGCGTGCAACAGAGTAGTCCTGGCAAGGGAAGCCACCGACGACCATTTGCACGTCGGGGATTTTAATTTTGCCGGCTTCAACCTGATCCAAGACCTTATTGATATCTTCGTTGACAACGGAATCTTCGCCAAAGCGGTCCATATAGCAACGTGCCGCGAACTGACGAGTTTTGGTTCCGGGCGGTTCCCACTGGTTTGCCCAAATGGTATGGAAGGGGCCAGCGGGCTTCATGTAAAACTCGGGATGACGCGGGTCGGCATAGCCTTCAAGACCCAGACGAAATCCGCCGACGCCCGCAAAAAGCTCGGCAATGTTAATCTCAGACACGTTTCTCCAATCGCTGCTGTGTCCGTTTATGGTGCTCACAACAATAGCCGATCGAGCGGACAAGATCAAGACCTCAATTTCATGGAGGAATATGCTGCCCTGAACTACCATGAGGTTAACTGCGACGTTCGGAGGTACCCTATGTCCAAGAAGCACCTCGATTTCAAGCGCATGCTTGACGATACTGATTTTTCTGACCCCTCTAGCATCGAGCGGTATGCTGCCAATCTCGACGGGATGACGTTTCGCGATATTCTCGAGCTTGGCATTGCGCCGGAGGGGGAGAGCGCGCCTAAGGACTTTGGATCCAAGAAGTACAAGGGCGGTATGGGAACCCTGATTGAGGAGCGTTACTTTGGCTACAAGGCCAACAGCGATGATCGGCCGGACTTTCCCGAGGCGGGCGTCGAGCTTAAGGCAACGTGTTTTGACGTACTTAAAGACGGTCGAAAATCTGCCGGCGAACGTCTTGTCTTGACGATGATTCCCTACGACCGTCCCGTTTCGCTCGACTATGACAATTCGCACCTTAAGACCAAGCTCAGCAATATCTTGTTGATTTATTACGGTCGAGATCGTTCCATCGATAAATACGACCAACGCATTGAGCGCGCGGTCATGGTTCGCCTGCCCGAAGAGGATATGAAGATCATTCGCGCCGACTACGAAAAGATCATTTCGTACATTCAGGATGGTCGCGCGGACGAGCTATCGGAAGGAATGACCACCTACTTGGGTGCCTGCACAAAGGGCGCAACTGAAGCGACGATGTGGGTTGACCAATATTACGAGTACTTCAATACCGATACGGGTGAGATTGAGCGCCATCGCGCAAAGCGTCGCGCCTTTTCCCTCAAGCGCTCGTATATGGACTATGTGCTTCATACCTACGTGCTCGGTGCCCCGCGCGTTGGCGAGAGTATCGTTCAAGCTGGCGATGAGTCCATTGATTTCGAAAGTTACGTAACTGGACTTATCGAGCGTCATTACGGTGAGACCGATCGCCAAATTGCCGAACAGTATGGACTAGCGTACACGGGCAATAAGGCGCAATGGACAACGCTCGTCTATCGTATGCTCGGAATCAAAAACAATGCTGCCGAGGAATTCGTCAAGGCAGGCATTTCCGTCCGAACCGTTCGAGTTAACAACAGGGGGCACATCGAGCAGGCTATGTCGTTCCCGCCGTTTGAGTTCAAGCGTTTGATTGAGGAAGACTGGGAAACGTCGCCTTTTCATGCGTGCCTTGAGACCAATCGCTTCTTCTTCGTTGTGTTTCGCGAGGACCACGATGGCGTGCTGCGTCTCGACCGTTGTTTGTTCTGGGCGATGGGAGAAAACGAAATCGAAGGTCCTGCGAAAGCTTGTTGGGATGAGACGCGAAAGGTAATACGTGAGGGCGTTGAGCTCAATCCGTATTGGGATGCGAGCGGAAAGCTCAAAGTGACTAACAATCTGCCCGGTATGGCGGACAACCCAATTGTTCACGTTCGCCCGCATACGTCAAAAGCGGCTTACAAGTTTGCCGATGGAACAGAGATTGGTGACATCGCAAGGAATGCTTGCGAACTGCCCGACGGGCGCTGGATGACGAAGCAATCGTTCTGGTTCAACAAGGGCTATCTGGAGCACATTCTGGGGCTGTAGCGTTTTGGGATTGTTTAACGATCGAGCTCCTGCTCCTCAATGCCTCGATGTCATCTCTATAAATAAACCCCCTCACCGAGCTGCTTGTGGAACTTGGCGTGATGGTCGCGTGCCCAGGTAAAGAGCGCCTGGTCAAAGTCGGTGCGCGTGGCCGGGACGCCAAAGACGCCGGCAACTTCGACGCGTACAAACTCCAGTGCCGGCAGCTTGTTGATGGCAGTGAGGGCAAACGGGGACGAGGGCTCCTCGAACAGATAGCGGCTGCCTTGCAGCGCGTCGCAAATGGTGCACGTGTTGCCGAGCGACGGGGCTTTGGAGGCTCGCGCGCCTACGGGCTTGTAGCCGCAGCGCTTATGAAGGTAGTCGCGGATCTCGCCCGGCACGCAGCCAAGAGCGGGCACGATGGCGAGTGCGTTGGCGTTGGTCGTGTCGATGGCAATGTGCCCGGCTTCGTTGGGCGCGTGCGCGATGGCGATGCTCTCGTCGTTATCGGTTCGATAGGGAATGCCGAAGGCCGCGACCGAGGTCTCTTTGTGACACTTCCAGCACTCGCGCTTGCCCAGTACTAGATATATATACGGCGCTGAGGGGTCGGATCGGTCAACACCGGGCAGCCACTCGGCAAAGGGCTCGGGGTTGACGCCGCTGGGTACATACCAGATCTTCTTGGTCCGGTCCCATTTGGCGCCCAGCGCTTTGGCTTCTTCTTTGTGCGAAAAGGGGACATCGAGCTCGGTGCGCATGGCGGCTCCTTGGTGCTGCAGGTGCGAGTGGCTCAAGGATACCGCAGGGCGCAGACATCGCGGCGTTTTGTTGAGAAGTTGCGGCGCGGACTGCTTGGTTACGCCGTTAGATAAATTGGCAAGTAGATGGTCGGCTTTTGACCAGTTGGGCGGTTGGAGCAGCTTGCGGCGCAGTTTTGTGCCTGGCTATTGTTGATGTTGGGGTATTGAATATATTTGGCTGCCATTCGTCAGGTGAATTGTTGTTACGTTGCGATGACGGTTGGAACTGCCAGCGGATTTAGCGACAAAAAACAAAACAGCCCAGAGGACATAGCCTCTGAGCTGCGAACATTTGGTGGGCGTTAGAAGATTTGAACTTCTGACCTC
>CAJJRZ010000031.1:0-23199 GCA_905194345.1 Coriobacteriaceae bacterium
CTGGTGATCTCCGCCTTGAGAGGGCGGCGTCCTAAACCGCTAGACGAACGGGCCACATGACATCTGCACTGCCGTGCTGCGAGGAAATATATTACGGGACAAAAAACGTCAGCGCAAGAAGAAATTCCAAATTGCCGAAAAATTGTCGGCAGGTTATGGAACACGCAGGTAAACAGGGTAGCTAATTCAAGTTGAGATGGACCAAAAGAGCTTCGCGGTCGTTGAGGATGTTGTCCTCGATGACGGCGTCGAGGGCGGCGTTGAGTAGCTGGCCTAGCTCGGGCCCCGGCTTCACGCCGGCGCGGATCAGATCGCCGCCGTTAATGGCGAGCATCTTGAGCGTATAGGGCTCCCCCGCCTTCAGCAGCTCGTGCGCCATCGCGCGCATCTCCTCAATCGTCTCGACGTAATAGAAGCACGACGGTGCCTTGCCGAGCGTGTCGGCACGCTTAAGGTCCATGAGCTCGTCAATCAGACGCGGCGTATCGACACCCTCGACCGAAAGCGCGCGCATCATATTGAGCAGGCAGGATCGCTCGGGACGCAGCGGCTTGTCATGGTATTTGATCAGCAGGCACACATCGCGTACCAAATCGTGCGAGAGCGCCAGACGATCCATAATGGTACGTGCCTTCTTGGCGCCAAGCTCAGGATGGCCGTAGAAATGTCCGCTGCCGGCGTGATCGACCGTAAAGCAATCGGGCTTGGAAACGTCGTGCAAAAACGCCGCCCACATAAGACTCGACGAGGGCGCGACGCCGTCGCACAGTGCCAGCTCCCCCGCCACCGTCAGCACGCGGGCGATATGCTCGTAGACGTTAAACGCATGATAGACACTGCGCTGATCAAACCCGCGAGCAGGCGCGAGCTCGGGCACGGCGGCGCAAATAAGCTCGGGGTAGCGCAGCATCGCGTCTCCCCCGTGGCCAGTCGAAAGGATGCCCTCAAGCTCAATACCCACGCGCTCGCGCGCCACGGCATCGAGAAGCGGCGCGCACTCGGCAAGTGCCTGTTTGGTCGCGGGTTCAATCATAAAGTCCAGACGGCAGGCAAAACGCACCGCGCGCAGCATGCGAAGCGCGTCCTCGTTAAAACGACGCTTGGGATCTCCAACAGCGCGGATGAGTTTACGGTCCAGGTCGCCCTGGCCGTCATAGCGGTCGACAAGGCCGCGCTCGGGATGCCACGCCATGGCATTGACGGTAAAGTCGCGGCGCGCCAGATCGTCCTCAAGCGAAGCGGCGCGCTCCACACTCTGGGGATGGCGACCATCGGTGTAAAAGCCGTCTAGGCGGTAGGTGGTGACCTCAATGCGCTCGCCATCGCAAATGGCCGTGATGCCGCCAAATTTAATGCCCGACTCGACCACGGCAATATCAGCCGCCTCGAGCGCCGCTTTGGACTCCTGCCACAGGCCGCTGCAACACATGTCAACATCGTGGCTGGGACGCCCCATCAGGGCATCACGTACCCAACCGCCCACGTACCAAGCCTCAAGACCGGCTGCCTCGAGCGCACGCAGGACACGGATGGAGGCATCGGTCGGCTGCGTACCGTTGAGCGAAACATTGCACATGCCTATGGCCTCCTGCGACTATCAAATTGGCTATCGATTGCATCTGCAAGAAGTCTAGCAAGAAACAGCCTCTTCTGCACACGCAAGTCCCATAAACAAAAACGCATCCGTCCTGGTCTAAGACGGATGCGAATTAATCGAACTATTCAGGCAAGGTGCCGGAACTAGCAGACCTGGCGAACTTCGATGCGCTTCTTGTATTCGTCCACCTTGGCAAAATCGCCCAAGCCCGGGCACTCGACCACGTTGGCGCCGGTGGCCATCGAGAGGCGCAGGGCGTCCTCGACGCGCTCGGGAGCATCGTGCCACACGGACAGGAAGGCAGCGAGCGAGGAATCACCGGCGCAGACGGTCGACAGCAGCTTGACCTCAAAGGTACGGTTGGCAAACCAGATGTGCTCGCCGTTGGAGAAGTACGCGCCGTCGCCACCCAGGGTCAACAGCACGTTCTTGGCACCCTTGGCGTGCAGCTCGGCCATGGCGCGCTTGACGGACTCGTCGTCGCCACCGCTCACCTTAATGCCAAAGATGTCGAGCAGCTCGTCATCGTTGGGCTTAATGAGCAACGGCTCCATGGCAATGAGGTCGGCCAGCTGATGGCTCGAGATATCGAGCACGAACTCAGCGCCTTTCGCCTTCACGCGGCGCAGAACCTCGGCCAGGAAACCCTCGGAGGTGTTGGGGGGCAGCGAGCCGCTAATGACCAGGCAGGTCATGTCGTCGAGCGAATCAATAAGCTCAAACATCTCCTGCTCGTTGGCTTCGTTAATGGCGGCACCGGCATTGACCATGTTGTACTCGTTGTCGGGACCGGCGTTGAGGAACACGTTGACACGCGTGATGCCGTCAGTCCACACGGGCTTGACGGGCACGCCAAGGGCCTCGGCGCCCTTAACGATGAACTCGCCCGAGAAGCCGGCGAAGAAGCCCAGAATCGTAGTGTCGACGCCATAGTGGTCGAGCGTAAACGAGACGTTGAGACCCTTGCCGTTGGGGGTGTAGACCGCGTTACGGGTGCGCGTAACGGTATTGGCGGACAGGCCATCGCAGGAGATGTTGTAGTCAATAGCGGGATTTGCAGTAAGCGTGTAAATCATGAATGTTCCTTTCACGAAGCAACGTGTTAATGAAAGTATATTCCACGGTTCGGCAAAAGGCTACAACAACTCGGTGAACGGTGTGGAAGCGGTGAAGGTCGGTTTCATCTCACTTTTCCCACGAAAAAACGGCGCCCCGATCAAAACCGGGACGCCGCATGCGCACGAATTTGTCGCGTTTCGCTTACTTGCGATCGAGCTTACGGACAGCAACGCGCTTGCTGTACTCGTCAACATGACCGAAGTCGCCAATGCCCACGGACTCGGCAACGTTGGCGCCGGTGGCCATAGCGAGCTTCATGGCCTCCTCGACGTTGTCGCGATTCCTGTACCACTTGTGAAGGAATGCAGCGAGGGTGCAGTCGCCGGCGCAGACGGAAGAGACCAGCTTGATGTTGAACTCACGCTTGGCGTACCAGATGTCCTCGCCGTTGGAGAAGTAAGCGTCGCCGCGGCTGCCACGGGTGAGCAGCACGTTCTGAACGCCAGCGTCGTGAGCCAACTTCATGGCAACGCGGACCTCGTCGTCGGTGTCGACCGGCACGCCGAAGATGGCCTTCATCTCGTGATGGTTCGGCTTGATGAGCAGAGGCTTCTTGTGAGCGAGCTCCTTGAGCTTGTCGGAGGACAGGTCCAGGACGACATCGGCGCCACGGGCCTGAGCGTGCTCCATGACCTGAGCCAGGAAGTCGGGCGTAGCTTTGGGAGGCACGGAACCAGAGACGATCAGGCACTCAAGATCGCCCGCGGTGTCCAGGATGTTGTAGAGCTCCTCCTGGTGCTGCGGCGTAATAGGAGCACCGGGGTTGAGGATGCCGTACTCGTGCTGGCCATCGTTGACGTAGGTGTTGATACGCGTGATGCCGTCGGTCCAGACCGGGCGGCACAGGCAGCCCAGGTTCATGACCTCCTCGACGATGAACTTGCCCGTGAAGCCGGCGAAGAAGCCGAGCGCGACGGTGTCGACGCCCATCTTCTTAAAGGCGAAGGACACGTCGAGGCCCTTGCCGTTAGCCGTGTAGCTGGCCGAGCCGGTGCGGACGTTCTCGTCGGGCTCGAGCGGAGAGCTCGAAACCGTCATGTCGACAGCCGGATTAGCGGTTAGCGTGTAGAACATTTACAGTACCCCCTGTATATGTGAGGGCCGCGTGGCCGGCCCATTCCAACCACGCGGTTACCTCTGATACCAAATTAGCGAGCTGCGGACTCGAGCAGTGCCTTGACCTCGGCGGCGGTGTTGCAGGCGAGCGCCTTCTCGGCGAGCTCGTCGCACTCGGCCTTGGTCCACTGGCTGATGGTCTTGCGGGCGCGCAGGATGGACGGAGCGCTCATCGAGAACTCCTCCAGGCCCCAGCTGATCAGCAGCGGCTCAAGCAGCGGATCGGCAGCGGCCTCGCCGCACATACCGACCATGATGCCGGCCTTCACGCCGCTCTCGATGATGTTCTTGAGCGAGCGGAGCACGGCGGGATAGTACACCTGGTACAGGTTGGAGATGGTGTCGTTGCCACGGTCGGCGCACATGGTGTAGCCGATCAGGTCGTTGGTGCCGATGGAGAAGAAGTCGGCGACCTCGGCCAGGCGGTCAGCGAGCAGCGAAGCGGCGGGCGTCTCGACCATGATGCCGACCTCGATGTTCTCGTTGAACTTGCGGCCCTCTTCGGTCAGCTCGGCCTTGCACTGCTCGACGAGCTCCTTGACGGCCACGACCTCCTCGACGCAAGTGACGAGCGGGATCATGATCTTGACGTCACCAAAGGCGCTGGCGCGCAGCAGGGCGCGGAGCTGGACCTTGTACTGGTCGGGGTTGGCGAGGCAGTAACGCACGGCGCGGAAGCCCATGAAGGGGTTGTCTTCCTTGACCATGTGCAGGTACGGAATCTCCTTGTCGCCACCCACATCGAGCGTACGGATGATGACCGGAGCGCCCTTGAGCGCGCTAGCGACCTTGCGGTAGGCGTTGAACTGCTCCTCCTCGGAAGGAAGCTCAGCAGAGTCCATGAACAGGAACTCGGAGCGGAACAGACCAATAGCCTCGGCATCGTGATCGAGCGCGTTGGGCACGTCATCGGGGTTACCGATGTTGCAGGCGATGATCTTCTTGATGCCATCGGCAGTCACGGACGGCTTGCCGCGGAAGGCCTCGAGGGCTGCCTTCTCGGCAGCGAAGGCCTCGGCCTTGGCGGTGTAGGCAGCGAGCGTCTCCTCGTCGGGATCGGCCTCGACAACACCCTTGCCACCGTCGACGACGACGGTCATGCCGTTGCGAAGCGCGGTGCAGCTGTTAGAGACCGAAAGGACGGCCGGAATCTCGAGGGCGCGCGCGATGATCGCGGAGTGCGACGTGCGGCCACCGGTCTCGGTGACGATACCGGCAACGTGGGCCTTATCGATCGTGGCGGTCATGGACGGCGTAAGGTCGTGCACGACAACGACGGTGTTCTCGGGCAGGACAGAGAGGTCGACGACCTCCTTGCCCAGCAGCTCGGCCAGAATACCGGTGCGGATGTCGGCGATGTCGGCCGCGCGCAGACGGAACATCTCGTCGTCCATGGACAGGAACATGTTCTCAAACATGGTCGAGGTGTCCATGAGCGCCTGCTCGGCGCAAGTACCGCCGTCAATGGCGGCGTTGATGGCGTCGGTCATGCCCGGGTCCTGAGCCAGGACAATGTGTCCGCTCATGATCTCGGCCTCGGCCTCGCCCACCGTCTCCTTCATGTGGTCGGCCTGAGCCTGGGTCTTCTCGCAGAAGACCGAAAGAGCGGCCTGATAGCGCTCCTTCTCTGCTGCCGAATCAGCAACCTCATGCGGTTCAAACGTCAAGTCGGGATCGACGGCGACCATAACGGTGCCGATACCGATGCCCTCGGATGCGTTGACTCCCTGATACATTCCCATTCCTCTCTCCGTGTCATGTGATAAAGCGTTTTGCCATATCCATGACAAAAGAGCGCAGCTACCTTGATACAGGTCACTGCGCCCCCAAGTATGAACTTAATTGTTCAACATGCGACCCGTTTGAGTTCTACTCGCCAAGACCGCTCTTGATGAGCTCGATGGCAGCAGCCAGAGCCTCGGCCTCGTCAGCGCCGTCGCACTTGACCTCGACCTCGGTACCACAGGGGATACCAGCAGCCATGAGGGCCATCGGGGACTTGCCGTTGACCTCCTTCTCGGGGGTGACGACAGTCACGTCACAGGCGTACTTGCCCATGGTGGAGGCGAAGAGGCCGGCCGGACGCATGTGAAGACCCTGCGGATTGACGAGGGTAGCCTTCTCAGAAACCATAATTGACTCCTTTTTTGTGTTTAACCCCTGTCATGCATGCGGCAGGAGTCAGATTCACGACGTTGTTTATATTAACTCACATCAAACGGTTTTTCATTATGTTTCGCACGAATTGTTGGACAGATGTGTTTGTCGTCCGCTTGCTCGCCCACAGGGGGCCGGGCGCGGCCAGTGAGATTTCCTGCTCTACAGTCCTGCTCGCACGAAGAGCACATTAAGTGCTCTTCGGCTCGTGCGGAACTCGCGATAAATCTCACAGGCCGCGCCCGGCCCCCTGTGGGCGAGCAAGCTGCGGAAACTCAGTCGGTCCAGAGCAATATGGTGCGAACGGAATTCTGGCTGATTTTTTGTTCGCCTGGTTGATCTAGTTGATGGGGTCTATCTATACCCATCTGTAAGTTGCGGTGAGATAGGGACTGAATTTGGGGTTGAATCGTTTACACAGTCCCTATTTCACCGCAACTTATTTGGGGATGAAAAAGGCGGAGGCCCTGGAGAGGGTCTCCGCCTTTGTTACAAGGGGCGATATTATTCGCGTACCGTGGAATTAGACCAGGCGGGCGTTGATCGTCTTGGCGATCTCGGCGGCGTCGGTGGAACCCTTGACGGTGGCACGGAAGTCTTCGTCCATGAGCGCCTCGGCAACCTTAGACAGGATCTTGAGGTGCGTAGTGCCAGCCTGAGCGCCCGGGATGAGCAGGGCGATGGCAACGTTGACGGGAGCGCCGTCCATGGTGTCCCAACCGGTCACGCCAGAATCGTCCTTGACGACGATGACGGCAGCCTCGGTGATGGCGTCGGACTTGGCATGCGGGATGGCGAAGCCCTCCATCATGCCCGTGGTGCCCTCGGCCTCGCGGGCCAGGAAGGCGTTCATCACGGCGTCGGCGTCGCCGGCGATACCGGCCTTGACGGCCTGGTTGGAGACAAAGCTCAGAGCCTCGTCACGAGAAGCGAAGTCCTCGGCGACAAAGACGTTCTCGACCTTCACGAAGTCGGAAGCCTCGACCTTGGGTGCCTCGACAGCAGCGGCCTTAGGGGCCTCAGCCGGCTTGGCTGAAGGAGTGGCCTTCTGATTCCTCTCGAAGTCGTACTTCTTGAAGGCCACGAACAGGATGCCACCGACCACAGCGCCGATGAGGATCGCGAGGACCCACAGCGGACCGTTCTCGACAACGGGCAGGACCAGGAAGCCACCGTGGGGCGCCGGATCGTGAACGTTGAACATAATGGTCAGGATCGAAGCGATAGAGGAACCGAGCATCATGATGGGCATGACGGGCCAGATGTTCTTGGTCATGAACGGAATGGCGCCCTCGGTGATGTGGGTGCAACCAAGAATGAGGTTGACGACACCGGCGTCATGATCCTCCTGGCTGAAGTACTTCTTGCCGACGACGACGGCGAAGGTGGTGATCAGCGGCGGAACGATGCAAGCGGCGGAGACGGCAGCCATGAAATTGGTGCCAAAGTTGTAGGTATCGGTGCCAACACCGGCGGCCAAGGCCTCGGTGAGCATAGCGGTACCGGTGACGTAAGCAGCCTTGTTGACCGGGCCGCCCATGTCAAAGGCGCACATGCAGCCGATGGCAAGACCCAGGACAACGGCGCCAGAGGCAGACAGACCCTTGAGGAAGTCCATCATGGCGGTGTTGATGGCAGCCATGGGGCCGGAGATGCCGAGCATGACCAGACCGACGATGGCGGTCGAGAACAGCGGGTACAGGAAGATAGCCTTGAGGCCGTCCAGGTTCTTGGGCAGACCGGCAAAGACCTTCTCGAGCAGCAGGATGACATAGCCGGCGAGGAAGCCGCCGACGATGCCGCCCAAGAAGCCAAAGCCCACACCGGTGCCGCCAGCGTCAATGAGCGTAGTACCGTTGGGCCCCTCGACGACAGGCAGACCCTGGATGGCGATCATGCCGGCAACAAAGCCGGGGACGAGCGCCGGGCGCTTGCCGATGGACTCGGCGATATAGGCGGAAAGCACCGGAACCATGAGGTTCATGGCGATACCGCCGATAATCTTGAGCATCGCGGCAAAGCTGTTGTAGTCGGCAGCCGTCGAATCGAAGGACGTGATGCCCCACAGGAACGAAACGGCGGTCAGAACACCACCGGCAACGACAAAGACCAGCATGTGGCTGACGCCATTCATGAGGTGCTTGTAGATGACGTGGCCGATGGACTCCTTCTCCTCGACCTCATCCTCGACATCGGCGGCAGCGGAAACCGTATCGTCGCCCTTGGCGGTGAGCGCGTGGTCAATCAGCTTTCCGGCGGCCTCGACGGACAGGGCCTTGGAAACGCCGACGGAAACCATGGGCTTACCGGCGAAACGCTCAGCCTGGACATCCTTATCGGCTGCGACGACGACGGCCTTGGCACCGGCGATCTCGCTCTTGGTGAGTTCGTTCTCGACACCGACCTGGCCATGAGTCTCGACCTTAATGGTCAGACCTCGCTCGGCAGCTGCCTTCTCCAGCGCCTCCTTCGCCATGAAGGTGTGCGCAATGCCGGTCGGGCAACCGGTCGCGGCGATGATGTCAAACTTAGCCATGTGTCCCTCCTTCTTGAGTACAGCGCCCGCGGGCGCTCCCCTATACGCGCTTCAATGCGCGTTTTTCCACACTTGAAAGATACCAACCTACCGTCCGCGTGAGAAGAGACAAGGCGCAATTCTCCGGTGAAAGGTTCTTTCATAACCGTAAACGGTAAGTGAAAGTTTACCATCAACACTTGAAACGGCAAGGTGTATCTTGTAATTGAAACTGCCCGTATACTATGGCATGAAAAACGAGTCCGATTTTCATGCCAACCAGGAGCCATCCATGACCGATAGCAGCAAGAGCGCGCTCTCCCTTATTAGCACGCACAAAGGGTACAGCGATTCCGAGCAGCGCATTGTCGACTATATATTGGAGCACCAGTCCGAGGCGCCGCGCCTGACGGCCGCCCAGCTCTCACGAGCCGCTGCCACGTCCGAGGCGACGGTCTCGCGCTTTTGCCGCAAGCTGGGCTTTGGCAGCTTCCGCAGCTTTCAGTTTTCGTTGGCGCGCGACTTGGAGAGTCAGCGCAACGAGGGCCTGACCGACGAGGTCTCGCTCGACAACATGGAGCAGAGCCTTAAAAATATCCTCGCCGCCAAGGTGAGTGAGCTTAATGCGACCATCGACGGCATTGATCACGACACGTTGGCCGCTGTTGTGCACGCGCTTAAGAATGCCGGCGTTATTGAGTTCGCCGCCGTGGGCAATACGAACGCGGTCGCGCTCGACGCGACGTTTAAGTTTTCGCAGCTGGGCCTGCGCTGCATGGCGAGCACGATCAGCGAGACATCAATCGGCTTTGCGCTCACGCTGCGCCCCGGCGACGTTATCGTGCTAATCTCGAACTCCGGCAAGTCGCGCCGTCTGAATCGTATGGCAAAAGCGGCTCGCGACTGCGGTGCCACCGTGGTCGTCATCAGCAGCGACAGCAAGTCTCCACTTGCGCGCCTAGCCGACTACACCTTTAATACCGTCAATCACGAGGCGCTGCTGACAACGGGCGACTTCGCGTTCTCCAAGATGAGCGCCACGATGATCATAGAGGTCATCTACAACTTCCTGCTGCCCGAAATCGAGGACGCCCGAGAGCACATCAGCTACTACGAGGAGCTCATCCAACCGGATAAGGTCGTGGAGTAGACATTTTGGGGAGCCAACAAACGCCGCTCGGCACGAAACCGGCCCATCTACTACGTTTTATCCGTATGGCCCAACCACATGCCGAAAATAGAAAAAACCGCAGGCTTTCTACCTGCGGTTTTCTTTTTGCAATTCTTGACGTGGTTGCCGATAGCCTATTAAACGTAGTAGTTAGGCCGGTTTCGTGGCGGCCGGGTCGGAAATGCATGTGGCGGCTCGACCTAAGCGCGCGCTTCTTCCAGCATCTGCTTGGCGTGCGCTAGGCTTGCCTCCGATTGATCGCCGCTCAGCATGCGAGCGATCTCTGCGGTACGGGCATCGCCGGTCACCTCATCCAGATGCGTTTGGGGAACGTCGCCGGGCTTTTTACTGACCACGTAATGCTTGTCGGCCATGACGGCGACCTGCGCCAGGTGGGTTACGACAATCACCTGATGCGTAACGGCAAGATCTGCCAGCACGCTCGCGAGGGCACGTGCAGTAGAGCCGCCGACACCAGCATCAACCTCGTCGAACACCAGCGTATCCACGCCGTCCGCATTACCAAGGACAACCTTGCTCGCCAGCATCACGCGGCTCAGCTCGCCGCCCGAGGCAATGCGGCGCAAGGGACGAGGTGTCAAGCCGGCGCCGCTGCGATATAGCAGCTCATAACTCGAAGGACCCGCGGGTGTCCACTCAGCGCGAGGGAGATCGCGGGACTCCCAGACCAGCTCAGCGCCGCCCATCTCCAGGCATGCCATCTGACGACCCACCTCGTGACAAAAACGCGGGGCTGCCGTATTGCGCGCACGCTTGAGCGCCTTGGCGGCGGCGAACAGTTCATGCTCCGCCGCGCCAAGCGCTTCGCGCGCCTTCTTGATCTGCTCATCGCCATCGTCTACCAGCGACAACAGCTCTTGCGAGCGATCGCGCATGGCAAACACGTCGTCCATGGAAGGACCCCACTGCCGCAGAAGTCCCTTTAGGTCGGAATACCGCTCGCGCATGCGGGCGAGCTCGCGAGGGTCAAACGCAACGCCATCGCGATAGGCACGCAGCTCGTTGGCGCAATCCTCAAGCGAAATGCAGGCGTCCGAAAGTGCGTCGGCGATGTCGCCCAGCTTGCGGTCGACGGTCGCCATGCGCGACAGCTCTGCCACGGCGCCGTTCACGGCATCGAGTGCTCCCCCTTCGGCAGCAAGCGACGCATGGGCTTCGTTAGCCGTGGCCACCAACACCTCGGCATGCTCGGAGCGCGGCAGCAGCTCCTCGAGCTCTTCATACTCACCCGGCTTGGGGTCGACCTCGGCGATACGCTCCAGGGCGAAGCGCGCTTCCTCGACGCGACTCCCCTGCGCACGCGACGCCTCCTCTACGCGACGGACCTCCTTGGCAGCCGCACGCGAAGCCTTAAAGCAGGTGCGATACTTCTCGAGCGCTTCGAGCGCCGCGCGCCCAGCCCAAGCATCGACCATGGCAACATGATGCGCCGGATCGAGCAGACGCTGATGCTCGTGCTGGCCGCACAAATCCATCATCACGCCGACGCGCTCGGAAAGCTCACGCACGCTAGCGATGCGGCCGTCAATTTTTACGCGGCTGCGGCCCTCGGCAGAAAGGCTGCGCTCCACGGTGAAGCCCTCCGCGTCGTGCGGGCCATCGAACAGGCGCGCCTCGACGCTGGCAAGCGCCTCGCCCTCGCGCACGGTCGACGAATCTGCGCGTTCGCCCAAGATGAGCTTAAGCGCCGAGAGCAATGCGGTCTTGCCAGCACCGGTCTCGCCGGTCAGGACGGTCAAGCCCGCACTCGGAACCAACGTCGCCTCGCGAATGAGCGCGATGTTGGAAACCTGCAGCTCATCGATCATGGCGCACTCCATAGAACACGCGGCTCACCGAGTTATAGAAGCTCTCGGGGCCGTAGTCGAGCAGCAGCACATCGCCGGGGCCGCGACGCACGGCCACGCTCTCAACAGTGCCGTCGCAGGTAATAAACTGTCCGTCGATGGCGATGGCCGGAACGCTTGGGCGATCATCGGACATAAAGATTTCGACGACATCGCTCGGCGAGGTCAAGAAGGCGCGAGCCTGAATGGTATGTGGAGCGATGGGCACACAGACCATACCGGTGTAATCGGGGCTCACGATAGGGCCGCCGGCGCTCAGCGCATAGCCCGTAGAGCCGGTCGCCGTGGACACGACCACACCATCGCCGCGCAAGCGATCGATATGGTGGCCGGACACGGTGATGTCGAACTCGACCATATCGGACAGGGGTCCGCGCGTGAGCGCCATATCGTTGAGAGCAAACGTGCGCACGACGTCCTTCGTGCCGTCATCGCGCACCGAGACGATATCCGCGGCGATGGTAGCGCGGCGGCTCACGTGGAGCTCACCGGACAGGGCATCGCTCACAACCTGCAAAATATCGCGTTCCTCGGGACTGGCCGCCGTCAAAAAACCCAGGTGACCATAGGAAAGACCCAAAATGGGAATCTCACGGTAGTTGAGAATGCGGGCGGCGCGCAGCAGCGTGCCGTCGCCGCCGAGCGTGATGACCAAGTCGGCATCGTCAACATCGGGCGTGCTCTGAATCTTGGAGCGCTGGTCGGCAGCCCATGCGACCTCATAGCCTTGGCGCGAAAGCCAAAGCTCGAGCATCAGACCGCTCTCGACCGCCTCTTGCTTGTAGTAATTGGGAACCAGAAAGACCTTCATAGCGTTGCAGCTTTCTCGCTCAAAGCCGATACCTGGGATTGCAACTCGTCATCGGAGCGCTCGCCGGGAGCAAACCTCGTGCCGTACAGGAAAAACTCGACGTTGCCCTTGGCGCCATGGATGGGCGACACGCACACGTCGACCGGGAACAAGCCCTTTGCGGCGAACAGCTCAATCGCCGCCACGAGTGTGTCAACACGCACAGCGGGATCCGTCACGATGCCGCCCTCACCCACCAGCGCCGCCGGAGCCTCAAACTGCGGCTTCACGAGCGTGCAAAACGAACCCGAAGGCTTCAGGCACGCCAGGACGGCTTCGATGATATTCGCGATACTCGTAAACGACACATCGCACACGGCCAGGTCGATAGCGCCGCCGTAGCCCAGCTCGGGAAGCTGCGTCACATTCGTGCGCTCGTGGAGCGTCACGCGATCGTCCTGACGAAGCGACCAGTCGAACTGAGCGCGCCCCACATCGACCGAAACGACAGTAGCGGCGCCGCGCTTGAGCAGGCAATCGGTAAAGCCGCCCGTGGAGCAGCCCACATCGAGGCAAGCAAGGTCCGTCGGATCGATCCCAAACGCATCGAGCGCGCCCTCGAGCTTGAGCCCGCCGCGCCCAACATACGGGATGTGCCCCTTAACGTGCAGTGGCAGGCCCGGCGTCACCTTGAACCCCGGAGAGGTCAAACGCTCACCGCCACTCGAAACCAAGCCGGCCATAAGAGTGCGAAGGGCATCCGCGCGATCGGCGCAGATGCCCTGTGAAATCAGTTCGTCATCGAGACGCACGCGTTTCATGAATGCCATCAACCATTCGTATCCGGAGATGCAGCCTGTCTATCTTGGGACTCGTTTGCCGCATCTTCATCGTATTCCTGCTCGAGCTTGTCGGCCTCACGCGGCGTCAGCTCAAACTTGTCGACCATATCGACCGCTCGGGAGCCCAGCTCAATCGCCTCGTCAAACAAATCGAGCGAACGCTCCAAGGACGTATCCTTGGAGCGAACGGTGGCGATGATCTGGTCCAGGCGATCCGAGATCTCATCGAAGTTGCGGACGGAACCCTCTGGCATGGCTACTCCTCGACGGAGTCGGCCTCGACGGCCTCAGCAGCGTCCGCATCCTCGGCAAGTACACCGGCGGCAGCCTGAGCGGCAGCGACCTTGGCGGCCGCCTCGGCAGCCTGTGCCTCCTCGCGAGCGCGATCCTCGGCCAGCAGCTCTTGGTACAGGTCCTCGCCCGGCAGCTCCTCGCTGCGAGCGATCTTGCCCAGCACGCCGTTGACAAACGATGCGGACTGGTCGGTACCATAAGCCTTAGCGATTTCGACGGCCTCGTTGATCACGATAGCATCCGAGACCTCTTCGTCGGTGAGGAAACGCATCTCGTAGACGGCGATACGCAGCAGGTTGCGATCGGCACCGGGCATGCGCATAAGATCCCAGTTCTTGGCGACGGCGCGCAAGGCACAGTCGATGCGATCGATATGCTCGTAGGCACCGCGGCAAAGCTCCAGTGCATAGGGGTCGAGGGGACCCTTCGAGATCAGGAAATCGCCCTCGAGGACGCGCTCGAGCGGGCTGTCCGTGGCCTCGGCCTGGAACAGCAGCTGCAGCGCCTGACTGCGGGCAAGCGTGCGCCCGCGATAAACCTTAAGGCTCAAAGGTTACTCCTTGGGGAAAACGAGGCCGTCGATGCAAACGTCAACGCGCTCGACCTCGACGCCCACCTGGGCATCGATGGCGGCGACCACAGCGGCGCGAACGGCCTCGGCGAGTTTCTTGAACGGATAGCCAAAGAACACCACGACACGCACGGTGAGTGCGAGCTTGTCGCCGACGACCTCGGCCTCGACCGCCGGCTCGGAAGCCGGGGCCTTGGACGAGAGCATCATGGAGACAAGGTTGGTGGCAAGGTCCTTGACGCCAACGGAGGCGATGCCCTCGACATCCGACACGGCGCGCGAGACGATGGCGGTCAGAACATCGGGCGAAATGCCGATGCCGTCAATCTTGATTTCCTGGGGCATGAGTCCTCCTAGAAGAGTTGGTTGCTAGACGCGGGAGACGAACTTGCCGTCGCGGGTGTCAACCTTGATGACCTCGCCCTCGTTGAGGTACATGGGGACCTGGATGACAGCGCCGGTGTCGATCGTGGCCGGCTTGGTGGAACCCTGGACGGTGTCGCCCTTAAAGCCCGGGTCGGTCTGGACGATGGTGGTCTCGATGAACATCGGCGGGGTCACGCCCATGAGCTCATCGTCGGCGAAGAGCAGCTGGCAGATGTCGTTCTCGCGTAGCCACTTGGAGTTCTCGCCCACCATGTCCTCGGGAACGGGAACCTGCTCATAGGACTCGTTGTCCATGAAGATGTAGTCGGTGCCATCGTTGTAGAGGTACTGGAACTCACGGGTGGTGAGCATGACGCTCTCGAACTTGGTGCCGGCGTTGCAGGTGTTCTCGACGACGCGGCCGCTCTTGATGTCGCGGGTCTTGTAGCGCACAAACGCGCCGCCCTTGCCCGGCTTGACATGCTGGAACTCGACGATGGTGTAAACCTTGTCCTTAATGCGGAGACCGAGGCCGTTCTTGAAGTCGGCGGTAGAAATGGTAGGCATAGCGACCTTTCTTGTTATGGGCAGAACGCACAAGCGTCCAAATTACATACGACCGAAATTATACACTTGCAGACGGCGCCTGCAGCGAGCGCATAAAAAGAGAACGCGGGGCGTCCGAATTGCTCCGGACGCCCCGCCCCAAAATCTATCGAAATGGGCTAGCAATCGATGACGTGGAGGTCATGCGGGGTCTTGGTAAAGGGCTCGTAGCCGTTCTCGGTGACCACGCCGTAGTCCTCCAGGCGCACGCCGCCCACACCGGGCAGGTAGACGCCGGGCTCCATGGTGATAACCGAGCCGACCTCGATGATGTTCTTGCTGCGGTTGAAGTTGGGCAGCTCATGGATGTCGATGCCCACGCCGTGGCCCAGACCATGGTTGTAGTAATCACCATAGCCGGCATCGCCGATGATCTTCTTGGAAAGCTTAAAAATGTCGTTGCCCTCGACGCCCGGATGGATGGCAGCGACGCACTCCTCGTGGGTGCGGCGCACGAGCGCGTACAGGTCGAGCTGCTCCTGGGTAGGCTCGCCCATCACGACGGTGCGCGTCATGTCGGAACGATAATCGCAGTAGCCCGCGCCGTAATCCATGAGGACGAAGTCGCCCTTCTCGATCACGCGGTCACTCGGCACGGCGTGCGGGTTGGCGGTGTTGGGACCGCTCGCCACAATAGAGCCAAAGGCCAGGCTGTCGGCGCCGTTGGCGAACATATAGTTCTCGAGTTCGTTGCGAACCTGCTTCTCGGTCATGCCGGGCTTAATAAAGCCGAGCATGTGCTGGAAGGCGGCATCGGTGATCGACTGCGCATGGCGCATGAGCTCGATCTCCTCGGCGTCCTTGATGGCACGCATCTTGCGAATGTCGTCATGCATCAGCGGCAACATGCAGGCGACGGAACGATCCTCCAAACCACGCTGAATGCCCTGGTAGAAGTTGATCTGCATGTCATCCTCGACGGCACAGACGCGGCACTTGTTGGCCGCGATCTTGCCGGCGACCCAACCGGGGATAGTGCCCTCGTCCATGTCGTAGACCCAGGGGCTGCCGGCGGGCGTGTTCTCCTCAAAGCTGTTGAGGTAGCGCGAGTCGGTGTGGAACAGGCACTGATCTGCCGTAATAAACGCGGCGTGCGGAAACTCGAAGGTGTAGTCGAAGACGCCCTTCACGCCCGTGAGCCAACGAAGGTTGGCCTCGTCGCGCACCACGATGGCATCGTAGCCGCGCTCGACCATCAGGGTACGGACACGCTCGATACGACCGGCAGGACCGGCAGTAAACTCAGACATGCAGATTCCTTTCTTGTTGTCTCTAATAAGACGGACGAGTCTCAACCGAACGACGGAATCGCATGCGATCCGCAACCGATTGGAAACCCGCCCCTCAACATGATACGAAAGACGATGGATGTCAATAAATCTTAGAGAAGTTCTTTGCGAGATGCCAAGTAGGCATGAGCATGGCGCTCAAGAACCTCGTCCTCAACGTTCGTTAGACGAATGGCGCCGAGTGCCGCGGGCAGCGGCAACATGCTGCGGTTCGAGCGGACAAACTGCTGCCTGCGGAACTCCTCGATATATGCGGCAGGCTCCAGATCGAAGGCAAGCTCCTCGATACCAAAGTCCTCTAGGCAGTCATCGACCTCAAAGACGTAATCGATATCGAAGTCGCAGGCATCATGTGCTAGGCGCGCCTCAAAGCGCATGCCCTCGGACAACAGCTGGTAGGCGGGGACCTGCGAAGCGGCATCGCCCAAGCAGGAGTGCAGGGTACGCTCCCCCGTCTTGCCAAAATCGAGTGCATGGCGGGCACTCGGGTTCGTGGCCATCAGTACGTCCTTGCGGGCAGTCTGAGACCACTGAACGGCATTGACGAGCGCGACCTCCTCGCCCGCGAGAATCTCGGGGACGGTCTCGGTAAACTGATTCCAGCGGGACTTGCTGCTCGAAAGCATGGTGCCAACAAGTATCACATAGCCGAGCTTGAGGTCCTCGGGGTCCGCTTCGCGAACAAGGTCGAGGTCACACACGACCAAGCCCGGCTCGGGACGGAACGCGATAGCGGGAAGCGCATGCGCCGACGAGGCGACGAGCGGCTTCATGGTCGTCGCGACCGTGAGCATGGCGTCGAACGTCGTCGGCAGCAAGGCGCACTCGGTGCGACCGCACCACTGATTGGCACACCAGCAAACGACCGAGCAGGTCGCCGTGTCGCCGACAGCGACAACGAGATCGTCGCAGGTAATGCCGTTATCCGACAGGGCGCCAAAGACGGTATCGGCATCGGCCAGCGTAGCGCCGGAAGGCGAAACCTCGAGGACGAGCAGCGGCACGGCAAAACCGGCGTCGATCAGCGCATGCTCGACGACCTCGCCAAAACGCTCGGATGTAACGTCGTTCCAAACCACCATCGCGCGCTTAGGCTTGCCCACGGCCGAGGCAAACATGCGCGACAGCTCCTCGAACGCGCCCAATCCGACGCGGACATCGACACTGCGGTTTTGGAAATTGATAAGTTGACGGCGAATCATAGCAGTCCACGCTCCAAAAGCATCTCGGCACAAAGGTAGGAAACGTCCTCAAAGGACTTGTTGCGAATATCAAGGGTAATATCGGCTGCCTGACGATACAGCGGACGGCGATGGTCAAACAGGCGCGCAGCATGCTCGGGCGAGCGGAAATCGGGCCGGGTATCGGAGCGGCGAATCTGGCGCAACGAGTCCTCAAAGTCACCTTCGAGGTACACGCAGGTACCCATCTCGTGCATCAGTTCAATGTTCACCGGCGTCTCGACGATGCCACCCCCGCACGATACCAGCAGGCTGCGCTCGCTTTGGAGCGAACGGAGCGCCGAGGTCTCGAGTTCACGAAAACGATCCTCGCCCTCGGTCTCAAATATCTCGGTTACCGACTTGCCGCATCGACGCACAACCAAACGATCGGTATCGATGAATCGACGCTTGAACATAGTGCCCACGTTGCGCGCAAGCGTCGACTTGCCCGCGCCCAAAAAGCCGATAAAGAAGATATGGTCGCAGCCGTGTTTGATGTGCTGAGACATGGCGAAACCTATTCCTCGCAGGGAAGGTCGCGCAGGGCCCGGCGTTCAAAAACACGGAAGATCTTCGTGTACCACAGGTCCTGGGTTGCCTGCGGCTTGACCAGAATGGTGTCAACGCCGGCAAGGTTACCGCTCCACACGTCCGTGTAAAGCTGATCGCCGATCAGTACGGCCTCGTTAGCCGTGGCACCTAGGCGCTTAAGGCCCGCTTTGAGGGCAAACGGGGCGGGCTTCATGGCGTGGCTGATGGCCTCGAGCCCCAACTCGCGCGCCGATGCCATGACCTGATCGCGATGCCAGTTATTGGACACCATACACAGCTTAAAGCCCTTGGCATGGGCGGCTTCGAGCCAAGCGGAAACCGCAGCGGGAACCCGCTCGGTATCGCGCGGTACCAGGGTGTTATCACGGTCGAGTAGAATGGCGCGCTTGCCGTCGGCCCACAAGGTATCGAGGTCGATGCGATCGACTGAGGCAACATATCGTTTGGGGCTAAAAATCCGCATGATCAATTCCAAGACTGTTGGTGCTCTTCGTAGGTCTTCGAGAAATACTCCTTGTCCTGTGTAATGTAGAAATACAGATCATCGGAGTCGGTCGGCTCAAGGGTGGCCTTGAGCGCCTCGAGCGACGGAGAGCAGATGGGCGTGGGCGGCAGGCCCTCGTGCTTATAGGTGTTATACGGGCTATCGCTCTGCAAGTCGTCGGCGGTTACCTCGCCGCCGGTGACATACATCATGGTCGCATCGCTATTGAGGTAACGCATGCCATCGAGCTTGCCCGCCAGACGGTTATAGAAAACCGATGCCACATGCGCGCGCTGATCGGCGTTGAGGCCCTCGCGCTCGACGATCGAGGCAAGGTTAACGATGTCGAAATCGGACATCTCTACGCCATAGCGCTCCTTGATCTTGGCCCCGCAGCTGGCAAAGTCAAGCGACTTATACTCGGCGTGGAACTGGTCAAGCATGGCGCGAATCACATCATCGGCAGACGGGTCCTTACCCAACGAATAGGTCTTGGGGAATAGGAAGCCCTCGAGCGAATCGTTTGCAGCGTCTTTAAGGAAAGCGTAATCATTCACATAATTGCTCGCCTTAGCTTGGTTAAGGAAGTCCTCCTTCGAAATACTGTCGTACGCCTTGGCCACACGTTCGGCGACCTGGTCAACCGTAAGGCCCTCAGGGATAGTCAGCGCATCGGAGCCCGCATTGGGGCCTTCCATGAGCTGCCGAACGACCTTGGTCGCATCCATGAGCGTGGTGAACGAATACTTACCCGGTTTAAGCGACATGTCAGCGTTGAGCTTTTTGACCGCCGCGTAATAATCCTTGGGATTTTCGACGATATGGTTCTCGGAGAGAATAGAAGCGATGGTGTCACCCGAGGCACCATCGGGAATCGTGATAATAACTTGCTGGCCAGCAGCGACATTCGCATCCTCACCGGCAAAGAAGCCCTTGACGGCTGGCACGACAAAGAAAACGATCGCGACAAGCGCAAGCACGGCGACGACGCCACCGATCATCATGGGCACCGGGGAGCTTTTCTTTTGGGCACCACGGCGGACAGGCGTTTTATAACTCGAGCGCGTGGCCGGAGCAACGCCGTGCGAGCCATGAGCATGATGTGTGTGGGGGCGTGATTGCCGGGCCTGCCCCTGCGTGCGCTGGGCAGGAGCCTGCTGCTTAAAACGAGCGCCGCCAGCGGGCTGCGAGGGACGAGTGGCGGGCTGCTGAGCAGCACGCTGTGTAGGCTGCGCCGAACGCTGCATCGGCTGCGCTGGGCGCTGGCCAGGCTGAGCAGGGCGCGGCGCGGGCTGCCGTGTACGATTCTGCTGGCGCGGATCGGAAGCGCTAGGCATGCTGAACCTCCTCGTTATTACGATCGAGCCATGTCTGCAAGAACAGGCTGGCGGCGATCATGTCGATCTTTCCCCTCATCTGCTTTTCGTTGAGGCCCTGCTCTCGCAGAATGCGCTTGGCCTCTTGCGAGGACAGACGCTCATCCTCAAACTCCAGCGGAAGTTCGAGCTCGTCGGCAATCTTTTGGGCCACGGCGGCGACGCGCTCGGCCTGGGGGCCGGGCTCACCGGCCATGGTCAAGGGACGTCCGCTTACCAAGATGTCGGGCTCATAGTCCTCGACTAGGTAACGGAACGTCTTGGCCATACCGGTGACCTCGGCAGCCGGCAGCACCTTGACGGGCATCGCCATCTTGCCATCACGGCTCGAGACGGCAATGCCAATCCTGGTCTCCCCTATGTCCAGCGCAAGTGCGACCACAGCGACAACCTAGGTTCTTAGGCGCCAAGCGCGGTCTTGGCGGCCGCGAGGGCATCGGCGATACCGGCAGCATTCTTGCCACCGGCCTGGGCCATGTTGGGACGGCCGCCACCGCGACCGTCGACCAGGCCCGCGATCTGCTTGATCACGTTGCCGGCGTGGAAACCGGCCTTCACGGCGTCATCGGAGCCGGCGGCAAGCAGGGCCGGGGTGCCCTTCTCGGTCACGCTGGCGACGACGCAGGCGACAGGGCCGGCGACCTTCTGATGCACGGTATCCCACACGTTGCGCAGGTCGGCAGCCTCAAGGCCCTGAAGCTCAGCAACAACGAGCTTATAGCCATTCAGCTCAACAGCACCGTCGATGGCGCTGGAAATGGCATCGGAGGAGCCACCGGTCAGCGCCTTCTTGAGCTTATTGGACGTCTCGCGCAGCTCGGCCTGCAGATTCTCCACGCGGGCGGGAACCTCTTCGACGCGGCACTTGAGCGCAGCGGCAGCGGCGTCGACGAGCGCCAGACGGTCGGCCATGTAGTCGAGGGCACCCTTAGAGGTCACGGCCTCGATACGGCGGACGTTGGAGCCCGTAGAGGACTCGGAGATGATCTTGAACAGACCGATCTCGGCGGTGTTGGCGGCATGGGTGCCACCGCAGAGCTCACGGGAGAACGGCTGGTCCTCGGCGCCCACCGAGACGACGCGGACGACGTCGCCATACTTCTCGCCAAACAGGGCGACAGCACCGGCAGCCTTGGCCTCGTCAATGCCCATGACGCGGGTCACGACCGGCTTGGAAGCGAAGATCTGCTGGTTGACCAGATCCTCGACAGCCTTGAGCTGCTCGGAGGACAGGGCCTCGAAGTGCGTGAAGTCAAAGCGCAGGTGCTCGGGCGTCACCAGCGATCCGGCCTGGGAGACATGCTCACCTAGAACCTGCTTAAGCGCAGCGTCGAGCAGGTGGGTAGCGGTGTGGTTGCGGCGCAGGAAGCCGCGGCGCTCGGCATCGAGCGCCGCGGTCACGGTAGCACCGACGGTCAGCGTGCCCTCGGCAACGTGCGCGACGTGGGCATACAGGCCGTTGTGGTTCTTGGTGTCGGCAACAGTCAGCGCGACGCCTTCGGCGGAAAGCTCGCCGGCATCGCCCTGCTGGCCGCCCATCTCGGCATAGAACGGGGTGCGGTCGAGCACGACCTCGACGTCCTCGCCGGCGGCAGCGGACTCGACGGACTCGCCGTTGCGAACAAGGGCGACAACCTTGGCGTCCTCGATAACGTCGTTGTCATAGCCGTCGAACTCCGTCGCGGCGACCTTGTCGGAAAGCTCGACCCAAACGTCGTTGAAGCTGCCCCAGGCATCGCCCTTGGCGTTGGCGCGGGCGCGGGCCTTCTGGTCCTCCATGCAAGCGGTAAAGCCATCCATATCGACGTCGTGACCGGCAGCGCAGGCAATCTCGACAGTCAGGTCAATGGGGAAACCAAAGGTGTCGTGAAGCTTAAAGGCAACGTCGCCCGAAAGCACAGCGCCGTCGGCGAGCGCGGCCAGGGCCTCGTCCAGGTAAACGCGGCCGTTGTCGAGCGTCGTGGAGAAACGCTCCTCCTCGGAGGCGACGATGCCCTTAACGAGCGCGACGTTCTTGAGCAGCTCGGGATAGGCCTCGCCCATCTGGGCGTTGACCTCGTCGATAAACTTGGTCAGGAAGGCACCCTCGATGCCCAGTAGGCGGCCGTGGAACACGGCACGACGGAGCAGACGGCGCAAAACGTACTCGCGACCCTCGTTACCGGGCAGGATGCCGTCCGAGATCATAAAGTCGACGGCACGGGAGTGGTCGGCGATGATGCGCAGGGAGCGGCTGGCGCCGGAGTAATCGTCGGCGTCATAGGTCTTGCCGCTGATCTCCTCACCGAGCTTGATAAGGCGCTGCATCAGATCACCGTCGTAGTTAGCGGTCTTGTGCTGCATGATAGCGGCCATGCGCTCCAGACCCATACCCGTATCGAGGTTGCGGTGCGGCAGCTCCGGCATGGAGCCGTCCTCCTGGCGGTCGTACTGGGTAAACACGAGGTTCCAGAACTCAAGGAAACGGTCGCAGTCGCAGCCGGGCTTGCAGTCGGGGCTGCCGCAACCGACCTCTTCGCCCATGTCAAAGTAGATCTCGGAGCACGGACCGCAGGGACCGGTGGGGCCAGCGGCCCAGAAGTTATCGTCCTCGCCCAGACGCGAGATGTGATCCTCGTCAACGCCCAGGGAGCGCCACACGTCATGGGTCTCGTCGTCCTCGGTAAAGACGGTGAAGTACAGGCGGTCGAGCGGCAGCTTGAACTCCTTGGTGATGAGCTCAAAGGCCCAAGTGCAGGCCTGCTGCTTGGAGACGCCACCAAAGGAGAAGTCGCCGAGCATCTCAAAGAAGGACAGATGACGGCCGTCCTCGCCGATGCAGTCGATGTCGTTGGTGCGAACACACTTCTGACAGGAGATTGCGCCGATCTCCTTCATGGTCTTCTTACCCTGGTAGTACTCCTTAAACTGGTTCATGCCGGCATTGGCGAGCAGCAGCGAAGGATCGTCGGGAACGAGGGACGAAGAAGGATAGAGCTTAAGACCGCGCTCCTCAAAGAAGTTGAGGAACTTAGAGCGAATCTCGGCCGTAGTCATTGACGGGTAGTCAGCACTCATAGAGGGAATCTCCTCGGTTTCACATCGAAACAGTTCAAACGTAACGATATTACCATCCCACCGCGGCTGTGCAAAAAAGAGGGCCGCCAAACAGCGACCCTCCAGCGAAAGTGCATGTTATTTAGGACTAAGCAATCCTTTGAAAAAAATGTTTCTTTCTAAAATGTTCAGCTAAAGTAAACTTACATTCAGGATAATTTGAACAA
>CAJJRZ010000032.1:0-21279 GCA_905194345.1 Coriobacteriaceae bacterium
ACGCCGGGCCGACTCGCTTCGGATCGGACGCTACACCAACTTTCTCGACACTACCAAAAAAGTCCCCGCCGGGCGTGTGCTCGACGGGGACTTTGCCGTTTGATGGCTAGCACTGCAGGTGATTACTCGCCCAGCAGGCTCTTGGTGATGGAAGCGGCGGCCTTCTTGCCGGCGCCCATCGCCAGAATGACCGTAGCGGCACCGGTGACGATGTCGCCGCCGGCCCAGATGCGGGGATCGGTGGTCTGGCCGGTCTCCTCGTCGGCAACGATGTAGCCCCACTTGTTGAGCTCCATCTTGCCGCCGATCTTCTTTGCGAAGGGGTTGGCGTTGGTGCCGATAGCCGAGATCGCGACGTCGCAGGGAATCTCCTCGATGGCGCCCTCGATGGGCACCGGGCGACGGCGGCCGGACTCGTCGGGCTCGCCGAGCTCCATCTTCTGGACCTTGACGGCGCACACGGAGCCGTCCTCGCCAGCGACAAACTCGAGCGGGGAGACGAGCGGCAGAACCTCGACGCCCTCGGCCTTAGCATGGTGCAGCTCGGCGCGACGGCAGGGCATCTCGTCCTCGGTACGACGGTAGGCGATGATGGCGTGCTCGGCGCCCAGGCGCTTGGCGGTACGGACGGCGTCCATAGCCACGTTGCCGCCACCAAAGACGACGACGTTCTTGCCGTGCTTGGTGGGGGTGTCGTACTCGGGGAACTTGTTGGCCTTCATCAGGTTCACGCGGGTGAGGTACTCGTTGGCGAAGAAGACGTTGGGCAGGTTCTCGCCGGGGACGTTGAGGAACTTGGGCAGGCCAGCGCCGGTCGCCACGTAGATGGCGTCGAAGCCCTGCTCGAACAGCTCCTCGGCCGTGGCCATGTTGCCCACGACGGAGTTGTACTCAAACTTGACGCCCATGTCCTCCAGGCCGTCAATCTCGCGCTTGACGACCGCCTTGGGCAGACGGAACTCGGGGATGCCGTAGACCAGCACGCCGCCGCCGGTAAAGAAGGCCTCAAAGACGGTGACGTCAAAGCCGTTACGGGCGAGCTCGCCGGCGCAGGTGATGCCGGACGGGCCAGAGCCCACGACGGCGACCTTCTTGCCGTTCTTGGGGGCCATCTTGGGCGTGGAGGCGAGCTCGGGGCGGTCACCCAGGAAGCGCTCGAGCTGGCCGATGGCCACGGGCTCGGACTTCTTACCACGGATGCACTTGCCCTCGCACTGGTTCTCCTGCGGGCAGACGCGACCGCAGATGGCGGGAAGCATGGAGTCCTCGCGGATGGTATCGAGAGCGCCGCCGAAGTCCTTCGCGCGGATCTGCTCGATAAAGCGGGGAATGTTGATGTTGACGGGGCAGCCCTCAACACAGAACGGCTTCTTGCAGTTGAGACAGCGCTCGGCCTCGGCCAGCGCCATCTCCTCGGTGAAGCCCTTGTCGACGGGGCGGAAGTCGCAGGCGCGCTCGGCAGCCGGCTCCTCGTTATCGGGGGTGCGGGGCGACTTCATATCGGCAACGAAACGACCGTTAACTAGTGGCATGCGCAGCTCTTTTCCTCATAGGCCTTGAGGGACGCGCCCTCTTCGGAACGGTAAGCGGCCTGGCGGGCACGAAGGTCATCCCAGTCGACCAGGGTGGCATCGAAGTCGGGGCCGTCGACGCAAGCGAACTTGGTCACGCCGCCCACCTCGACGCGGCAGCAGCCGCACATACCGGTGCCGTCAACCATGATGGGGTTGAGCGACGCGGTGATGGGGGTGTCGTACTTCTGGGCGGTGAGGGTCGAGAACTTCATCATCGGAACGGGGCCGACGCAGAAGACCTGGCTCACGGCCTTGTCCTGCAGCAGGCGCTCCAGCGGAGCGGTGACAACGCCCTGCTCGCCATAGGAGCCGTCGTCAGTGGTGATGTGGATGTGGTCCTCGTCGAGGAGCTCGCGGAACTGGTCCTCCATGAGCAGGAGGTCCTTGGTGCGGGCGCCCATGATGGCGTGCACCTCGTGGCCGGTCTCGACCAGGTGCTTGGCGACCGGGAAGGCAATTGCCAGGCCGACGCCGCCGCCAATGACGGCGCAGGGGCCCTCAGCCATCTCGGTGGGAACGCCCAGCGGGCCCACGACGTCGCGCAGCGACTCGCCGGCCTCGTAGGTGGAAAGCATCTCGGTGGTCTTGCCGATCACCATGAAGATGAACTCGACCCAGCCCTCGTCACCGTTCCAGCCGGCCAGGGTAAACGGGACACGTTCGCCCGTCTCGTTGGCGCGAACCATGAGGAACTGTCCAGCGTGCGCATGCTTGGCGATTGCAGGCGCCTCGATGCGGAACTTGAACACCTTCTCCGAGAACTGCGTCTTCTCCAGGATCTTATACATAGAACCCCTCTCTTGTTAGGGCCGCCGAACCGTGCCTCCACGGAAATGGACGGTAGCCCGAATAAAACCGTACGCGCACAGGCGTTGTGCAGACATACGGTGCAAATTATACCCTCATGGACATGTCGCTTACGTGTGTCTTCGGCGGTCGGGAAAAGGGTTTATCCACTTCGGCCTACCAAAGGGGGAGAGGTTTATTTTGGCAGGTTTTATCAGGCAAAACGGCAAAGGGGGCCGGCCTCGCGCATCGGTGAGGCCGGCCCCCTTTGGGGCGTTATGCATGTATGGTGGCAGCGTGTTTATTGCGATGTGCCGACTGCGGCGTTTACGCAGATAAAACCTGCCGAAATAAACCTGTCCCTAAATGGTAGGTTTTAGTGCTTGCCGTTGGCGGAGGCGGAGCCGTTGACGTGGTCGCGGGCATAGATCACGCCGTGCACGATTGCCAGGCCGGCGGCGTCTGCGGCGCGGGCGCAGGTGTCCTGGAAGTCCTCGGCCTCGCGGGCGCGCAGCTGCTTGAGCACGTAGTCGGCGACAGCCATCTTGCCGGGAGGGTTGCCGATACCGGTGCGGATGCGGCTGAAGTCGCGGCTGCCCATCTTGTCGATGATGGAGCGCAGGCCGTTGTGGCCGGCGTGGCCGCCGCCCACCTTAACACGCACATCGCCGGCGGGAATATCGAGCTCGTCGTGGATTACGAGCAGCTCCTCGGCCTTGATTTTGTACTCGCGGCAGAGCTTGGAGATGGGGCCGCCCGAGGTGTTCATGTATGACTGCGGCTTGACCAGCACAATCTGGCGCTTGCCGCCCTCTTCCTCGGCATCGTTGATATTGATGAGCGCGACCTCGGCGCCGGCCTGGTTTTTCCAGTACGTGACGCCGGCCTGACGGGCCAGCTCATCGATCGCCTTAAAGCCGGCGTTGTGGCGGGTCTCGGCATATTCCTCACCCGGGTTGCCGAGTCCGGCAACCATGCGAATCTTAAGCGGCTGTGCAGCTGCCATAGGCTTCCTTTCGTTACATAAGTAGTTCGTTCAACGACAAAGGCTACCACGCCCGCCGAAGGCGAGACTTCGTTTCAGCGAAATCCCACCAGACAAAAGCGCGGCCGCGGCAGAGCGAGCCGCCGGAACAGAAGAAACCCCCGCGCGACCTTTGCGAAGCAAGGGGGAGCGCGGGGGTTTCTTCTGTTCCGGCGGCGATGCGCCGGGTTGCAAGGACGATGCGACTACAGCGCGAAGTCGCCGCCGACGAGCGTGGAGACGGGCTCCTCGTGGTAAACGGCGGAGATGGCCTGAGCGAACTCCTCGGCGACCGAGATAGTCTTGATCTTGCCGCCGACCTCGACGGGGATGGCGTCGGTGACGACGCACTCGACGATGGGGGCATCGTTCAGGCGCTCGATGGCCGGACCGGAGAAGATGCCGTGGGTGGCGCAGACGTAGATGTCGCCGGCGCCCATAGCCTTGAGCTCCTTGACGTTGGCGCACAGGGTGCCAGCAGTGTCGATCATGTCGTCGTTGATGATGCAGGTCTTGCCCTTGATGTCACCGATGATGCCCATGACCTCGGCGGCGTTGTGGCGCGGACGGCCCTTGTGGGCGATGGCCAGGTCGCAGCCGAGCATGTCGGACAGCTTCTTGGCGGCCTTGGCGCGACCCACGTCGGGGGAGACGACAACCAGGTTGTCGGTGTCGAAGTGCATGTCGTTGTAGTACTGGCCAAATAGCGGCAGTGCGGACAGGTGGTTAACCGGGATATCGAAGAAGCCCTGGATCTGGCCCTGGTGCAGGTCGAGGGTGATGATGCGGTTGACGCCGGCACGCTCGAGCAGGTTGGCGACGAGGCGGGCGGTGATGGGCTCGCGCGGGCCGGCCTTGCGGTCCTGGCGGGCATAGCCGTAGTGGGTGATAACGGCGGTGATGGAGCGGGCGGATGCGCGCTTGGCAGCGTCGGTGGCGATGAGCAGCTCCATGAGCATGTCGTTGACGTTGCCGCCGGCCACGGACTGAATCAGGAAGACGTCGGCGCCGCGGACGGTCTCGTCGTAGCGGGCGTAAATCTCACCATTGGCGAACTGCTTTAGCGTAAGGCCCGAAAGCTCGACCCCAAGGTACTCAGCAATCTTCTGAGCGAGGGGACGGTTGGAGGAACCGGAATACACGCGGATGGACTTGCGCATATTCTCCGACTTCTCGGGATCATTAATCGGCATTACCCTTCTCCTTTATACATCGAATGCCATATAGATGCCTTGTTGCATTGTAACCGCGCGGCGGGGTTTATCGGGTCTTGATAACGTCTTTACCGCCAACGGACACGAACCGACCACTCATCCGGTTGCGCAGGTCACGATAGAAAAAGGAGCCGCCCCCATGGAGCAGCTCCTTTTGTGCTTGGTAAAACGTTATACCTCGTCGTCCTCGTGCAGGCGGCGGCGGTAATCGGCGGCCCAGCCCTCAATATTTACCTGACGGGCGCGGCCCAGACCGAGCGCGTCTGCCGGGACCGGCTCGGTGATGACGGAGCCGGCGGCCACGAGTGCACCGTCGCCGATCTGGGCGGGCGCGACCATCATGGTGTCGGAGCCAATGAAGGCGTCCTTGCCGATGACGGTCTTGTGCTTGTGCACGCCATCGTAGTTGCAGGTGATGGAGCCCGCGCCCACGTTGACGCCGGAGCCCATGGTGGTGTCGCCGATGTAGGACAGGTGGGGCACCTTGGAACCCTCGCCGATCGTGGACTTCTTGATCTCCACGTGCGTGCCGGCCTTGGAGCCGTCGAGCATGTGGGTGCCCGGGCGCAGGTAGGCGCGCGGGCCGCAGTCGACGCCGTTCTCGATGACGGCCTCAATGGCGATGGTCTCATCGATGGTGCAGCCGCTGCCGACGGTGGTGTCGGTGAGGCGGCTGTTGGGACCGAGCTGGCACTCCTCGCCCACGGTGACGTGGCCGATCAGGTGCGTCTGCGGCCACACGACGGTATCGCGGCCGATAACGGCATCGGGGCCGATCCAGGCCTGTGTGGGGTCGATGAAGGTAACGCCCTCGGCCATCCAGTGCTCGTTGATGCGGTCGCGCGCGATGGCGGTGAGCTGTGCGAGCTGGATGCGGCTGTTGACGCCCAGGCCGTCGCGGTAGTCGTCGCAGTGGAAGATGGAGACAGCCTGGCCGTGGCCTTTGAGGATCTCGAGCATGTCGGGCAGGTAGTACTCGGATTGCGCGTTGTCGTTGCCGATCTCGTTGATGTGGGCGGCGAGCTGCGTGCCGTCAAATGCGTAGCAGCCGGCGTTGCACTCCAGCAGCGTGGCGGCCTGCTCGGGCGTGCAGTCCTTCTGCTCGATGATGCGCTCGATCTGACCATCGGCGCCCAGCTTGATGCGGCCGTAGCCGAAAGGATCGGGCGGGGTCATGGTCATGACGGTGCAGGCGAGCTCGCCGGTGGCGACGGTTTGCGCGAACTTGGCGACGGTGTCGGCGGTGATGAGCGGCAGGTCGCCGTTGAGCACGACGACGGGGCCTTGCGTGATGCCGCAGGCCTCGAGCGCGACCTTTACGGCGTGGCCGGTGCCCAGGCGCTCGGTCTGCTCGACGCACTCGACCTTGGTGGCGCTGTTGGCGTAGGCGCCGTCGATGAGGGCGCGCATCTCGTCGGCGTGGCTGCCGATGACGACCACGACGCGGCTGCAGCCGGCCTTGATGGTAGCGTCGACGATCCACTGGACCATGGGCTTACCCAGGATCTTGTGCGAAACCTTGCAGTGGTTCGACTTCATGCGGGTGCCCTCGCCGGCAGCGAGGATAATTGCGGTTGCGTCCATGTGATCTCCTGTTACGTTATAGAGACGTGTGTTTGGAAACGATACACGGCGCAATATGATACCGCAGGCATATGACGAGCGCGTAACGATTGGTTTGCGGCGGTTGAGGCTTGCGCCGCCGGCGTGGCGTTTGCACTGCGTGCGTGCGGCGTTGGCGGTGCTGCGGAGCTGTTGTTTGAGCGAGGGAACGGGGGTGCCCGTGGATAACATACGAGAGGAGTTTGGCGGCGGGCCCGTCGCGGCATTCTCGATGTCGCATCCGGCTGTGCCGGCACTCTATATAGTGCTGACGCTGGGGCTCACTATGTTCTCGATGCAGCCGGTACTGATCGCGCTGTCGCTCGCAGGCGGGCTGGCGTATGGATTTGCGACGCGTGGGGCTGCCCGCACGCTGGGCGCGCTCCGCTGGCAGCTGCCGGTGATTTTGATCGTCGCGCTGCTCAATCCGCTGTTTAGCGCCTCGGGTTCGACGGAGCTGTTCCGTATTGGCATGCGCGCGGTGTATCTGGAGAGCATGGTATACGGCCTGTGCATGGGCGGGCTGTTTGTGGCGAGCGTGTTGTGGTTTGAGGCGGCGGCATCGATGCTCGAATACGACAAGGTACTCGCGCTGCTGGGCAATGCCGCGCCGGTGATTGCGCTCATGATCTCGATGTGCATGAGGCTTATCCCGCAGTTTTTGCGCCGCGGTCGTACGGTGCTGGCGGTGCAGGATGCGATTGATGTGCCGGGCAGCGCGCCGGCCGACCCCGTGCGTTCGCGTTTGCGGGCATCGAGTGTGTTGATGGGCTGGGGCATGGAAGATTCGCTGGAGCGCGCGGACGCGATGCGCTCGCGCGGGTGGGGTGCCGCGACGCGTCGTACGACGTATGCGCGGTATCGACTGGGGCGCAGCGACGTTGCCGCGCTGGCTGGGCTTGCGGTGTTTGGTGCCGCCGCGGTGGCGGTGGCATGGACCGCGACAACGCAGTATTCGTTTTATCCGCAGCTCTCGGTGCCGGCGCCGTGGCGGGGCTATGTCGTGTACGCTGCCTGGATGATGCTGCCTTGCGCGTCGCACGCGATTGATGAGAAGAGGTTTGGCTGATGGCTCGGTTGGATAGGGGCCCGGTGTCGGGCGCGGCGTGCGGCCCGGATATTCCGGCGATTGAGGTGCAGGGCCTTAGTTTTGCCTATCCCGGGGCCGAGGCACCGGTGCTCGAGGGGCTTGATTGGCGTGTTCCCCAAGGTGCATTTGCGCTGCTTGTTGGCGGTACCGGTTCGGGCAAGTCGACGCTGCTGTCGCTGCTCAAGCCCGAGATCGCGCCGGCGGGCGAGCGCACTGGTGATGCGCGCGTGCTGGGCGAGAACGTTGCCGACATGGACGTGCGGGCATCGGCGGAGCGCGTGGGCTATGTGTTCCAGGATCCCGAGAACCAGATCGTGTGCGAAACCGTGTGGCACGAGATGGCGTTTGGCCTGGAAAACTTGGGGCTAGCACGTGATGAGATGCGCCGTCGCGTAGCTGAGACCAGCTATTTCTTTGGTCTGGAGGACTGGCTTCATCGCGATACCGATACGCTTTCGGGCGGCCGCAAGCAGCTGCTGTCGCTTGCCGCCGTCCTGGCGCTGCGTCCGCGTGTGCTGCTACTCGACGAGCCCACGTCTCAGCTCGATCCCGTTGCCGAGAAGAATTTTCTGCACGCGCTGTTTCGCGTGAACCGTGAGTTGGGCTGCACGGTTGTTGTGGCTACGCATCAACCGCGTCCAATGCTCGAGTATGCGACGTGTGCGTACCGGATTGAGGACGGTCGCGTGCGCGAGGTGGCGGATATGGCTTCTTTGGGACGCCGAGAATCGTTGTTTTCCGACGACATGTTGGGGTGGGGTGCCGTCCGATGTGCAAAAAACGGAGTATTCAGCAGGCGTGAGGACAATTTGGGCTCTCTGGAGCCGCCCGGGGACGTATCGAGCGCGAAAAAAAGTTCGGAATTGGACAAATCGTCCGAATTTGTGGCGCAAACGTCGCTCGAGAACGGCTCGGAAGCCTTCCCGCGCACGGATGGGAGCAGAATACTCCAAAAAATGCACGGCGGGTCGGCTACCACCCTGGCAGGGAGCTGGTTTCGCTACGATCGCGCGGGCGGTTGGGTGCTGCGCGGGCTCGACGTGGCGTTTTCGGCCGGTGCGGTGCATGCGGTCGTGGGCGGCAACGGATGCGGTAAGTCGACGATGCTCTCGGTGCTGGCGAAGACCGCCAAGCTGCAGCGCGGCCGCATGGTGCGCGGAGCGGCCTCGGCGGCGCTGCTGCCTCAGAACCCCAAAGCATTGCTGGTTGCCGAGACGGTTCACGATGAGCTGATGGAATGGGCCTCGACCTGCGGATATGACGAGAACTTGGCGCGGGAGCGTGCGGCGCAACTGGGATTGGACGGCCTGGAGACGCGTCACCCCTACGACCTCTCGGGCGGACAGCGCCAGCTGCTCGCGCTGGCAAAGCTGCTGCTGATTGGCCCCGAGCTGCTGCTGCTTGACGAGCCCACGAAGGGCTTGGACCTGGAGAGCCGCCGCATCATCGCTCGCGCCCTGCGTGACCATGCGAAGGCTGGCGGCACCGTCATCATGGCAACGCACGACCTGGATTTTGCCGAGCAGGTAGCCGACGACATCGCCATGATGTTTGATGGCGAGATCGCCTGCATGGAGCCGCCGACCGACTTCTTTGCCGACAACGTGTTTTATAGGGCGTGAGCGGGTTCGCGGGCGAGAACGGTCTTACTGCTTGAGCGCCGTGTACTGCTGAAGGAGCGCCATGAGCCCAACGCGGCTGTTGACCTGTGTTTTTCGAAAGATGTTCTCCAGATGCTTTTTAACGGTGCCAGTGCTGATGGAGAGCTCTTCGGCGATGGCCGCGTTGTCCATGCCCGATAACACGCAACGACACACATCGATTTCGCGCGCTGAGACGTCGTAGTCGTGAGCAAATACGATTTCAGACGAGCTGCGGTCGGCGCGCACACGCCATTTTGATAGTCGGTTCGTGAGGTGTGGTTCGATGAGCTCAAGGATTTGAACTTCGCGATCGCTAAAGTCGCCCTCTTCTTTCTTGCGATTAAGATTGAGCGATCCCAAAAAGCCCTCGTCATTAAAGAAACTGACGTTGACGACGTGGCGGCCGCCAAGATAATCCTTCATATAACTGCTGTCGATATCGCCAGGGCTGAGCTGATCGGACTCGCGCAGCACCGTCGAGCGCGTAAGATTGCGGTGGGCGACGATCATGTCCTGCTGCCAGTACTTTTCGGTGTAGAGCTCGAGCATCCCGGCGGGGACATCGATGCCAAGAGGGTCAAGAAAGACGCGCGTTTTCCATTCTTGCGGGGTGGATACGAGATCCCTGGAAAGGTCGCTCAGGAAAAATGCAGCCGACTCGTAGGGGATGAGAAAACGCAGCTTTTTGAGGACGGTCGAGCGAAACTCGCGGTCGCTGTCGATGGAATTAATCGAAAGCACGAGATCGTTTAAGCAGAGCCATTCAGAATCGGACAAAAAGCTCAAGATGACCTCCGATGAGATTGCGTAGTGGTTTAGCTGGCATTTTAGTTAATTTGCGTAGAGATACTACTCCTTTTTTCGAATGATGATAAGCCGTTAGCCGAATGGTTTCGGTGAGGGGCCAATCGCAAAATATGAATACCTAAGAGCCAGGGCCCGGTTCTCCAAGCTGTTTGATTATTCCGACTTATTAAAGGAGTCATCATGGAAGAGAAGCTTCCTTCATGGCGTTGGGCGATTGTTTCAGTCGTTTGCTTGCTGTGCTTTATGGCTAACTACATGCAGTACCAGGTCTCAGCACTCGCCGTCGAGGTCATGCCTATGCTCAATATCGATACCGTCGGCTTTTCGATGCTGTTCCTCGTTCCTATGCTTACCGCCGTTTTCTTCTCAATTCCGCTGGGTGCCCTTGGTGACCGTATCGGTTCTAAGAAAGTTGTCACGGTTTGCACCGCAATTTCGGTTGCCGGCGGTTTTCTCCGTTGCTTTACGCTCGATTCGTTCACGATGCAGATGACATCGATGTTCCTGATTGGCATGGGAATCTCGGCACTCAACGCCAACCTCATCAAGGTGCTCGGCACCTGGTTCCGTGAACAGACTGGTTTCGCCATGGGCTTGTTCTACGCGGCTTCGTGCGTTGCCATCGTTGTCGCTCAGATCTGCGCTGGCTTGTTCGGCAGCGTCTTTAACTCTTATATGGTCGCTGCTGTCGTCATGACCATTTCCTGGGTTCTTTGGATTGTGCTTGACCGAGATGTGCCCGAGGGGCAATCGCTCCCCGAGCCCGAGCCCGTGCTCGACTACATCAAGGTTGCTATCAAGAGTCCTGGCGTGTGGCTAATCTCCATCGGCGTCGGTTTTGGACTTGCCTCTACCACTGCCTATGCCGGTTTCCTGCCTCAGGCGCTTCAGCTTGGCAAGGGCATAGACGTCGCCACTGCTGGTTTCATGGCCGCAATTGTTACCGTTGGCAGCTTTTTCGGCTGCATCGTTGGGCCTGCGTTCTGCGATAAGCTTGGAAAGTTCAAGGGTTTTCTCATCGTCACTACTCTCATCGGTGCCATATCGATGTTCGTGACGTGGTACACCCCGGTTGGTTTCCTTCTGTGGACGATTTTGGTCATCAATGGCTTCTTTACCGCCATCAACGGCCCGATCATGCAGTCCATGCCTGTCCTCCTTCCCGAGATTGGTGATAAGTATGCTGGCTCCGCTGGCGGTATCGTAGGCACCATTTCCCTGCTCATGAGCTATTTCCTGCCTATCGGTATCTCCGCCATTGCCGGTGCCGATTACACTATGAACATGGGTCTCGAGAGCCTCTGCTTCCTGCTTTCCGTGGTTCCGGTTTTCTTCCTGCCCGAGCTCGGCCGCAAGGCCATGCAGGCTGCCGCCGCCAAGGACGGTGAGTAGCCATGGAATCGGTGGTTCCCGCCGATATCGTCCTTAAGACGACGGCGCTGTTTACGGCCGAGGAACTTGAGCCTCGCGCTGGGTGCGTTGCAGTTCGCGGCAGCGAGATTGTGGCCGTGGGCTCTCCCGACAAGGTGCAGCCGTTTATCGGTCCCGATACTGAGGTTATTGACGCCGGCAACAAACTGGTCATGCCCGGATTCAACGATTCACACATGCATTTTGCGCTTGGTTCAATCCAGAAGGATGAAGACTTCTGTTGCGATCTGATGTTCCTGCCGAGTGAGCAGGCTTGCGTGGATGCTGTGGCAAAGTTTGCTGCCGAACACCCTGACAATCCGTGGATTTACGGCCAGGGTTGGTATTCGCCTGCATGGGAAAACCCGATTGACCCTGATTGCCGCAGCCTCGATGCGCTCGATATCGACCGCCCAATCGTGCTTTCGGATTTTTCGATGCACGTGGTGTGGTGCAATACCGCCGCGCTTAGGGCGGTTGGTATTGATCGCAATACCCCGACGCCTGAAGGTGGCCTTATCCGCCACTTTGACAACGGCGAGCCCAATGGCTTTCTGTCTGAGCCCCAGGCGACGAACATCTTGCTCGATGTTGTGCTCAACAAACCGGACCTTGATGCGTCGTTGCTCAAGTCGATGCGCAAGTTCAACAAGCTCGGCATAACTTCGATCGGTGATATGTATCCTTTGGGCGTGACCACGCCCGGCGTGTACGACATCTATGACCGTCTGGCGAGCGAGGACCTGAGTACGCTGCGTATTAGCTACTATTCTGCGCTCGACGCTCCGATGGCAGAGTCGCAGGCCCTGCGTGTGCGTCATCACGGCGAGCGCGTCCGAATGGCGGGTCTCAAGTACATTTTGGACGGCTGTCCCGAGGCGTACACGGCCTACATGCATGAGCCGTATCTTAACGCTCCTACGGGGAAGGACTTTCGCGGCGAACCAGCATGCAACCAGGAGACGCTTGACCGCATGATGCTCGAGGCCAGCAAGAATGGCTTCGATGTTCGTATTCATGCCATCGGCGACGCATCGGCCACGATGATTATCGATGCCGTCGAGCGTGCCGAGGAGGTGTGCGGCAACAAGGGGGCGCGTTTTGCTATCGAGCATACAGATAACCTGAAGCTCGAGGATATTGCTCGCATGAAGCGCCTGGGCATTAATGCTGCGGTCCAGCCGCAGCATCCCATCGGAGGCCTTGGGCAGGGCGTGTACGAGGAGTCTCTTGGCGAAGAGCGCATGAGCCACATGTGGCGCTATAGGGAAGAGGCCGATGGCGGAATCCACTTAGGGCTTGGTACTGACTGGCCTGCGGTGATGTCAATCGATCCTATCGATACCGTGTATGCTGCGGTGACGCGTAGCGAGTTTGACGGGCACCCGGCGGAGGGATACTTCCGCGAGAATGCCCTGACGCTCGGCGAGACGCTGCAAGCGCACACGCTCGGCTCAGCATATGTCGAGGGCTTTGAGCGCCGTTTGGGCAGCCTTGCCGCCGGCAAGCTTGCCGATATCGTCATCCTGTCGGGCAATCCGTTTGAAATGAACCCGATGGCGCTTCGCGATCTCGAAGTCGAGACGACGATCTTTAACGGACGCGTCGTCTATCGCAAGGATGAAGCATAGATAGGGTGATGAACGTGAGCAAAGGGACGGTCGAAAAATATGCCCTGCTGTTTGTGGTGTGCGGCATCGTGTTTGCTGCGAACTACGCGCAGTATCAGGTGTCGGGATTGACACATCTGGTTGTGTCGGACCTGCATCTGACCTCGGCCGAGTTTTCAGCCGTCCTGTTTGCCCCGTTTGTTCCTGCCGTTGTATTCGGCATGCCTGTCGGCGTTTGCGCCGATCGATATGGCGTGAAGGCGCTCGTATTCATCGCGTCGGCGATTTCTGCAATTGCAGCGGCTGCTCGCGCGGAGTGCGCATCGTTTGCGACGCTGTTCACGGCGACCATGCTTCTGGGTGCGGCACCATGCGTCGTGAATGCCATCGTTCTAAAAGTGCTTGGTTCCGCTTTTGGCGGAGAAACCGATAGGGCCATGGGATGGTTCTACGCTGCGGGGTCGGGCGGAATCGCCTGCTCGCTTGCAACCTCTCCTCTCTTTGCAACGCCCGGACGAGCATATGCCCTTGCCGCGGTTTTGTTTGCCGTGTTTGGATTGCTGTGGCTGCTGGTTGCGCCGTCGGCAGATGTTCTGCAGGCTGCAGATGGCTTTGGCGTTCAGGGCGCGGAGCCTGCTGCATCGTCGGCAAGTGCGTTTGCGGCGGTAATCAAGATGCCGATAGTTTGGCTCGTGGCGATACTGCTTGGAGTTGCCCTTGCATCGGCTACGGCGTACTCGGGTTATCTTGTTTCAGCGCTTGAGGCTTCAACTGAACCCAAGGCTGCTGGACTTCTCGCCTCTTTCGTGACGCTTGGATCGATTGTCGGCAGCGTGGCTGGACCCTATGTGCGGGCGCAATTTGGCGATTATCGCGTGTTTATGGCCATCTCCGCAATGGCGGGAAGTGCCCTTATGTGGGCAGGAGAGGCTTTTGTCTCCCATCCTTCTGTGGGGCTGATGTTTGCGATCGGCGTTTCGAGCTCCGTCGCTGGTCCGGTCGTTCAGTCGCTGCCCTACATGCTGCCCGAGGTGCGCGAGGGACTTGCGGGAAGCGCCGGCGGCGTGGTGAGCACCGTTTCACTGGGACTTACGTTTTTGATTCCCGTGGCCCTCTCCTTCTGCATTGGCGAGAGCTACGAAACGCTGCTTTTTGGGTGCGCTGTTCTGTTTGGCGCGACGGCGCTGGTGTCGCCATTCCTGCCGTCTCCCGATTCACTTATGTAATATTCGCTTCCGCCCTTTGGGCCTGGCCGACAAGGGCAAAAGGAGTTGGTCTACTTGACACTAAAAAAGAGTACCGCTGTGACCATTCTCAACGGCATCGTTAATCCTCTATTCATGTGTTCATTTCTGCCGATTGTTGAGGGAAAGCCTGGCTTAGATTTTCAGGGACTTACTGGTTTCTGGGGGCAGCTTATTCTGGCCATCGGTATTGCACAGTTCGTGGGTTTTTTGCCGCTCTTTGGCAAAGCAATTGAGACGTGCGTTGAGTTTTTTGGTTTTGATCGGAACACTCCGGGCGCACGGATTTGCGGAACCGTTGTGGGCGCTACTCTGCTCTTCTGCATTATCGGGCTATTTGAAGTCGCGTTTCAGTCAGGCGTTGGCGTTATCGACGGTGTGCCGTTTTTCTCGCGCTGGGTTCGCCTCGTGGTGGGCGGATGGGCCTTTGTCGTTGTGGGCGGCTTGCTGTTTGATCCTTTTGTCGCGGCCATTGCCGCTAAAGTTACGGGCGAATAGCGCCAAGACCGGTCGCGTGGCGAAAGCCTGATCGACTGGCAGCCAAGGTCGGCCGGGGGATTGGTCGGCCTCATTTTGCCCGTGCTACCATAAACGGACATTCGTTTGATGGGGGCTGCCGTTGTCACGCGTCTTGCAACATATGGAAATCCCGCTGCTGCTGGCGGTTCCTGCGGTGATGGCTGCGGCGTTGCTGGCGGGCGTTGAGCAGGCAGCGTTGGCCATGCTGGTTGTGGTGGCGCTGGTGCTTGCGCTGTTCTTTGCGGGTTACGAGGCTTCGCGCCCGGGCCTGCGCCAGATTATGCCCACGCTGGTGTTGGCGGCGTTGGCCGCGGCGGGGCGCATCTTGTTCGGTCCCATTCCCGACTTTAAACCGGTGAGTGCCATCGCCATTATCGCGGGGGCGACGCTTGGTCGCCGCAATGGTTTTATGGTTGGCGCGCTGGCGGCGCTGACCAGCAATTTCTTTTTTGGACAAGGCATGTGGACGCCGTGGCAGATGTATGCCTGGGGGCTGGTTGGCTATGTTGGCGGCGCGCTAGCGTATGCGGGTGCGTTCGACCGCGTCGACGGCACCGTGCGCATGCCAGTACTGCTGGCGTACGGCTTTGCGTCGGGCCTGCTCTATGGCGTCGTGATCAACGCATATGACATCATTGGTTTTGTACAGCCGCTTACTTGGGCGGGTGCCGTGGCGCGTCTTGCCACGGCAGTGCCGTTCGATATTACGCACGGCCTTGCGACCTGCGTGTTTTTGGCCGCCTTGTACAAGCCTTGGTGCCGTCGCATTAACCGTGTCGTCGTGAAATACAGGCTGTAGGGCTGGTTGCGTCGGGGCGGGAATCAATACTGCCGAAGTGTCATTTCAAAACTATGCCGGTTTACGGGGCTAGATTGGCGCAGGCAGACCATGCCGGCTTTTTTCGAAATAGAGTAAGCCGTTCACCTGCGGTTTTATTATCTCGGAATTGCGTATGGTTGGGGGTTCGCGATTCAGCCCCGTAAACCGGCATAGTTTTGGAATGGCCGGCTGATATGACGGGCATCGTGGCCCTCAGAGAGCCAAATTGATCCATTTTCTTCCGTCCCCAGATGTCCCCAGGGAATCAGTTGACGGCGCTTGCCACGAAACTGGCCCATCTACTACGTTTAGCTTGATACTCCCGACCATGACCGCGTTTTATGAAAAACCGCAGGCTTTCTACCTGCGGTTTTCTTTTTGCGTTGTTCGCTGTGGTTGAGGGTGGTGGCTTAAACGTAGTAGATGGGCGTGTTTCGTGGCGGATGGGTCACGCGGACACCCTCACGAGGCCCAAAATGATCCGTTTTCCTTCGTCTCCGGGGGCAGCTGGAGTTAGAGCTCCAACGTAAGGGTGACGGGGCAGTGGTCGCTGCCGAAGATGTCGCCGCGGATGCCGGTGTCGCGTACGTTGTCGGCGATTGCGTCGCTTACCAGGAAGTAGTCGATGCGCCAGCCGGCGTTGTTCTTGCGGGCATTAAAGCGATAGCTCCACCAGCTGTAGACGCCCTCGACGTCGGGGTTTGCCGCACGCCAGGTATCGGTAAAGCCGGCGTTGAGCAGCTCGGTAAACTTGCCGCGCTCCTCGTCCGAAAAGCCGGCGTTGCCGCGGTTGGACTTGGGGTTCTTAAGGTCGATCTCCTCGTGCGCCACGTTAAAGTCGCCGCAGGTCACGACGGGTTTGCCGGTCTCGCGCTCGAGCGCGTTCAAAAAGCCGCGGTAAGCATCGTCCCAGGCCATGCGCACGTCGATGCGGGCGAGTTCATTTTGGGCGTTGGGTGTATAGACGTCGACAAACCAGAACTTGTCGAACTCCAGCGCGCAGACACGGCCCTCGGTCGCGGCTTGGGCAACGAGCTCAGCTGCCTCACCCTCGCCGGCGTAGGGCAGCAGCGCATCGGCGTGCAGCACGCGCAGCGGTTCCTGGCGGCTAAAGACCGCAGTGCCCGAATAGCCTTTACGCTCGGCGTAGCTCCAGGTTTGGTGATAGCCGGGCAGGTCAATATCGACCTGGCCTTCTTGCAGCTTGGTCTCTTGCAGCGCCAGGATATCGACGTCGAGTTCTTGCGTGATCTGGATAAAGCTCGGGTCCTTTTTGAGCACGGCGCGCAGGCCGTTGACGTTCCACGAGGCGAAAGTGTAAGTCTGAGGCATGGTGTCCTTTCGACGGGGTTGGCAGGCTTAAGATTAGCGCAACAGGGGCGGGGTGGGCTCCGTGGGCGACGGCGCAATCGCAGCCGCCCCGACCAACATGGACGGAGGACAAACATGACGCAAGCGATAACAGATCCCAAGCAGGCCTCCGCCGCGCTGGCGGAGCTGTTCAATACCCACAAGCGCATGGTGTTCTTTGGTGGCGCTGGTGTTTCCACGGCAAGCGGCATTCCCGATTTTCGCAGCGTTGACGGCCTGTATCACCAGCAGTTTGCCTACCCGCCCGAGACCATGCTCTCGCACAGCTTTTACGAGACGCATCCGGCGGAGTTCTTCGACTTTTACCGCACCAAGATGATCGCGCTTAACGCTAAGCCCAACCGCTGTCACACCAAGCTCGCCGAGCTGGAGCGAGCTGGCAAGCTCGATGTCGTGGTGACGCAAAACATCGACGGCTTGCATCAGATGGCGGGCTCGCAGCGCGTGTTTGAGTTGCACGGATCGGTCCATCGCAACATTTGCCAGTCGTGCGGAGCGGTCTATAGCGCCGAGTGGATTTGCTCGCGCGAGCACGAGGACGCCGCGGGCGTGCCCGTGTGCCCCGCGTGCGGTGGTCGCATCAAGCCCGATGTGGTGCTCTACGAAGAACCGCTCGACGAGCATGTGTTGACCGGTGCCGTTGCCGCCATCGCCGCGGCCGATGCCCTCATTGTAGGCGGGACCTCGCTCGTGGTGTATCCGGCGGCGGGCCTTACACGCTACTTTACCGGCGATACGCTGGCCATTTGCAATCTTGCCCCCACCGATCAGGATGCAAATGCCGACCTGCTGATTTCTTGCGACATCGCGGCCGCGTTTGCGTTCTAGCCCGCGTGCGCGGATACAATAGAAAGACTGATTGCAAAGCGACCACGCCGCCAGCGCCCGAGCGCGGCGGCGTGGGCATTTTAGGAGGATGTTCATGGCGAACGACAGCAAGACATGGCGGTGCGGAAAGTACGAGCTCAGCTTTGACCGTCCGCGCATCATGGGCGTCCTCAACGTGACGCCCGATTCGTTTAGCGACGGCGGGGAGCACTTCGACCCGGATGCCGCCATCGAGTACGGCCTGGCGATGCTCGACGCCGGCGCCGACATCATCGACGTGGGCGGCGAGTCCACGCGCCCCGGATTTACCCCGGTCAATCCCGATGAGGAGGCTCGCCGCGTGCTGCCCGTGGTGCGCGCGCTGGCCAAAGAGGGCGCCATCGTCTCGATCGACACGCGCCACGTGGCGGTTGCTAAGGCGGCCGTGCGCTGCGGCGCCTCGATCGTCAACGACGTGACCGGCTTCACCGACCCCAAGATGGTCGAGTTTGTTAAGACGAGCACCTGCGGAGTCATTGTGATGCATGCCGGCGAGGTCGCCGTGCCCACCCGCACGCACGCAACGGTGCAGCTCGATACCTCGGCAGCGGCGTTTGTTGCCGAGAAGGCGCGCGAGGCGGCTGCCGAGGCCGCGCGTGAGGCCGAGAAGCCGGCTCGTCGCCGTCGCGGCAAGTTGCTGGGTGAGCCTAAGCCGGAGGCCAAGCTTCCGGGTGGCGTGGTGCAGCCCTCGTTGCCGTTTGGCGAACCTGAGCCCGCGACCGAGCCTGCAAGCGAGCAGGAGACGCCTGCCGCCGAGCAGGCTGCTGCCGCCGAGACCGTCGCGCCCGCGCCCGAGGCCGCGCCCGCAGCCACCGAGGCCGCATCGGAGCCCAATGATCACCTGGCGGCCATGATGCGCCGCAGCGCCCGCCGCGAGGAGGCCTACGTGCCCACCTCTCAGCTCCGCCGCTTCACCCTGCCCGATTCGGCGCCCATCATGCGCCGCGTTATGGGCTTTCTGTCCGACCAGGCCCGCACGCTCATCCACGCCGGCGTGTCGCGCGACCGCATCTGCATCGATCCTGGCCCGGGCTTTGGTAAGTCGGCTAACGAGGACATCGTCATCCAGCGCGAGACTGCCAAGATGGCGTCACTGGGCTATCCGCTCATGTGCGCCGTATCGCGCAAGCGCTTTGTGGGCGCCGTCTCGGGCGTGACCGAGGCCGCCGAGCGCGATGCCGCTACGTTTGGCGTGTGCCTGGGCGCCATCCAGGCCGGTGCCAACATCGTGCGCGTGCACGACGCCGCGGGTTTTGCGCAGTTCCTGAACGGCTACTGGGCGGTTGCCAAGCCGCAGCCGCGCCGCGCGTTTGTGGCCGTGGGCTCCAACCTGGGGCATCGCTGTGACAACATCCGCGCCGCACGCGACATGATCGCCGAGATTCCACTCACCTGCGTGTCCAACTCCTCCAAGATCTACGAGAGCGAGCCGGCCTACGAGACGCGTCAGGACGCGTTTGCCAACGCCGTCATCGAGATCAAGACCGAGCTGGCGCCGTTGGTGCTGCTCGACGAGCTCATGAAGATCGAGGCCGAGCTGGGCCGCGACCGCTCCAAAAAGGCCAAGGCCAACGGCCCGCGCACCATCGACCTGGATCTGCTGTGGATGGACGGCGAGACCCACGGGGGCAAAAAGCTGCGCCTGCCGCATCCGCTGATCGGCGAGCGCGACTTTGTGCTGGTGCCGCTCGAGGATCTGATGCACGATCCGGCGCGGTTCTTCCGCTACAACGGCGTCGAGGTCAAGGGGCCCGAGGACCGCGTGGGCCATATCGTGGGCGAATTGGGGCGCATGTAGATGATCGAGATGAATGCTGTTGCCGCCGGCACCGAGCTCGACGCGGCGCGTGACGCGGGCCGCGAGGGCGTGTCCGCGGGCTGGTGCGCGTGGAGCGCGGGCGATGCTTCGCTGACGTTTTCGCTGGTCGTTCGCCCCGACGTGAACATGCACGCCTTCCACGGTCTTCCGTTTGTGGCCGCGATGGGCATGATGGACGCGCTCGTGGGCACGACGTCGACGCCGGGCCTGGGCCTTGCCGGTAAGGTGGGTATCCAGTGGCCGAGTGACATCGTGTGCGGTGCGCCTGCGTTTGAGACGTCACTCGCGCGTGTTGCCGTGAACGGCGGTGCCGGTGCTGCGGGCATGTTTGCCGCGGTGACGGTTGATATTGAGCGTGCGGCGCTGGGTGAGCTTGGTGTGGATATGGCAGATGAGGCGCTGATCGAGGCATTGGCCGCCGCCGTGCTGGTCCGCGTGGACACCTGGGCGGTTGCCGCCAACACACCACAGGGCGCTGCCGGCCCGCTGGCTCCGGTGCTGGGCGAGTACTTTGACATGGTGCCACTGTTGGGTCGTCAGGTCGCGGCGGTGTCGCCCAACGGCTTGCCGCTTGCGGTCGGTGTGTTTGCGGGCCTGGACATCTGGGGCCGCGCGACCATCAAGACCGATGCCGGCGAGCAGGAGTTTCCGCCCGAGGCCGTACGGATTCGCGGACTGTAACGCGAGGCGCCCGCGCTCAAAGATAGCGATGACAACAAGACCCTCCTCGGCTGTGCCGGGGAGGGTCTTGTTGTCTGGGGAATGGGCTGTCAGCATCCTATTCCTCAAAACTGAAAAATTTTCGATTTTGAGGAATAGGATTGGCGGCTGGTTGCTGCGACCTGGCGTTTACTCTATCCCAGCTCCTGCATGCGGCGGTAGATTTCGCAGATGCCCTTGATGGTGAGTTGCCCGTCGACCACGTCGAAGGCATCGGTCGAATCGGCGACAATGCCGGCGAGACCGCCCGTGGCGATAACGGTGGCGTCCTCGCGGCCCAGCTCGCGCTTCATGCGCGTGACCAGGCCCTCGGCCATGGCGGCGGCGCCCATCACGGCGCCGACCTTGATGCACTCTTCGGTGTCGCGACCGATGGCGTGCTCGGGCGCCTCGAGCGGCACGCTGGCGAGCTTGGCGGCACGGGCGGCAAGCGCGTCCATGGAGATGCGGATGCCCGGCGCAATCGCCCCGCCAATGTAATAACCGTCCTCATCGATGACGTCGATATTGGTCGCGGTGCCAAAGTCCACCACGATTGCCGGCGCGCCGTAGAAAGTCTCGGCCGCAACGGCGTTGGCTACGCGGTCGGCGCCCACGGCCTGGGGGCGCGCCGCGCGCAGCTTGGTCACGGCGGCCGTCTGCGGCCCGATGACGATGGCGTCTGCCGCGATGCGGTTGGCCACGGCGTGCCATTCGCGCGAGAGTTGCGGCACCACGCCCGCAAAGGCGATCGCGTCAACCGTATCGAGCGAGAGGCCGTACATCTTAAAGAAACCCATCAGGCGCACGTGGATCTCGTCGGCGGTATAGGAGCGGTCGGTGGGCATACGCCACGACTGCACCAGCTCGTCTCCGTCAAACAGGCCCATGGCCGTCTGCGTATTTCCCATATCGATAGCGAGCAGCATGTCTACTCCCGGTGTTGGCATAAAAGGACGCGCACCATTGTATACGTGCCGTCGACGGCGCTCGGCTGCAATTCGTTTACGGTGATAGGGGCTGAGGGGTTTAAATATGAAGGAATTATGCTCTACGAGATTTTCCTTGCCGTTTACCGAACTCCCGCGTAATATTCTTTCTTGCGCACATGAGGCGCCCAGACATTGCGGGGTGGAGCAGTCTGGTAGCTCGCCGGGCTCATAACCCGGAGGTCGTAGGT
>CAJJRZ010000033.1:0-20155 GCA_905194345.1 Coriobacteriaceae bacterium
CGCGGATCACCAAGATCACGTCGGCGTTACGGATCGTGGACAGGCGGTGCGCGATGACAAAGCTTGTACGGCCTTGCATCAGCGCATCCATGGCGCGCTGAATGAGCTCCTCGGTGCGGGTGTCCACGTTGGAAGTCGCCTCGTCTAGAATCAGCGCCGGGCGGTCGGCCAAAATGGCACGGGCGATGGTCACGAGCTGGCGCTGACCCTGCGACAGGTTAGTGCCCTCCTCGTTGATCATAAAGTCGTAGCCACCGGCGAGCGTATGGATAAAGTGGTCGCAGCGTGCGGCGCGTGCGGCGGCCTCGACCTCGGCGTCGGTCGCATCGGGGCGTCCGTAGCGGATGTTCTCGCGGATGGTGCCGTTAAACAGCCAGGTGTCCTGCAGCACCATGGCAAACTCGCCGCGCAGCGCCGCGCGGTCCCAGTCGCGCACGTCGACGCCTTCGACGCGCAGCGAACCGCCGTCCACGTCGTAAAAGCGCTGCAGCAGCTTAATGAGCGTGGTCTTGCCGGCGCCGGTGGGGCCGACGATGGCAATGGTTTGGCCGGGCTGCGCCTCGCAGCTAAAGTCGTGGATGATGGTCTTGTCGGGCGTGTAGCCAAACTTGACATGGTCGAACTCCACGTGGCCGGGGCGCTTTTCGGGAATCTGCGCGTCGGCCTTTTGCTCCTCCTCGGGCGCGGCCAGGAACTCAAAGACGCGCTCGGTGGCAGCGGCCATCGACTGCATCGTATTGCTCACGTTGCCCAGTTGCTGTACGGGTTGCGTAAAGTTGCGAACGTACTGGATAAAGCTCTGGATGTCGCCGGGCGTGGCATTGCCGGTCAACGCGAGCTGTGCGCCCACCACGACGACGCCCACATAGCCCATGTTGCCCACCAGGCTCATAAGCGGCATCATCAAGCCCGACAGGAACTGCGAACGCCAGCCGCTAATAAAGAGTCGGTCGTTTTGACGGTCGAACTCCTCGATCGAGGCCTCGGCGCGGTCGAACACCTGAATGACGTTCTGGCCGGCAAAGTCCTCCTCGATAATGCCGTTGACGGCGCCCAGAACCTGCTGTTGCTCGCGGAAGTACGGCTGCGAGAAGTGAATCATCACGACCAGGATTATCGCGGCGGCCGGCAGCGTGAGCACGGTGACGCCGGTGAGCGGCAGGCTGATCGACAGCATCATGACGAGGACGCCGATAATCTGCGTCACCGACGTGATGAGCTGCGTCACGCTCTGGTTGAGCGACTGGCCCAGCGTATCGACGTCGTTAGTGATGCGGCTGAGCACGTCGCCCTTGCTGTGTCCGTTAAAGTAGCTCATCGGAACGACGGCGATCTTGGCGGCGATCTCCTTGCGCATGCGATAGCAGATCTTTTGCGTGACGCCGGTCATGAGCCAGCCTTGGATCAGGCTGCAAACAGAGCTCGCCAGATACAGGCAGAGCAAAAAGCCGAGCGTCTTGGCGATCCAGTCAAAGTCAACGTCGCCGGTGCCGTTGACCTTGGCAACCAGACCCTCGAATAGCTTGGTGGTGACCTGGCCGAGTACCTTGGGTCCCACGATATTAAAGACGACCGAGCACACGGCAAAGGCGACGGCGGCAAACACGGCAATCTTGTGCTGGCCGATATAGCCGAGCAGCTGCCTCATGGTGCCCTTAAAGTCCTTGGCCTTTTCGCCGCGACGCATGCCGCCCATGCGGCCCATGGGTCCACGCTGGCGGGTGGGCTTGGGAATCTGAGTCTTGGTTTCGTCTGCCATTAGCGCTCGCCTCCTTCCATAACGGCTTCAATCTCTTCTTGGGTAAGCCCCAGCTCCTCGGCGGAAAGCTGTGACTGTGCGATCTCCAGGTACGCCGGGCAGCTGTGCAGCAGCTCCTCGTGCGTACCGGTGCCCACCACGTGGCCGTCGTCGAGCACGATGATCTGGTCGGCGTGCATGATGGTCGCGATGCGCTGGGCCACGACCACGAGTGCGGCGTCGGTAACGTTTTTGGCCAGCTCCTCGCGCAGGCGAGCGTCGGTCTTGTAGTCGAGTGCGCTAAACGAGTCATCGAACACCACGACCTCGGGCTTTTTGGCCAACGCGCGGGCGATGGCCAGACGCTGGCGCTGACCGCCCGAGACATTGGAGCCGCCCTGGCTGATGGGGGAGTCGTAGCCGCCCTCGCGCTCGGCGATAAAGTCCTCGGCTTGGGCGATGCGTGCCGCCCGGTGCATGTCATCATCGCTCACCATGTCGCCGGCAAATTTAAGGTTGCTCTCGACGGTGCCCGAGAACAGGCGACCCTGCTGCGGGATGTAACCAATGCGGCGGCGCAGCTCGGAAAGGGTCATGTCACGCACGTCGATACCATCGAGCGAAATGCTGCCACCCGTGACGTCGTACAGGCGCGGAATCAGCTGCACGAGCGTGGACTTGCCCGAGCCCGTGGAGCCAATGATGCCGAGCATCTGACCGGCGTGCGTGGTGAAGTTCACGCCGCTGATGACGTCGGCGCGGGCAGCGGGATACTGGAAGCTCACGTCACGGAAGGTGAGCTCACCGCGCGGCGCGCTGGCAGCAGGCAGTTTGGGCGAGGCAGGGTCGTTGATGCTCGTGGGGCAAGTGATGACCTCTTCCACGCGCTCGACCGCGACCTCGGCGCGGGGCAGGATGACCGAAACCATGGTGAGGATCATAAACGCCATGACGATTTGCATGGTGTAGGAGATAAACGCCATCATGTTGCCGACCTGCATCACGCCGTCGGACACGCCCTGCGCGCCAAACCAGACGATGAGCACGGTGATGCAGTTCATGACGAGCATCATGAGCGGCATCATAAAGCTCATGGCGCGGTTGGTGTAGAGCTGCGTGGTCATCAGATCGAGCGAAGCCTTGTCAAAACGCTCGAGCTCATGTTCCTCGCGGTTGAACGAGCGGATGGGCATAAGACCGTCGAGCAGCTCGCGGGCGGTAAGGTTCACCCGGTCCACAAAGCTCTGCATCTTTTTGAACTTGGGCATGGTGAGACCCATAAGCACGCCGACGACGGCCGAGACCGCGATGATGGCCACGGCGATGGTCCACTCCAGGCCGGTATGGTTGGCCAGGACGCGCGTGACGGCGACGATGCCCATGACGGGGGCCATCAGACACATGCGGATAAACAGGGTTGCGGCCATCTGGATCTGCTGAATGTCGTTGGTGCAGCGGGTGATGAGCGAGGCCTGGCTAAACTTGCCCACCTCGGCCGGCGAGAAGTGCATAACCTTGTTGAAGGTCTCGCGGCGCAGGTCGCGGGCGATGGAGCAGGCGGTGCGCGAAGCCACGGCGCCGGTCAGGATGGTGGCGACGAGCGACACGAGGCACAGCCCAAACATCGTGGTCGCCATGCGGCCCAGGTAGGCGTTCTGCACGTCGGCGGGGTCGATGCCTTGCGCTTTGTACTCTTCTTGTACGTAGGTCACGGCGCGCTGGGTGACGATGGACCCCGACATGGAGCCCATTTTATCTGCCATTTCGTTGGCGCTTTCGACGAGCTTGCTTTGGTCTACCAGACCGCCTTCGATGCCCAGACGCAGGCTCTTCATGGTGATCTTACCGCCGTCTGCATCAATCTGCTTTTGCATGTTCTGGGCCGCCGTGGCCTTCTGCTGCATCTCGGCGAGCTGCTCGGGCGTCATCGCCGCCATTTGCTCGGGCGTGGGCATGGCCTGAGCGGCGTCGCTGTCTTTCTCGCTGGACGTGCCGGTCATGTCGCCCATGGAGTCGGCGTCGATGCCTTGGTTGAGCGAAAGGACGACGGTCTCGGGCAGGCTCATAATGTCGGCGAGCTTGCTGCCGTCGGCGCGCTCGTCCTCGGTGCCCTTGTACATGCGAATCCCGTTTTTGTCTGCCTTGCCAAACGCAGCCTCTACCGTCTTGGCGTCTTTGGCGCTCATAAAGAGTTCGAGGTCGTCGAGCGATTCGGAGCGGATGGTGTCGGGCACGGGCGAGGCGATGCCGCCTTGCTGCACGCCCACGTCGACGATGTCGCTCATATAGGTAGGCAGCGCCAGATCGGCGTTGCAGCTGATTACGATAAGTACGATAGCTGCGAACAGTGCCAGGACATGCTTTTTAAAGAGCTTGAGAATCCTCACTCGGCATCTCTCCTTTCTTGGTTGCGGTCGATAATTTCGTTGGCACGTCTTAGAAGGCGCACCATCTCTTGGGTATCTGTTTCGCCGAACTGCTCAAGGAAGGCCGCGGTGCGGTCCTCGAATTCCCGACGCTTGATCTCGAGATCATGGAATCCCTTGTCGGTCACCGTGACGTGTACGCGACGACGGTCGGTCTTTGAGTGCTCACGCTCAACCCAGCCCTTGGCTTCGAGAGCGCGTAGGATATTGGCGATGCGGGCGCTCGAGACCCAGGCACGATTGGCGAGTTCGCTCGGCGTGAGCGAGCCGCCAGCGAGCATGAGAGCGCGCATGACGGCCATCTCGCCGCCGAGAGCTTTGTCCGCAAAGCGCGAAATGCGCTGATGCATGCTGCCAAACTCAGTTAAGAGTTGACGCCCAAGCTCATGGAAATCGGTATCTTCCACCGAAAACCCCTAACACTAGAAACTATTTTCGGTGGAAGATGATACCCCTGCACGCGCACCCTATACGGTAGATTTTTGGGACATGTCTAGAAAACTACCTTTAGGCGACCTCCGTGCACCGTCGGTACCAGCAAAGTTAGGGGTAGATCTCTAGGCATGTCCCAAAGCCTACTCAGAGGCACTTTACCCTGCTAAAACTGGCATAACAGCTAGAGTGAACGTCGTACAAAGGCAAGGAAATATACCAAACAAATCGGTGAACGGTAGTTGCTCGCGCTCGCATTTCCTGCGGATTTGTTAAAAACGCCATAATGGTATAAAAAAAGAAACATATAACAGCCCTGATGAAGGGGGTGGCTATGTTATCCTTCTCAAACGGGTGAAATCTTGGGTTTTGGGTTGCAGTTCCAAGGTGGACAAACGTTTTTCCCTGTACCAATGTGTGGTGAAGAACGGAAGAAGCCGGTAGTGCAAGCCGATAATTCAAGAATTCAATAAGCAGCGGTGTGAGAGAGCGCCGCATTACACGTAACTAGGAGCGTGGTTACACAATGCAGGAGGCATGGGAAGGCTTCAAGGAAGGCATCTGGACGGGAGAGGTTGACGTCCGAGACTTCATCCAGAAGAACTACACCCCCTACGAGGGCGACGAGTCGTTCCTCGCCGGCCCGACCGAGCGTACCAAGGAGCTGTGGGGCGAGGTTCTCGACCTGCTGCTCAAGGAGCGCGAGCAGGGCGGCGTCCTCGATATGGACACCAAGACCGTCACGGGTATCGTGAGCCACCCCGCTGGCTACATCGATAACGCCCATCGCGACAAGGAGACCATCGTCGGCCTCCAGACCGACAAGCCGCTCAAGCGCGCGCTGCACGTCAACGGCGGTATCCGCATCGCTTGCCAGGCTGCCAGCCAGCACGGCTACAAGATCGACGAGAACGTTGTCGAGCGCTACACCTTCGAGCGCAAGACTCACAACGCCGGCGTCTTCGATGTCTACACCCCCGAGATGCGCGCCTGCCGCTCGGCCCACATCATCACCGGTCTGCCCGATGGCTATGGCCGCGGCCGCATCATCGGCGACTACCGTCGTGTCGCCCTGTACGGTGTCGACTACCTGATCAAGGACAAGGAGGCCCAGAAGGCTTCCACCCCGACGGTCATGACCGCCGACAACATCCGCGATCGTGAGGAGCTGCAGGAGCAGATCCGCGCCCTCGGCGAGCTCAAGATGATGGCCGAGACCTATGGTTTCGACATTTCCAACCCTGCTACCAACACGCAGGAGGCCATCCAGTGGATGTACTTCGCCTACCTCGCTTCCGTCAAGGAGCAGAACGGCGCCGCTATGTCCATCGGCCGTACCTCCACGTTCATCGACATCTACGCTGAGCGCGACCTTGCCAACGGTACCTTCACCGAGGAGCAGATCCAGGAGTTCGTGGATCACTTCATCATGAAGCTCCGCATGGTCAAGTTTGCCCGTACCCCCGAGTACCAGGCCCTGTTTACCGGCGATCCGCAGTGGGTCACCGAGTCCATCGGCGGCATGGGTGTTGACGGCCGTACGCTCGTTACCAAGATGAGCTACCGCTACCTGCACACGCTCGAGAACATGGGCACCAGCCCCGAGCCCAACATGACCGTTCTGTGGTCGACCCGTCTGCCCGAGAACTTCAAGAAGTTCTGCGCCAAGACTTCTGTCGCCAGCTCCTCGATTCAGTACGAGAACGACGACCTCATGCGCGTCTACCACGGCGACGACTACGGCATTGCCTGCTGCGTGTCCTCCATGCGCATCGGCAAGGAGATGCAGTTCTTCGGCGCCCGCGCCAACCTGGCCAAGTGCCTGCTGTACGCACTCAACGGCGGTGTTGACGAGGTCTCCAAGAAGCAGGTCGGCCCCAAGTATCGCGCCGTCGAGGGCGATACGCTCGATTACGACGACGTTGTGGCCAAGTACAACGACATGATGAAGTGGCTCGCTGGCGTGTACGTCAACTCGCTGAACATCATCCACTACATGCACGACAAGTATTGCTACGAGCGCATCCAGATGGCTCTGCACGACAAGCACGTGCACCGCTGGTTCGCTACGGGCATTGCTGGCCTTTCCGTCGTGGCTGACTCCCTGTCCGCCATCAAGTACGCCAAGGTCCACCCCGTCCGCGACGAGAACGGCATCATTGTCGACTTCGAGACCGAGGGCGAGTTCCCCAAGTACGGTAACGACGACGACCGCGTCGACCAGATCGCTCACGACGTTGTGCACCAGTTCATGGAGTACATCCGCATGAACGACACCTACCGCAACTCCGTGCCCACGACCTCGGTTCTGACCATCACCTCCAACGTCGTGTACGGCAAGAAGACCGGTTCTACGCCTGATGGCCGCAAGGCTGGCCAGCCCTTCGCCCCGGGTGCTAACCCCATGCACAAGCGCGATAGCCACGGCGCCATCGCTTCGCTGTCTTCGGTTTCCAAGCTCCCGTTCCGCGATGCTCAGGACGGCATCTCCAACACCTTCTCCATCATCCCGGGTGCGCTCGGCAAGGAGGACCAGGTGTTCTTTGGCGATATCGACCTTGATCAGCTGGGCGAGTAACTATTGTTAGTGCTATACTAACAATAACGATTACTGATTAGTGCGCCGGCTTCGGCCGGCGCCTATCGATCGAAGGAGACACATTATGAAGGTTTCTGAAGTTTCCGAGACTCAGGCCGATAACCTGGTCCACATGCTCGACGCTTACGCCGAGAAGGGTGGCCACCACCTGAACATCAACGTCTTCAACCGTGAGACGCTGCTCGACGCTCAGGCTCACCCCGAGAAGTACCCGCAGCTGACCATTCGCGTTTCTGGCTACGCCGTGAACTTCCACACGCTCACCAAGGAGCAGCAGGACGAGGTCATTTCGCGTACCTTCCACAACAAGTTCTAAAGGGGTTTAACTCCCGCAGGATCGCCGGGGCTGTTTGGGCTACCTCCCAAAACGTCCTCGGACATGCAAGAAGCCCTCGCTGCGCACTTCGTGCGGCGAGGGCTTCTTGCGTCCTGCGGAATATTTTGGGAGGTAGCCCAAACAGCCCCGGCGGGGTCCTGTGTAGTTACCCTTTAGGCGGAACTCTCCTAATGGGTTGAGCGTTCTGGATTCTTGCTTGCTACCGTTTATCGCGTATAGCTACCGTTTGCGGAATAAGTAACACTCCTTAATAAACCGTGTAGAATCTCAGATAAGCACGGAGTTTTCCAGGGAGACGCTGTCCTTTGTTGTGTGCAAGGGGCGGCGTCTCTTTGGCGCTTGGAGGCCGTTCTGCAGCAGGACGGCGGACGTGCGTCACATATTCAAAAGCCAACGTCGAGATGGGTTGTGATGATAATGGGCAAGTACGTAATCGTGGTTGAGTCTGGTTCGGATGTGACGCCGGAGCTCTGCGAGCGCTATGGCATCGTGCGCGTGCCCATGCATGTCACGATTGGTGACGAGACCGTCGAAGACGGATCGATCGACCCGCTTGAGATTTACTCGCGCTGCAACGAGTTTGGTGTGATGCCCAAGACCAGCGGTTGCTCGCCGGCGGATTTTGCGCATGTGTACGACCGCATCCACGCCGAGCGGCCCGATGCGACCATTTTGCATCTTGCGTATTCCGAAGTCACGACCTGTTCGCATCAGTCGTCGAAGATTGCGGCAAAGGGCCGCGACTACGTCTTCTCCATGGACACGCGCTTTGTGTCGGTGGGCCAGTCGCTTGTCGCCGTTGAGGCTGCCAAGTATATCGAAGCCCATCCGGATGCCACCGTCGACGAGATCTTTGCCTTCACCAATTCGGTGATGGACCGCGTGCTGTTGGGCTTTGTCCCCACCGATCTCGCCTTCCTTAAGGCCGGCGGTCGTTTGTCCAACGTGGCATTCCTCGGTGCCCATCTGCTCAAGATTAAGCCCTGCATTGAGGTAACGGGCGGTAAGTTCGTGGCGACCAAGAAGTTCCGCGGTTCTATGCTCAAGTGCGCCCGTGCCTTTATTGACCACATGGTTGCGAAGGGCGATATTGATTACTCGCACATTGGTTTGGCGTATTCAGTGGGCCTTTCCGAGGAGCTGCGCGACGATATGGAAGTCTATGCGCACGACCTGGGCTTTAAGGACGTTACCTGGACTCAGGTCGGCGGCGTCATCTCGAGCCACTGCGGCCCGACCGCCTTTGGCGCGGTGCTTACGCTTAAGGCGTAGGGCCTGGCGTCTATCGATTTCTATTGCTTCGGCGGCGAGCGGGTTGTGACAACCTTCCCGCCGCTTTTGCGTGGAGTCAAATAGGACAATCAAATTGACCGCTAAACCGTTTCGCCATCAGGCGTATGGGCTAGAATGGCTCTGGCATTTTAATTGGTTGCATCCAAGGAGAGGCAAGGTAGCGCGAATGGCAGAAATGACGCTTGAGGGTGTGGACGCTCGTCCCGAGGACTCTGCGTATGCCCTGGGTCGCGTGCATTCGATCGAGACGATGGGAACGGTCGACGGACCCGGCATCCGCTTTGTGGTGTTTGTTCAGGGCTGTCCCATGCGCTGCGCGTATTGCCACAATCCCGATACCTGGTCTGTTAACGGCGGCACGATGGTGACCGTCGAGCATCTCATGGACGAGTTCCAGAGCAACCATGAGTTCTACCGTAGCGGCGGCATTACCGTTTCGGGTGGCGAACCGCTCCTGCAGCCCGAGTTTTTGGCCGACCTGTTCCGTGCAATGCACAACAATCCCGATGGCCGTGTGCATACCTGCCTAGATAGCTGTGGCTATGCATTTGATCCCAAGCATCCGGAGAAGTTCGATGCTGTTCTCAACGAGACCGATATGGTGCTGCTCGACATCAAGCATGCCGATCCGGTTGAGCATAAAAAGCTGACCGGTTGCGATCCTGCGCGCATCCTGGCGTTTGGCGATGAGCTTGCCCATCGCAAGATTAAGGTTGTTATTCGCCATGTGGTGGTGCCGGGTATCACCGACACGGCGGAGGAATGCGAGAAGCTCGGTCGCCTGATCGCTCCATGGCACAACGTGGTGGGCCTGGAAATGCTGCCGTATCACACGATGGGTGTCGTCAAGTACGAGCAACTGGGTATTCCCTATAAGCTCGAGGGCGTGCCCCAGATGGATACCGCGCGCATGCCCGAGCTGCGCAACGCCGTCATGGCCGGCATGAAAAAGCGCCGTGCGGAGCTCAGGTCGGCCATCGGCTAACAAGCCCGTCCCAAATTGACTACCCTTTAAGATGCGCAACAAGGCGGGCTGGATTAGCGAGGATGGTTACTATTCGACATGCGATGCCGGACTGATCGAAGTCGACGGCCATAGCTATGTTATGAGTATCATGACATTGATGTCGTGGAGCGACCACTCGAGCGAGGTTACGGCTGCGATTGCAAAGGCTCTGTTTGATACGCGAGCTGCGCTGGCTTAGCGTGTTCGTTTGGCGAGGTCAAACAAAATGCTGGTACCATACCTTGGTTGAGAATTTCGTATAGGTTTGGGGAATGGTATGGCTACCATCGCGATTATCGGTGCGCTCGAAAAAGAGATCATGCAGATTAAGGAAGAGCTGAGTGACGTTTGCGAGGCGCGGGAGGCAGGCTTGACCGTCGTGAGCGGTGAGCTCGACGGCCTGACAGTTGTCGCCACAACGGCGGGCATGGGCACAGTGAACGCCGCCGCTGCAACGCAGCACCTCATTAGTAAGTATGCTCCGCAGGCTGTTGTGTTTTCGGGCATTGCGGGCGGTTTGAACCCCAAGCTCCATATCGACGACGTGGTCATTGGCAAACGCCTGCGCTATCTGGATACCGATACCGCGCTTATCGCCGAGTCTGCACCGGGGCTTGAGGAGTTTGGTTCGACGCCCGCGCTGGTCGATATTGCCGTCGACGTGCTTGCTGAGCGTGGGTTCGTTGACGCTTCGACAAATGCAGTCGCTTCGAACGAGGGCACCAAGCAGTTCCTGGTCGGCACGATTGCCACGGGTAACCGCTTTGTGACGGGCGCCGCCATGCGCAACGACGCTATCGAGGCGACGCATGCCGATTGTGTCGGCATGGAGGGCGCGGCAATTGCCCATGTCGCAACCAAAAATGGTGTCGATTGCCTGGTGTTGCGCGCTATCAGCGATAATTGTGACGAGGCGTACGATGCAATTTGCGATCGAGAGTTCGATCTGTTCGAGTATGCGCGTGTCGCAAGTGACATCACGCTCGATATCGTCCGCCGCATTGCCGCTGCGCAATAGCGCGCTCTTTTGTAAGAACCTACGACCAAGGAGTGTCCATGGCCGATTCCATTAACTACCAGCTTGCCAAGTTCGTCGCCAGCTACGGCAAGGTTTCGCAGATTCCCGAGTCCACCTGCCCCGAGGTGAGCTTTGTGGGCCGCTCCAATGTGGGCAAGTCGTCGATTATGAACAAGCTCTTTGGCCGCAAGAACCTGGTCAAGGTTTCGAGTACGCCGGGCAAGACGAGCAACATCAACTTCTTTGAGGCCGACGACGTGCATTTCGTGGACCTGCCGGGTTACGGTTTCGCCCGTCGCTCCAAGGCCGAGCGCGACCGCTGGGCCGAGCTTATTGGCGACTTCTTTGACTCCGAGCGCAGCTTTAACCTGGTCGTGTCGCTGGTTGACATTCGCCACGACCCCAGTAAGCTCGACCATGACATGATCGACTACCTGCAGGGCAACGAGTTCAACTATATCGTTTGCCTCACCAAAGCCGACAAGCTCAGCCGCACCCAGCAGGCCCGCCAGGCAGCAGCCATCAAAAAGCAGCTCAACGTCCCGGCCGAAAACGTAATCATCACAAGCTCCCAGACTGGCACCGGTATCGATGAACTCAAGCGCCGCATCGCCGAGGCCTGCCTCTAATCGGGCAGCATCCCCTCAAAAGCTCTCATCTATATCACCCCAGTGATAGTTATTGGTAAACTATCACTGGGGTGATATTTTTTAGGAGGTCGATATGGAGCTTTGGCACGGGTCGGAGGTTGTTGTCGAGCATCCGTCGCTGGATAGATGTAAGCAGTTCAACGACTATGGACGTGGGTTTTATTGCACGCCACATGAGGAAATGGCGATGGAATGGGCATGCCGGACCGAGTCCGATGGTATCGCGAATCGATATGAGCTCGATATGGATGGTCTCGCGGTCTTGGATTTGGAGTCCGGGGAGTTTTCAATTCTTAATTGGCTTGCGATTTTGGCCGACAACCGGGAGTTTAATGTCTCGACGCCAGTAGCACGCGAGGGGCTTCGTTATCTGCTGGATAACTGCCTGATTGATATTTCTCCCTATGACGTTATTCGAGGCTATCGCGCCGACGATTCCTACTTTTCGTTTGCAAGACAGTTCGTTAACGGCATGATCTCACTCAGGCAACTGCAACTCATTATGCGTTTGGGCGATTTGGGCATCCAATACGCTCTTATGAGTGAGCGCGCGTTCTCGGCGATCAGGTTCCGCGATTGGAAGCAGGCCTCGGGAGCTGAGTTTTATCCCAAACGATTTGAGCGAGAACAGAATGCTCGACGTAAGTATCTGGATACGATAAACGGATTTGACACCGAGGGTGTCGACATTAGGGATTTGATGGCAGGGAGGGTCGATTTAAATGATCCAAGAGTTAACGGATTGTGGGCCGAGTAGGACATATCCCGTCTATTACCTCGAGGACGCAATGAACAACCTAGGCGACTGCTTTGACTATGCCGTTAATGATTATGGAGCAGAGGGATCGGAAGTTGCTGAACTCTTTTGCCTCAGCGGCGTAGCTCGCGAGTTCGAACGCGGCAACGCATGGGTCGTATCGGGAAAATCGGGCGTTGAGCTGTTCGCGCTTATCGCTGAAAGATCGGGCTATCAAAACAGGCCTATACCGGACTGCACCTATCGATTTGAGAAGACGCCGGAATATTGGGCGGGCTGGATGCTGGCATACCTGCAGTGGCGTTTAGGGGAGTCTTTCGAAGATCTGCTGCATGTCGTTCCATTTGATGCGCTGCGCGGTCTGTACTATCCCTGGCATGAAGCCTCAGAGGAACGTGTGGCGCGTCTTATTTGCGATATGGCGAAGAAAACACCTCGTCAAACTAAACTGGCGCAAGCAAGAAAGAGGCTCAAGAAAACCCAACAAGACCTGGCATACGAATCGGGCGTATCACTCCGCTCAATCCAAATGTACGAACAGCGCCAGAGAAACATCAACGAAGCATCGGTAACAACCGTAAGGGATATGGCGAAAGTCCTGCACTGCAGCATCGAAGACATCTTAGAGCCAGTCTTTGAATACAAAGAAACTAGCGCAGCCTAAAAGAGATGCTGGCCGCTGATTGCTCAAGTTGCAGTTCGAGCAATTTGAGCAGCGAAGCCGGCTGCCTAGTGGGGGCATGTGGGCCTTCTAGGTATCAAAATCCGCCTACGTATCGAAATGCCCCGCCAAGCTAAAGTGCTCGGCGGGGCATATTTCGATTGACGATGCTAACAGGGGTTGAACTTTAATATGCCGCGAGTAAGAGGCGTCTGCATTTAGCAATTAAAGTAAATTATTCAATTCGGGTGCTCAGCCAGTATTCTCCATTTGAAGCTAAGATTGCGTACGTAATTCCATTTTTGACAGTTGGCGTACCTACGCAGGCAGCGCCAATCTCCTTAGCGTCGGAAAATGAGAGTGTTGGATCAATTGCTTGTATGGTTGCTAATGCTGTCGCCGCGGCATAATCTGAATTTTCGAAGTACATGACTATGTTTTTGAAGCAGTTTTCTGATCCAAGATAGCTGAATAGTAGTTGACTGCTCGAGTCCGAGAAAAAACCTCCAATACCGGCAAGCGTAGAGCCATTTTTTATCTGAAGCTCGAGTCCCGTGCCGCTATCGTCTAACTCGTAACTCGCCTTCATACTGCTGCAATTGGGAATATCGGAGAATTCCTCGTTAAGTCGTTCAATAAAGCCTTCAGGTGAAATTGAAAACGATCCGTCGCCAAGAAAGGAAGTAATTTCCTTTTCGTTGCGGGTGTCAACGACCTCTCCGCATCTCCCGCATTCTCGAATTTCCTTCGAGGTGGCGTCAACGTAATCGACTTCGGTAGTCCAAGAACCTGGTTGATGCCCAAGGGGTTTCCCTTCGGTTTTGCCGCAGCGTTGACAGGTCTTCGGAACCGTGCATGTTGCTTCTTCCCATTCATGTCCGAGCGGTTTCCCCTCGGTTTTGCCGCAACTTTTACAGGTGCGAGGGCTTGTACAGTTTGCATTGGTCCAAAGTTTGTGGGTGCAAAACATTTGAGGAAACAGCATGGGTAAGCAGAAGATGACGGCAACTATCGCAGCAGTTGCGATAGCCGCTCGTTTATTACCACCAAGTTTGTTAATGGCACTCGTTAGAAGTAAATCGTCCTCTTCCTTATTGCATGTGGCACCGTCTTCATTTGATGATCGATCGTCAGGGGAGGTGGTGTCGTCAGCACCATCAGAAACCTGCTTCCCTTCGATATTCGGCTTCTGTTCATCAGATGCACTGGGCGTTTGCTCACTATTGGGCTCTTTCATCTCGTCATCCATGCTTATCGAGTCCCCTCTCTCGTTTCAAATGTGCGATGCGAACAATTGCGATAAGTGAAACAGATACTCACATGAATATATCCTAGTTTGGGATATATCAAAATGGAATATAGCGTAAACGGTATGAACGTTGATGCTAATAGGACATGCGGAAAGTGCCTCTCCCAGATTCGTCGGGAACAAGGTATCACTCAGGTTGAACTCGCAAAGAAACTGAGGGTACCTCAGTCGTTCATCTCGAAAGTCGAAACCGGGGAACGCAGTCTTAGGGTTTATGAGCAGTTCGCCTATGCAGAGGCACTTGGAATTACCGTCGGAGTTCTCGTGCAAAGACTTGAGGCGGTTCTGAGCAGCGGAGATAAATAGATTGCGCCGCGAATCGGGCGATAATTAAATCAGCGAATGCGATTATCCTGTCGAGGCTGCGAAGGTCCCCTTGGGGCTTCCCCTGAAAACAATCCGCAGATCGAATTGCCCCGTCGCGCGAAGCGCACGACGGGGCAATTCATGATCGAGGACGTTTTCAGGGGAAGCCCCAAGGGGACCGGTGAGAGCAATGAGGCAGGGCGCTACAGGTACTCGATTTGAGCGCCCTCGGTGTCGCACGTCAGAATGTGCGTGTCACACTTGGGGAACTGTTCACGCAGTTTGACCTGTAGGAACTTTGCCACGATGGTGTCGTCAGTCACGGCCATGAGGGTCGAGCCCGAACCACTGATCCAGATGGTCTTAGCGCCGCCGTTAAGGCAGGTGTCGCGCACGGCGTTGTAGTCGGGGATGAGGCGACGGCGATACGGCTCTTGGATGCGGTCGTCGTTGGCGGCGGCAATCAGATCCAGGTCGCCGGTCTCCAGGCCGCGCGTCATGCCGGCGATGCGGCCCATTTGCCATACGGCGGTGGAGAGTGGAATCTCCTGCGGCACAACCTTGCGCGCCTCGCTCGTATGTACCTCGTAGGGCGGAATCACGGTAATAAAACGCAAGCGATCGCTCACCTCGTAGCGCAGGCACTGGGGGAGCGAATCGGTCGGCGTAAAGGAGCAGACGGCGCCGCCCAGGATGGCGGGGGCGACGTTATCGGGATGGCCCTCGACCTCGGTGGCAATGCGGACGAGCTCGGCGCGGTCGACGGTGTGGCCTGTCAGCGCGGCGGCGGCCATAATGCCGGCGACGACGCAGGTTGAGCTGGAGCCCAGGCCGCGGGCGACGGGAACGTCAGTCTGAATATCGATGGCGACGGGGAAGGCCGGCTCGCCCCATGCGGCCAGTGCGTCGACAAAGCTCACGTAGACTAGGTTGTTCTCGTTTTGAAACTCCTCGGGGCAGCCCGTGATGGTGAGCTTGTCGGCGCGCTCGAAGGTGAAGTGCGAGTAGAGGCTGACGGCCATGCCGAGGGTGTCGTAGCCGATGCCTAGGTTGGCGCTCGTTGCTGGGACGGTGATTTTGATCATGTGAGTCCTCCTGGCGTGCCTGGCTGTTTAGTTCGCTGCTCGGGCAGTCCTGCGCAAGACGGAAAGCACATTAAGTGCTTTCCTTTGCGTGCGGAACTCGCGACGAACTAAACAGCCAGGCACGCTGTGCGCGTTCGTCATCATCCCGGGGATTATCTGATAAAAGAAGGTGCGCCGGCTTTCGCCGGCGCTTAATAAGGAATCTAGTTGGTGCTCATTCGTTTTGCTGCAGACTCGACGTAGCTTGCCATCTCATCGACGTCGCAGACGTCTTCGAAACGGACGGGTTTGGATTCGAGTTCGGCGAGCTGGGTCGGGGCGACCGTGTTGGTGGCCTGCTCGAGCACACGCATAGCCTCAAAATCATCCTCGGGAACGTCGAGCCCCAGGGCGTCGCAGCAGGCGCGTGGGAACTTGTAGGGGCTGGCGGTCGAAAGCAGCACGCGGGCCTTGGCGCCCTCGGCGGAAGCGACCTGCTCAAAGACGTGGTAGCCGCAAGCGGTGTGCGGGTCGATCACGTAGCCGTTCGCGTCCCAGCAGCTCTTGATGGCAGCGCGGACCTCGTCCTCGCTGGCCCAACCGCAGCCAAAGACGCTCTGAATCTTTGCCAGCAGTTCGGCGGGTACCTCGTAGCGGCCGGTCTGGGCAAGCTGCTCCATAAGGCCGGCAACGAGCTCACAGTCGCCGTCGGACAGGAAGTAGAGCATGCGCTCCAGGTTGGAGCTAATAAGGATGTCCATCGACGGCGAGATGGTCGTGAAGAACGGACGGTTGCGGTCGTAGACGCCGGTGGTCAGGAAGTCGGCGAGCACGTTGTTCTTGTCGCTGGCCACGACGAGTTTGGCGACGGGCAGACCCATGCGCTTGGCATAGTAGCCGGCCAGGATATCGCCAAAGTTGCCGGTCGGCACGCAGAACTCCACGGCATCGCCGGCCTTGATGGCGCCGGCGCGCAGTAGCTGCGCATAGGCGGCAAAGTAGTAGACAACCTGCGGCACCAGGCGGCCGACGTTGATGGAGTTGGCGCTCGAGAGCACCGTGCCGGCGGCCTCCAAGCGCTCGGCAAGTTCCTTATCGGCAAAGATGCGCTTGACGGCACTCTGGGCGTCGTCGAAGTTGCCGCGGATACCGCAGACGGCGACGTTATCGCCCTCCTGAGTGGACATCTGCAGGTTCTGGACGCGGCTGACCTTGCCCTCGGGATAAAAGACAGTGATGCCCGTGCCCGGAGCGTCGGCAAAGCCGGCGAGTGCTGCCTTGCCCGTGTCGCCCGACGTGGCGGTGACGATCATGATGCGCTCGGCGCCGCCGTCCTTGGCGGAGGTGCGGGCCATAAGGCGGGGGAGCATCTGCAGGGCGACGTCCTTGAAGGCGCTCGTGGGGCCGCCAAAGAGTTCCATCACATAGGTCTGAGGGGCGTCAGCGCCCGGCGCAGCGTCGAGTTTGACGAGCGGCGTAACCTCTTCGCTCGCGAACGTGCCGCGGTATGCCTCGTCGACACACGCCGAAATTTCTTCGGCCGTGTAATCATTCAGTAACATTCCCAACACATCTTGAGCGATTTCAAAGTACGATTTATCTGCAAGCGAGCTGATATCGACCTGCTGGGTGCCAAGCTCGTCCGAGACAAACAAACCCCCGTCGGGAGCGATGCCGGTGCGGATTGCCACCTTACTTGAGCACGATAAAGTGCGTCCTCGTGTACTATGATAAGTTCCCATATAACACTGCTCCTCGGATGCCTTGGTCCCAATCGGTGAAACCATGGTATCAGAGCGCGCAAAACAGGTTTGCAGAGGCTTTTAGAAAGGTAACCTCCAGCCCATGATTAAGATTGCCAAGTTTGGCGGCTCGTCTGTCGCCGACGCCGAACACTTTAAGAAGATCAAGGCCATTGTCGATGCCGATCCGGCCCGCCGTTTTGTGGTGGTTTCTGCCTGCGGTCGCCGCTTTAAGGGCGACACCAAGGTGACCGACCTGCTCTACCTGGTTAACGCGCACGTTAAGTACCACGTGTCGTGCGAGGAGCTGCTCGAGGACATTGGGCAGCGCTATTTTGATATCGCTGACGAGCTGGAGCTCACCTATCCCATCCGCGAGGAGTTCGCGGCCTTTGCCGAGCGCGCCCGCTCGGGCGGCTACTCCACCGAGGAGCTCGTGAGTCGTGGCGAGTACTTCACCGCTCGCCTGATGGCCGAGTATCTGGGCCTGCCGTTCCTGGACGCCGCGACGGTCGTGGCGTTCCATCACGACGGTACGCTCAGCATGAACCGCACCTCCGAGCTGGTGCAGGAGTACGGTCAGCAGGGCGGCTTTGTCATGCCCGGTTTCTACGGCGCGACGCGTGAGGGTCAAATCAAGCTGCTCGACCGTGGCGGCGGCGATATCTCGGGCTCGATCCTGGCCAAGTGCCTGGGCGCCGACCTGCACGAGAACTGGACCGACGTTTCGGGCTTCTATTCTGCTGATCCTCGCATTGTGCCCGAGGCTCAGCCCATCGCCCGCGTTACCTACGAGGAGCTGCGCGAGCTTTCGTACATGGGTGCAAGCGTCCTGCACGAGGAGGCCGTGTTCCCTGTGCGCGAGGCAGGCATTCCACTGGTCATCAAGAACACCAATGCGCCGCAGGACCCCGGCACCATCATTAGCGAGACGGCTGACGAGGGTGAGGCAGAGCCCATCATTACCGGCGTGACCGGTAAGCGCGGCTTTGTCGCCATCAACGTTGCCCGCGACCGTACCAAGCCGCGCGTCGGCTTTATGCGCCGTGCGCTTTCGGTCTTCGAACGCTATGACGTTTCCGTCGAGCACATGCCCACCGGTGTCGACCGCTTTGGTGCTGTGGTGCAGGAGCAGGACGTGCGCGATTCGCTGTACTCGCTCGTAGGCGACATTCAGCAGGAGGTCGAGCCGCTCGAGATCGAGGTGGTCGAGGGCTTGGCACTTATCGCGACCGTCGGTCGTAACCTGCGCGGCCGTGCAGGTATCTCGGGCCACCTGTTTGGCATGCTTGGCCAGGCGGGCGTGAGCGTGCGTATGATTTCGCAGAGCTGCGATGAGATCAATATCATTATCGGCGTCGAGGAGAAGGACTTCGACTTGGCGATTCAGACCATTTACCGTGCCTTCTCCGACGAGAACGGCATTGTGAAAGTCGCGGACCTGGAGGCTCCCGCGCCGGTCGAACCCGCCCTGGCCGCCCTCCACAAGTAGCGGCCATTCCGGCAGATTTTGGGACATGCCCCAAAATCTGCCGTGGGGCGTTTCATTTCGGTTTCGTTTCGACGGGGCGGGTTTCATGCCCGTCCCGTTTTTGTATAAACTGGGCAAGAACATTTAGCCTGCTCGGCGTGCGGGCAAAAGCCACAACCTTAAAAGGGGGAAGCATGAAACAGTACACGGTTGCTATTTTGGGCGCGACGGGAGCTGTTGGCACCCAGATGCTCGAGTGTCTCAACGAGCAGGAGTTCCCGGTCGGCAAGCTCAAGCTGCTAGCGAGCGCGCGCTCTGCGGGCAAGACCGTCGAGTTCCGCGGCGAGCAGGTTGTGATCGAGGAAGCTTGCCCCGAGGCCTTTGAGGGCTGCGACATCGTACTCGGCGCTGCCGGCGACGATATCGCGAAGGAGCTGCTGCCCGAGGCCGTCAAGCGTGGCGCCATCGTGGTAGACAACAGCCATGCCTTCCGCATGGATCCCGAGGTGCCGCTGGTCGTGCCCGAGATCAATGCCGACGATATCAAGTGGCATCACGGCCTTATCGCCAATCCCAACTGCGCGACTATCATCGGCCTGGTTCCCACGTGGCCGCTGCATCAGCTCGCCGGCGTGAAGCGCATGATCGTCTCGACGTATCAGGCGGCTTCGGGTGCCGGCGCTCCCGGTATGGCCGAGCTCGAGGCTCAGCTGGCCGCCCTGGGTCGCGGCGAGGAGATTCCCGAGCCGCGTGCATTTGCCGCCCAGCTGGCGAGCAACCTGATTCCGCAGATTGGCGGCGTCAAGGAGGAGGGCTTTACCTCCGAGGAGATGAAGCTGCAAAACGAGGGCCGTAAGATCATGCATCTGCCCGAGCTGCGCGTGAACTGCACCTGCGTGCGCGTGCCCGTGCTGCGTTCGCACTCCGAGAGCATTACGCTCGAGTTTGAGCGCGATATTACGGTCGAGGAGGCCCGTGCTGCGCTGGCTGCCGCTCCCGGCGTCAAGCTGGTTGACGATCTGGGTGCCGAGGGTGCACACGACCGCTTCCCCATGCCGATGGATACGTCCGACCAGGACCTGATTTGGGTCGGCCGCGTGCGTCGCGACATCTCGAACCCCGAGGCCGCGCGCGGCATCACCTTCTGGTGCTGCGGCGACCAAATCCGTAAGGGCGCGGCAACCAACGCCGTCCAGATCGCTAAGCTGCTCTGCGAGTAGTTTGACCTGTCCGGCGGGGGCCGGGCTTGGTTTTCAGAACGTCCTCGACCATGTGTGGCGCCTTGTCCTGCTCCTTCGGAGCCGCGGACAAGGCGCCACACTGGTCTGCGGAATGTTCTGAAAACC
>CAJJRZ010000034.1:0-17065 GCA_905194345.1 Coriobacteriaceae bacterium
AGGCTAAACCCACACACCAGGATTTTAACTCTTTTCATACACACCTCCGACCATTAATATTCCGGATGATTTATTTTTCTTTGCCATCCCATGCACCATTTTCATCTACATAATATCCATCTGGTGTTTTCTGTCCGGCATACATAATGCCCTTTCTACCATCAGATACCGGATGGAAATAGTACCATATACCGTCAATCAGAACCCAGCCAGTCTGCATACCTCGTTTTGGATCAATATAGAACCAGCCGCCAAATGTTTCATCCCGTAACCACCCAGTTTTGGTGTAACCATTCTCATCAAATGCCCACCAGCTTCCGTTTACATGTTCCCATGCATACGAAATACCGGATCTTCCTTTCAGATAGCTGTTATCCGCAAAACGGAGCCACCATCCATATGCATCCTGCATCCAGTGACTGTAACCGTCATTGGCCGTACTGTTAGCTGCGCCGGTTATGATGCCACGATCACTGCTGATCCTTCCCTCGATCGGATCTTTTCTGATTGCGGCAGAGGATGCATCACGGTCAGAGGAAGAATCTCTGTCAGCTGTATTGTGATTCCTGTTATCTGATGCTGGCATTGTTGCTGTAAGTTCTACAACTCCGATCATCGGTTGGATCTCATAATTTAGGGCTGCCCCTGCATTCGGTGTGAATTCCACTTCATAGCTGTGTGTTCCTGCTTCTGCCAGCTGCGCTGGATCTTTCCAGGTAAAGCTTCCATACTCCGTGCTTCCTCCGGCCAGAACAGATGCGCTTAAGGAACTTCCTGCCTCTACACTGGAAGCAGTTGGCCAGATGATCTGCGGTGCAGCTGCTTTACCAATGATGATCTTTCTTGTCACAGTCGTACCATTACATTTCTCATCGCCTGCAATCTGAGCTGTTACCATGACAGATCCGGCACCGATAATCTTCACATCGCTGCCATGATTGTCAGGCAATTCTAAAACGCCGTTATCTTCCGGCACTGAATAGATTACTGCTCCCGTACCTTTTTGTCCGCTTACTTCCAGGTCAAATGGTGCATCTCCATAAACCTTTCCATCCACAGTCACGATCTGAACCTCGTTTTCATCGGCTTTACCGATTTCAAACGAAAAAGCTGCCTGATCTGGTTTCTGATAATTTGTGCTCTCTGTATTTGTGAGTTCATATTCTGCCGTCATCGTATGCTGACCTACAGCGGTTGGTGATAATTTTCCTGGAGTTTCCCAAACAAAAGGATATTAAGGAATAACCTGCGTTTACCTGCTTGCGAATAAAAGAATAATGCTATTAAGTTAGAGATACTGCATAAATGTGCGGGTATCTCTTTTTCGTTGCCTTGAAACAACAGACTATTTCATTTATGCTTGATTACTCTAAACTTATCGGGATATGATTTGCCAAGGGCTTGTTGCGTAAGCAATGCTTAGCACCCTTTACAAATCATAGACGGGTAAGTAATTTTTCAAAAGCAGAAAAAAATAGTAACCTTAAGATTTTGAATTATTGTTGCAAGCATTAGAAAATGATATAATGTAGACACAAAAAGATGTACAAATTGGAATTGAAAGGAGCAAACAACTATGAAAATGTCAAAAGAAAAAATTGATATAAGCATGTTTGCCCCATGCGGAATGAATTGTAAGGTTTGTTATAAGCACTGTTACAATAAAAAACCTTGTTCTGGGTGCTTGAATAGTGATAAAGGGAAACCAGAACATTGTCGTAAATGCAAAATAAAGGATTGCATCAAAGGAAAATCGTTATCCTATTGTTTTGAATGTGCTGAATATCCATGTAAGTTGATTAAAAATCTTGAAAAAAGCTATAATAAACGGTATCAAGCAAGTCTTATAGAAAATAGCCGTTTTGTTCAAGAACATGGTTTGGAACATTTCATGGAACAGCAGAAAATAAAATATACTTGTCCTAAATGCGGTGGCATTATTTCTATTCACGATAAAGAATGTAGCGAATGTCAAGAAAAAATGAAATAACAAAATTTCAGTTTGACAATTTTATATCCATACACACAAAGCAGTTAGTCTTAGGATTAACTGTTTTTTTAATATGAAAATACTATAATACTATATAAGAATCATCCGGAAGGAGCGACCGATGAATACCAAACGATTTATCCTGAATGCACTTCTGGTTGTAGCACTTTTAGCGCTCTTGGCCTTCTCCCACTGGTATTCAAACCAACCAGCATTTGGCTACGTATTATATGCAGTAATGTCCGGCGATAAGGCCTGTTGCCCTCTGCGAGCAATTGACGTTCTCTATTTCTATGTAGCCGGCCCCTTATCAATCGCTTTGCTCGTGTTTCTTGTCTTTTACAACATCAAAAAACGCTAACAGGGCCTATTCTAACAGGGCCTCTTAGGAATCCGAATCATCCATGGAGCCGTCGATGCCGGTTTTGGTGTCATCGTCCGTATTGGAATCGTCGTCCTTGGCGAAGGGGTTCTTGAAAAAGCCCGTCGCGTCGGGCTGAAGACCCGAGAGCTTGATCCAGGAATTATCGAGCTCGGGCTTGGGCATGGCCTTGGCCTCAGGCGCAGTCTCATTGCCTATGAGCTCAGACTCATAGATGAACGTGTCGTCGCCAAGCGCGTCATAGGCGGCGACCGGGTTGCCCTCGGCATCGCGATACGGCGTACCCTTAAACACGGCGCCTTCGTAGGCAACGAGCTGGCGGCCGGTCTCGTTTTCGAAGTAGTACACGAAGATACCCTTGAGGGCCGCACACAGCGGGATGGCGATAACCATGCCGATGGGGCCCATAAGCGCCGAGCCAATAACAAGGGCCGTGAGGCTCATGATGGGATGCACCTGCACCGAACTCTGCATGACCTTAGGCGAAATGACGTTATCGGTGACGTTTTGTGCCACCATGGTCACAACCAAGGTCCACAACGCCAGCATCGGGCTAAACATGAAACCGAGCACCGTGGCAATCGCAGCGCTCACCCAGGGACCGACAACCGGGACCAAGTGCATGATGCCGGTAAAGATGGCCATGAGCGCCGCATACGGATGCCCGATGATCGTAAAGCCGATAAAGGCAAGGATGCCACCGCAGATGGACGTCACGACCATGCCACGCATGTAACCGCCGACTGAGCGCGAAAGAATCGCGACCATAAAGCGGTACGAGGTCTCCTTTTCCTGACCGATGATGGTGCAGACCTCGTGGTGCATACGGGGATAATCGCAGGCAAGCCAATAGGCAAGCACCAGACCCAAAAAGATCACGAACAGCTGTGAGGCCGTGTTGGTGATAAGCGGAAACACGCCGCGGCCGAGCTCGGCGGCAATCTGTGAGACATATTTGGACGCCACCGTAACGAGCGAAGAAAGGTTATCGTCCAGGTACTCCTTGACCGGCGTGTTGTTGAGCGTCTTGGCGCGCGAGATCATCTCATTAAGGTCGCCGCCCGCAACACGTAGCTGCTCAGGCAGGCGGCTCAGGACTTCCATGATCTGGCCAAAGAGAATCGGCGACAGGATACAGACGACACCGACGAGCACGGCTACGACCACAATGAGCGCGATGAGCGAGCCGATGCCACGGCCCACCCCATGATGCTCAAGCCAGTTGGTAATCGGCGACATTACAAAGGCAATAATGGAGCCGACGGCCAAAAACTCAATAACCGGCGCCAGAATCCCCATGAGGTTAAAGATGACGGCAGCGATCACGATGCAGCCGACGACGGCCCAAATGCGCAGCGTCAGAATGCGGGTGTCGCGCAGCACGCGATCAGTTTGTTGGGGGTGTTCACTCATGAACGAATCATCACTCCGTCGGGGTCAATCTTATCTTGAATCTTCTTAAGGGTACGGCGCAGCAGGCGCGAGACCTGCACCTGCGAGATGCCAAGCTTCTTGGCAATCTCGATCTGGGTCATGCCCTTAACGAAGCGCAGCTCGATAACCTCGCGCTCGCGCGGCGAGAAATCGCGGATGGCTTCCTCGATTACCAGGCGGTCATCGGTAAAGTCGAGCTCGTTGTCGTCGTCGGCATAGCGATCGAGAATCGAAGGCGCATCATCGGAATCGGACGCACCGGGGGCCTCGATGGGCACCGAGGTGTAAGCCGAGGACGATTCCATGGCTTCGAGCACCTCGTCGACGGTCACGTCCAGGTATTCGGCGATTTCCTCAACCTTGGGCGAACGCTGCAGCTCGTTGGTGAGCTTATCGGTAGCCTGGTTGACCTTGGCCGAGAGCTCCTGCAAACGACGGGGCACGCGCACGCTCCAGCCCTTGTCGCGGAAATGACGCTTAATCTCACCCATAATAGTAGGTGTGGCAAACGTCGTGAACTCGAGCCCGCGCTCAGGGTCAAAGCGGTCGATAGCCTTGAGCAGGCCCAAATAGCCGACCTGCAAAAGGTCATCGAGCGGCTCGCCGCGGTTCTTAAATTTGTTGGCAAGAAACCTTACCAGGTTCATATGGGACATGACGAGCTGCTCGCGAGCATCCGGATCACCGGTCTCCTTATAACGACGAAACAGCTCGCGGGTTTTCTCCTTGTCCCAAGCGGTCTTGCCGCTCCGGGAACGTTCGGTCATATTAGATATCCGCCTTGAGGTCGAGGGAAAGCGTTAGAGGCGCCGCAGTCTTTTCGTAGGAATCGCACACGCTTGCAAGAATGAGCTCGGCATACACAGCAGCCTGGTCATCCTCGTCGACGGTGGCCTGTTCCCCAAAGGTAAAGGTCATGCCGACGTGAGATTCGTCCACATCGAAATTGATCGTGATGTCGTCGCAGTCGACCGCGGTGCACCCAAAGATGAAGGCTTCCTCGGCAGCCATGCGGATATCCTCGATGCGATCGACGGACATAGAGCACAGGGCGCCGACGTTGGCGGCCGTCATGCGCACCAAGCGCGCGAGACGCGGATCACCGGCAACGCTCAGCGTAATGGGGCAGGTTGCTTCACTACTCATCGCAGGACTCCTCGGAGGTCTCGGCAGGCGTATAGGTGTAATACTGAGCAGGCTTAGCAGCGGGCTTCTGAACATCATCGTCGTCAGCAGCGGCATCGTCATCGTCAATCAGAACGCGCTCAGTAGGCTGCTCGGCCTCGGCGGCGGCAGCGGCGAGCTTGCGATCGGCGTCGGCTGCAGGAGCCTTCACCTTATTGAAGAGCTTCTGCACGGCGCCAGCAGCAGAATCAGTCACGCTCGATACGGCATTGCTAGCCTCGGCCACGCTGCCCGTGACCTCGGAGATGTCGCGAACGACCGCCTCAACCTCAACGAGGTTAGACGTCAGAGCATCAACGGCAGTCTTGCTCGACTTGAGGAGCGGCTCAACCTGGGCAAGTGCCGGCGTAAGCTCGTCAACGGCGCCATCGAGCTTTGCCACCACGGGCTGTGCCTCGGCGAGCGTATTGTTAAGGTCACTCACCGTCTTGTCGAGCGAGTCGACGACGGTGCGGGTCTTGCGCAGCGTGAGCGCGAGCTCGACAACAGCCCACACGCCGGCAACGGCGAGCACCAGCAGGGCGATTTGAATGGGACTCATACAAGCCTCCCGAAGGAATCGAAATACAGACGTTTTTCATGGTACCCCAAAGAAGGGCAAAGATACCCAAAGGGAATGCGCGAGGCGCCAATGGCCTACTTGGGAGCGTTGCCGCTACGGTCGCGCTCGCTTTGCTCCACACGCCACTCTTCCCAACCGCGGCCGGCAGGCTGCCAGAACGCACCGCGCTCCAACCCCTCGGGCAAATAGCGCTGATCGACCCAGCCTTCGGGATAATCGTGCGGGTACTTGTATACACCGTACTCGTCGCTGCCGGGACGGTGACGATCGCGCAGGTAGCTGGGCACCTCGCGAAGACCACTGCTGTGGATATCGGCCAGCGCCGCATCGATCGAGGCCTCACACGCGTTGGACTTAGGCGCCAGGCACACATAGAGCGCAGCCTGAGCCAGGTTGATGCGACACTCGGGATAGCCAATGACCTCGGCAGATTTAAATGCGGCATGTGCCACCAAAAGCGCCTGCGGGTCGGCGTTGCCAACATCCTCGGAAGCCTGAATCATAATGCGGCGAGCGATAAACTTGGGATCCTCCCCCGCATCGATCATGCGCGCAAGCCAATAAATGGTGGCATCGGGATCGCTGCCTCGCATGGACTTGATGAACGCGCTAATAATGTCGTAGTGCATATCACCGTTTTTGTCATACGAAAACCCACGACGCGGATTGGCGATCTTCACGTCATCCACGGTAATGGGATAGCGTTCCCCCGCCGCCGGCGCTGGCGTTCCCTCGGTATCGGGACGCGTAACGGCAATCTCACTCGCAAGCTCGAGCGTCGTGAGCGCCGAGCGCGCATCACCCGCGGCCAGCGTGCAAATGGTCTTGACTGTATCCTCATCGGCCGAGAACTTACCGTTTAAACCCTGCGGCGCCTCGAGCGCACGCTCAATGAGCGTGGCGATATCCTCGTCCTTCAGGTGCTCAAGCTCTACCACGCGCCCACGCGACAACAGCGCGGAGTTGACCTCGAAGTACGGATTCTCGGTCGTGGCGCCAATCATAATGACGGTACGGTTCTCAACGGCATGCAGCAGGGCATCCTGCTGCGACTTCGAAAAACGGTGAATCTCGTCGATAAACAAGATGGTACGCCGGTCATACGTATTCAGGCGCGTCTTTGCCTCGTCGATCACGCGACGCAGGTCCTTTACGGTGCCCGTCACGGCGCTGACCTCGACAAACTCGCTCTTGGTATGGCTGGCGATAATGTGGGCCAGCGTCGTCTTGCCCGTACCGGCCGGCCCGTACAGAATCACGCTCGATAGCACATCATGCTCAATCGCGGCACGCAACCATGAGCCCTTACCGACGGCCTTTTGCTGGCCCACATACTCGTCGAGCGAATTGGGGCGCATGCGAACCGCAAGCGGCGCATTCTGAAAGGAACGCTCACGCGTCGAAGCAGAAAAAAGATCATCCATAGCCATCCCGTGCATCAATCAAAACTTTACCACGAACAGTATACCGAAAAGATACGAACTACCGTTCGTTAATATAGGTACGATGCGGAAACTGCAGACCAGGGAATAGCTTGCTCGTCAGCTCGCAGAAATAGCCGTCCGTCATGCTCGCGATGTAATCCACCACCGCTTGATCCTTGTCGTCCTGCCAGGCATACGTGCGATCGTAGTAGGAAAGCTGCTGCTCGATACGCGAAATGTGGTGCTTAAAGATGTAGGAGGACTCGTCACCCTCGTTTATATCCTGCAGGCAACGGTCGTAGAGCTTTTCGAAGGCCTCGCGCAGTTCCGCTTCAGAGTCGCCTTCGATACCGCCCTTGCTATAGATCTTCTCGTAGTTCTCGCGCTTAGCCCGGCGGATCTCCTCAAACAGGTCCCCGCTCATCTCGATACGCGGTTTGCCGTAGCTATGCTCGACGATATCGATGGATGCGTGCGTGAGAATCCAGCTGTTATAGGCGCCGCCCCGACCGTCGTCAAAAGCGTCGGGCGACAGCAGGCCAGCCGCAATGGCGTCCTGGCGATCGCGCCCAACGTAGGCAAGGATATCCGAGATACGCACCACGCAGCCCTCAAGCGTCATGGGGCGCAGGTGCTCAACCGCACTATAGCCCGTGGCGATACAGTCCTCAACCGTCCGGTCGAACTGGTCAAAGGAACCCATGTCCGAAAGCTCAAAAACACGCTGCTCGTACTCGCCGTTATGGCATAGCACGCCATCGAGCGTTTGAAGCGACACGTTGCGACCGTACAGCGCATCGAGGACGCGGACCGACTGCACGTTATGGAAAAAGAAGCGACCCGTACGCTCGTGATAGATATCGTTGAGGAATCGCTCGCCGGCATGGCCAAAGGGCGTGTGACCCAAGTCGTGGCCTAAGCCAATCGCCTCGATCAGATCGCAGTTGAGCCCCAGAGCACGTCCGATATCACGCGCGATGCGCGAGACAAGCTGCACGTGCAGGCCTCGGCGCGACAGGTCATCGTTACTGCGAAAACTGAAGACCTGAGTTTTGCCGGCGTATCGGGCATACGCAGGCAGATGAAGAATCTTTTCGGTATCGCGCATAAAGGCCGGACGCATGAGCGTGCCCTCGTCTGCGGCTCGATCAACGCGACGGATGACCTGGTCATCGTCGCAACGGTACGGGTTGACATAGCCCGAAGCACGATCTGCGGCAATGCGCTCGACAAGTTCGGGCGATAACGCCGAGGGAATACGGTCCATGCGCGCCTTAATGACGGCCGTTTCTTGATTAGATGCCATGGCATGCTCCTTAAGAAGGATGCGCAATCGGTTACAATGTGCAGCCCACGACCTCGATTATGGCAAAAATCGGCACCAAAAACGGCAGCAAAGGCAGGGAGCGCGATTTTGTGAAGAGGCAGGAGAGGGCAAGGGCCAGGAGCGCAACGGCAAATGCCACGATGCCGCCCATAGGGTCGAGCGTGCAAAGCGCGAAGAGCGCCTTGGCGTCCCCCATGCCAATGCCAGGGACGTGGCGAACACGACGCCAGAGTGACTCAGTAAGCACAAGGGCAAGGTAGACGATGACCGCAAGACCGGCGTGGTCAAACGCCGTGTTAACACCCTTGTCGAGCCAAACGCCTGCAAGCGCCGCCACCGCACACGCGCCGGCAAGCTGATTGGGAAACCGCCGCTCACGGGCATCAATCACCGCGCCGGCAAAGAAACAAATCCAAAACGGGATATAGACCATCGTGCACCTCCATGAACAGCTGCTCAAAAGCAAAAACCACCACAAAGGTACAGGCACCTTTGTGGTGGTTTTGATGGTGGTTATTTGGCGCCTTGCATGACCTCGTCGAGGGTAACGTTGACGGCGTGCTGCGTCGGGACCCAGTCGACCTTGAGGAACAGCGCTGCCACCGTGATGGGGATATAGCTGAACATAAAGATCGGGAAGGTAAACAGGTTGGTCACCAGGCGCCACTTTTGCGCACAATGAATGTGCTTGTACTCGAAGATGGTCGTAAGTAGCGCCATGGTAAAGAACGTCTGATACATCATGGCAAAAGTCATAATGAGCGAGGCGGCACAAGCCTGCATCTCGACCTCGGTGGCCAAGAAGCCATGCGAAAGCCCGCCCACGATGAGAAAGGTAGCGTTGGCGAGCATGGAGATCAGGGACAGCAACATGCCCGGAGCGATGGTCATAAACATGTCATATGCGGCAAAGCGATGATAGCAAAACGTCGATTTGACCAGATGCTTACCGTAGGTAAAGAACACCTGGTAGAAGCCCTTGGTCCAGCGCATACGCTGCTTCCAAGACGCTTTAAACGTCACGGGTTGCTCGTCAAAAAACTCCGCCGGCGCATAGCCAATGCGAATGCCGTGAATGGCGCAGAACGTGGTGAACTGAATATCCTCGGTCAGCGTGTGGAACTGCCAGCCGTGCATACCCTCGATAACACTAGCGGAGATGAGGTAGCCCGAACCCGAGACGGCACAGGACGTCTTGCAGATATTACGCGCGTTGTTAAGGAAACGCGCCTCGCGCAGGTACCAAGTGGCGTTGGCAGCCGAGATCCACGAGCTGCCAAAGTTCTTGGAGTTGCGGTAGCTTGTGACCACATGGAATCCCTGGTCAAAGGCGTCATTCATCTTGGAGACGTAATCGCGGGAGATAACGTTGTCGGCATCGAAGATAAAGTAGCCCTCAAAGGTATCGGGATACTCGTTAAGAATGCGGTCAAAACCAAAGTCCATGACCCAGCTCTTGCCTTTACGGGCCAGGTCGTTTCGCTCGTACACGACAGCGCCCGCCTCGCGCGCGAGCTGCGCCGTGTTGTCGGTGCAAGCATCGGCGACCACGAAGACCTCGATAAGCTCGGACGGATAATCCTGATCCTTGATGGAGCGAACAAGGTTGGCGATCACGGCCTCCTCGTTATGCGCCGCAATGAAGAAGGCATAGCGGTGGAGTTTTTTGGCCTTGGGAGGCGCGACCTCGCCACGAAGAGCGCCAATGACAAAGAAGACCACCTGGTACAGAAAGCAGACCGTGAGTAGCGTAACCACAATCTGGTTAAAGATCACGATGGGCGTGTTAGTTTGTAAAAAGGCGAGCATGCAGGCTCCCGAGAACGCGTAACGTAGACAACCGTATATCTTACCGTAGGCTAACCGAGTTCAAGAAACCACCTAATACTGGTTAGGCTTCGAGCAGACCGAGCTGCGGAACGATTTCGTCGCCGGCGGCAGTGCGGCCGAGCGAGCGCGGGGCTAGGTCATCCAGAACGGCGGCGAGATCCCACGGCAGCTCATCGCGGCACTCAATGCGCTCCCCCGTCACGGGATGATCGAACGCCACGCGCCAGGAATGGAGGAATTGCCTGGTCAAACCCTGGTCGGCACGCGCATCGCACTTACCGTAGAGCGGATCGCCCACGCAGGCGTGGTTGATATGGCGCATGTGCACGCGAATCTGATGCGTGCGACCCGTAAACAGGTGGCACTCGACGAGCGTATAGCCATCGTCCAAACGAGTGGAATCGAAGCGCTCGAGGACCCTAAAGGTCGTAATGGCCTGGCGCGCGAAAGGATCGTCCGAAACCGCCATCTTGACACGGTCGCGCGTAGAACGGGCAATGCCGGTGTTGATCGTGCCCTCGTCCATGGCAATGTGGCCGTGGACGAGCGTAATGTAGCGGCGGTCGAGCGTGCGCGTGCGGATGAGATTCTGGAGCGCGCGCTGGGTGTCGTCGTCTTTTGCCGCGAGCATAAGGCCCGAGGTGTCACGATCCAGGCGATGCACGATGCCGGGGCGGTCCTCGCCCTGCACGGTGCCCAGATGGTCAATGCCACAGTGATAGACCAAGGCGTTCGCAAGGGTGCCGCTCTCGTGGCCATGGGCGGGATGGCACACCAGACCGCGCTGCTTGGAGAGCACGATGAGGTAGTCGTCCTCGTAGCGGATATCGAGGGGAATGGCCTCGGGAATCACATCGGTGGGATCGTGCGGCTCGGGCAAATCGACCGAAATACGGTCGCCGGAGCGCACGGCATACTTTTTTGACAGGCATGTCTCGCCGTTGACGGCAACGGCACCGCCCTCGATCAGATGCGCGCAGGCAGAGCGCGTAGGGCAGCCGTCATTAGCGCCCAGATAGGCGTCAAGACGCTGACCAGCGGCATCGTCGGCAACAAGGATATGGATGTCGGCCATTAGCGCTCGCTCCTTTCGCGAATCTTGCGGGCACGCTCCCCACGCTGCTGGGCCTTGCGCTTAGCGCGGGCCTCGTCACGGGCGTTGAGCTCGGCGGTCGCGTCGACCTCACGGGCCGCAGGACTCAAGAACATGTAGCCGATGAGGGCAAGCACCACACCGACCGTAATGCCGACATCGGCCACATTGAAGACGGGGAAGTCGATGAAGGTGGTGGCAATAAAATCGGTCACGAACCCAAAGGCCAAACGATCGATAGCGTTGCCGATAGCACCGCCCGCAACCATCGCCATGCCCACGACCTCAAGGCGAGCAAGCTGGGGCGCGCGAAACAAGTACACGGCAATGGCGACAATGACCGCAAGCGCCAACAAAGCGAATGCAACGCCATGCCCCTCGCCCACGCTAAAGGCGGCACCGATATTGCGGACAAATAGAAAGTCGATCACACCGGGGATAACAGTCACATGCAGGGCATCGCCCACGGCACGAACCGCAAGCTTAGTCAGCTGGTCAACAAGCAGCACAACGAGCGCAACACCACCAGCAACACCCAGCCGCCAACCCAAAGGCGGCGTCAAATCCGCACCACGACCCAAAGAAATCCCCTACCCTCAAGAACATCGAATTACGTTTAACGCAAATAACCATCTTATATTGCCACGCGTTGAGCGCACGACACATTCGCTAACGTCAGAGAAATAACCAGCATAAAAGAAAGCGGCATTCCGGATAACGGAATGTCGCTTTCTTCAGCGGAGCAAATGGGCCGAAGGCGCCTAAATTCTCCCTATAACTAAAATGCCGAGTTACCGTGCCTTAAAGGGCATTCGCGCAGCGCTTGCAAATGTGAGCGTGACCGTTGTACTCACCGACGGTGGTGCGGTAGTTCCAGCAACGGTCGCAGCACTCGCCCTCGGCAGCCTCGATGGCAACGGAGAGCTCCTCACCCTGGGTCAGCTCAACATCGGAGACGATGTAGAACTCGGCCAGGTCGACCGCCTTGTCGCCGGTCAGCAGCGCGTACATCTCGGCGGGAACGACCGCCTTGACGCGGACCTGCTGGCTCTTAGTGAAGGTGCCGGCGGAGCGGGCGTCCTCAAGGGCCTTGGTCACGGCGCTACGGAGCTCGAGTGATGCCTCGAGCACGCCCTCGAACTCATTGGCCTCGTCGACCGTGATGGGCGACTTGTACCAATCGAGCAGCGCGGCGTACTTCTGGTGATCGACGCAGCCGGCAGGCGCATAGGCCATGGCCTCGTCGACCGTGTAGGACAGGATCGGCTGCAGGTCGCGCATGAGCATCGAGAAGAGCTCGGCGAGCACGGTTTGGGCGCTGCGGCGCTCGAGCGAGCCGGGCTTGTCGCAGTACAGACGGTCCTTCAGGGCGTCGAGGTACACGTTGGAGAGCTCGGTAACCACGAAGTCGTAGAGCGCACGGTAAGCGCGCGGGAACTCGTAGGTGGCGTAGGCGTCGTCAACCTCGGCCTGGACCTGGGTCAGGCGGGCAACCATGAGCTTGTCGAGCGGCAGCAGGTCGGCAAAGGCGACGCCGTCGGTCTCGGGCTCAAACTGACCCTCGAGCTCGGAGAGCAGGAAGCGCAGCGTGTTGCGGAAACGACGGTAGGCATCGGACGTACGAGCGAGAATCTCGTGGTCGATGGAGACGTCGGAGCTGGTGTCGACGGAGGCAACCCACAGACGGATGATGTCGGCGCCCATCTCGTCGCAGACCTTGTTGGGGTCGATGACGTTGCCGAGCGACTTGGACATCTTACGGCCCTGGCCGTCGAGGGTGAAGCCCTGCGAGACGACCGCCTTGTACGGGGCGTGGCCGTTGGCGCCCACCGAGGTGAGCAACGAGCTCTGGAACCAACCGCGGTGCTGGTCGGAGCCCTCGAGGTACACATCCGCCGGATACTCCAGCTCGGGACGGTACTCGCAGACGGCCTTCCAGGAGACGCCGGAATCCCACCACACGTCGAGGATGTCCTTATCGGCCTTAAGGTGATGGCCGCCGCACTTGGGGCAGACGCAGGCCTCGCCCAGGTAGCTCTCGGGAGCGTCGGTAAACCAGGCGTCGGAGCCCTTCTCGTGGAAGAGGTTGATGACGGCGTCGAGCGTGGCGTCGTTCATGACCTTCTCGCCGCAGTCGGCGCAGGTGTAGCTGGGGATAGGCACGCCCCAGTTGCGCTGACGGCTGATGCACCAGTCGGGACGCTGCTCGACCATGGCGCCGATGCGGTTGGCGGCGTGAGCCGGATACCACTTGACGTTCTCGCGAACCTCCTTGCCAGCCTGCTCACGCAAGCCGGTTTTGTCCATCGAGACGAACCACTGGTCAGTAGCACGGAAGAGCACCGGGTGCTTGCAGCGCCAGCAGTGCGGATAGCTGTGCGTGATCTTCTTCTCGAGGACCAGGGTGCCGTGTTCGCGCAGGAACTCGATGATGTGCGGGTTGGCCTCATCGGTGTCCATACCGCTGAAGGGGCCACCGGTGCCAAACTCCTTGCCGGTGTAGAACTTGCCGTCGTCATCGACCGGCATGCAAATGTCGGTGATACCCTCCTTGAGGCAGGCGAAGTAGTCGTCGACGCCGTGGCCGGGAGAGTTGTGGACGATACCGGTACCGTCATCGACACCAACGTAATCGGCCAGCAGCGCAACGCCCTCGACACCGTCAAAGATCGGCTGCTTATAGTGAATGTGATGGAAGGTCTCGGCGGGAACCACATAGGGCTTGCCATCGACCACAACCGGGGTGTACTCCCAGCCAAACTCCTCGCAGCACTTGGGAGCCAGGTCCTCGAGCATGACCTCGGCGCGGCCGTCGTGCTCAACGGCGACGTAGGCGGCGCCGGGCTTGAGAGAAACTGCCTGGTCGGAGGGGATGGTCCACGGCGTGGTCGTCCAGATGATAAAGTCAACCGGGCCATCGAAGTTCTCGAGGCCGGCGGGCTTGGAGGTCATCTCAAAGCGCACGAAGATGGACGGGCTCGTCTCGTCGGAGTACTCAATCTCGGCCTCAGCGAGTGCGGTGTGGCAGTGCTTGCACCAGTGGACGGGCTTGTGACCGCGATAAATCATGCCCTTGTCGAACATGGCCTTAAAGACCTCGATATCAGCGGCGTCATGCTGGTGATAGAGCGTCAGATACGGGTTGTCCCAATCACCGAGCACGCCCAGGCGACGGAAACCGGCCTTCTGGAGCTCGATGTTCTCGACAGCGAACTTATTGCAGAGCTCGCGGATCTTGGCCGTGGAGGTCTGGTTGAACTTCTCGGTGCCGAGCTTCTCCTCGACCTTGTGCTCAATCGGCTGACCGTGGCAGTCCCAACCGGGGACAAAGGGGACCTCATAGCCCTGCATCATCCAGTAACGGTTGATCATGTCCTTGGAGATCTTATTCATGGCGTGGCCGATGTGGATCGGGCCGTTGGCGTACGGAGGGCCGTCATGCAGCACGAACTTCTTGTGACCCTCGTTCTTCTTTAGAACTTGCTCGTAGACCTTGTTGTCCTGCCAGTCCTTGAGTCGCTTGGGCTCGGACTTGGAAAGACCGGCACGCATGGGAAATCCGGTTTTGGGCAGATTCATCGTCTGCTTGTACTCGTTTGCCACGGTACCCCTTTCATGTCGTGGGCGCGCACGCCCGTTGGGCACCAAAAAGGCGCCCGTCCCTGCAAGCTGGGACGAAGCGCCACAAGACGGGCAGCCTGCCCGCAAAAGCTCTTCGCTTAACCACCCAGCTTAGATGCCCTCGCCCGCGTCGCCGCGCGCTCGCATCCGTTACTCGGCTGATCTGTATCGACGACCATCTCGGCGATATCTACTAAGACGAGCCTGCGCGGCACGTCCGTTGGGACCGCAGCTCCGGGGTGATTTTCATCGGTCGCATGCACGGGTTCTCAGCGCTCCCCGCTCTCTGTGGCATGCGGACGGCCGACTACTCGTCCCCATCAACGCTTATGGCGTGTATCCTAGCACGTTCCGCGCCGGCGAAAAACCCTCAACACTGGTTTAATACGTTCGAAATTTCTTGCGGCCGTGGACCTTCTCTTGAAGCAAAATACCTGTAAGCACTTTATCGAACGAAAGAAGGTTGCTATGCGCACGATCGGAATGAGCGACTATACCGTTGGCGAAGACTGCTTTGACGAGCTGCCCGGCGCGTTGGCCGAGTACGGAGCAACCAAGGTCGTAATCATCGGTGGCAAACGAGCACTGGCCGCAGCACTTCCCGGTATCGAAGCTGCGCTGGCGGGTACCGACGTCGAGATTTTGGAGAAGCGCGTCTATGGCACCAACAGTACGCGTGCCAATATCGCCAAGGTCGTGAACTCCCCTGCCTGCCAGGAAGCCGACGTGCTCATCGCATGCGGCGGCGGCAAGGCGCTCGACACCGTGAAGACCGCTGCCATTGAGCTCAAGAAAATCGTCTTCACCGTCCCGACGATTTGCTCCAACTGCTCGGCCGCGACCGCCATTGCCGTCGTATACAACGACGACGGCTCGCTCGAGGGCTATTCGTACCCCAACCGACCGGCGCACATCTTCATCAACCCCAAGATCATCGCCGAGGCTCCGGCGGAGTACTTCTGGGCCGGCGTGGGCGATGCCCTGTCTAAGCAGCCCGAGGTCGAGTACGCCACGAGTGCCGGCAACCTGGAGCACACCGCCGGACTTGGCCTGGCACTCGCGCACACCTGCTCCGAGCCGCTGTTTACCTACGGCGTGCAGGGTCTTGAGGACGTGCGCCAGGACCAGTCGACCGAAGCCGTCAAGCAGATCGCGCTCGATATCGTGGTCAACACGGGCTATGTCTCGAACCTGACCAACCAAAACGATTACTACTACAACTCGAGCGTGGCGCACGCGTTCTACAACGCCACCTGCAGCATTCCGCGTGAGGGCACCTACCTGCACGGCGAGGTCGTAAGCCTGGGTGTGCTGGTGCTGTTCGCCTATACGGGCGATACCGAGAACCTTGAGCGCTACGCCGCCTTTAACAAGCAGATGGGCCTGCCCGTGACGCTTGAGCAGGTCGGGCTTTCCGAGGCCGATATCCCTGCCCTGTGCGAATACGCGCACACCACCAACGAGTGGAAGCAGGGAAACCCCGAGCCCTTCACGAACGAAAAATTCGCCGCCGCCATCAAGGCTGCCAACGCTTACGGCCACACGCTCTAGGACTGGCCCAAAACCACCACAAAGGGGACAGGCACCTTTCTGGTGGTTTTTTATTGCTCCAGCATTCAGTTCGTACTCGAATCCGATTCTTTACGAGAAAGGGTTCGGGTACGCTTTTTGTTTATCGGAAATTTTGCGGAAGGACTACTCGGAACGGTAAACAGAAACGAACAGAGGCAGGGTATCATCGTGGTTATGGTATCCTGCCTTTTGTTTTGCGGGATCAAGGTCGCTTTATGCGAACTTGATCGCCACTTATATGGCGCATTGATGGCAATTGCTTCGTACGTGCATACCGGGAGCCTGTACACCCCTGGCAAGGCGTAACACACTAGACTTTGTTCCAAAGTCCGTGTGCTAAGGGGGGCAGACCCCTTAGAATTCCTGTGGAGTGTTTACGCACGTACGCAGGAAAACGGCAAAATTTCGCTATATCAGGGCGTTCTTTCATTGGAGAGTATGGTATACACGGCTTAGTTCAATAAATAAGAATTTATATATAAAGGAGAATATTGATGAAACTGTTTTTATGTTCTCACTTTTCAAGTGTAGGAAGTCTGATAAAGGAAGAAATTGAAAATAAAAAAGTCGCATTTATTCCAACAGCTTCGCTGCGTGAAGGCTACACCGGTTATGTCGGCTCGGCTCGAAAATTATTCAAAAAGT
>CAJJRZ010000035.1:0-17040 GCA_905194345.1 Coriobacteriaceae bacterium
CAGGCAGGACATTGAGATTTATTACAGCTTTGTCGGCAAGATTGACTTGCCCGAATAACCGCCCGACCTATCCGACACAATGGCCAAGTGTCGGATAGGAACGGCAAAATTTTTTGCACTTCTATTGCTTCTTTATCACACATAAGCAAACGGACGTGTCGCGCAGCACCGTAGCCGTTCCGCGCAACGAAAAGCCTCACCGCCAGCGATCTCGTGCGCACATCGGCCGCAAGCGGCACGGGAGAGGCCGTCCCGATTAGGGTAGCGGCGCCGCGACTCGGAAACGCGCCTCCGTCCTCCACGCGACGTCCCGACGTAACCCTCGCGAGCGCCCCGGCAACCGCCGACGGGCCGCATCCCATGCCCGGAGGGTCTCGGCGCCCATGGCCGGTTCCATGCCGCACGCCTCCGCCCCTCCGACCCGAAACCCGCCCCGGCGCTCCTTGGACGCGCAGGGTCGCACGCCGGCAGGCGGCCCGCAAGGGCCGCGACACTTTTTCGGGTTCTTCGCCCCATGCGCTGCGCGCGCGAACAACGCGAAAAACTGACGTCGGGAGATTTCTACAACCACGTCCGACTTCGCTTCCTCCCTTGCCGGCACGCCCGCGCTGCATGCGACTCACGCGGCGCAAGGCACGCCACAGGGGCGGGCCTCAGAGTCTAAGGAGCAAGACATGAACGACATGAAGGAAAAGGCGATGGGCGCGGTCAAGGCCTTCCTCGAGCGCAAGGGCTACGAGATCGTCGACGAGGCCTGGCAGGGGCCCGAGGGTATCGGCGGGATCGACCTCGTGGCGGTGGACGAGGACGGGACCCTGGTGTTCGTCAACGCCACGGCCCGGATCGGGACGGACGGCTTCCCCGAGGCCCACAGGGCGCGCGGGCTGCGCGAGGCGCTGGCGGCGACGTGGCTCGCCGGCAACGGCGACGACTACGCCGACACCCCGGTCCGCTTCGACGAGGTGGCGATGATGGTCGTCAAGGAGAACCGCGCGCTCCTGCGCCACCACGTCAACTGCTTCGGCGAGATGGAGCCGCTCTCCTAGGCGGCGCGCCCGGCCCCGGGCTCCCGGGGCCGGGTTTCCCCGAAACTCGGCCCCTGTACCACGAAAGCGTACATATCCGTACGTTTTCGTGGTACACTCCGCTTGTCGGACAAATCCGTACGATTTTGTCCCGACGCTCCGAGACTCGGGGCGCGCCGGACCGGATGCGGCGAGGCGCGCCCCACGCTAGAGAGGACGCGACCCATGCGCACGATAGCCATTTCCAACTACAAGGGCGGCGTCGGCAAGACGACGACCGCCGTGAACCTGGCGGCCATCTTCGCCGCCCGGGGCCTTCGGACCCTGCTCGTCGACCTCGACCCGCAGGCGTCGGCCACCGACTTCTTCGGCCTCTACGACCGGGCCGCCTCCGAGCGGCGCACATCGGTCGAGCTGCTCTACGGCGGCGCGCCCGTGGAGGAGATCGCCTACGCCGCCGGGGAGAACCTCGACGTGGTGGCCTCGACCATCGACCTCGTCGACCAGAACGAGATGCTCCTGCGCGAGCAGCGCCTCAAGTTCGCGCTCGACGACGCCTCGGGCTCCTACGACGTCTGCCTCATCGACTGCAGCCCCGTGATGCGCAGGCTCGCCTTCAACGCCTACCTCGCCGCCGCGGAGGGCGGCATGGTCGTCATCCCCGTGAAGCTCGACTCCACCGTGATGCGCGGCACGGCGCTCACCGTGGAGGCGACGCGCTCAATCGCGGACGCCCTGCGCATGCCCACGCCCAGATGGAAGATACTGCGCACCTGCGTGCCCGGCCGCATGACCAACGCCGAGACCACGGGCGCGGCCGTGCTCGACGGGTTCTTCCCAGACGAGCAGTTCGAGACGGTCATACACGCGAGCAGCAAGGTCTGCGAGGGCAGCTGGCAGTGGAAGCCGGTGGCCGCCTTCGAGCCGGGGAGCCGCCCCGCGCGCGACTACGAGGCCCTCGCCGACGAGGTGTACCGTGAGCTCGCCTAGCCAGGTGGCCGCGGGATTCACCATCACGGGGCTCCTCGACGGCGCGTCCCGCACCCGCGGGCGCTACCCGGTGTCCGAGATCGCGGTGGCCGACATCGCCGACCACCCGGCGAACGCCGCGTACTCCATGGACCCGGCCGGCATAGCCGAGCTCGCCGAGTCGATACGCCAGGACGGCCTCACCGACCTGCCGCTGGTGCGCAAGGTCGGAGACGGCTCGTGGCAGATGGTCTCCGGGCACCGCCGCAAGGCCGCCTACGCGCTGCTCGCCAAGGACGACCCCGCCTACGAGAGGATGCCCTGCCGCGTGATAGAGGGCATCGACGACGAGAGGGCGGTGACGCTGCTCCACGCCGCGAACTACTTCACCCGCGCGCTCACCGTGACCGAGCGCGCCGCCGCGACCGAGGCGCTCAGGGGCGACGCCGTGCGCCTGCGCTCCGAGGACCCGTCGCTTTCCGGCATGCGCGTCGACGACGTGAAGGCCGCCATCATCGAGCGGCAGACGGGCCGCAAGGTCTCCGGCAAGACCATCGCGCGCGAGGAGAGGCTTGCCCGCCGCATCGCCGAGGACCTCTCGCCCGAGTGGGCCGCCGAGGCAGACCGCGGCAACCTCAGCGCCGAGGCGGTGCGCTCGCTCGCGGGCATGCCGAAGGAGCGCCAGGCGGAGATGCACGCCGCCATGGAGCCCTGGCGGCGCACCAAGCGCGAGCTCTCCGACTACGTGAGGAGCGAGGGGAAGGCACAGCCAGGCCCCGACGGGCGCATCGCGAAGGCCGCGAGGCTCGTCGCCGACTTCCTCGAGAGCCCGCCCGAGAGCCCGAGCGCGGCCGACCTCTCGCTGCTGCGCGAGATGGCGATCATGACCGCGCCGTACGCGGATGCGGGCACCGATGCCCGAAAGCGCCGCAGAAGGGCCCCAGGCCCGAAATCCAGCAAGTAGCCTATGGCGTCCGACATCGCGTCGGGCGTCCATAGCACTTGGGGACCGGGCGGCCTCGGACCCGTCATGCCGCGGGCCGTTGGGGAGCCCGCTTACGCGAGGCCCGGTCCCAGAGGCGGCGCCCGAGCCGGGCCGCCGCCTGCGGGGGATCCCCCGCGCCCCTAGAGAGACGCGCCCGCCGCGCGGCGGGCCCGAGGAAAGGAATCCGCCATGGAAGAGGAAGCCGGCGTCGCCAAAGGCAAGGAGCGCCGCGTCACGTTCCGCATGGAGGGAGGCGACTACGACGCGCTCTGCGAGCGGTGCGAGCGCGCCGGCCTCAGCAAGTCGGAGTACCTGCGTTACCTCGTGCGCATACCGTTGTCGACGGAGGCCAACGCGGGAGACGAGCACCGCATACTCGTCGACCGGAAGGCCCTGTGGGCGATGTCGCGCGAGCTCACGAAGTGGGGCTACCACTACAACCAGGCCGTGCACGCGATGAACCTCATCAACTTCCACGCCCGCCATGGGCGCGTCGACCGCGACCTCGTGGCGGAGAGCGTCCCTACGATCGAGCGCGAGCTCGCCGACGTGAACGCCGCGGCCCGCGAGATGGCGGCCGAGCTCGGGCGCATCGGAGCCGACTCGCTCGTGGAGGGGTCGCCATGCCGATCCTGAAGCCGATAAGCGGCCACGGCGCGACCGGAGGCATCCGCCGCTACCTCGAGAAGGGAGGCCGCGCCCTCGCGCGCGACCTGTTCAACCTGAGCTACGACGAGCGCGACGCCGGCGCGCTGGGAGACGAGGCCAAGGAGGCCTGCGCCTGGGACGCCGAGATGGACGCCACTCGCGCCGCCTTCGGCACGGACGCACCCTGGAGGGGAAAGCCCGCGCGCACGTTCAAGCACTTCGTGCTCTCGCCGGACCCCGGCGACAGCATCGACCTGGCGGCGCTGCGCGAGCTCGCGTGCTCGTGGGCGCTCAAGCACTTCGGCGACCACGAGATCGCCATCGTCTACCACGACGACAACGCCCGCGGCATACCGCACGCGCACATCGTCGTGAACAACGCCAACCTCCGAACCGGCTACCGCATGCAGACCCAGCACCCCGAGGACCTCAACCGAGACCTTCAGGACATGGCGCGCGAGCGCGGGCTGTCGGGCCTCTCCAACGACCGGGCGCCAGAATCGCCGTCGAAGGCGCGCGGGCATGCCGGCGCGGGCGGGCCAAGGAGCCGCAGGAGCGTCTACCTGGGCCGGGCCGAGAAGGAGATCATGCGCTCGGGCGGCTACTCGTGGGTCGGCGACATCCGCGCCCGCGTCGCGCTCGCCAAGACCACGGCGCGCGACGAGGCGGAGTTCCTCGGCATCCTCGACGCCCTGGGCGTGCACGTCGCCGACAACTCGGCCAAGGCGCGGCGGGACGACTGGGTGTTCAGCCTGGCGGAGGAGCCGTCCAAGAAGGTAAGCGGCGAGCGCCTGGGGTTCGTCTACGGCAAGGAGATGCTCCGCCGGCGCTTCGAGCGCGAGGGCGCCTACCGTCCCACGGACGCGAGCACCGCGCGCATCCGCGAGGCCGCCGAGCGGGCCCTCGAGCTCAACGACCTCTCGGAGCTGAGCAGGCTCTCCTCGGCGCTCGAGACCTGCGCGAAGTTCGACGTCGAGTCGATCGAGGAGTTCGGTCTCAGGATGGCGACGCTCGAGCGCCGCGGCCAGGCGGGCGGCGAGGGGTACCGCCGCCTCGAGGCTGCGCGAGCCTACATAGCGGAGAACGGCCTCATGCCCCTCAAGACCCGCTACGGGAACGGCGACAAGCGCGGCGAAGCCGGCGACAACCAGCGCGGCAGCCGGCATGAGGACGAGCAGCAGCGCATCCTCGCCGCCGAGCGGCAGCGGGCCCAGCAGGACCAGCGCAGGGAGAGGGGCCGGAGATGATGGTGAGGATAGAGTACGAGGGCGGCAGGACGACGCTGTTCGACACGCTCTCGTTCACGGAGGGGTCGCCGTTCTCCGGCGCGAACATGCTCACGGAGTTCGAGCTCGAGATGCGTGAGGTGCCCGAGAAGGGGCTTTGGCTCACGGCGAACTGGCACCAGGTGCGCGACGACTGGCGCGCCGACGCGCCCGCGGACGGCATCCCGGCGGCGCGCAGGTCCCGCGGATGGCGCTTCATGCTTGCCTCGGAGGCCGAGCTCGGGCGAGCCCGGCGCGTCCTGCTCGACGGCGACGAGGCGTTCGCCCGGGTGCGGGGATACCTGTGCGACGCGGCCGCGATCGGCGCCTGCTACCGCGAGCACGTGGGTCCTCCCTCAAAACCGCTGAAGTCGCAGATAAAGGAGCTGCAGCGCGCGCTGGGGAGGGCGGAGGTCCCGGGCGTGCCCGACGAGCTGGCGAGGCTGCTCGCGCAAGAGAAGGAAGAGGGCGCCGAGGATGGTGCCCGCAAGGTCAAGGAAGATTGGGGTGACGTCGATGAAGAGGCTTGGTAGGTTCCTCAAGGCGGCGCTTAAGGTCACGCTGGGCTTTTTCGTCTGGCTGTTCCGCGCCGTGTTCAAGTGGGTGATGTAGTAAGAGGCGGGCAATTGCCCGCCTCTTTGTCTTTCCTAATCTGTCTGATCGTCGATGAGCCAGCAGTCGGTCCCATCAGTGAGCAGCGTCCTGGCTGACCGGGATACCGCCGCGATGCGTTGGATTTTGCCTTTTCGATCTTCGGCCTCGGACCTCAGCTTCGACTCTCCGGAGCGTAGGCTCGCGCGCATCTCAACCTTAGCTTCGAGGAGTTGCTCCTTTGCGGCGGCTCTAGGCGTCTGGGAGACCAGCCTCTTGAGGGCGTTTCCCTGGGCTCCGCGAGGAAGCGCGATGGGCGTCCCTTTCATGCCCCCGATCTTCATCTCCATGAGCGCGGCGAGGACCTGCCTCTTTTTCAGGAAGCCCTGAGATTTGTCCAGGATCCGCTGTTCTTCGATGAGGGCGCTGCGGTCGTCCATGCTGCCGTCGTAGTACATGCGCGTCATGGCGAGCGCCGACAGGGCCTGGAGGCACCCCCCCTTCGAGGCCTTTTGTCTCCATTCTGGGAATATATCCTGCTCATTTAGGGTTATTCGCGCTGAAAGATTTTGACTAGCTTGGTGTCCTTTATTTCGTAAATAATGTCTGCGACGTTCTCGACCAGCCTCTTATCGTGGGAGACGAACACTATCGTTCCGGCATAGGCGCTCATCATCTGCTCGAGGGCTTCGGCGCTCTTGATGTCCAGGTAATTTCCAGGCTCGTCCATGAGCAAGATGTTGTATCTGCCCAGCAGCATCTTCGCGAGCAGCAGCTTGATGACTTCGCCTCCCGAGAGAACGCCAACGTCCTTTGCCAGGTCACGCGGTCCGATTCCCATAGAGGCGAGGACGCTTCGGATTTCGGTCATGCTGTACTCGCAACCATCCTGCATGAACGAGATCGCAGACTGACGGGCGTCGAACTTGTAGCCTGTTTGCTCGAAGTAACCGATCTCTGCCTTGGGAGAGATGTTGATACCGTCGGCGCGTCGAGCGATTGCCTTCAGCAAGCTGGTCTTTCCTGTACCGTTGCCACCGGTGATGGCCACTTTGGCACCGAGCGGTATCTCGAATTTCGCGTGGTCATAGAGCATGCAGTTGCCGAAGCTCAAGCTGAAATCGTCTGCCGAGATGGGAAATTTACTATGCAGTTCCAGGGCCTTGCTCTGGCGGAACCGCACGGTGCGAATGCTGTCGGGGGCCTCAATCCCTTCGAGCGCTTCGAGGCGCTTCTCCATGTCCTTAGCCGCCTGGTACATCCTCTTCTGTTTGGTGCCGGTTGCTTTCTGATGCCCCAATCGACCTGCATACTCGTTGCTTTTCTTTGCGCCCTTCTGCTTGGCGTCGACCTGCCGTGCTTTTTTCCGTTGTTTTTCGATGGCGGCTTCAAGGCGCTCGCGCTCGCGCATCGCCTCTTCGTATCGAGCCGCCTGAACTTTGCGCTCTTCTTCTTTCTGTCGCAGATAGTCGGTGTAGTCACCCCAGAATTCGGAAATACCGCCGTCTTTGAGCTCCCAGATCTTGTCCACTACCTGATCGAGAAAATAACGGTCATGGCTCACAATGAGAAGGGCTCCATCAAATGCCTTGAGTTGTCCGACGAGAAGGCTGATGCCGTCTTGGTCGAGGTGGCTCGTAGGCTCATCAGCAAAGATCGCGCTTGCATGCTGGGAGAGCGCAGAGGCAATCTTGGCGCGTGTTTCCTCTCCGCCGCTCATCGTCTCTTGCGCCACTCCGGCGACGTTGAGACGGGAGAGCATCTCACCACTGTCCTGAGCCGCATCAAGGTCGAGTTCATCGAGTTGGCCGATGAGGGCAATGCTGCCGAAGCGCCTGACGTCGGCGTCCGCAATGGTAAGATTGCCGCTCAGAATTTTAAGCAGGCTGGTTTTGCCTGCGCCATTGTCTCCCACCAAGCCGATGCGATCGTAGGAGTAGATTTCCAACTCTTCGATATCCAGGATATCGCGGCCGGCATATTCAAAAAAGATGTCTTTAGCTTTGACTATGAGTTCCATAGGTTGAACCGCCTTTTGTGTATTAGCCTTTTACTGGAAGCGCAGCCATGCCAAAAAAGATTGCTCACGTCGATTTTTCGCCTTTGCCCAATTGCCGGCGCGAGCGTTTTGACCTTGCGCAAGCCGGCAAATCCGAAAATGATAGTTGGCGACGAATAAGGAGCGCGATGTGGGATGTCGGTGCAATACCTCGTCGTCGCAAGGGCTTGAAGGCTGACGCGTGAACCGATGGCTGCTGCCTCTTTTTTTCGAATACTTGGGCTATTGAATCCGCCCGGTATCTCTTTTCCCCACGTTTCGGACGCTCGGAGCAAGCAGCATAGCCATCGCAAGCAGTACCATGGTCGCTCCAGAGCCGACAAACCATAACGGAGCTCCAAGCAGATCCGCAAAAACGGAGGGGGCCGCGAGGCCCATGGGCATGGCCCACGCCATGATGGTTCCGTAGAGGCCGAAAACGCGGCCTAGGTACTCAGGAGGTATCTGCTCCTGCATAAGGGCAGTCTGGGTTCCCGCGTACAACGGGGAGCATGCGCCCATAAGAAAGCTCACCGGCAGGAAAGCAGCGAACAATGACGGGCCGAGCGATCCGGATACGATTGCGGCAATGCCGAAGCCGGCAATCGCGGCGACCATGGTGAACGACCTATTGCGGAACCCTCCCGTAACCGCCAAGATGCCGGACCCAGCCAGCATGCCTGCAGAAAAAAGGATTTCCGCCAAAGCGGCATCCCCCGTGCTACCGCCAAAATGCCCCAAGGTCATTATTGGGAACAATGCCGCGAGCGGAGAGAACGCGAAAGCGAAGACGAACCCGCACCAAAGAAGGGCGAGCAGCCCCCTGTACCCCCTAGTCAGCTTGTAGCCGTCCGAAATCTCAGAGAAGAGCTCTCGAACCTTATTGGAAAAGGGCAAGCTGCGGTCGGCTTCGTCGAGTCCCCCTGCGTCTATCTGTGCGGCGAGGACGGCTAAAGAAGCGAAAAGCGCTCCCAGCACGTCGAGGACAATCATAGCGGTAATGCCCGCCACGGGATAAATCACTGCTGCAAGCGCGGCGCCAAGAATGTATCCGCCGGACTGAATCGCCTGAGTCACCCCCGATAGGCGAACGAGATGCTCTGGCGGGGCGAGATGGGGCGTGAGAGATTGGGAGGCTGGCGTGTAGAACGAAGTGCCAACTGCACGGAGAAACAGGGCGATGAGAATTAGCCATGCAGGTAAGCTGCCGGCCAACGAGGCAATCGTCAAGGCGGCGCCCACCGCGGCAATGAAGAGGTCGGTGCCGATGAGGACACGTTTCAAAGGCAGTCTGTCGACAAGGGCGCCCGCAAGGATTCCGAACAAAGCAATCGGCAGAAAGCCTGCCAGCGATGCTAAGGAGAGGAGAGAAGACGACCCTGTCGTGAGGGCGAGATGCCAAATAAGACCCATTTGGAGAATCGAACTCGTCAATGTCGAAACGAGCTCCCCGCCCCATACGAAACAAAGCTTGAATTGCCATGAATGGCACAGCAGAGCAGACCTGCCCCGAGAGGTTTCAAATATCATGGTTATGTCCAATCGTGAAATGGCGTGCAGAAAAACAGCGCGACGCCACAACAGCGCCGCTTTCTAGGCGCTCATCCACGTGCGGAAAAGACCAACCACGACACCCCTCCTTTGTTAATTCGGTCTGGCAAACCATGTAATATTAACGAGGCTTGAGTTTGCCTGTCAAGAATCGACCATCGGAAAGGGCAATCCTCTCTGGCCATTCGATTCCTTTTGTATCTATGGCTGCATTTACGTTATGTGGTTATTTATTTCGTTAGAATTCCCAAGCAAAACGCTTTTATGCACCATGTCTGCGCAAGCGAGAAAAGCCATTTCTAAGCCTCGGTCCACGAAAATGTCAACTTGGCTTTTCATTGAGCCGATACTTCCAACACCGCTGAAAACGAACCAAACGCGTAGCTCTTGCGTGTCCGCAACTCGCACCATCAAAGTATGCAAGCATCCTGATGAGCAGGATAGCCTCTGATCGTCTGTATCTCAATTCGGAACAAAGATCCTGGGAAAAAGGGGATGCGGCGCCGAACGCGAACAATGTGTGTACGCTGTCGAGAAATGAGGCGCGCGCCGAGAAACCGGTGGTCCATACTCCACGCCGCACCCCCAACTGAGCCTCGTAGGATTGGACCTCTTTAAGCAACGGTTCGAGGTCTTTTTCGCGCTCAGCGGCGTCCCTGGCCTTGTCTTCGATGCCGGCGAGTTGCTCGGTAATCCAATCGATTACCTGACCGACGTCGTTGTACCTGCCCTCGATCTCGTTTCTTGCCGCCTGTCGTGCCTCGGCGGGCTTTTGGAGGTAATCGTCATGAAGGGCTGCGTAGGTCCTAGCGATGTCCAGGGCGTTTTTGACCTTCGCCCTCTGGTCGCCGGCGATCATGGAGGCGATCGATTCCAGCTTGGCGTCGATGCACTGGAGGCTGTCGCTGATTTCGGTCATGTACGCCTGACCGACAACCATCGCCGCTGCGGCAAGGCCGACGCTGGCGATCTGTGCGGGGCTGACCCCAGCGGCTTTGAGGGAGACGTCGCCGCTCAGGCGACCTTTCGGGTCTCGGACGAGGGCCCTTACCGCTTCCGGATCCTTCTTCGAGGCGACGAGGTCCTTAAAGCTGTAGCCTTCGGGAACCTCGACTTTGTAGAGCTGTTTTCCTCGACGAGGTCTATGACGTCCGAGGCGAGGCCGAGAATGGCGTCCGCCCGCTCTCCGATGCCGACGTTGTTCTCTTTGCCCGCATCGGCGTTCGCGACGAGCCTGATGTTCTCCAAGTCCTCGACGGGAACGACCTCGACGCTGATTGGCGCAAGTTCTTTGTCGCTCATGCTCTTAGCGCCTATCTCGCCTCATCGGAACGCGCCAGGACGTCCCATTTGTTGTACGAGCCCTCGGCCTGAAGATCCCTGACGAGGGCCTCATAGCGGGTCTCGAGGTCTTTCTCCTCACACGGGAAGAGCAGAATCATCATTGGTCTTTTGAACTTGAAGTCAGCGTAGACGTCGATGTTGCCGAAACCGCAAAGCTGTGTGTATATGCTGAAGCCCATGGATTTGCCGCAACCGACATAGACGTCCTCGTAGGCGGAAGGGTCTTTCTCTCGTGCCGATTTCATCGTGACGACGGCGTAGCAGCCGGCGATCGCCATGTACCCATCGCTGAGGTCGGCTTCGCTGGAGACGTTGTTCTCGAAGTTCTCGAAGAAATCTTTTGCGGAGATCGGCGGAAGCGAGCTTGCCACGGCCTTCTTGCGGGATGCCTCGAGTGACTTTTGCTGCTCCTTCTTGTCTTTGATTGCCCGACCCTTTGAAAGGAATGAGTCCCTGGCTTCTCCCAGGCTATCTGCCGCCTGCTTCCCCCTTTGCTGCCCCCAGTCGATCAGAGCGGGCCCGTATTTGTTCACAGCGGGCTCAACGAAGGGCAGAACGTCTTTTCCGATGTCGATGGCCCTTTTGACGTCTTGCAGCTTAATCTTTCCCAATTGCGTACCTCTATTCATGGACAACCGGAAGCTTATCGAGAAGCAGCCGGCAGCGTCTTGTTTCTATCAAGTGCGTAAATTATCTCACCACATGCAAGACCCCTTGCCGAGATATAGCGGCAAGGGGTCGAAGGGCCATATTCGGTTGTAGTTTCGATCTGCAAGTCCTAGTCTCGGTCGTCGTCGCCGGCTGCGCAGCAGGCGTAGGCCGTGAGCGTGAGGAGCCCCATGAGGAGCCCTATTCCGAAGGGCGCGAATCCCATGTTTCCACCTCCTTCGCGTAGACCACGGTGCGGGAGTTGCTCGTCTGGTAGCTGCACGTCACGAAGGCCCAGGCATGCGCGATGTCCGCCGAATCTTCCAGGACGACCTCGCACTGGGACAATTTGTCCCCGAGGTAGGCGTCGAGCTCCGCAGCGCCGGCGAAGTTGGTCCGCTTGCCCTCTGAGCTCGCGTCGACCACGTCAGCCGCGAAGACCTCGAGCTCGATCGCATTCTCGCGGGTGTAGACCCGGATGGTGCGGTGCCCCTCGGCGAAACCGCGCGACGAGTATTGCGCGAGCGGCGCGAACATAGTGCCGTCGGACATGTGGTGCCCGTAGACGATGACGAGCGGGCTCTCGGCGCCCTGCGCGCACCCGGCGTCGATGTAGGGAGCGCCCCACGCTGATCTTTCGCCGCCGGCGTCGTGCGTGAGGTAGAAGTCGGGCGATTCGGGCCGGCCCTGGACGATCGGGTAGTCGACGGTCGTGCCCGGCACGCGCACCCAAGCGACGACGGAGGCGGGAAGGGCGTCCCAGTCGATGCCGCCTCCCGTCTCTTGAGCCTCCATTGCCGCATCCTTTTCCGCAGCAGGCGCCTCGTGCACCCCGTACGGGTTCCTCTCGGGCAGCGGCAGGACGGCGAGCGCCGCCAGCGCCAGCAACGCCACGGCAATGGCGAGTGCCGTGGCGGCTTTCCCTTTGTTCATGTCCTCCCCCGTTCGCAGGGGAGGCCCCGGGCGGGCGCCCAGGGCCTCCGGTTCGGTATCGATGCGGCGCCGCTACTCTTCCGGCTCTTCGGCAGGCTCTTCGGCTGCCGCGTCCTTGCTTGCGCCGGCCGTCTTGCGCTTGCGGTACGCGAGCACTCCGCCCGCGCCCGCCGCAGCTGCTAGAGCGATGCCTGCGGCCACGGCGTAGCCGGTGGCGTCGGGGGCGTCGGCCCCGGTCTTGGCGTAGGGCTCCTCGGGCACCTCGGGCGTGTCGGGGTTGTCCACGACGACGCTCTGCTCGGCGGAGTCGATGTCCTCGTGGGTCGCAACGACGTTGCCGGCGGAGTCCAGGACCTTCTCGAAGACGACGAGCTCGTCTCCCTCGGCCAGGCCCTCGGTGTCGAACTCGAAGGTCACCTCGACGGTGCCGGAGGGCGCCTCTGGCTCGAAGGGCGTGCGCGCGGTCACCTCGTTGCCGTCCTTGTCGAGGAACGGCTCTCCGGTGCCCTTGTCCATGAGCGTGCCCACGGCGATGTAGGTCTCGCCGGGGACGAGGCCCTTGTAGGCCACCGTGTCGACGACCTTTGCCTTGCCGGCCTCGATGACCTGGTCGCCGTCGGCGGCGTCGGCCGCCTGGGTGCCCACCTCGACGGCGACGTGGACGGTCTGGCCCTCGTCGGAGAGGTCCGCGTGCGACGCCACCTCGGCGCCGTCCTTGCGAAGGCTCTCGAACACGACCAGGTCGCGGCCGCCGAGCAGGCTCGCGTCGAAGGAGATCTCTACGTCCTGGCTGCCCGTCGAGAGCGCGGGCGCGAACTCGGCCTTGGCCCCCACGGGCTTGCCCGAGGCATCGGTCACGGGCTCGCCGGTCGCCTTGTCGACGAGGGTCGCCGAGAGCTCGTATTCCTCGCCGGCCTTCAGCCCCTCGTAGGCCACCGCGTCGACGACCTTGGCCTCGGCGTCGGCCGAGACGTCCTTGTCGCCGTCCGCCCCGTCCTTTGCTGTGGTGGAGATGCGCGGGCCCTCCTGGTCGTCAAGGCCCATCCACACGGCCTTCGCGACCGTCGAGTCGCGCTCGATCCAGAAGCTCCTGGTGATGAGCTCGAGGCCCTCGTTGGCCTCGCAGCGCAGCTCGGTCATGGTGTAGGCGCCGTACGGCAGTGCCGCCAGCGAGTCGTCGACCGGCGCCGAGGAGCCGTCCTCGCCGAGCGAGAACCAGATGCCGGCCTTCGGGTCCATGTCGGCGGCAGCAATCGGGTCCTCATGGCCGAGCAGGGCGTCGTTGGCGTTGGTGTCCCTCGAGTGCCTGTTCCAGCTGCTCGCGGTGGACGCGTCGCCGTTGCGGTCCGTCACCAGCACGTGCGTCTCGCCGGTGGCCGCGTTCTCGATGGCGAACGGGACCATGAGGCCGGCGTTGTCGGTCTCGCTCTTCTTGGAGAGCTCGAGGTCGTTGCGCACCACCTGGTCGCGGAACTCGAGCGCGGCGCCGTCCGCGGAGGCGCTCACGATCTCGCCGCCGGTGCGGACCTCGAAGGTGCGGGGCTCGCCGTCGGTCAGTAGGTAGCTCCCGTTCGTCGCCGTCTCCCGCACGTCGTAGGTTCCGTACGGCAGTGCGTCGGCCGCGGTCTGCGCGGTGTAGGCGCCGGCCTCGTCGTTCCATGCGGTGGTCAGCGTGGCCACGGCTTCGCCCGGCTCGTGCCATTCGCCGTCAACGAGGACCTTGTGCGCCGAGCGGTTCGTGACGGTGAACTCGATCCCGTCGAGGCCGGGGTGCTCGCCAGGCGCCTCCTTGTGGCCGCTGCCCGCGAGCGCCTCGGACGCCTGCAGCTCCTTGTCGGACTTGGTCACCTGCACGCCGCCGCGGAAGACCTCGTCGGTCACGGGGTCGCCCGTGAGGTCGCGCACCTCGCCGGCCTTCACGGTGAACGCGACGGAGGCGTCGCTGGCGTCGTAGCCCTCGGGCGCTCCGGACTCGACGATGCGGTAATTGCCTGCGGGAAGTGCGTCGGCGCCGGTCGCGGCGACGTGCGATCCGTTCTCGGGCGCGGTCTTGATCGTGGCGCAGACCTCTCCGTCGGCGTAGTACTTGCCGCCGACCAGCACGTACCGGCCGGTCTCGTTAACGACGGAGAAGCTCGCGCCGTCGAGCGAGGCGTCGCCCTGGGGCTCTGCGCCCGCCTCGGAGTCCTCTTTGGCGACCTTGACGCCGCCTGCGGACCAGCTGAAGCTCACGAGCGTCTGTGAGCCGCCGCCGGTCCTGACGCAGAACGCCTCGAACCCGGCGGAGACCCTGCCGGCGCCCGCCTTCATCTTGGCGAAGGTCCCGCCGATCAGCTCGGATTTCGCCCAGGAGGCGAACTCGGCGCTCGTGCCGTGCGTGGCAGCCGACTCGGACCCAGAGTAGGCGTAGGCGATGAGCACATGGCTCGCCGCGGCGTACTTCGCGTCGTCCCAGCCGCCGCCGTCGTACCAGCTGCCCGGGAACATCGACGCGTCGAAGCCGGGAGAGCCGAACGAGTACCAGATCGCCGCTGTCACGTCGTCGCTCGGCACGGGGCTCGTCGAGTAGGAGCCCGGCGCGGGCGTCGGGGACGAGGGCTCGGCGCAGTAGGCGATGTTCCCGTCGGCGCTCATCCACGTGGTGGCGAAGCCGCCGTAGGGGATCTTGCCGCCGACGGACACGTCTACCGTGCTCGGCGCGGCGTAGGCGGGCGAGGCCGCCACGGAGGCGAGCAGCGCCCCCGCCGCCAGGATGAGCGCCATGGCGCATCGGAGGAGCTTTTCCTGCAAGGTGCAGTCTTTCGCTGCGTTCATCTTTCCGCCTCCCTATCTCTCGACGCTTCGCTGTGCGCGGGGCGCCTCGTGCTCGGTAGCGCGGCTCGCCTGGCGGGCGTGCTCGGCGCGCTCCGCGAGGTAGCGCGAGCGCCCTGCGTCAACGGCCTCTTTGAGCTGCGCCGGCATGACCTTCACGGTGTCCTTGACCGCGCGTCCGCCCTCGTCGAGCTCGGGCTGGCCGTCCGGGCCCATCACCGTCTTCCTCAGCCACACCTCGCGGTTCGCGAGCAGCGGTATGTCCCGGAAGTCGGCCCCCTTGAAGCGGCTCTCGTTAACGAACATGGGGCTGAACTCGTAGCCTCCCACGTCCATGCCGTCGACGACGGTGCCCTTGGGAAGGGTCGCCGAGTTGAAGGTCCTGGCCTCGCCGGTCGCGCGGTCGGTGTACTCGATGCCCTCGCGCACGAAGCTCTTGTGCAGCGAGAGGTACACGTTCTTCCTCTCTTCCATGTCTTTCCTCCTTTTCGTTTTCAATCGGTCCTTGTCTTCATCCGCCGGGACGCGTGCCCCGGCGCGGCGCCCCTATCTCATGACGACCGCCCCCTTCCTCGCTTTTCCGCTAGAAGCCGCTCACGATGTCGCGCGCCCAGGAGCCGCTTTTCACGAGGGCCAGGATGAGCAGCACGCACATGGCCAGGTACTGCAGCGCGTAGGTGAGCCCGTTCGCGACCGCGTCGGCCGGGGTGCCCGTCCCGGGGTTCGCCCCGGTGAGCCCGCCGAGCACGAGCGGGAACGATATGAGCAGCACGAGGATGATGACGCCGGCGATGCAGACCGCCCCGAAGCTCTTCAGGTAGCCGAGGCCTATCTGGCGCGTGGCGTCCATGCCGAGGAACGCCAGCGGGATCGGGGCGAACGCGGCCATGATGTAGAGCTGGAGCGCGCGGGCCCAGCAGACCACGAGGGCGACGACGTAGGCCGCCAGCACCACGACCCAGCTGATGAGGCTCACGACGAGCATGGCGATGAGCGACGGGATGTCGTCATCGGTGGTGACGACGGACACCTCGGGCAGGTCGAGCGCGCCTCCGGCGCCGAAGAGCGCCTCGACTCGGTCGATGGCGAGCCCGCAGACCTCGTAGATCGACGCCATCAGGTCGAAGCTGTTCTGTATGAGGAACAGGAACACGGCGAAGAACACGAGGAGGAAAACGACCTCCTTGACGCCGGGAAGGCTCTGGCTGCCGTCCATGCGCTGGGAGATCTCGATGAGCTTCAGAGTGAAGACCAGGCCGAGCACCCCGCACCCGATCGGCAGGATGGCAGCCTGCCATACGCCCCTGGCGACGTCGTGCATGGTCAGGTCGCTCGAGCTCGTGAGCATGTGCGCGAAGTCGGCCGAGAGGATCCCGTTCGCGCCGATCGACCCGAGCACGCCCGTTTGCGCCTTGAACATCCAGTTGCAGCAGTCGCGCAGAAGGCCGCACAGCCAATCGTTGACGTCCCCGGCTATGTCGGCGTATGCCGGCTGCGCGGGGACGAGCAGGAGCGCGCAGAGGGCGAATGCCGTCGCGGCGGAGATGGCGAACGCCCTTCGGCGTTGCGATTCAAGCGCCCGCACGGCTACATCGCCTCCAGCGAGCCGCCGCGCGAAACCACGGTGACCACCGTCGAGGCGGGGTCGTCGAGCGTGAAGGTCGTCGACGCGACGTTTCCGGCGTAGTCGAGCCACACCTCCTTGTCCCAGGTGGCTCCCGTCGCCTGCGGGGACACCTCCGCCGCCTTCCCGGCGACGGCCTCCTCGATGGCGGCGACGTCTGCGCCAAGCGCCTCGGAGAGGCGGTCGTCGGTGCCGGTCACGGAGAACGCTCCGACTTGCGCCTTCTGGGGCACGTAGGCCTGCATCAGAAGGTCGCATGCCAGGGTGCGGTTGTCCCCATCGCCCGAGACCTGGATGAGCGACAGGCCTCCCGCCTTATCGCCGGTTCCCTTGACCTCGATGGGCATGCTGAGCACGCCGCCGGCCTCGGAGGGCTCCTCGGCCGAGAAGAACCAGGCGCGCTCGGTGCCGCCCGCGCTCTCCACCATGGCGCCCTCGACGATCCGCAGCGTGGCTGTCGGGTCGTCGGCGCCCGTCCATGCGGTGTTCCAGAGCGCCTTGGCGCCCGAGGTGGCCTTCCCGGTTGCCACGTCGGCGCCTGCAGCCGCGGGCTGCTCTTGCTCCTGTGGACTATCCTGCGCGCCTTCCTGCGGGGCGATGGCGCAGCG
>CAJJRZ010000036.1:0-15563 GCA_905194345.1 Coriobacteriaceae bacterium
AGTTGAAAGGCAGATTGCCGCTCTGGCGGGTTTGCAGCGTCAACTGGTTACGCGGGCTGGTAAGCCCGCGTAACCCTAATAGTTGGCCTCGTAACCGTTGCCGTCGCCGGTGGGCTCTTCGTAGTAGTCCGAATCGCTCGAATCGCTTGAGCCATCGGAATCGTCAGAGCTGACCGATGAGGTTGCGGTACCGTTTGCGTAGTCGTCAGACGTGTTGTTGTTCAGGTCGCCGATCGTAGAGCTGGAACCGTCGGAAAGACCCATGGTGTTGGGACCCTTGGGATCCTTGCCGGCATCGACGCGCTCCATCATTTCCTTGAGCTCGTCCTCGTAGACAAAGACGTAGCTCACACCGTCGATCATGGTGCTGTCGTCGGCGTACGAGGGCAGGTTGGCCGAGTAGATACCGTCGACATCCATACCGCGCATGGCGTTGACCGTAGCCACGATATCCTGAACGCTCATATCGGTTACGAGCATATCGGACAGCGAATTAACCAGGCCAAAAATCTTCGTGGCATCGAAGTTATTGAGAATCTGGTTGGCAAGGGCGCCAAGCACCTGACGCTGGTGGCGCATGCGCGTGTAATCGCCGTCGGCATAGGTGTAGCGGCAGCGGGCATAGGTAAGGGCGGTGGCACCGTCCATATGCTGCTGGCCAGCGGTAATCTTAATATCCAGGTGCTCGGGGTCGTCAACATCATCGGTTGCGTTAATGTCGATACCGCCAACCGAATCAATCAGTGCCTGCATACCGTCGAAGCTGACCTCGGCATAGTGGGAAATCTGAACACCGCACAGCTCGTTGACCGCCTCGACCATGGCCTCGGCGCCGCCAACGGTATGGCAGGCGTTGATCTTCATGGTCTCGCCCTTGTACTCGACCTTGGTGTCGCGCGGAACGGAAATGAGCGTCGCCTGCTTTTGCGTGGGGTCGATGCGTGCCAGGATAATCGAGTCGGCACGATACGTATCCTCGCCCGGACGGCCGTCGGTGCCAAGAAGCAGCACGTAGAACGGATCCTTTGCCTCATCGGTGTCAACCAGAACCCGACGCAGATTGTCAGTAATGACATTAGAATCGCCGAGCTTGCCCATAATGGTGGCAAACCACAGGCCGGCAGCGGTAGTGGCACTCAGCAGCACGCCAAGCACGACAATGAGCGCGACGTGACGGATCGTGTGGCTACGGCGACGTTGACGAGCGCGCTCGGAATAGCGAGCCACGTTATCGCGACTGTAGATCTTGGCCTGCGCACCAGTTGAGGGTCTTCGGGTGGTGGTATCCGCGAGGGGCTTTTTATTAAACATAGGCAACCTGTATTAGTAGATGACGGGATCGGGGACGGTAGCATGCTCGACATGCGCGCCGAGCGCCTGCAGCTTTTCGACAAACTGCTCGTAGCCGCGCTTGATGTGATGGATAGCCGAAACCTCGGTCGTCCCGTCGGCGATCAAGCCCGCTACGACGAGGGCCGCTCCGCCACGCAGATCGGGCGAGGTAACCTGTGCGCCCGAGAAGCCCTTGACGCCATGAATCATGGCATGATGGCTCTCGATACGAATGTCGGCACCCATGCGCACCAGCTCAGAGGCAAACATAAAGCGATTCTCGAAGATGTTTTCGGTAATAACGGAACTGCCGTCGGCGAGGGCGGAGAGCACCATAATTTGTGCCTGCATGTCGGTCGGAAAGCCGGGGAACGGAAGCGTCTGGATGTCGACCGGCTTGATGCGCTCGGCGCGATTCACGTGAACGCCGTCGTCGGTACGTTCGCAATCGATGCCCATGAGCTCCATCTTCTTGAGCACCATGCCCAGATGGATGGGGCAAAAACCCGTGACGTCGACACCGCGTTCATCGGCCATCAACGCACCGGCAACGATAAAGGTACCGGCCTCGATGCGGTCACCCACCACGCGATGGGTAACGGGATGGAGCTCTTCCACGCCTTCGATAGTCACGACGGGCGTGCCGGCGCCAACAATCTTGGCGCCCATCTCGTTGAGCATGTTGGCGAGATCGACGATCTCGGGCTCGCGGGCGGCATTGTCGATAACCGTGGTACCCTGCGCGCGCACGGATGCCATAATGAGGTTCTCGGTCGCACCGACACTGGCGAACTCGAGCGTGACGGTGGTACCGCGCAGACCTTGGGGCGCATTAGCGTTGATGTAACCGTGGGCGGTATCGAACTCAACGCCCAGGGCCTCGAGACCCAGAATGTGCATATCGATCTTGCGAGCACCCAGGTTGCAGCCGCCCGGCATGGCGATCTTGGCGCGATGGAAGCGGCCCAGCAGGGGTCCCATGACGGCGGTGGAAGCACGCATCTTAGCGACGAGCTCGTAGGGGGCCTCCCAAGAATCGACCTGAGAGGTATCAATCTCGAGTGTGTGCTCGTCGAGAACATCGATCGTAGCGCCCATGCCCTTGAGCACCTTGCCCATCACGTGGACATCGGAAATATCGGGCACGTTCTGCAGCGTCGTCTTGCCCGGCGCCAGAAGCGTTGCCGCCATGAGTTTGAGTGCGGAGTTCTTGGCGCCCGAAATGGGCACGGAGCCTCCGATGGCGTGGCCACCCTCAACGCGGATAATATCCAAGGTCTACCCTTTCAAAAAGCATGCCCGGGATGGCTGAGCCATCCCGGGCATGATGTGTTCGCAAATGGTCGAACGCTAAATCGTTTGACTATTGGGCAAGCTTGAGCTTACACCATGCGATTTCATTATAGAGGTAGGCGCGGCGTGCATCATCCTCCGACAAATTACCCAGCTTCTCTTCAAAACCTTGAATATCAGCTTTAAGCTTGTCGGCATCGACGGTCGCCAAATCGCAAGCGCGCTCGGCGAGAACGGTCACGACATCGTCCGCAACCTGGGCATAGCCGCCGGCCACGGCAAACGTGTGGTCGACAGTGCCCATGGCCTTATCGGAAACGCGAACGTAACCGCGGTCGATCGTGCAGATCTCGCTGGAGTGAGCAGGCAGAATGCCAAACTCGCCATCCGTGGACGGAATCGACACAAACGCAGCGTCGCCCTCATAGGCGCAGCTCACGGGGCACACGATGCGGATACGCATAACCTACTTCTCCCCCATCTTGCGGGCGCGCTCGCGCACGTCCTCAATCGTGGAAGCATAGCGGAAAGCCTGCTCGGGCAGGTCATCGGCCTTGCCGTCGACAATCTCGGCGAAAGAGCGGACGGTATCCTCGACGCGGACGTAGACACCGGGATTGCCGGTGAACTTCTCGGCGACGTGGAAGGACTGCGAGAGGAACTGCTGAATCTTACGGGCACGGTTGACCGTAAGGCGCTGCTCCTCGGACAGCTCGTCCATACCCAGAATGGCGATGATGTCCTGAAGGTCGGAGTACTCCTGCAGGAGCTCCTGGACCTTGACGGCGACACGGTAGTGCTCCTCGCCGACGATCGAGGGATCGAGAGCGTCGGAGGAAGATGCGAGCGGGTCGATAGCCGGGAATAGGCCGAGCGACGAAATGCTACGCGAAAGAACCGTGGTGGCGTCGAGGTGCGTAAACGTCGTGGCAGGCGCAGGGTCGGTCAGGTCGTCTGCGGGGACGTAGACAGCCTGGACGGAGGTAATGGAGCCCGTCTTGGTCGAGGTAATGCGCTCCTGGAGGTCGCCCATCTCGGTTGCCAGCGTGGGCTGGTAACCAACGGCGGACGGCATACGGCCCAGCAGTGCGGAAACCTCGGAACCTGCCTGGGAAAAGCGGAAGATGTTGTCGATGAACAGCAGAACGTCCTGACCACGATCACGGAAATACTCAGCGGTGGTAAGGCCGGCCAGACCGATGCGCAGACGCGCTCCGGGCGGCTCGTTCATCTGACCATAGACCAAGCAGGTCTTGTCGATAACGCCAGACTCGCTCATCTCGAGGAACAGGTCGGTGCCCTCGCGGGTACGCTCGCCGACGCCGGTGAACACCGAGGTGCCGCCGTGCTCCTGGGCGAGGTTGTTGATGAGCTCCTGAATCAGAACGGTCTTGCCGACGCCGGCGCCGCCGAACAGGCCCGTCTTGCCGCCACGGATGTAGGGCTCGAGCAGGTCGACGGCCTTGATGCCGGTCTCGAAGATCTCGGTCTTGGTGGTGAGCTCGTCAAAGCGGGGCGCTGCATGGTGGATGGGGTAGAACTCCTCCACCTCGGGCATGGGCTTGCCGTCGACGGGCTTGCCCATGACGTTCCAAATTCGGCCGAGCGTCTTGGGGCCAACGGGCATCTTCATGGGCTCACCGGTATCGGTGGCGATGAGGCCGCGCTGCAGGCCGTCGGTCGAGGACATGGCGACCGTGCGGACGACGCCGCCCGGAAGCTGGCTCTCGACCTCGAGGATCGTGCTCAGATGACCGATCGGGGTCTCGGCCTCGACCGTGAGCGCGTTGTAGATCGGGGGCACCGCGCCGTCAAACTTGACGTCAACGACAGGGCCGATGATTCGCACGATGCGACCATCACCGGCAGTCGTCTTCTTGGTGGCTTCCTCGACCGCAAGCTTTACGGTGTTATTAGCCATTACTGTTCCTCCAATGCTGAGGCTCCGCCGACGATCTCGTTAATCTCGGTCGTGATCGAAGCCTGGCGCACGCGACTATACGTGCGGGTAAGGGTCGAGATGATCGCGGTGGCGTTTTCCGTCGCGGAGTGCATGGCCTTGCGGCGTGCACCCTGCTCGGCAGCCGCCGAATCGATCAGGGCCTGGTAGATGACCGTCAGGATATAAGACGGCACAAGCTTGCCGAGAACATGCTCGGGAGAGGGCACGAACTCGAACGTGGACGAGATGCGCTTAGGGGCGTCGGTCTCGTTCTTACGCGGACCGTGGGCCATAGCGATCATCTCGGGGTCGAGCGGCAACAGATGCTCGACGCGAAGCTCCTGATCCACGCGGTTCTTGGCGTGGTGGTAGACAAGCTCGACACGGTCAAGCTCACCGGCACGATACGCATCGCAGATATGAGAGGAGATCATGCGGGCCTGATTGAAATCGGGCTCAGAGGAGTTGCCCTCAAAGTGCATGACAACGTTTGCGCGGTCACGGAAATACGTGGCCGGCTTACGCCCGCACGCGATGATCTCGCACTCGATGCCGTCGTTCGCCCAAGAAGCGGCGAGCTTTTCGGCCGTGCGCTCCACCGTCGTATTGAAACCGCCGGCAAGGCCGCGGTCCGAGGCAATAACGACAATCAGGCCATGCTTGACGCTCTCATGCTTCTGCAGCATGGGATCGGTGCCCGAACAGGAGGCGTCGCCGGCGACCGTCAACATGACGTCGGTCAGCGCCTCCTTATAGGGCTCGGCCTGCTTGGAGCGATCGAGGGCACGACGGATCTTGGCCGTAGAGACCATCTCCATCGTGCGCGTGATCTGCTTGGTCGTGGTAACCGAGGAGATTCGCTTCTTAATGTCGCGAAGGTTGGCCATGGGGCTTAGTTCTCCTCTGATCCAGAAACATCCGAATGGTGCTTGGCCATGAACTGCTGCTTGAAGTCGCCGATAACACGCAAGAGCTCAGCCTTGGTGTCATCATCGATCTTCTTGGCGCGAACCTTGTCGAGCAGCAAGCCAAAGCCATTGTCCATGTACTCGATGAGCTCGGCACGGAAAGGCAGCACGTCGGCGATCTCCAGGTCATCCAGGAAGCCCTCGTTGCCAGCGAACAGCGTAACGATCTGCTCGCCAACCTCAAACGGCTTGTAGCGCGGCTGCTTCAGGAGCTCGGTCATGCGAGCGCCATGGGTAAGCTGCTTCTGAGTAGCCTCGTCGAGGTCGGAGCCGAACTGCGTAAAGCCGGCGAGCTCCTGGTACGAAGCGAGGTCCAGACGGAGGTTGCCGGCGACCTGCTTCATGGCCTTGGTCTGCGCATCGCCACCGACGCGGGACACGGAGATGCCCACGTCGACTGCCGGGCGCTGACCCTGGAAGAAGAGCTCGGACTGCAGGTAGATCTGACCATCGGTAATGGAAATGACGTTGGTCGGAATGTAGGCCGAGACGTCGCCGTCCTGGGTCTCGATGATCGGCAGTGCCGTCATGGAGCCGTAACCGTTCTTCTTGGACATCTTGACGGCACGCTCGAGCAGACGAGAGTGCAGGTAGAAGATGTCGCCAGGATAGGCCTCGCGTCCGGGCGGACGATGCAGCGTCAGCGACATCTGACGGTAGGCCACAGCCTGCTTGGACAGGTCGTCGTAGATGACGAGCACGTGGCCGCCGGGGTTGGTCTCGCTGGCGGGCTTGCCGTCCTCGCCGTTGTACATGAAGAACTCGCCGATAGCGGCACCGGCCATAGGCGCGATGTACTGCATAGGGGCGGAATCGGCAGCGGTGGCCGAAACGATGATGGTGTAGTCGAGCGCACCGTGCTGAGCGAGGGTCTCGCGGATGTTGGCAACCGTGGAGGCCTTCTGGCCGATGGCGACATAGATGCAGACCATGCCCTTGCCGCGCTGGTTGAGGATAGCGTCGATGGCGATGGCGGTCTTACCGGTCTTACGGTCGCCGATAATGAGCTCACGCTGACCGCGGCCAATAGGCACCATGGAGTCGATAGCGAGCAGGCCGGTCTGAACCGGCTCGCACACCGGGGTACGATCGATGACGCCGGGAGCCTTGAACTCGATGGGGCGACGGTGCGTGGCGACGATGTCGCCCAGGCCGTCGATGGGCTGGCCGAGCGGATTGACGACGCGGCCGAGCATGGCACGGCTCACGGGGATATCCATAATGCGGCCAGTGGTGCGGCACTCGTCGCCTTCCTTGATGGAGTCGACGGCACCAAACAGAACGGCGCCGACCTCGTCACGGTCAAGGTTCTGGGCAAGGCCGAAGACGGTCTCACCGGTATCGGAGCTCTTGAACTCCAGAAGCTCGCCTGCCATGGCGCTCTTGAGGCCGGAGACGCGCGCGATGCCGTCGCCTACCTCGTCGACCGTTGAAACCTCATGCGTATCGACCGTCGCGGAGAGGCTCGTGAGCTGCTCCTGCAGTTTCTTGGCGATATCCTGGGCATTGAGGGTTTCGGACATTAGGCTTCACCTCCGTACGAATTAGCAGAGTTTGCGAGGGTCTCCTGCGCGATGCGCAGCTGCGTCTTGACGGAAATGTCACGACGCTCGCCGCGGGCCTCGAGCACCAGGCCGCCCACGATAGACGGGTCAACCTGCTCGATAAGGAATACCTTGCGGCCGAAGTCCTGCTCGCATTTCTTAGTGATGGTTTGACGCAGCTCGTCGTCGAGCGGGATCGCCGTGGTGACGGTCACGCCCACTACATCCTCGTCTTCTTCGGCAACATACTTAAAGGCAGCTGCCACCTTGGGAAGAAGGTCGAGCTGGTCGCGCTTGGACATGGTGTCGAGCACGGCGATGATCTCGGGGCTGGCGGAAGCCAAGCGCTCGATCATCTCGAGGTCCTCGAACACATGGTTCTCGGCCTTAGCGGCTTCCAGAAGGGAGCGCGCGTAGGTCTCGAGCACCTTGTCCTGATAGCGGCTAGTCGGCATTCAGGCTACCTGCTTCCTGGATGTAGCGCTCGATGAGCTTCTTCTGCTCGGCATCGTCCTCGAGTGCCTCGCCCACGATCTTGGTGGCGACGGCAACGGACAGGTCGGCGATGGAGCTCGCGGCACCGGCGTAAATGGACTTGCGCTCGTCCTCGACGGTCGTATGGGCCTTGGCGATGATCTCCTCGGCCTCCTTGTGAGCAGCCTCGATGATACGGGCGCGCTCGGACTCGGCGTCCTTACGGGCCTCGAGAACGATGTCGGCAGCCTGACGACGGGCGTCGGTGACGATCGAGTCGGACTCAGCGCGCTTGGCGATAGCCTCCTGCTTGGTCTTCTCGGCCTCGTCGAGGCTCTCCTCGATCTTCTTGCCGCGCTCCTCCATGGTTTTCATGATGCCCGGCAGGGCAACCTTGGCCAGCACGATCCAGATAATCAGGAAGGCGATAAGCGCCGGGATGAACTCCGCCATCTTAGGGATGAGGATGTCCGCACCGGCAGCGCCGTCCTCAGCGAACGCGGAAACCGGCATGAGCAGCGCGGCCGCGGACGCGGAGAGTGCGATCGCGCTCTTCTGGGATGAAAGATTCATACTTGACGCTCCGTGCTATTTAACGATCAGCGCGACAACGAAGCCGATCAGAGCCAGAGCCTCGCCGAAGGCGGAGCCCATGATGAAGACGGTGAACACGCGGCCCTGGACCTCAGGCTGACGGGCCATAGCACCCGTAGCACCCAGAGCAGACAGGCCGATAGCAAGACCAGCGCCGATAACACCGAGACCGTAACCGATAACTCCCACGATTCCTCCTTTGTCGTGCGTGTCTTATTTCACGCAGGATAACCTTTTTATAACTGCCGGGCTCCATGGGTACGGGCACCGGCGGTTTAACGAATTGCCTTACCTTTAAGGCGCGAACGGAAGACTACTCCTCCTCCGCGACCTCCTCTGCCTCGGAGACATACACGGCGGTAAGGACCGTGAAGACGTAAGCCTGAATGGCGCCGACCACAAGCTCGATCGCATAGATCAGGATGAGGATGGCAAGCCAGGCCAGCGAAGGCAGGGCGCCGACGGCGTGCGCCGCGGAAACCTGCTGAAGCAGCGGCTGCATGAACATGCTCGCCATGATGGCGAACGAACCCATGACCACGTGTCCTGCGAACATGTTGCAGAACAGACGGACGGCGAGCGTGATGAGGCGCAGGAAGGTCGAAAAGAGCTCGACGACCCACACGAGCACGTTCATTGGGAAGCTCACGCCCTGCGGGGCGAGGCTCTTGATGTAGCCGATCACGCCGTGAGCCTTGCATCCGTAGTAGATGAAGTACACGAAGGCGAAGATGGCGAGCGCGGCGGTGGAGCCGATTGCGCCGGTGCCGGGCTTCATTCCCGGGATCAGGCCGATCATGTTATTGATCAGGATGAACAGGAAAAGCGAGCACAGGAACGGGAAGTGCTTCTTCCAGTTCTCACCCACGACGCCCTTGCCGATATCGTTCTCGACGTACTCGATGATGTACTCGAAACCGTTGACGAAGAAGCCCTTGGGAACCAGGGTCTGCTTCTTCTTGAACACGGCCAGGACGATCAGGAGCACGATCGTGGAGACGATCAGCCAAAACGAGTACTGCGTGATGCCGCAGCTCAGATCGCCCACGACAGGGGTGGAGCTGAACTCGCTGACCAGATGATTAATCTCATCAGGCAGCTTTTCAAAAATTTCCACGACTTACCTTTCGACCTCATGAGGATCTCGCAGCGCCTTGGCGACGCGAACCGTGCAGGCGGCCATAAAGGCCACGAAGCCGATCGCCTCGCCCAGGAGGAACATGCGAAATGCCTCTCCGAACAACACAAACACAACCAAGGTAAAGACGAGCAGGGCGATTGCCGAGACCGCCAGACTCACCATACCCTTGAGCATGTCCGCATTCTGTCTATCGTCAAGAACTGGCTTGAGCGTAAAGACAAAGGGAAGGAAGGCGATCGCGCCCGCGATGGCACCTGCAACGATAGCGAGCAAATCGGCTATCTGAAACACTGGCGTCCTCACTTTCCCTTTTTAACGCTTCACAGAACAGTTCCCGCCAAACATTGGTGACTATTGTACGAGCCAATCGCTAAAGTACAACCGAAAAAGCATCGGTTAATACGCACCTGTTCGTTTTCTTAAGACCTTCTTTATGCCGCAGGTACGGTAATACGTTTTTCTCGAACCCTGCAGGGCAAAACGTCCGTTAACAGGAGTGCGCGCGGTCGCCTTCTGTTCGTCCGCGCGCACCGTTTCTTCGTATTTGCAGCCGCGGTCGTCTTAGTCCAGCGACTAGAGCGTGCCGTAGATACGGTCGCCGGCGTCGCCCAGGCCGGGAACGATGTAGGCAGCCTCGTTGAGATGGTCGTCGATGGCGCAGGTATAGATATGCACATCAGAATCCTTCTCAGTCAGCGACTTGAGGCCCTCGGGGGCCGCGACGATGCACAGCATGCGGATGTCCTTGACACCGCGCTCGCGCAGGTAGCTGATGGCCATCTCGGCCGAACCGCCCGTGGCGAGCATGGGGTCGACAACCAGGCAGATGCGCTGGTCGATATCCTTGGGCATCTTGCAGTAATACTCGTGCGGCTCGTGGGTGACCTCGTCGCGCTCCATGCCGATGTGGCCCACGCGAGCGGAGGGCACCAAGTCGAGAATGCCGTCGACCATTCCAAGGCCCGCACGCAGGATGGGCACGATGGCGAGTTTCTTGCCGGCGAGCTGTTTGAACGTGGCGGTAGTGATGGGGGTCTCGACCTCGACGTCTTCCATAGGCAGGTCGCGCATGGCCTCGTAGCCGTCAAAAAGCGCGAGTTCGCGCACGAGCTGGCGGAACTGGTTGGTGCCGGTGTTTTTGTCGCGCAGGATCGACAGCTTGTGCTGGACGAGCGGGTGATCGACAAGCGTCACACGGGACGTATCGTAGGTGACGGTCATGGGTTGATTGCCCCTTTCGTTGCGGCCGCAATACGGCCTTGCTGACAAGGCGCGCAGCAATGTTGCCGCCGCACGCCATGCATTAGTTTAGCGGTTTGTTGTATCGAGCAGCCCATCGCAGCCCTACTGTGCGGTACTGAGCGAGCGCCTGACTGCATCACGCCAGCCCGCAAGGTTTTGTTCGCGGCGCTCGGCGGACATGTGGGGAAGGAAGGTCCTAACGATCTGGGCATTTTGCTCCAGCTCTTCTAGGTCTTCCCAATAGCCGACGGCAAGACCCGCCAAGTACGCGGCACCGATTGCCGTGGTCTCCACCGTCTCGCATTGCAGCACGGGGATATCCAGCAGGTCGGCCTGGAATTGCATGATGAACTCGTTGCGCGAGGCACCGCCATCGACAGACAGGCGCTCAATCGAAAGCCCCACGTCCTGCTCCATGGCGCGCAACACGTCGTAGCTCTGATATGCCATGGATTCGCAGGCGGCACGTACGATGGTCGCACGGCTCGAGGCGCCGGTCAGACCGCACACGATACCGCGGGCATGCGGGTCCCACCAGGGAGCACCCAAACCCGCAAAGGCGGGAACGAAGTAGCAGCCCTCGTTGTCGCTAATCGAAGCGGCGAGTTGTGCCGACTCGCTCACGCTCGAGATGATGCCCATGTTGTTGCGAAGCCAGTTCATCGTTGAGCCGGCGGCAAAAATAGAGCCCTCGAGCGCATAGCTGACTTTGCCGTCCGCAGCGATACCGATGGTGGAGACCAGGCCATTCTTGGATTCGACGATCTCGTCGCCGGTGTTCATGAGCATAAAGCAGCCCGTGCCATAGGTGTTTTTGGTCTGACCGGGACGGAAACAGCAGTGGCCGAACAGCGATGCCTGCTGGTCGCCCGCCACACCCATGATGGGCGGCATGTTGGTCATGATGTCGCTCGCGACGCGGCCGTAGTCGCCCGAGCTCCAGCGAACCTCGGGCATCATGGAACGTGGAACGTCAAAGAGTGCCAGCAGGTCGTCGTCCCAATCGAGCGTATGGATATTAAAGAGTGCCGTGCGGCTGGCATTGGTGTAGTCGGTGGCAAAGACCTGGCCGCCGGTGAGGTTGTAGATGAGCCAGGTGTCGATGGTGCCAAACATGAGGTCGCCCGCCGCCGCGCTCTCGCGTGCGCCGTCGACGTTGTCGAGAATCCACTGCACCTTGGAGGCCGAGAAATACGGGTCGAGCGTGAGTCCCGTGCGGGAGCGCACCAGCCCTTCTGCGCCCTGCTCGACAAGCTCGTCGATCAGAGGTGCGGTACGGCGGCACTGCCATACGATGGCGTTATAGATCGGCTGACCGCTCACACGGTCCCAGACCACCGTGGTCTCGCGCTGGTTGGAGATGCCGATGGCGGCAATGCGGTCGGAGTGGATACCGCTCTTAAACTGGACTTCCATCATGACCGCGATCTGGCTGGCAAGGACCGCCATGGGGTCTTGCTCTACCCAACCGGGACGCGGAAAACTCGTTTTTACGCTGCGACGTGCCTGCGCGACGATGCAGCCGTACTCGTCGACGATGGTCGCAAGTACCGAGGTGGTGCCGCAGTCGAGCGCCATGATGTAGGAACCGCCAAAGTCAAACGAGGCATCTTCCATGCCCAGGCTGCCCAGATTCAACGACATCGCTTAAACCTTTCTATTGCATCGGGTCGGACAGGACCCGTTCGATCTCTGATGCGGGAAGTGCGCCTTGGCGCAGGATCTGGAGCCCGCCGTGCTGAAACGACACGATGGTCGAGGCGTCGCGACACGGGGTCTCACCGGCGTCGACGGCAACATCGACCCCCTCCAGGATGCGACCCTCGACGGCGGCAAAGCTTGCCGGCGAGGGCGCGCCGTGTGTGTTGGCGCTCGTACAGGCAAGGGGGCTGCCGCAGGCGCGAATGAGCGCTTGGACCACGGGAGAGGCCGAAGCGCGCAGGGCCACGGTGTCGTCGGCAGCGCGCATAAAGGTCGGCACACAGGGAGCTGCCTTGACCACGATAGTCAGGGCTCCCGGCCAGCATCGTCGCGCGAGTATGCGGGCATCTTCCGGGATATCCACGCCATAGCGATCGAGTGCTTCGACGCCATCGACCAGCCAAGCGACGGTTTGCGTGAGCTCACGTTGCTTGAGAGTGAAGATACGGCGATAGCCGGTGCCGAGCGCAGGAACTGCGGCGCCATTGACGGCAGCCTGCGGATCGCGCGGCCACGATGGGAATTCGCTTGTATCTTGGGGCACGGCGTCCGAGAAGGCGTTGACTGCCACGGCGACACCGTAGACGGTCTCGGTCGGGATCAAAGCCAGGCCGCCGCGGCCGAGCACCTCGGCCGTGCGCTCGACGGCAAGCCGATGCGGCTCGCGCGTTCCCTCGTATACCCGATAGACCGTCTGCATGTGTATGCCAGCCCCTTACGCTCTGGTGCAAGTTTGTTTACTGTGGGGCATTCTCGCACGAAACGTTCAACCTATTTGCCCAGAGCGCATGTTGGTTTGGTGAGCGGCTCTAGTAGTCGGTGAAAGTGAGGGGGTTATTGGACTGCGACGAACTTCTTTGGCCTGCCGGCGTGACGTTCTTGGGCGGCGTAACGCTCGATGCTGTCTATCGTTATCATCCGACGGCCGTCGACGAGTTCAACATCGAGCTTTCCGGCTTTGACCAGCGCGGTAATCCGCGGAGCGGAGACTTTGAGGTCCAGCGCTGCGTCTTTAAATGTTCGGCACGCCGCTTCCCGAGCGTCCTCGTGGTCGATTTCGACTGAAAGGGCCACGACCTCGGCCGAGCGTTCGTACCCTGCCGGAGTCAAACCGTTGTTGAGGTCGTCGGCCAAAAACGCCATCAGTGCCTCGGTGGCATGGGCAATCGCTTCTTCGCGCGTATCGCCATCGGCAAAGGCGCCGGGAATCTGCGGGAAGCTAGCGCAGTAACCATCGTCTTCTTTTATGAGAACGCAGTCATAGGTAAATCGCTGCCTCATTTTGCCTCCAACTACCATCCAGCTTGGCGACGAATACTTGCCCACGTGCCCTTCTTTGGTCGATCACCACCAGAGCCGTTCACGGTGACAACGCGGTCACCAGAAACATACTTAGCATGACTACCGACTTGCGCGACCTTCACGAATCCATCGTGCTTGAGTAGGGCAATGATTTCCCGAAAGGTAGGAGGTTGCATGGGCCGACCTCTTTCAGCCGTCCTAATTATAAACTACTTTATAATTTTTGCTAACCAGTTAATAAATATTACTGGCGTTGCTTGGGCTCGGTGACGATGGCTCGGACAATGCGGGGGCGATCGGTGAGGTCGTGGACGATACGCACGTCCGAAAGGCCTGCTTGACGACAGAGCTCGGCCGCGGCGTCGAGCGCGCCCTCGTAGAGCTCGCAGGCAAACAGGCCGCCGGCACGCAGCATGTAGGGCGCCGCGTTGAGCAGGCGGCGGAAGATATCGAGACCGTCGGCACCGCCCTCGAGCGCCAGATCGGGCTCAAAGTCCTTGACCTCATGCGGCAGCGAGCGCATGACGTCGGTCGGGATGTAAGGTGGGTTGGAGACGAGCACATCAAAGGTGCCCCACTCTTCGCGGGGAATGGAACTCACCAGGTTTGTGAGGCTGAAGGCGACCTCGTCGGACGTGAGGCCAAGCGCATCACGGTTTTTGGTGGCCAGATCGATGGCGCGCGGCTCGATATCGGTAGCAGTGCAGGTAACGTGGCCGCGGCGCTCCCAGGCAAGGGAGAGCGAAATGCAGCCCGTGCCGCAGCCGACCTCGAGAACGCGGGCAGTGCGGGGCTCGGCTGGGGCAGATACGTTGGCCTCGGCGGCATCTTGCGCGGGAGTCGCCTGTTGGTCGTTGTCCTCAATGGCGATGCCGTATTCGTCGAGCTCGGGCTCGGGGGTTTCCATGGCCTCTGCTTCTGCCGCTTCGGCTTCTGCCGCCTGCGCGGCGGCTTCCTCGGCCTCGCGATCGGCCAGTTCCTCGGCATAGGCACGGCTGCCCAGTACGTCGCCGCCTAGCGCCGCCTCATCGGCAGCCGTCAGGTTAGCGGCATGGCGCTCGGCAGTCGCCCGTTCGTCGGCCAATGCGGCCTCGGCCTTGCGCGCCTCCTCGACCTCATCGTTCCAAGGCAGCTCAACACGCTGACGGGCAGCGGCCTCGGGGCTCAGCACCTCGGCATCCAGATAATTGAGGACTTCCTCGACGAGCATCTCGGTTTCGGGGCGCGGAATGAGCACACCGGGAGCGCACGCGACGTCAATCATGCGAAACTGCGTGCTGCCGGTAATGTACTGTAGCGGCTCGCCTTTGGCGCGACGAACGACGGCCGCATGCATGGTCTCGAGCTGGGCCGCGTTAAGCGTCTCGTCCATACGCATATATAGGTCAATGCGCGCCAGGCCCGTGGCGGCGCACAGCAGCCACTCGGCAGAAAGACGGGGGTGCTCCTCGCCGCGCTCGGCCAGGTACTCCTTGGTCCACTCGAGACAACGCTTGATGGTCCAGATCTCGTTTGCCATGGGGTCCTCCCCTCTTAAGCGCCGGGCGGCGCGCGAATGTCGGAGCAGATTGTAAGCGAGGCCAGCGCTTGGCAAGGGACGATTGAAGGCGATTATCGAGAATCAGCCCAGAATTTTGTACCGAGCTCGCTCAAAGTGTTCGTTCGTCGACGTCTAGATTTGCATTCGTCAAGCTTTTGGCAAGGTTGCCCCAAAACTGACCAATATCTAACCAAGAACTTGCCACATCGCTTGACGCACGACCCATCAAAAATCGCTCCGCGACTTCTTGAACGATATTTTGAGCAATATTTTCGATAGCGGACTTATGCCGTCAATTACCTTAAGCAGGTAAGCAGCTCAAATGACATCACAGCCGACTGAATAAAATATCAAGGCAATGTCACCAATGACTCCCTACGGATCATTTGACAACCAAGGAAACGCCGATGTTTTGGCAATGTCAGCGAGCGCCGCCCAGAGCGAACAAGTTGGCATGAAAAAGGCAAGGCATAGACCTTCTGGTCATGCC
>CAJJRZ010000037.1:0-15558 GCA_905194345.1 Coriobacteriaceae bacterium
TCAGATTGCCGCTTAGGGGCGTTTGCAGCGTCGAGCCGTTACGCGGTTTGGTAAAACCGCGTAACTTACATGACCATAACGTAGCGCGATCCCACGTAGTACTGCTTACCCATCAAAACCGGCTCGTCATCGGGACCGGTAAAGCCGGCACGCAGGTTGAGCAGCGGATCGTGCGGAGCAATGCCCAGCTCGGCCGCCTGCTCGGCGTTAGCTCGAACGGCCTCGACCGTACGGTAGCCAACCGAGACAATCGGCGTTCCGCCAACACGCTCGACCTCGGCAAAAATCGACTTGTTCTCAAGATCGGCCGTCAACAGCTCACGGTAGGCGTCAAACGGCACAAAGATGTTCTCCTCAAAGATGGGCTCGCCGTCGGCCGTACGCACGCGCTTGATATGCAGCAGCAGCGCATCCTTCTGCAGGCCAAAGAACTCCATCTCGTTTTGGCGCGCCGGAACGATCTGGCGATCGATCACGTGCGCACCGGCCTTCATGCCGTTGCCGGCACACAGCGCGGTAAACGTCTGCAGCGTCGAGGCGTGAAACTGGCGGTTGATGTGCGGCGTGGAGACAAAGGTGCCGCGGCCCTGCTGCTTAACCAGGTAACCATCGGAGCACAGCTCCTCGACAGCGCGGCGCACCGTAATACGGCTCACCTCGTACTGCTCGGCTAGTTCAAGCTCGGACGGAATACGCTCCTTGGGTGCATAAACACCTTTCTCGATCGCATCCTTGATTTCGTCATAAATCTGCTGGTAAAGCGGTGCATTTTTGGGCGCAGGCATATCTAATCACTCTTATCGAAATATCAAAATAACTAATACGTATATAACGTCTTTTTATATGTTACCTCAGTTGGATAAAACGATACACCACATACAGCAAAACCTTACTTGCCGTCGTCCTGTTGCAGACTGTCCTGCTCGCTGAGGCGCGCCTGCCTGCTGGCCATGCGTGCGGGCTTGTCGGGATCGGGAACGGCCGTGGGCATGGGCTCGTCGACATGACCGCCCCACCAGCCGCCCACAAAGTTGAGCGTGTGGAACACGTTGATCACGGCGCCGGAATCAACGTCACACACCAGTTTGATAATGTCTTGGCTCTCGTAGGTCGAGACAACGGTGTGCAGCAAGTACATCTTTTCACGGCTGTATCCGCCGACGACCTCGGCGCAGCTAATGCCGTGCTGAAAATGGTTTACGTAGGCAGTCATGACCTCGTCTGCCTTACGCGTCGTGATCTGCAGCGTCACGCGATCGTAGCGACGATAGAAACTGTCGATGGTCTTGGTCGAAATAAACTGGAACACGATGGAATATGCCGCCTTGTCCCAGCCAAACATAAAGCCAAAGATCGCCAGGATAAAGCAGTTGAAACCAAAAATGACGCCCCAGATGGTCTTGCCTGTGTGGTTGGAAACCCACAGCGCGATAAAGTCGGTGCCGCCGGTAGATGCGCCGGACTTAAGCGCGATGGCAGCGCCCAGACCCGAGACCACTCCGCCAAAAATGATGAGCATGATCTTGTCGCCCAAAAACGGGGCGAAATGAAAGATGTTGAGGAACAGCGACGAGAGCATGACCTGCATCATCGAGAAGATGACGAAGCGCTTGCTAATGCCGCTCCAGCACAGGAGCGCCACGGGGATGTTGAGCGCGAGCATGCCGAGCGAGATGTCGATGTGAACGCCGCCCAGCGAGGTAACACGATCGAGCAGGACCGCGACGCCGGTGAGGCCGCTCGGAAGCAGGTCGGCGGGTTGAATGAACGCCTGGATCAGGAATGTCTGGAGAACGGCGGAAATTGTGACCGCCACGGCGGTGATGGCGCGGCGGACGATGGTGAGGCGGCCGAGCACGAGCACGCGGTCCGCGAGCTGGTCGATGGCGTTCGCCACGTAGGCTCCCTTCGAAGGCAGATGTAGTTGTGGGGCATGTCGGCGATTGTAACATGGAGCGACAGAGGGCGCCTCAATTCACCCTCTCTCGACAACCAAAACGGGACCAGCAACTCCTACGACCAAAGGGCAAAAATCTAAGTGAGTAGACTTTTTGCGATCTGCCGAGCACACCCAAAAATAGCCACCTCTGCGACCTGCGGTTTTGCTAAGGCAGATACGCTTTGTGCTCGGCCTGCGCCAAAAAGCCTACTCACTTAGCCCGAATCGAAGTCAAGCGGATCAAAATCGAAACCAAATTGAGCCAGTCCACCGCAAATGACGCGTGAACCAGTGCTTCTTGCGGTGAATTGACGTTACAGAGCGGCCAAAATGTCGGCCAGATTGTCGATGACAACGTCGGCGGCAGACTGGTCCAGGTTGACGCCCTCGTGCGGACGCAGCGCCAGGACTCGGGCGCCGGAGCGCTTGCCGGCCTCGATACCCAACGGCGAGTCCTCGATAACCAGGCACTCGGCAGGCTCCACCCCCAGTGCCTCCATGGCACGCAGGTAGATCTCGGGGTCGGGCTTAAACGCGCTGCACTCGTGGCCGCTGATGGTGTAGTCCAGCACGCCGGCGATGCCGGCAATCTCCACCAGCTCGTCGATCAACTCGCGATAGGACGAGCTCGCGATGGCGCACTTCACGCCGCGCTCGCGCAGCTCACGCATCACCGGCTCCGTCTGCTCGTTGAGCAGCTCGGCATACGGAACGGGGTGGTCCGGGCTGTAGACTTGCTTGTACTCCACGCGCAGGCGCTCGCGCAGCTCAATATCGTCGGGCACCAGCGACTTCCAAATGGCAGGCTCGTTAGACCCCGAAAGATCGGGGATCTCGTCAAAGTGGAACCCCTTCTCTTCCATAAACGCCACGCGACGGCGGTTGTAGAACCACTCGGTATCGACCAGCACGCCGTCCATGTCAAACAGCACTGCCTTGATCATACGCATCTCCTCCCACCTGCCAAAAAGGGACAGGTTTATTTTGGTAGGTTTTATCTGGGGTTTTATGGAGCGACAGACGCACCCTCCCCAGAGCAAAAAAGGGGACGGGGCGCAAACCCCATCCCCTCTCAATCAACCCGTAAGGTCTACTTACTTGTGATTAGTAGGAAAGCTTCCACATGTAGCGACGCATGGTCAGCGGGTGCTGACGGGCCTCGGCGATCTGGTTGCCGTACTCGCGCATAACGGCGAGGTGCAGCAGCGGGTTGAAGTAGGTGACGACGCTCGCGGGCACGGCGTCAGCCAGGCCGTAGTCCTTGGAGTCGATCAGAGCGACCTTGGCGCCCATGCGCTCAAGGAAGGTGAGGGCGCGGGCGTCCATCGGACGGGTGGCGCCATCGGACATGAAGAAGACGTAGGGCTTACCCTCGGTGGAAACCTCGAACGGGCCGTGGAAGTACTCGCCGGTGTTGTAGGCGGCTGCGTCGATCCACTGCATCTCGGTGAACAGGAAGGCGGCGTGAGAATAAGCCATCTTCTCGGAGGCACCGGAAGCCATGAAGTAGATCATCTTGTCGTCCTTGAAGTCCTCGGCGAACTTCTTGGCGAGCTTCTTGCAGTGCTGAGCGGCGTTCTCGCAGAGATCGAAGACGTTGGTGAGGCCGGTGATCATGTCCTCGTAGTGGTCATAGCCCTCAGTCTGCTGAAGGATCTCGAGAGCAAGAGCGATGGCATAGCCGGGCTTCTCGCACTTGGCAGCGTAGTTGGCGTGGAAGCCGTGAACGATGACGTGGTCGGCATCGACGGTCAGAGCGGAGCCAGCCTTGTTGGTGAGGGAGACGACCGGGCAGTTGTGCTTCTTGGCGGTCTTGTTGGCCTCGACGGTCTCGGGCGTGGAGCCACCGAGGGAGCAGGTGATCACGAAGGTGTGCTCGTTGACCCAGGAAGGCGTGTCGTAGTTGAACTCGTTAGCGGTGAAGATCTGAACGTTCAGCTTGTCCGTGTTGTTGGCCAGGAAGTACTTGGCGGGGTAAAGGTCGGACATGGAAGCGCCGCAGCCGACGAAGGCAACGCTGTGAATCTCGTGGTTGGACAGGACGTTAGCGACGATCTGCTTAGGGAGGTTAAGGTCGATCTCGTACATCTGACACATTCCTTTCGATTTTTTGCGGCGCCACATTGCCGGACGCTCGCAGGGTTACCGTGATATGAGCCGAGTCGCCGGCCCGTTGAGGATGTGACAAAGGGACTGTCCCTTTGTCACATTAGGGATGGAAGCCTGCCTGGGGTATGGGATGCCAGGCAGGCCCCCGGGGGAAAGCGCTGGGTCGCGACTAGGCCAGGATGCCGGCCGCGGAGAGGGCGATGCCGCCCACAATGGCGATCACGAGAAGCCAACCGGTGTTGACGTTCTTCTTGATGAGCCAGTACATAAGGCCGGTGAGGCCGAGGGAGATCATCTGGGGCATCATGCCGTCCAGGATGTCCTGGATAACGACGGTGCCCTCAGCGAACTGCAGCGGGGTGGTGGCGCCGATCAGCGTAGCGATCATGCCGCCCACGGACATAAGACCCACGATGCCGCAGACATACATGAGCTTCTCCATGAGGTCGCCACCCTGGAGCTTGCTCAGGTACTCGTGGCCGCCCTGGTAGCCGATCTTGGCAGCGAACCACGTGATCAGCACGGAGGGCACGATGGAGATGAGCATGGCCAGGATCGGACCCATGATGGAGCCCTGCTGAGCCAGCTGAACGCCCAGGCCAAAGGCGATAACGCGGATGGTGCCCTGGAAGAAAGAGTCACCGATGCCGGAAAGCGGGCCCATGAGGGAGGTCTTGACCGCGTTAATCGAATCGGGATCGAAGTTCTCGGGATCCTTGGCGTACTCCTCCTCCATGGAGGCGGCGAGGCCTAGGACAAAAGCGCTCGTCTGCGGGGTGCAGTTGTAGAACGCCATGTGACGGTGGTAAGCCTCTTTCTTAGCAGCGAGCTGCTTGGGGTCGGACTCGTCCGGATAGAGGCGATCGAGCGTGGGGACCATGCCGTAGAGGAAGCCCATGTTCATCTGACGCTCGTAGTTCCAAGAGGCCTGGATGGCCCAGGAGCGCCAGAAGAACTGGCTGACCTTCTTGTTCAGGGACACGTCCTTGGTTGCGGTTGCCATAGTGTGTTCCTCCTTAGTCTTCGTCGTCTTCGAGCGGATCGTAGTCGGAATCGACACCGGCGGCTGCATGGGAACCGTTGAACTTGAAGCCCATGAAGACGACAGCCAGGCACACACCGATCAGAGCGACCGCGATGACGGACAGGTTGAGGTAAGCGGCGAGCAGGAAACCGATGAACAGGAACGGAGTCATACCCTTCTTGATCATCATGGTGAGCAGCAGGGCCAAGCCGTAGGCGGTCATGATCTTGGTCGAAACGTTCAGACCAGTGGACAGCCACTCGGGAACCATGTTGACGATGGCCTGGACCAGGTCGGTACCGACAAAGACGGCCAGGAAGATCGGCAGGAAGTACATGACGGCGTACAGACCGGAGCCAGCGCAGATGTGCATACGGTAGGCGGTCTTGAACTTTCCGTTATCGATCGCGCTATCTGCCACATGGGTGAGGGCGGCGATGATGGAACGGAACACGATGCCGAGGAGCTGACCCAGGACGGCGACCGGGATGGCGATCGTCATGGCGGTCTCGGCGGAAGCATCGGTCAGGCACGCGAAGGCAGCGGCCACGATGCCGCCCAGGACCATATCGGGCGGAACGGCGGCACCGACCTGCACCAGGCCCATGGACACGAGTTCGACGGCGGCACCGACGGCAAGGCCGGTGGGCACATCGCCCAGCAGCAGACCGACGAGCGTAGCGCCAACGAGGGGCTGCTCGAAGTTAAGACGACCGAGCAGGCGGGAGTCCCACATGCAGAACACGCCGACGAGGCCGACGAGCACCGCACTGATGAACGTATTCATACCCTTCTCCTTTCAGTCAGGCAAATGCCTGGTTGATTACAGCTTGGCGTCGATGTCGACGCTCTGATACGTGGGGGTCTGCTGGACGTAGAGCTTGATGCCCATGTCGAGCAGCTGGTTGACGTCGGCCTTCTGGGTGGCGTCGAAGAAGACGGAGCTGTCCTTGCCGCCGACCTGATCGGCACCGTCGTGGTTGGCGGTGGCGCCCAGGTTGATGGCGTCGAGCTTGTAGCCCTGACAGAACTGCAGCATCTCGGCCGTGTTGCCAAAGACGAACATGACGCGCTCACCGAGGGTGTTAAGCTTGTCCATCTTGGCGAGGGCACGCTCGACGGTGAAGACGTTCAGGCGCACGCCCTGGGGCTTGGCCAGCTTAAGAGCGCCCTTCTTGATGTCATCGTTGGCGGCAGCGTTGTCGACGACGATGATGCGCTCGGCCTGAACCTTGGTGGTCCAGGTAAAGACGACCTGACCGTGCAGCAGACGGTAGTCAAGACGTGCGAGGACGATCTTGGCGGGACCGGAGCTGTGACGGGGCGCCTTAGCCTTCTTGGCGGGAGCCGCGGCAGCCTCGACCGGTGCGTTGGGGTTGGTCAGACCGGTGCGGGCCTCGTTGATGAGGGCCGCGAGCTCGGCACCCTTGACGGGGGCGGGGCTCATAGCGAGCGTCAGTGCCAGCGGAATGTTGAAACCGCTGATCACCGTGAATGCCGCACCGTTGCGGGAAAGCTCGACCATGCTGTTGTTGACCGAGCTGCCGAGCATATCGGTCAGCACATAGACGGTGTCGTCCGCGTTGAACGTGGCGATCATGGCGTCCACCTTGTTGGTGATGGGCTCCTTGTCGTCACGAGCAAGCGACACGACGTGGACGTTCGACACGTCGCCGAGAACCATCTCGAGCGTGTCTTTGGCGCCTGCGGCCAGGCCGCCATGAGATGCGAGAATGATCTGATTCATCTTGCCTCCTCCTTTTCGTTATGGTCATTATAACGTCTTATACGTTGCGGATATTGCTAATTAGTATAAAGACCGTTCGCGGGTGAAAATCGACCGTTGACGGGTTTAACGTACTTGAAACGTTGGGGCTGGGCAGGCCGGCACTGGCGGGATAACCCCAAGTCGGACCCTGTGCGCAATCCCCTATCGCACGAAGTACCAGGGGCTTTCCTGCACGGTGGGCTCCAGCGCGATGCCGGTGCGCTCGCGGAAGAGATCCATGTCCTGCGATTTCTCCGTCCACCACGCGTTGGGCTTAAAGGTCATGCTCTCAACGACATGACCGACAAACACACTGTTGCGCAGCTTGGAAAAGTCGGTGTTCATAATCACGATGGACGCGAGCACCAAAACGATGCCCAGAACTTTGATCGCGCCGGCGGGCTCGGCGTAGACACCAATGCCCAGCAGTACGGTGACGACTGTCTCGAATGACATTACGACGGGAACTTTCGACGTCTCGAGCCCCATGGACAGACCCTGCATATATAAGACATAGGCCACGGCTGTGGGGATGAGTCCAAAGCCAAGGAACAGCAGCAGCAGCTGTGGCGACATTGCCGCGGCGACATCTGGCCACGGAGCCGCGATAGCCGCCATAACCGCACCGCCAAAAACAAGGCCCCAAAACGTGACAGCCAGCGGGTGGACCGTCTTGGTTGCGATCCGGCTAAACACCGCGAGCGACGCGCCACAAAAGCCCGCAATCACGCCCGACGTGACGCCCCAAACCGAAAAATGAAAACCGGAAAGGTCGCCATCGGTCACTGCAAGTACACAGCCACCGATGTTAAAAGCGATGGCAACGAGCTTGTTGGGAGTCACATCCTCGCGATAAAGTACGCGGCCGAGCATGACGCCAAACACCGGCGAGGTGTAGAGCAGCACCGAGGCCGTGGACATGCCCACCTCGCCCATGCACTCGTAATAAAGCGTGTTAGCGGTGGCGAGGCCGATAATGCCAAGAAGCGCACAAGGAACAAGCTCTTTAGGACTTGCCTTGAACAGTGCCAGGGGACCCGATGCCTTTCCCTCACGAGCACCTCCCTGGCAACCCATGAATGCCAAGACCGGAGCCATTAAGACGGCACCCGACAACAGGCGAAAGGCCGCCATGCTCTGAGACGTAACGCCCATGGCCGAGATGCCGTTTACAAAGATTCCGATGCTGCCCCACATAAGCGCGGCGATCAGCACCAGCACATAGCCCAGATTGCTCCTCTTCAACGCAGCCTCCTCGGTATTGTTTCCAATATGTTTCATACTACGTTATAGTCGTTATATACATTTTTCAAGACACAAATCGGCGAACGGGAAATCTCTTGAAACAAGGAGTGTCGCAGGTGCCGGCAGAAAGGGAACGTCCCCAAGTGCCGCTCTAGCAGTTGCGGTGAAATAGTTCTCAAACAGAGGCTTCACGCTCCCAAACAGGAACTATTCCACCGCAACTCATGAGGGGTATTGGGCTGTTAGGCCGCTCTATCCCTTAGTAATCCAGCTTCCACATGTAACGGCGCGTCATGTAATCCTTGTGGGTGACGGCGGAGAGCGCACGCATGTAGACGTTGTTGAGGATCGGGGCAAAGATCAGGTGGTTGAAGTATTCGCTCACGCTGTCCTTGATGTCGTTGAGGCCAAGCTCCTTGGCGTCGAGCTGATAGACGCGATCGCCACCGTACTGGTTGACGAAACGGATGCCGCGCTCGTCGTTGCAGCGGCTGCGGCCGACGCTGATGAGCTGGAACAGCGAGGTGCGCTTGTCCAGGATCTCGAAGGGGCCGTGGAAGAAGTCGCAGGTGTTGATGGTGCAGGAGTCGATCTGCAGCATCTCCTGCACGTTGCAGATGCTAAAGACGTAGGCGGCACCAAAGAGCGGGCCCTGAGCCATAACGTTGATGCAGGGCTTGTCGGCGTTCTGCTCGGCCCACTTGGCTGCGAGCGGACGGGTGTACTCGACGGCCTTGCGATAGATGGGATCGACCAGGTCGAAGGCGGCCATAGCGGTCTCGTACTCGGCATAGCCCTCGATCTGCTGCGTGAGCTCCATGGCGATCATGGTCACGACGGCGGAGTTGGTGCGGCCCATGCAGGACTCGTCGATGGCAAGGCTGTCGTACTGGATCTTGTAGTCGCAGACTTCGGTGAGGCCAGACTCGTCAACATAGATGGCGATGGTGCTGGCGCCGTGGTCCTTGGCGACCTGGGCGGCGACGATGGTCTCCTTGGTGCCGCGCATGGACACGACGACGGCCAGGGTGTTCTCGTTGACGTAGGCCGGGGTGGCGTGCACGAACTCGTTGCTGGTGTAGCTGGAGCTCACGACCTGCGTGGCCTCGTGCTCCATAAAGTACTGGGCAGGATAGTTGCCGCCGTTGGATCCGCCGGCGCCAATCCACACGACGCGCTTGATGCCGCCCTTGTCTGCCTTGTCAGCCAAAACCTGAGAGACGACGTCCTTAACCTGTTCCTGAGTAGTCATCGTGCATCAGCCTTTCTTCTCGTTTGATGCTCTTGATGGCATACAAGTTACATACATGTTTTGGTTATGTCGACTAGTTGTATGCTATATTTGTCTTAGATATTTTGCTGGTAAAGTTTTCGGCAATCCATTATCAGCGGTTTTGTTGTCATGTTGGATACATGCTTGGTTCAGTAAGCATACAGGTTAGATACAGATTGTTCGCATGAGCACTTCGTCGAAAAAGAACTTGGCCCAATACGAGCGTCTGGCGGGTACGCTGCGTGACCGCATCGCCGCCGGCATCTACGCACGCGGAGACAAGCTGCCGTCCGAGATGGAACTCATGGACGAATCGGGGCTTTCGCGCAGCACCGTGCGCCACGCGCTTAAGGTGTTAGTTGACGAGGGCCTGATTCGTACCGAGCGCGGGCGCGGCGCCTTTGTGGCCGAAACGCCAGCGCTCCACGAGAACAACCTGGTGTTTTCGAGCTACACGGCACAGGTCCAGGGCCAGGGCATGAAGCCCACCACGCGCACGGTGGACTCGGGCTTTGCCAAGGCAACGGGCAACGTGGCCAAGTTCTTCGATGCCGCCGTGGGCAGCAAGCTCGTCAAACTTGTCCGCCTGCGTTATCTGGACGATGCGCCACTGTGCCTGGAAACCACCTATCTACCGCCGAGCTTTGAGGCACTCATCGATCGCGATATCAACGGTTCGCTCTACGCCACGCTGCGCCAAGAATTCCATCGCGCGCCGGCACAGGGACATAAGACCTTTGAGGTGTGCTATGCCTCACAAAACGAGGCGTTTTTGCTCAACGTTGAGCGTGGGCAGGCGTTGATCTTGATCACCGACTACGTCTACGACACCGACGGCCGCCCGCTCCATGTCTCCAAGCGTATCCAACGCACCGACCGCGCCAAATACACCGAGCCCATCGGCTAGCGCACCAAACGAGGCAAAATGTACCTAATAAACGTTTTACCTGCGGTTTTTATTAAATCTCAAGCCAGCATGGCGCAAGTGCCGGCATCGCCTGGCAATACGCGCCGTCCAAGCTCAACTGTTCCTGCTCAGAATATCCAGCACCGTAAACCTAAGTGAGTAGACTTTTCGCGACCTGCCGAGCACACCCAAAACAGCCGCCTCCGTGACCTGCGGTTTTACTAAAACAGATACGCTTTGTGCTCGCTTTGCGCCAAAAAGTCTACTCACTTAGCTCGCAAGGCGTCCCGAAGGGACGATTCAGGTCAAAATAGCGTACGAACGCTGCACTTCTTGCGGCGATTTGATACCGCAAGACAGCCAAAAACCTGTCCCTATATGGTAGGTTTGAAACCTTGGACGACAAGTGCGGGAAACCAGGTTGGTTTGGGTTGGTTGGGCGTGCGCTCGGCCAGGACCAGCTCCATCCAGCACATGTCGTACCAGCGACCGAACTTTTGGGCGCAGCGATCGAAGGCGCCCACCAGGCGATATCCCATATGGGCATGGAAATCCTGGCTGTTGTGCGTCAGATACTCGTCGTCCTTATCGTGCGGCACGGCGATGAGCGCGCACATGCTGGTGATGCCCATCGCGACCAAGCATTGCTTGAGCGCGTCGTGCAGCCTGCGGCCCAGCCCGCCGTGGCGCACGTCGCGCGCCAGATAGATCGACGTCTCGACCGACCAGTCATAGGCCTCGCGGCTGTTAAGCGCGCTCACATAGGCATAGCCCACTGGACGCCCGTCCAACTCCATCACCAGATACGGATAGCGCTTGAGTGTACGCTCGATGCGCCCGGCGAACTCCTCAACGCTCGGCACCTCGTATTCGCAGGTTATCGCCGTCTCGCGTACATACGGCTCATAGATGGCAAGCAGCGCCGGCGCATCATCGGGCGTCGCCAGGCGAATCGTCGGCTCGGACATCTCGGGCATACAGCCCCTCCCCCACAAAAGCAAAGGCCGCCCTGCGCCAAACCCAGGCGTAGGGCGGCCCCTCGTCATTACATCAAGCTACAGGACAGCCGCCAGCGCGTCGATGTCCTCCTGCGTCGTGGCCCAGCTGGTGCAAAAGCGCACCACGGTGTGGGTCTCGTCGTACTTTTCCCAATACTCGATCGCGGCATGCTCGCGAATGCGCGCCATGTACTCGTTGGGCAGAATCACAAACTGCTGGTTTGTGGGCGTCTCCAAGAAGAACTGGTAGCCGCGTTCGTGCAGCACGCGACGCAGCGCCTGAGCGGTCTCAATCGCCTGGCGACCAATCTCATAATACAGGTCATCGGTAAAAAGAGCCTCGAACTGCACGCCCGTCAGGCGGCCCTTGGCCAGCAACGCACCGTGCTGCTTAATGCGCGGAATGGGATGCGCCGGAGCGTGCATGCCGCAAAACACCACGGCCTCGCCGCACAGAGCGCCGCACTTGGTGCCGCCGATGTAGAACACGTCGCACAGCTGTGCCAGCTCGGGCAGAGTGAGGTCGCACTCGTCGGCTGCCAGCGCATAGGCCAGTCGGGCGCCATCCACAAACAGCGGAATCTCGCGCTTCTGGCACACCGCATGAATTGCCGCGAGCTCGGCCTTGGAGTACAGCGTGCCGTACTCGGTCGATAGGCTCACGTACACGGCGCCCGGGAACACCGTGTGCTCGTAGCTCTCGTTTTCGTAGAACACCTGGATATAGTTCTCGAGGTCCTCGGCGTGCATCTTGCCCTCGTAGCCGGGGATGGTGAGCACCTTGTGGCCGCCAAACTCGATGGCGCCCGCCTCGTGGCAGGCGACGTGACCAGTCTCAGCAGCAACGACGCCCTCGTAGGGCGCAAGCAGCATGTCGATCACCGTCGCGTTGGCCTGCGTGCCGCCCACCAGAAAAAACACGTCGGCATCGGGGGCCTGACAGGCCTCGCGAATAAGGTGCTTGGCACGCTCGGTGTGCGCATCGGTGCCGTAGCCGGGCTGCGGCTCCATATTGGTGTCGACGAGCGCCTGCAGCACCGCCGGATGGGCGCCGTGGGAATAGTCGTTGTTAAACGCGAGCATGACAATCCTCTCTTACCGGGTATCGGCCAGATGATTCAAACGGGGCTATTGTACGCCGTTGGGATAGGCAATGCGCGCGGCAAGGCACTCAAGTGCCAGCACCAGGGCAAAGCCGCAGCTCACGTCACTCAAAAAGTGCGCTCCGATCACGATGCGGCCAAAAGCGACGAGCGCCGCAACCACAGCGGCAGCCCAAAAGACCACGCGGCGGCGCGACGGCCTTTCCTTAAAGGCCGCCGCGGGAAGCCCGGCGAGCATAAGGCCGATCGCCGCGTGCGCGGTGTGCCCGCTCGCGAACGACTTAAAGCCGTCCTTGATCACGCCGGCGGCAATATAGCTCCACTTATCGGGATTGCCGATTACCCACCACGGTTGAAAATTGAGCCCCGGCGTGACCTCGATCACGCGCATGCGCGGGCGCGACCACAGCGGCTTGACGATCACGTTGAGGATAATGGCCTGAGCGACCCACACGGCAAGCACCATCAACGCCCAGCGCGTGAGCTCGTCGGGATCGGTGTCGCGTGTGAGGCGGTAGGCGATAAGGTTGGCAGCGATGACCAGCACAAACGTCAGCACCAGCTGAAACGCGATGAGTTTGCCGCCGACACGCTGCGATCCGACAATCTCGTAGCCGAGCAGGCCCACGTTGATGAGAATGCCCAGCGCGGCGAGCCACTTGCTTGCCTTGGAATCGGGGCGCACCGCTCGCACGAGCATAACGCCCGCGATGCTCGCCGTCAGCTCAAACGGTAGCTCGCCGGCCGCCTCGACAAAGCGACCGTACATGCTGCCGATGTTGAACAGCGCGCTCGAAATCTGATAATCGAAGAAACTGCCCACGCCCAGGCAGAGGGCAAGGATAACCGCGATAGCAGCGGCGTCTTTCTTATAGATGTACCCGAACATGCTTTCCTTTCGATGGAACCAGATTGCCCAAATGGGGCGTTTGCAGCGTCGACCCGTTAGTCATCGTCGCTCGCGCCCAGCTGCTGCAGCAGCATGAGCGCAGCCGCCACCGGGCCGGTGCCGTCGTTGGCATCGAGGCCGCGACCCAGGCCGCTGCCCGCGCCGGCGCCCGCCTTGTAGGGCACGGAGAGCTTGCGACTCTTGGGAAAGTTCACCGCGCCATAGCGGGTCTTTAGTTCAAAAGCCACCTTCTTGGGCACGTCGACGCCCAAAAACGTGATGCGGCCGCCACTGAGTGTGACGCTCTCGAGTCCCAGGCGCTCGCCGCGGATACGGATGCGCGCGCGGTTGAACAGGTTGAGCCCCGCCAACGGCAGCTCACCGTGCGCGGCCTCGGTCTCCTCCTGCACCTCATCGATGCTCTCCAGGTCCTCGGCCGCCGCAAGTTTGCGGTACACGAGCACGCGCTGATCCACCGCCGGCATGTACTCCTCGGACAAGAAGTAATCGGCCGGCAGGTTGATGCCCACGCTCGCCGCCTCCACGCCGGCATCGTCATCGCCGCGCGCCTCGGCCACGGCCTGTCCCAGCATCTGCGTAAACAGGTCGAAGCCCACGCTCGACAGGTTACCGTGCTGTTCGGCACCCATAAGCGAACCGGCGCCGCGGATCTCCAGGTCGCGCATGGCGATGCGCATGCCGCTGCCCAGGTCCTGGAACTCGGACAGTGCAGTCAGGCGCGCCGTTGCCTCCTCGGTGAGCGGCAGCTCGCCGGGGAACATAAAGTACGCGTATGCCTGCGTGGCCGAGCGGCCCACGCGGCCCTTAAGCTGGTAGAGCTGTGCCAGACCCAAGCGCTGCGAGTCCTCGATGATGAGCGTGTTGGCGGTCGCGTTGTCGATGCCGCTCTCCACGATGGTCGTGGCGATGAGCACGTCGATCTTTTTGGTCGCGAACTCGATCATCACGTCCTCGACCTCGCGCGGGCTCATCTTGCCGTGCGCCACGCCCACGCGCGCCTCGGGCGCGGCCTCGTGCACGCGCGCCACGGCGTCGTCGATGGTCTTGACGCGGTTGGACACGTAGTACACCTGGCCGCCGCGGCCCACCTCCAGGCGAATCGCCGCGCTCACCACATCGGGGTCGTACTCCCCCACGTGCACGATCACAGGGCGGCGCCCGGTCGGCGGCGTGGTGATCAGGCTCATATCGCGCACGCCGCTCGTGGCCATCTGCATGGTTCGCGGAATAGGCGTTGCCGAAAGCGTGAGCACGTCAATCTGCTCGCGCAGATTCTTGAGCTGCTCCTTGTGTTGCACGCCAAAGCGCTGTTCCTCGTCGATGATCACCAGGCCCAGGTTCTTGGGGTTCACATCGGCCGAAAGCAGGCGGTGCGTGCCGATGAGCACATCGATCGTACCCTCGGCAAAGGCCTTGAGCGCGCGCTTTTGCTGCGCCGGCGTGCGGAAGCGGCTGAGCACCTCGACCTCGAGGCCAAACGGGGCAAAGCGCTCAAAGAACGTCTCGTAGTGCTGCTGAGCAAGAATGGTCGTGGGGCAGAGCACCATGACCTGGCGGCCGGAGTCCACGCACTTAAACGCCGCGCGCAGGGCGACCTCGGTCTTGCCAAAGCCCACGTCGCCGCACAGCAGGCGGTCCATGGGCTTGGGCGCCTCCATGTCGGCCTTAATGTCGGCGATGGCTTCCAGCTGGTCGCGCGTCTCGTCGTAAGGGAAGCTCTCCTCCATCTCGATCTGCTCGGGCGTGTCGGGCGGGCAGGCGATACCGGTAATCGACGAGCGGCGCGTATACAGATCGACCAGGTCAAACGCCAGTTTTTTGGCGTTCTTGCGCGCCTTGTTGGTGGCGCGCGTCCAGTCGGCGGTGTTGAGCCTGGTCAAGCGCGGTTTATCGCCGTCGGGACCAACGTAGCGCGTGATGCGGTCGACCTGCTCCAGCGGCACGTAGAGCTTGTCGCCATCGGCGTATTCCAGCAAAAAGTAGTCGCGCTCCTTGCCGCCCACTTCCTGGCGCGCAATCTCGCTAAAGAGCGCGATACCATGGGTGGCATGAACGACGTAGTCGCCCGGCTTAAACGGGAACGTGATCTGCGTAATGTCCACCTTGCGGCGGCTGCGCGCGCGGTTGGCATCCATGCGGGCGTTGAGGTCGGCGATCGAGAACACGGCCAGGTTGGCATCGGGCACCACCACGCCCTGCGGCAGGGCGGCGTCCACAAAGGTCACGCGCCCGCGCGAGATGGTGGGCACGGCGGCGCCGGCGGCAGCCTGGGCCGCGCCCGC
>CAJJRZ010000038.1:0-15264 GCA_905194345.1 Coriobacteriaceae bacterium
GCGTCGATGGCGATGTTGCCGCGCCCGCGGCACCACTCGGCCGCCGCCGGCACGTTCGCCGTGAGCACGCCCCACTCGACCATGTAGCCCTCGGAGCGCGGGTCCGTGGCGTCGAGGAGGAGGACGGCCAGGCCGCCGCCCACGTACTCATCGGCCACGAGGGCGAGGCGGACCGCCTCGCCCATGGAGTCGAACTCGACCGTGACCATGCGGCTACCTCCTCCTGACGGCGCTGAGCGGCTTCGGGGAGAAGTGCTCGTCGCGCTCGACGGCGGCGAACCCCATCTGGCGGTTCAGCTCGGCCATCTCCTTGATGCTGAAGTAGCCGAGCTCGTCGTCGTAGCCCTCGACGAGGCCGAAAGCCTCGTCCGTGCCGTCGAACTCGAGCAGCCACCAGTCCCATCCGTTCACGCACGAGAAGTAGTGGGCGTAGACCGTGGGGTCCTCCGCCCCGTCCTGCTCGTAGAGCCTCGGCGCCGTCTTGGCGATTTCCTCGGTCATCAGCTGCTGCATGTCTTCCTCCGTTCCGGGCACCCTGCCCTCAACATCTCGCCCCTGCGGGCAAAGCCGAATGGCGACGCCGCGCGTCGTCGTCGGCTTTGCTCCCTGCAAAGCCGCACCGGAGCGAAGACGGGTCAAGGGAGGTCCATGACGACCTCCACCAACCGGAGCGGAGCGGAGGTTTGTGCGGGGTCTCATGGGCCCCCTTGACGCGGCGTAGCGGAGGTGCCACCCGGCCGCGGAGCCGTGGCCGACTCACGGCGGACGCCGGCAGCCCACGCCCAACATCGATACCATTTGAACCGCTATTCACTTTTCGAGAGGAGCCATATGGAACTCGAGGATATCGTCTACGAGCTCGCCTGCCTTCATGAGTCGATGCTCTTTTGCTGCATGGCGCTGAGAAGGATTATCAGGGACCTCGAAGAGGCCGAACAGCGCATCCGCGCTGAAGCGGCCGCCGCCGAATCCCCTCTTTAGAAAAGTACCCCGGCGATTACCACCGGGGCACTTTTAAATGACGTCAGAAGCCGGCAGCCGAACTAACCATCGAACAGATCTGAATCGAAAAACCCTCTCAGAGAGACGCCAAGCCCGCCTGCGATGCGCTCGATATTCTCGATAGACACGTTTCGCTTGCCTGTCTCGACTTCGGCGAAATAGGTGCGAGACATCTCGATGGAGTATGCGAAGGCCTCTTGGCTCATGCCGAGCTCGCCCCTCAGCTCCTTAATGCGAAGCCCCACGCGCATCTTGGGGTCAAGCTCAGTCATCGGCACCTCCTATCCACCGGTGTCAATGATTCAGGCCAACCCTATATAAGTCACACCTATATAAGTGACAATTTGAAATACAATGCAAATATTGGGGCATTGCAACCAGAAAGGAACCATGGTGGATACGGAGATTCCGAAAGTGACGGACGATATGCTCTCATTGGACTTCCCCAGCGACTATGCATATATCGCAAAACCCTTTGGTCGAGGACTCCGCCCGGACAGGCAACTGCAACTTCTAAAGAACTTGCATACAGAACATTAGAAAGAAGGTCATACCATGCGAACCTTTCAACACCCGATATACCAAGACAACGCTATGGCGATTCGCGCCGAATATGATGAGGAAAAACGAGTCTTCGATTTGATGAAGAAGTTCCTCTATATCGTCGGGGCGATAACGGCGGTAGTTGTTTTCCTTTTGCTTCTCGTTAATTCCCCTGCCCTGATAACTCAGACGGGTGCAATTGGAATCGTTGCACTCGTTCCCGTCCTGCTGGCTGCAACAGCCTTTACCGGGTTCTATGTCGGCACGGTACCTGCTGGCTACATCGCCGCATGGCGTGCAATCAAGCGCTCAAGGCTGTTCGTTTGGGGCAACGCTCTCGGACTGCTCCTCATAGCGACGCTTTTTCTTTCCATCCCGGCTGCATTTGCGCCCTTTGCCTTCCTTCTCCAGTGGTTGAAGGTATCGAATCTCAAGCGTCAGCTTGACGCGAACGCATAGCGGGGGTGCAGAGGAAAAGAAGAAAGGAAACCGCTTATGCTCTTCGGACGCGAGTTCTCCCGCGAGCAGGTCTGCGCGGCTGGTGCCGGGCTTGTCTGCGCCGCGCTCCTCATCGGTGGCGGCGGCTATGCGCTTGCACATGCCGGATGGGGAGTAGGGTCGAACACTCCTGCGGTGTCCCAGTCAAAGGACGATGAGAAGCAGGACATGGTACTTACCCTTGAGGTAAAGGCTGACGGCTGGGATGCGGACACTTCCACGCCCGTTATCGCCCATATAGAGGATGCGAACGGGAAGGTGGACTTCTACACCGCCATCGCCGCGAACAAGCAGGTGACCGTGAAGGTCGGCAAGTCCGGCACCTACACCGTCACCCTCATCCCGCCGGTGAACGCGGACGGCTCTACCTATAAGGCCGCGTCCAGTGAGGTTGATGCCGTGAAGACCGATGAGAAGACGGATGGCACTATAATCACGCTTGAGAAGGTGGATGCGGACAAGGTGACGGAGGATGACCTGACTGCCATCGCCAAGGATGTCGCGGAAGCCGTGAAGAAGGGCGATTCTACCCTGACCGGAGAGCGCGGCGTGAAGGTGGTCAACATCTTCCAGACCAATATCGGCAGCAATCCGAACGCCGATACCGATGCCGTCGAGAAGGAGACCGGGAAAGCCGAGGAGACCGCCAAGGAGGAAAAGTCCGATGCGAAGACACCGGAGACCACCGGCGGCAAGGGGGACGATGGGAAGACCGACAGCAAGCCGAGCGGCGGCAACAGCAGCAACTCCGGCTCGAACACCAATTCAGGCGGCTCATCGAAAAAGGATGACGCCCCGGCGCATCAGCACAACTGGGTAGCCCAGACAAAGACCGTCCATCACGACGCTCAGTACAAGACCGTCCACCATGACGCGGTGACGCATCAGGTATGGCATGACCCGGTAACGGAGGAACACTATATCTGCAACCAGTGCGGTGCGGATATTACGTCAGACCCATGGGGACATATTAACAACTCTCTTATGAATGGTGGTAATTGCGGAAGCTATCACTCTATCTATGTGACTGTAAAGCAAGGGTATTCTGAAACTGTGACCGACGAAGCAGCATGGGACGAGCAAGTGCTAGTGAGCAAGGCATGGGACGAGACCGTGACCACCGGGTACAAGTGCCCGGGATGCGGATCCACGAAATAGCGTCCGTCATCGAATTCCTGATCAGAGCGTTTATATGCCGAACTGGAATACGACGGCGGTAAGCGCATAAATCCCAAAACTCGCCGCGCGCCTCCGAGCCGCCTCAAGCAAGGTTCCAAGGGGCAGCAGCCCCTTGGCGCGCAGGGGTGCGGGGATGGCGCGAGACATCCCCGGAAAACCGGCGTGGGCGTGCCATTGGCGCGCCCACGCCCTGTTGATGCAACTCACTCCCCTCCGGCGATGTACACGGTCCGGCCGCTCTCACAGTCGATGCTTTCCACGTCGCCGAACCCTATGCGGACGGCAGCCCCTCCGCAATCTCCCTCATCATCTGTTCTCACATGTCTTCCTCCGTTCCGGGCACATGGCCCTTAGTATCTCGCCCCTGCGGGCAAAGCCGCACCGGAGCGAAGGCGGGTCAAGGGAGGTCCATGACGACCTCCACCAACCGGAGCGGAGCGGAGGTTTGTGCGGGGTCTCATGGGCCCCCTTGACGCGGCGTAGCGGAGGTGCCACCCGGCATTCCCTCCGTAACGCACGAGTGAACAAAGGAAAATAGCATCACACACCGTGCGAGGGAGGACGTCTCTATGGATCTCGCGAAAACAGCCAGAGAAATTACCCGCTTCATGCTCCCCTACCTGACCACACGGCAGAGCCGCCAACTCGAAAAAGTTATATCGCACTGCCCTTTCGATGAAAGCCAGCTAGCTGAAGACGGCTGCGAGTTTGAAAGCGAATCATTCCTAGATCTATTTCTGTTTGCAAAACGCCTCGAAGGCTGCTCGGATAGGAGCATCTTCTACTACGAAGCCACCACCAAAAAAACTGCTCGAATCGTTCGATACGCCAGCTTGTGACTTGGAAACCGAAGAAATTAGGTCCTATCTTTCCAACTATCAGCAAAAAGCCGGCGTCACTCACGTCACCGTTGACAACGTCCGAAGAATCATCTCAAGCTTCTACTCATGGCTCGAAGACGAAGACCATATCATCAAAAGCCCGGTCAAACGCATCAATAGAGTCAAGGCTCCGCAACTCATAAGGGAAACGTATGGCGACAAAGTCGCGAGATTCTTTGCGATAACTGCGGGTTGCCCCGAAACCTTGCCCTGATCGACCTGTTGCGCTTTACCGGCATGCGCGTAGGCGAACTCGTCTCGTTGGGCAGGAACTCCATCGACACCATCAGTCGGGAGTGCATCGTACACGGCAAGGGCAATAAGAACCGCATCGTCTATTTTGATGCAAAGACTAAAGTCCATATTGAGAATTACCTGACCACCCGAATGGGCAGCTCGGAAGCCCTCTTCGTGTCGAGCAAGGCGCCACACGAGAGGCTGTAAATTGGCGGTGTCGAGGCGTTGCTTAGAAAACTGGAGCGCGAGCTTGATTTAAGAAGGGTCCACCCTCATAAGTTCAGAAGAACGCTTGCCACAAAGGCAATCGACAAAGGCATGCCCATCGAACAAGTCCAGGTGCTCCTTGGCCATAAAAATAGATACCACATTAAGGTACGCAATGGTCGGCCAGTGCAACGTCAAAGCATCCCACCTCAGATATCTAACTTAAACATCGTGTTTACCCGCCAGTCGCTTGTACTCCTCAGCACTAATGACCGTCTTGATATCGAGGATGGATCAACATTCATATTGTTCGTCACGTCCATCCGGTCCTCCTCGCTTGAGATAGTTGCAGTGTCGCCACGGTCGACGGTACGCTCGGTTGCACGGCACGCGCCGACGGCGTGCGCAGCGCAACCGCGCGTACCGTCGACGGGCAACGCATCTGCCAAGGCCTCGGCGATTGTCTTAGAGCACATCGTTGCCTTCTTCCATAGAGGCCAGGTATGAGATCAGATCGGCCTTGTCCACGCGCCAGACGCCGGCAATCTTCACGCCGCCGGCCGCCTTAAGAATCTGAATAGCCTTGGTCTTGCAGACGTTCAGCAGCTTGACGATATCGCGCGAACTAACGTATGCGGACGGCAGCGCGTGCAAATCACGACACCACGCCTTGCGAGAGATAGCGTTCATTTTTTTGATGTCCTTGTCTTCCATATCTACTCCTTTCGTTTATGTAGTACATATAGAACACAATACTTGACCTGCTGGTTGGTGTTAATTTATGTTTTTACCAGAATGCGGTTTATAGTATTCCAGCAGTTAAAGGAGCAGGTATGGCAACCGTCAAAGTAAAAGTTCCCACAAGCATTGACAGCCCGACTCCATGGACGCTTCCTAGGACAAAACTGATTTGCGTTAATATCAACGGATCAGAACATGATGCGTTCCTATGCAAGGCAGGTAATAAAGCCTATGGCTTACCGGATGGTTTTGCGACAGGAGCTTTGCTCAATTTGAATACGGAGGATCTCGGAGAAGTCAAACGGTTTATTGAGGCATACGGTCTTCCAGTGTCGCCCTACGCCAATCAGTTCGAGCTTGTTGAAAAGCGGTTTATATCAAATGACAAGTTCTCCAACGACCCGGTGGGTGACGGACTTGATTGTTGGAGCGACTCATTGAATGCTTCAACGCGAAGCTCCGATATTATAGAGACTCTCGGGTTTTCCTTGTTTAACCATTACAAAGGGAAAGACAGTTCGGCTGGCACAGAAATCGCAAATCTGATAAAAGGCATCCGGAAGAAGGACGAGCAGATCATCTTGACCGAAGATCTGGCCACAACCCTAACAATCATGCAAGTCGCTGCCCTTCTTTTTTCATGCAAGGCCGCCTTTGGTCCAAAGGCATATGACAAGGCAATCCCACTTCTAAAGAAGCTGCCGAACAGTGACAAGATCAAGAAAAAAGTCGGTCAGCTTTTCACTACCTTCCAAATGCCCACAAAGATATATTTGGACACCAACGAAAGCGAGCTGCCTCTGGGTATTCTTGCAGCAAGAGTTTCGGCATCCCATAACCTTGAATCCATCGAAAAGCAGCTTGCCGCTTTTTTGGATCTCTCTATCTCACCGTATCCGGAGGAGACCCATCTCATTCAGAATTCGACACTCCGAAGAATAGCCAGCATTAGCTTAGAGTCCAGAAAACAGCCCGTAGGGAGTTTGACTAGAGCGTTTAGCATCCAACTTCTTGAGTACCTTCAAAGCGATCAGCCTTGGCGCATCTGCGACCTCTGCAAGCGTCCCTACAAAATTCGTCAGCAAACGATGCACGCGCTGACAAGCGCAGAAGCTGCTCAGAAAGAACTCTCAAAGCCAAGGCGGAAGACTAATAAGCAGAGCTCCTTTTGTACGAAGACTCACGAGGAGCGTGAACGCCGCAAAGTTCAGGCCGAAAAGCGCGATCAGCGCAAGATTGATCGAAAGCTGCACGAACTCGACTCCAAAAAATGTCGAAAAGCGCAATTGTAATTACGTGATGAGTTTGTGAAATCAACGAGAATTAATAATCAGCCCAAAACGGCTTTTATTGCACATTTCGTTGCACAGCCTATTGCACACGGCGGCGATATAAAAGAAAGCAGGCCAGATGAAAATACCATCTGACCTGCTTTTTCTTTCATGGAGCCAGTGACAGGAATCGAACCTGCAACCCACTGATTACAAATCAGTTGCGCTACCGTTGCGCCACACTGGCACACTTGGCGCTTTCGCGCGAAGCCAATTAAGAATAAAGGAATTGCAGACGAGGCGCAACAGGCCGCACGGCGTTATACAAATATGCAAATTCCAGCAACAGCGCGTACCAGGCCCGTTCATTTCTGTCAGTGCGCCCTCAATCTTAAAACCATTCGTCAAAACGAATAGTTTTAATTACAATTGGCTATATAAAACTATTCGTTTTGGAGAAGGGTTTCGCGATGTTAACTACAAAGGAAGCAGCCGAGCTGCTCGGCATCACCCCGCGCAGGGTGCAGGAGCTCATTAAGAACGGCGCGCTGACCGCCCGCAAGGCTTCTGGCGTGTGGCTTATCGACAAAGACAGCGTAGACACGCGACTCCGCTCCGTGACCAAAACGGGGGGACGCCCCCGCCGCGGCCACGGTAAGAGCGAGATCGCGTTCACCCTCATGAATCGCACGCACGAGGTCGCTCAGCTGGTCTACAGCACATCGCGAAAAGACTTTACCCACATCGGTGCCGACATCGATTACGCCCACGCCCCTATTGGAGTATTTGGCCCTAATAGTCCCATATCGCTCGACTCCTTCCGCATCTGGTGGCGCGGCCGCGGTATCCCGCTCGCACGCATTGGGCTAGCCTCCCTGCTTGCAGAAGCCGCAGTCGATGTTCCCGATGAACTCGTCCAGCGAAATCTCGGCCTCTCCCTATCCGACCAGTATTGGATTAGACCCCAAAGTTCCGGTCTCGCCTGGGAGGATATTAACTTCTTCAATAACGCCTTTGATGACGTCTCGCTGTCCATTGCACCCTTTGCCCCAGAGGGTAAGGCAGCTGCCGCAAAGCCCGACAACACCTCGGACGGCAATCTTCAAAAGTACTGGACATGCGAGGGTGACCGTCGAATCCTCCACAAAGCAGGTGCACATCTAAACCAGGAACCTTATAACGAGCTGGTGGCGACCGCGCTCCACCGTCGCATCCTAAACGCCTGCGATTATGTGCCTTACTCGCTCGAGGGCTCGGGCACTTCCGCCCTGAGCATATGCGATGTCTTCTTAACTGACGAAGAAGAATATGTCCCTGCGTTCTATGTAAACCAGCATGCAAATGCAGACGAGCGACTAACCGATTACGAACGGTATGTAGCAAACTGCGAGGAGCTTGGAGCGACAGATATAAAAGACGCCCTTGACCGCATGATCGTATGCGATGACATCATTGCCAACTACGACCGTCATTGGCGCAACTTCGGCCTCGTGCGAAACGTCAACTCACTGGTCTGCAGACCAGCCCCCATCTTCGATTCGGGCTCATCACTCTGGTGCAACATATCACTAGAGGAGCTTAGGGCGGGAGAGCACAGTTTTACCAGCGCACAATTTCATTCAAGTCCTGCCAAACAAATGTTGCTCGTCGAGGACATGGGCTGGTTTGACGGCGACAAACTCGAGGGCTTTGTCGACGAGGCGATCGAGATTCTGTCTAAAAACGATGCCCTAGCAGCGAGACTGCCTTATCTAAAAGAGGCGCTAACGTGGCGCCTCGAAAGAATGATCGACATCGCTGAATGGAGTTAGCGAGGCAGCATTGCCCCGCCAACTCCCCTACCTCCCGCGCAGGGCCTTGAGCTTGGCCAGGGCATCGGGGCTCAGGCGACTGCCCAGAGTCATCTTGATCTGCGGGGCTTCCTCTGCCTCGTGAACGTCGTTATCGATCTGTTTGATCTCGTCCACCAGCATGCGGCTCGAGATGCGCGTGACGCCCTTGCCCATGACGACGGCCTGAATCGTACCGTCGCTCGATACCACGGAGCACGCGCGGCCTTCCTCGCGTGCCTCGATGCAGAGCTTCTGCACCACGGTATCGGCAGAGACGCCCGTCGGCGAGAACTCGATGCGCACGCCGCGGGCCGGTAGGTTGGGGCGCTCGTTGGAGATGTTGCCCGCGCCGTCGAACACGATCACGGCCTCGTAACGGCCCTGGGCAAACGCCGCAACATCGTTGATGAGCGCGGTGCGCGCCATATCGTGGACGTCGCTGGAATATGGATCGTCGGAATGGTCGTAGACGAGCTTTTCGTAGCGCGGCGTGCAGTGGATCACGTTGTAACCGTCGACCACCAGCAGCTCGGGCTTGTTGGAGTGCACCGTCGAGACTGGGTCGGCGATAGCCTGCACAAACGCATTGCCGCCCACGCCGTAGGTCGCGGCCGAAACAATCGGCTTGGCCGAGCCCTCGCCAAAGCGCTTGGTCTTGGACTTGGCGCGGTTCTTCTTGGACATGCGCTACTCCTCCCCCATGAGCTCGCCGGCATTGCGGCGCAGCCACTCAAAGCACAGCGCGGTGGTCGCCTGGGCCACATTGAGACTCTCGGTCATGCCGCGCTGGGGAAGCTTGGTCAAAAAGTCGCATTTCTCGAGCACCAGGCGCGAGATGCCGTCGCCCTCGGAGCCCATGACGAGCGCAACGCGGCCCTCAAAGGGAGCATCCCAGCAGCTGCCCTCGGCGTGCTCGGAAGCACCGCCCACCCAAAAGCCAGCAGCCTTGAGGTCGTCGAGCGCTCGAGCGATGTTGGGAACCTGTGCGATGGGCAGATGCATAACGGCACCAGCAGAGGTTTTGTAGCTGCCCACGGTCACACCGGCGGCGCGCTTGTTGGCAATGATGACGCCCGCCGCGCCCACGACCTCGGCAGAGCGCACGATGGCACCAAAGTTACCGTCGTCGGTCACATGGTCGAGTACGACGACGAGCGCCGGGCCGTCACCCGCGCGGTCAAGGATATCGGCGACGTCCGCATAGGGGAAATTACCCACCTCGAGCGCAATGCCCTGATGAGCGCCATGGCTCGACAGCGCATCGAGCTGCGCGCGCGGCACATACTTAATGCGGACGTCCGCGGCGTTGAGGTCATCGACCAGACGAGACAAAGCAGCATCGCGCTCCCCGCCCTCGGCGATGAGCGCGCACTTGATGGGAAAACCAGTGCGTAGCGCCTCGGCGGCAGCACGACGACCTTCGATAAACTCGCCCTTGGGAACCTCGACGTTATCGCGGCTACGCTCGCGCTGCGGGCGAGCAGCCTGTGAGCGCTCGCGCTGGCCCTTGGGAGCGGCAGCGCGATCGTTGCGGCGAATCGGACGCGAGCCAGAAGCGGCCTGCTTGCCGCCACGAGGCGCACGCTTGCGATTGTCGGCCATAAGACGGCCTCCTTAAATAGAAAACGAACAAGAATCGACCGTCCGAGCCACGGCACCTTGCCTTTCAATCGTCGGGCATGACCACCAGGTCTATGCCCTCCTCTTTCAAGGCAATCTGCCGCACCTCGAACGGTCGACAAATACTAGAGACTCTTAATACGAGTACCCGCGGCCGTATCTTCAATCGTCAGGCCCAGGTCCTTGAGCTGGTCGCGGATGGCGTCGGCCAGATCCCAGTTCTTGGCGGCACGGGCCTCGGCACGGGCCTCGAGAATCTTGGCAGCGGCCTCGTCCACGTCGTCACCCGTGTAGGCGACCAGGCCGGCGGCAACGCCCAGCAGGCCCAGCGGCAACTCGACCTTGGGCTCGGGGAGCTCGACGCCAAACGTATCGAGCAGCTCGACCAGCGTATCGGCAGCAGCAAGCGCAGCGGCCTTGTCGGCAGCATCGCCCGCCTGCTCCAGGTACTGGTTGCACTCGGTCACAAAGCCAAAGACAGCACCCATGGCACCAGCGGTATTAAAGTCGTCGTCCATGCACTCCTTAAAGGTGGCACGGGTCTCAGCGGCCTTGGCGGCAAACGCCTCGGATGCTGCCTCATCGGCATCGGCCGTCGCATGGTTCGCGGCCCAGCGCAGGTTCTCGACCGTACCGGCGATACGCGTGAGCGAGTTCTCGGCACCCTCCAGGCGCTCCCAAGAAAAGTCGAGCGGCGAGCGATAGCTCGTCTGCAGCATCAGCAGGCGCAGGGCAGCAGCGGAGTGCTGCTCGAGGACCTCGGCCAGCGTAAAGAAGTTGCCGAGCGACTTGGACATCTTCTCGCCGTCTACCAGCAGCATGCCCGTGTGCATCCAGGTGTTGGAGAAGCCCTGGTGCCAGGCGCAGGTGGCCTGGGCGCACTCGTTCTCGTGATGCGGGAAGGCAAGGTCGGAGCCGCCGCCGTGGATGTCGATCGGAGTGCCCAGGTAGCGGTGCACCATGGCGGCGCACTCGGTGTGCCAACCGGGACGGCCCTCGCCCCAGGGACTCGGCCAGCTGGGCTCGCCGGGCTTGGCGGCCTTCCACAGGGCAAAATCGAGCGGATCGTTCTTGTCCTCGTTCTCCTCGATGCGCGCACCAACCATAAGGTCATCGATGTTGCGGCCCGAAACCTGACCGTAGTTGGGATCGCTGCGCACGGCAAAGTACACATCGCCGTTATCGGCAGCGTAGGCATGGCCCTGCTCGATAAGCGTCTTGATCATGGCGATCATGGGGCCGATCTCCTTGGTGGCGCGGGGACGCACATCGGGATCGAGCACGTTGGCGGCGCGCATGACGCCGATGAACTTGTCGGAGAACTCCGTCGCGACCTCGGCGGCAGTGCGGCCCTGCTCGTTGGCGCGCTTGATGATCTTGTCATCGACATCGGTGAGGTTCTGGGCAAACGTGACCTCGTAGCCGCTCGCGATGAGCCAGCGACGAATCACGTCAAAGCTGATGAACGTGCGGGCATTGCCGATGTGGATGTTGTCGTAGACCGTGGGGCCGCACACGTACATGCGGACCTTGCCGGACTCGATGGGCTGGAACTCTTCCTTTTTATGGGTAGCGCTGTTGTAGATACGCATTCGTTACTCCTTAACGGTTTTCTGTAGCAGGCAGACGGCCCAGGCGCCGATTCCCTCGCCCTGGCCTTCCCAACCGAGCTTTTCGGTCGTAGTGGCGGCGACGCCCACGTTTTCGACGTCAACGCCCAGGGCATGGGCAAGGTTGGCGCGCATGGCATCGCGGTGCGGGGTGATCTTAGGTTGCTGACAGGCAATGGTGCAATCGGCATCGACAAACTCGAAGCCCAGCTCGCGCGCATAGTCCATCACGCGAGCGAGCAGCACCATCGAGTCGGCGCCCTCATAGGCGGGATCGGTGTCGGGAAATAGCCTGCCGATGTCTCCCCCGCGGCAGGCGCCCAGAATGGCGTCGGCCAAGGCATGCGCGAGCACATCGGCATCCGAGTGGCCCAGCAGGCCGCGCTCGTAGGGAATGTCGACCCCGCCGATGATACATCGACGCCCCTCCACCAAACGGTGGACGTCGTAGCCGTGGCCAATGCGCAGGTTACTGAACATGGGGAAGGTCCTCTCCCTCGGCCATGCGGCCAAGCAGAATCGCGGTTACGGGACGCAGGTCCTCGGGCACCGTCACCTTAAGGTTATCGCGCGGGCTCTGGACACAGCGGACGCGGGCGCCCATGCGCTCGACCAGCGAAGAATCGTCGGTCCCGATAAAGCCCTCGGTGATAGCTGCGGTGTGGGCGCGCTTCATGGCGTCGACGCTAAAGATCTGCGGCGTCTGCGCGGCCCAGTAGAGCTCGCGCGGCGGCGTCTCGACGATATTGTCGCCGTCGACGATCTTGAGCGTGTCGATCGCGGGCTGGCCGCACACGACGCCGTCGAGCGAGCGGTCGCCCACAAGCACGTCGATCGCATGATCGATGGCCTCGGTCGTGATGAGCGGACGGGCGCCGTCGTGGATGGCGACATATTCGAAACCCGCCGGTACCGCATGCACGCCGGCACGGGTGGAGTCCTGGCGGGTATCGCCGGCATCGGCAAAACTGATGGGCGTGTCATAGTCAAACGGGTCGATGGCCAGGCGGCGCATCTCGGCACGGCGCTCGGCAGGGCACACCACCACGATGTGGCCGACCTTGTCGCTACGATCGAACGCGCGGATGGACCAGCTCATAAGCGGACGACCCGCTACATTGACGAGCTGCTTGCCACCGGGGTTACCAAAGCGCTGGCCGCTGCCACCGGCAACGACCACGGCGCATACGGGCGCCATTATGCGTTCCCCTGTTTGGTGCCCTTCATGCGGTACAGGGAGTCCGCAAGAATGGCAGGGTTGTTAACGCCAAAGTCGCCCAGGCGCTCCGGATCCTCGCTGATGTCGTCCATGAGCTCCTGCAGCGATCCATACTCGTCGACGATTTTCTCGGCCACGCCGTCGCGCACGACGGACACGCGCGAAAGCGTGCGCAGGCCCAGCGGTGTCATGACGGAGTCCTCGTCCAGGTCGTCGTAACCCAGAACCGCCGCCACATGCTGCGGGTCGGACAAGTCCTTGGGCGTCATACGGCTCAGGTTGGCGCGGATCTTTTCGGCATTGGCCTCGGAAGAATCGCTCGCGTAGTCGCGAATCATCAGGTCGTACTCGGTATCCATGCTGGAGCCGGCGAGCTGCTCGAGCTGCATCTGCACGAGCTTGCCCTGGTTGCCCAACTTGACAATGCAATCCTTAAGCTCAGTCTTTGCCTGCTGCATGATCTCGAAACTCGAGAAAATGCCGGTGATGTCGGCGAGCGTAACGTAGTCGTCGAGCTCGAGGGCCGTCAGGCGCAGCAGGGAGCGATCGAGCGACTGACGGGTAGTCTGGAGCGTGGCGACGAGCTGGTTGACCGAGCTCATGATGGTGGTGACGGGCTGGATCTCGTAGCTCTTGCCGTGGACGTACACGTTGACGACGGCACGACGAGCCGAAACCGAGATCACGATGGCGTCGGTGAGCACCGACATGCGAGCGGCAGTACGGTGACGCATGCCCGTTTCACTCGTGGCGAGCGAGGGATCGGGATTGAGGTGGAAGTTGGCGCGCAGGATCTGGGTGAGGTCGCCATCGATGACGATGGCACCGTCCATCTTGGAAAGCTCGAACAGGCGGTTCGAGGTAAACGAAATGTTGAGCGGGAAGCCGTCGTTACCGGCAGCGAGTACGTTTTCGGTGTCGCCGACGCAAATAAGAGCGCCCAGGTGACCAGCAATGATCATGTCGAGGGCGGTGCGGATCGGCTGGCCGGGGGCAGTCAGGCGAATAGCCTGTTCCATACGCTTTTGCAGCTCGTTCTTATCCAAGGCATCGCTCCCATCGTATACGCTCCATAAACGCTAAATAGTTTCTCACGGTTTGCCCCCGCAGCGCTTGCGAAATCCGATGCTTACAGAATGAGCGAACACCGCTGGGGTAGTCAAAAGAGCCCCAACCCAAATGAGCTGCTTATGTGGTAGCATCGGGATTCACATGAATGAGGGAGTAGTCGCGTGACCGGGTTCGCCTCCGGTGGCGCGGTAAGTCAACACACTGGCCGATGCGGCCTGGCTTGCCTTAATGAACGAGACTCGTGGCTGTGCGCGCAACGCGTACGCCACGGGTCTTTTTTGTTACTCCCCCAAGAGGTACACGCGGGCCCGCCCGCAGAGAGGGAGTCAGACTATGGGACTCGCAGAGCTCGTGCTGCTCGCCGTTGGCCTTTCGATGGACGCCTTTGCCGTATCCATCTGCAAGGGCCTTGGCATGAAGAAGATCGACCTTAAAGTCGCCGCGGTGCTCGGCCTGTTCTTTGGCGGCTTTCAGGCCGGCATGCCCGTAATCGGATGGGCGCTTGGCAGTCAATTCATGGGCATCATCGGACCCATCGACCATTGGATCGCCTTTATCCTTTTGGCCTTTATCGGCGGCAAAATGCTGTGGGAAGCCTTTACCGAGGACGAGAATGAAGGCGACGGCAAGGATGCCGAAAAGATTGACCTGGGCGAGTACCTGATCCTCGCCATCGCCACCTCAATCGACGCCCTAGCCGTAGGCATCTCATTTGCGGCGCTCTCGGTTGACATCGTTCCCGCTGTATCGCTTATCGGCGTCACAACGTTTATCTTCTCCATCGCCGGCGTAGCGATCGGCCACACCTTTGGCGCGCGCTACGAAAAACCTGCCACCATCGTGGGCGGCATCGTGCTCATCCTCATCGGGCTTAAGATCTTGCTTGAGCATCTGGGGATTTTGGCGCTGTAACGCCAAACGCAATCGCTCAAAACTCAACGCCAGTAGCATCACGAATAGTCCCCGCCCAACGGGGCTCTCCCCTCCGCAGGCGTTTCGAAACCCGCCCCCATCCCGGATTCCCACGCAGCGGCCGCGTTCACCGCCGACACGGGGACCCCTAGCTCCCCCGCGACGCGGCAGACCCTCGGCTGCCCCTCGTAAAGGATGCAGAAGACGCGCTCGAGGTCCGACGGTTCGACCAGGCTGCACCGGCAGTCCGCGTACAGCGCGCAGCCCCTCCCGCGCGGGTCGCCGCCCGAGCCCTCATCCGGCTCGTGATGGCGCACCTCGACCCAAAGGCCCTCCGACACGTCATCGAACCCGAAATCGAGCTCCGCCTGGACGCTCTCGCCGAACGCATCGCCCAGGACGAGCTCCGGCACCTTCGTCATACGGCCGTCCAGCCACTCA
>CAJJRZ010000039.1:0-13763 GCA_905194345.1 Coriobacteriaceae bacterium
TCCTGCTTGGTCATGGGAACTTCGCCGCGGATGAAGAGCTCGTCGGGAATGCCCGAGGAAGCGTACGGCCAGCGGGAGCTCGCGGCGCGGAATGCGCCCGCAGAGTCCGCCGCGAAAGAAGCCGCCGCGGGCGCAGACGCGCCGGCCGGCGCCTCGGAGGCTGCGCTAGAGCCCGCAGGCGACCCGGCGCAGCCTGCGAACTCGATAAGCATCACGTTCAAGTCGTCGAACGTCTGACCTGCGATTTCACTTGCGGTCGCGCAGGTGATGCGCTCGTCGGGGTACGACAGGCGCTCGGCCACCGTCACGCGCGCGTCCGCGAAGCCCGCCTGCACAAGCTCGCCCGAAAGCCGCGAGGGGTCTTCCCCGCCCGACGTGGCGAGGAAGAGCTCACCTGCGCGCTCGGCCTCGGCCACGATGTCGCACGCCACGCCGTGAGCGCTCGCGAAGCGCCAATCCTGCCATGGACGCGCGAGGCGCGCGGCGAGATACGACGCTGAGCTTATGCCGGGAATGACGTGCACGTCCACCTGCGCGTCGCCGGAGAGAGCCTCCATCAGGCGGCGCGCGCCGCTGAACAGCCCCACATCGCCCGTCATCACGACCACGGCGCGCTGCCACGACGCCGCATCAATGAGCGCGGCGACGATGTCCGCCGTCTTCACGAGCTCGCATTTCACCACGTCAGGCGGCACGTCGATGCCGACAAGCGCGCGATGAGCGCCGATGACCACGTCGGCGATGTCGATCGCGTCGAGCGCCGCACGCGAGAGCAAGTCGGGGTTTCCGGGCCCCGCCCCGATGATCGTTACCTTTCGCATGGAATCTCCCGATACCCGCGCGGCGTGACCATACGGCCGCCTACGCGCTTCGTGTCCGCGTTGCCGACGAACACGGTGGTGAACATGTCGGCGTCGAACTCCTCCAGCTCGGAGAGCCTGCACATGCCCGACTGCTGCCCCTCGCGCCCGATGTTGCGTACCCAGCCGCAGAGCGTGTCGGGGGCCTTCCATTCGAGCATAATCTTCGCCGCGCGCGAGAGCCTGTCGGCGCGCTTTCTGCTGCGCGGGTTGTACAAACAGATGCAGAAGTCGGCGCTCGCCACGGCGGCGAGCCTGCGCTCGATGACATCCCACGGCGTGAGCAGGTCGGAGAGCGACACGACCGCGAAGTCGTGGGCAAGCGGGGCGCCGAGCACCGCCGACCCGCTCTGAGCCGCGGTGGCCCCGGCGATAACTTCCACGTCAACATCGGGGTAGTCCTCCGCAAGCTCCAGCACGGGGCTCGCCATGCCATACACGCCCGCGTCACCGCTGCACACGAGCGCCACGGCTTCTCCGCTCTGCGCGCGTGAAAGCGCCAGGCGGCACCGTTCGACCTCGTGCATCATCGGCGTCGCGAGATGCGCCGCGTCAGGCACGGCGGCGAGCGCGAGCTCCACGTATTTCGTGTACCCCACAACGATGTCGGCCGCCTCGAGCGCGCGCCGAGCCGCAATCGTCATGCCGTCGGGGCCGCCCGGGCCGATCCCCACCACGAAGAGCTTTCCCATCACCGCTCCTTAAACGAAAGTTCGAAAGTTACCTTGGAAAACGCGACGGTCACGCCGCCGTGAGCGAGCTTCGGGAAGATAAGTTTACCCCCGTCCGCGAGCGCCGCGCGCTCGCACACATTGTCGACCCCCACCGTCGCGCACACGAAATCAGATGGCGAAACGCTGCCTTCGACCTGCGACAACTCCTCTGCGGAATACGTCGCGAGCGGGATATTGCGCGCGCGGCAGAAGGCGAGCAGGCCCTCCTCGCGCGCCTTCACGTCGATCGTCGCCGCCTCGCGAACGGCCGAAGGCGAGATGCCCGCCTGCCCGCACGCGAGAAGAAACGCCTCCCCGATCGCTTCGGCGCACGCACCGCGACGGCACCCTATGCCCGCAACGATGCAGGGCACGACAAGGTGAAGCGGCTCGGGCGCAGGCGCCTGCGCCCGCACGCCCGCCGGCTTCCCCGTCTCACCGGCGGGCACGACCTCGTCCGTTGTCTCCGCCGTGCGAACGGACGCACCTGCATTCGCGCCAGCGAACGGCGACACGACGATATCGGCCCGAGCGCGGTCGGACACAATGTCAACCCCCTCAGGCGGCTGTCCCGAAATCGGCATGGCGGAATAGAGCGCCACGCGCCCGCCCGAAAGCAGCCGCGCCGACACTCGCTTGATAGCCTCGGGATTCGAAACGGCGAGCCCCGCACAGCGCGCCCACGTATCCACCGCCCACACGCCGCGGACGTCGGTCGCCGTGGTGATGACGGGGATGGCCCCTGCCGCGCGTGCCACAGTTTGCGCAAGCTCGTTCGCACCGCCCAAATGCCCCGACAAAAGCGAGACGGCAAAGCGCCCTGCCTCGTCGATCACCACAACCGCGGAATCGTTTGCCTTCGAGGCGACATGCGGCGCGATCGCCCGCACGGCGATGCCCGCCGCGCCCACGAACAGAAGCGCGTCCGACGCTTCCCACGCGAGCGCCGTCCATGCGCGCAGGTCGGCCTTCCCCTCGCCGAACCCGCGCGAAACGGAAACGTCCCAGCCAGGGTCATCTTCACCTGTCTGCGCGCAATCGGAAAGCGCACGAGCGGTGCGCTCCGCCAAAGCATACCCCCTCTCAGTGAACGCTATGCAGGAAACCCTCATCTAGCGCACCACCATCGTCGAGAAGTAGCTGCCCCGATCGGGCACATCGTCGACCGAGCGGTACACGCGCTCGCCCGGAAGCCCACAGTCCTCTACGAGCTCGGCACCGTCGAAGGCGCCCTCCTCGCGAAGGATGTGCTTCGTGTCCGCAAGCGAGCGGCGCGCCTTCATGACCACCTTCGTCCCCGGCCAGCCGATTGCGCGGCGCACGTCGTCGTAGCCGCCGGGCACGATGTGCAGAGGCGACGACATCTCGGGCGTGAGGTCGCGCTCGAGCGCCGCGGCGACCGCACAGAAGCTCGGCACGCCGGGAATGGCGCGCGCCTCGAACCCGCGGGCGCGCACGTCGGGCGCTATGCGCTGGAAGGTGGCGTAGATGCTCGGGTCCCCCAGGTTCAGCAGCGCGACGTCGCGGACCGCATCCAGGTGCGCGACAAGCTCGCGAACAAGCGAGGCATGCTCGGCCGCGCGGCGCTCGACGTCGCGCGTCATCGAGAATCGCACGGGGATCACCGTCTTGCCTGTAAGGTCGACGGCGCCGCGTACGATGTCGAGCGCGACCATGGCCCCGTCCGCCGTCTGCGGTGCGGCGATGACCGGACACGATTCGATTGTGCGGACGGCCTTGATCGTGAGCAGCTCGGGGTCGCCAGGCCCCGTGCCCACCCCGTACAGCACGCCTTTACTCATACGTCGCCCCCAATTCCCCGATAACTGCATCGGCGCCCGACGTGCGGAAAAGCTCGCGGCGCTCGGCGTCGAACACGACCGCGGCGATGTCGCATCCGCCCGCCGCGCGGCGGCGCAACCTGTCCTCGATTGCCACAGCGAGCGAGGCGCGCGCAGCGTCCCCCACGCCGGCGGCCTCGATTACCTCGAGCGCCGCCGTGGTCGTGACCGACGACATGATATCGCGCACGGTCTTCGTGCCCGCGCCGGCCAAGGCCGCGTGGGCGGTCAGAATCTCCGCACGGCAGTCGGCGGTACGCGAATGGGTGTCCATGATGCCGCCCGCGACCTTCACCAGCTTGCCGATGTGTCCCACAAGAAGGACATTGGTAAATCCCTCGCGAACGCAGCAATCAATCGCATCGCCCACAAAGTTGGAAATGAAGACCACCGGCGCACCGTTTAGATGGAAATGCCCCGAGATGAACTGCGCGCCGTAGTTGCCGGGCGTGAGCACGACTCCGCGCCGCCCCATAGCCGCATGCTGCCGGATCTCGAGCTCGATGCTGTCGCGCAAGGCAGCGAGGCTGCGCGGCTCGACGATGCCCGTCGTGCCCAGGATGGAGATGCCGTCCTCTATCCCCAGGTGCGGGTTGAAGGTCTTTTCGGCAAGGGCAACACCCTCGGGTACCGAAATCGTCACAGCAATATTTCCAGAAAAGCCGTGCGCGGCGCACACCTCGCGCACCGCCGAAGTGATCATCGCGCGCGGCGTCGCGTTGATGGCGGCCGCCCCCACCGGCTGCTCGAGCCCGGGCAACGTCACGCGCCCCACGCCCACGCCGCCATCGACGGAAACTTCCGATTCGCGCGCGGGCACGCCCTTGCTGCCCGCAGTGCCCGTGCCCGACCCCGCATGTTCCACGCGCGCGTACACGAGCACGCCGTCGGTCACATCGGCATCGTCGCCTGCGTCCTTTCGCACGGCGCACTGGGCGCACCCCTCGCCGATGCATGCGTCGACCACGTTCGCCTCGACGGGCAGCCCGCCGGGGGTGACGATCGACACGCGGCCGACGGGCTTTCGTGACAAGAGCATCTCGCAGGCCGCCTTCGCCGCGAGCGCGGCGCAGCTCCCCGTGGTGTAGCCGCAGCGCAGGCGGGTCGTCCCGGTATATATGTAGTGCTCGAAGGCCACGCTAGCTGCTCGCCTTCCGATACCCCGTGGCAAACGAAGGGTCGTATAGCTTGCTGCGCTCGTACGACTCCGCTTGCGCGCCGTTGTGCGCAAGCCCGCCGCGAGCTCCGAGCACGTGGCCCACCACCACGAGCGCCGTGCGGTCGATGCCCTCTCGCGCGCCCGCATCGGCGAGCGTGCCCACTGTGCATCGCACCACGCGCTCCTCAGGCCAGGTCGCCTTGTACACGAGCGCCGCCGGCTCGTCGGAGCTACGGCCTGCGGCCAAAAGCTCGGCGGAAAGCTCGGCGAGCATACCCGAGCTCAGGAAGATGACCATAGTCGAGCCGCTTTCCGCCATGGTGCGCATGCCCTCGCCCGCGGGCATGGGGGTGCGCCCGGAAAGCCGCGTGATCACGACCGACTGGCTGATTCCCGGCAGCGTGTATTCCTGGCGAAGCGCCGCCGCGGCACCGCAAAAGCTCGACACGCCGGGCACCACCTCGTAGTCCACGCCGCGCGCGTCGAGCGCGTCCATCTGCTCCTGGATGGCGCCGTACAGGCACGGGTCGCCCGTGTGCAGGCGCACCACTTCCTCGCCCCGCGCATCCGCCGCGCACATCACGTCGAGCACTTCCTCCAAGGTCATGTGCGCGCTGTCGTAGACGACGCAGGATTCCTTGCACTCGGCGAGCAGCTCGGGGTTCACAAGGCTCCCCGCCCAAACGACCACGTCGGCCGCGCGCAGAAGACGCGCCCCGCGCAGCGTGATAAGGTCGGCGGCGCCCGAACCTGCGCCAACGATATGAATCATCCGAGCCTTCCCTTCCCGTTTCTCATCGCAACCGTTTACGCCGCCCTTCGCACAGCGGGCAAGACACGACGCCCGCAGCGGCAATCGGCGCAAATACGTAGGCAGGAGGCGCAATGCCGCCCGCCCTGGCTTTGACACGCCCACAAACGCCCACTATCATAGTGGTAGTTTCGGCAACGAGCATATGACAATCGAATAAAAGGAAACGACCGGCGCGGCGCCCACACAGTCCGCGCTGGCTTGCGGAGGGAACCAGGTGGGAATCCTGGGCAAGGGACATTACTGTGTAGGACGCGCGGGCGAACCGCCTCGCGCCCCAAGCCAGACTGCTTCGCCTTTTCCTCACGGCATCGCCGTGGCGTTAGCTCCTTGTGAACCCCGAGGAGTGCGCTTCCCTTTCGAATGCAAGAAACAGGCGCGCTATCCCTTTGCGGACGAGCGCGCTTTTCTTTCGCTTGTGCCGATAAGCAACTGTCGCCGGGGGACCGGCAAACCGAGGAAAGGGAAAACCATGTCCGACCAGATGTCACGCCGCGGCTTCATGGGCGCCGCAGCAACCGGAGCCGTCGCGCTCGCCGGAGTCGCGCTCGCGGGCTGCTCCAGCACCTCCGCGAGTTCCGAGAAATCGAGCGAAAAGGAGATGGCCGTGAAGCCGGTCATTCTCGTCACGAGCTTCGGCACGAGCTACAACGACTCGCGCCACATCACCATCGGCGCCATCGAAGACGCTATCCGCGAGAAGTACTGGCAGGACTACGACATCCGCCGCGCCTTCACCGCGCAGATCATCATCGACAAGCTGAAGAAGCGCGACGGCATCACGATCGACAACATGACCGAGGCGCTCGACCGCTGCGTGGAAGACGGCGTGAAGGAAATCGTCGTGCAGCCGACGCATCTCATGGCTGGCCTGGAATACGCCGACGTGAAAGACGAGCTCGACAAGTACGCCGACAAGTTCGACAAGATCTCGCTCGGCGACCCGCTGCTCACCTCCAACGACGACTACAAGAAGGTGGCCGCAGCCATTAAGGAGAACATGGCGTCCTTCGACGACGGCAAGACGGCGCTGTGCCTCATGGGCCACGGCACCGAAGCCGATTCCAACGCCGACTATGCCAAGATGCAGGAAGTGTTCAAGAACGAGGGCTTGACGCAGTTCTTCGTCGGCACCGTCGAGGCTGAACCGACCTGCGAGGATGTTATCGCCGCCGCGAGCGCCGCAGGCTACAAGAAGGCCGTGCTCGCGCCGTTCATGGTGGTCGCGGGCGACCACGCGAACAACGACATGGCAGACGAGACCGACCCCGACAGCTGGGCTGCGAAGTTCGTGGCCGCCGGCTTCGAAGTGACGTGCCTGCTCCAGGGTCTGGGACAGAACGTCGCGGTCGACGACATCTACGTCTCGCACGTGGACGACGCCATCGCCAAGCTGTAAACTCGCCGCGCACGGGGGCGCCGGTCGCGTCCCCGTGCAACGGGCATGCGCCTTTCCCCGACTGACGACGCATGCCCGTTGCATTCGCATCCCGCCCGCCCACCGCACGGCGCGGGCGGTCGAAGCGATTGAAAGGAACCCCTCCATGTTGAAGAAAACCCTCGTCTTCGCACTGTCGGCGGCGCTTTTCGCGTTCTCGCTCGCCGGCTGCGGCGGAAATTCAATCGACAGCACAAAGGCAAGCGATGCCGATTCCCAGGAAAAGACCGAACAGGCGGCCGATGCGCCCGAGGGCGCAAGCGCTGCCCCCATTACCGCCGACAAGGTGGCTGACGGCACCTATCCAATCACCGTAGATTCCAGCTCGAACATGTTCAGGATTGTGGACGCCCAGCTCATCGTGGAAAACGGCTCCATGCACTGCGTGATGACACTTTCCGGCACGGGCTACGGCAAGCTCTTCATGGGCACGGGCGACGAGGCTGCCGCCGCGAGCGAGGCCGACTTCATCCCCTATGTGGAAAACGCGGAAGGCAAGTACACCTACGACGTGCCCGTTGATGCGCTCGACGAGGACACCGCCTGCGCCGCGTGGAGCATTAAAAGGGAGCGGTGGTACGACCGTACGCTCGTATTCGAATCCGCCGGCGTCGATCTGCGCGCCGACGCACTGAAGTAACGCCATGCGGTCGATTCTTCCCAAGGGGGAAAACAGGAAGCGCCACAGCATCGCGGCGCGCGTAATCGCCTGCGTTCTCGTCGCCCTGCTCGCGCTTCCCTTCGCGGGGTGCAGTGCGAGCCCAAACGCGACCGGTGCCACGGCGGGCTCTCAGGAATACACTGTGAGCGTCTCGCTTTCCGGCGGGTCAGGGCGCGCAAGCATCGCCTCACCAACCACAATTGTGAAGGATGGCGACACCTACACCGCGACCATCACCTGGTCGAGTTCGAACTACGACAAGATGACCGTCGACGGCGTGGACTACGCGCCCGTAAACGACGGCGGCAACTCCACGTTCGAGATACCCGTCACGCTCGATGAGGACATCGCCGTGTCGGCCGAGACCGTCGCCATGTCGACGCCGCACACCATCGACTACACGCTCCACTTCGACTCATCCACCATGAAGGAGAAATCGGGCGACAATACAAGCGGCGGCTCCCCTGCGGGAACGGCTTCAAGCACCGCGGCCGACTTCCACAACGCCGATCTGGGCTGCGGCTGGGAGCCGACGGGGGCGCTTCAGCTTGAATACGCCGAGCACTTCACTGTCGACGAGTTCGAAGGCGGCCTGCGGCTTATCTGCGTTTCGAACGGGGAGCGCTTCCTCGTGGTGCCGCAAGATGCGAAGGTGCCTGATGGGTTGAGCTCCGACATCGCGGTCATAAGGTGCCCCGCCGACAAGGTGTACCTCGTGTCGTCGGCGACGATGTGCCTGGTCGACGCGCTCGATGCGAACGACAATATCTTTATGTCGGGCACGAAGGCCGACGATTGCTCGGTGGCGGGCTTCAAAAGCGCGCTCGAAAGTGGGGCGATCGCCTACGGCGGCAAGTACAGCGCGCCCGACTACGAGCGAATATCGGCCTCGGGCTGCACGCTCGCCATCGAGAACACCATGATCAACCACACGCCCGATGTGAAGGAAAAGCTGCAGAAGCTCGGGCTCGTCGTGCTCACCGAACAGTCGTCGAGCGAGCCCAAAGCACTCGGGCGCGTCGAGTGGATTAAGCTTTTCGGCGTCCTGTTCGACAAGGAAGACGAGGCCGCGCACCTGTTCAACGAGCAGAAGGCCCGCGTCGAGCAAACGTCGGGGCTCGCGTCGTCAGGTAAAACCGTGGCGTATTTCTACATTAACTCGAACGGGGCCGCCGTCACGCGGCGGGCGGGCGACTACGTGGCGCAGATGATCGAGCTTGCAGGCGGCAGCTACGCGCTCGATGACGCGCAGACGGCGTCGACGTCAGGTTCGTCAGTAACGCTCGAAATGGAGCGCTTCTACGCGACGGCGAAGGATGCCGACATTATCGTCTACAACGGCACCATCGACGAATCGGTTACCACCTTGAACGACTTCGTAGGCAAAAACGCGCTATTGTCGCAGTTCAAAGCCGTGAAGAACGGCAACGTCTGGGTCACAAGCGCCGACATGTACCAGCAGATGACTTCTACCGCCGACATTATCGACGAGCTGCACGGGGCGTTCACCGGCGATGACGCGAGCGACTTCCATTATCTGAGGAAGCTCGGCTAGCACCATGAGAAGCCGGATTTCCATGGCATACGACGAATCGGGGCGCGCCGCGCGGTATCGCGTCGTGACGGCGCTGCTCGCTGTTGCCCTCATCGTGCTCGTCGGGGCCAACCTGTGCATCGGGAGCGTGCTCGTGCCCGCAGACCACATCCCCGGCATCCTTTCGGGCGGCGCGGCAAATTCCATGGAAAGCCAGGTAATCTGGGAGATTCGCCTGCCGCGCGTGCTTTCAGCCGTGCTTCTCGGCGGGGCACTTTCGCTCTCCGGGTTCCTGCTGCAGACGTTTTTCAACAACCCCATCGCCGACCCGTTCATCTTGGGCGTCTCCTCGGGCGCAAAGTTCGTCGTCGCGCTTACGATGATCGTACTTCTGGGCGCAAACCAGGCCATGTCCTCGCCGGCCATGGTGGCCGCAGCGTTTCTGGGCTCGCTTATCACCATCGGCTTCGTGCTCCTCATTGCACGGCGCATAAGTTCCATGGCCATGCTCATCGTGGCGGGCGTCATGGTGGGATACATCTGCTCGGCGGCGACGAACTTCCTCATCGCCTTCGCCGACGACCAGTCCATCGTGAACCTGCACAACTGGTCTTTGGGTAGCTTCTCGGGTTCGAGCTGGGACGACGTCGCGGTCATCGCGGTCGTGGTGATCATCATGAGCGCATGCGTATTCGCGATATCGAAGCCCCTTTCCGCCTTCCAGCTGGGAGAAGCCTACGCGAAAAGCGTCGGCGTGAACGTCGAACGCTTCCGCGTGGTGCTCGTCCTTCTAGCGAGCATGCTCTCCGCCTGCGTGACCGCGTTCGCTGGTCCGGTGTCGTTCGTAGGCATCGCGGTTCCGCATCTCGTGAAGTCGGCGCTAAAGTCGTCGAAGCCCATCCGCGTGATTCCTGCGTGCTTCTTGGGAGGCGCCATCTTCTGCGCGGGCTGCGATTTGATCGCGCGCACGCTGTTCTCCCCCGTCGAGCTTTCCATCAGCGCCGTCACCGCCATCTTCGGCGCGCCGGTGGTTATCGCGCTCATGTTGAAGAAGCGGGTGAGGTAGATGGGGGAATTCGTGCCGCGGCCCAAAACGCAGGCTGACGGAGCGCCGCTTTTCCGCATAAACGACCTGTCGGCAGGCTACGACAAGAAGGTCGTAGTCGAAGGCGTCGATCTGGAGGTTCGCGCGGGCGACGTCGTGGCGCTCATCGGGCCGAACGGCTCGGGCAAGTCGACCATCTTGAAAACCATCACACGCCATTTAGCACCGCTTGCCGGCGCGGTCGAGCTCGACGGGCGAGAGATTTCCCGATGGAAGACGGCAGAGTTCGCAAGGAACCTTGCCGTTATGCTGACAGATCGCCCCCGGACCGAGCTCCTCACCTGCCGCGATATCGTAGAGGCGGGAAGACATCCCTACACCGGGCGAATGGGCACACTCTCGCCCGACGACCATAGTCGGGTCGACGAGGCCATGAAAACCGCACATGTGGAAGAACTCGCCGAGCGCGAATTCATGCAGATAAGCGACGGGCAACGCCAGCGCGTCATGCTCGCACGCGCCATCGCGCAGGATCCGCGTGTGCTCGTTCTCGACGAGCCCACGTCGTATCTCGATATCCGCTACCAGATCGACCTGCTGCGAATACTTCGCCACCTTGCGAAATCGCGGAATGTGGCTGTCATCATGTCCATCCACGAACTCGAGCTCGCGCAGAAAAGCGCCGACAAGGTGATTTGCGTGAAGGACGGCCGGGTCTTCCGCGCCGGCGCACCCGAGGACATATTCACGCGCGAGACGATTGGCAAGCTCTACGGCCTTCAACATGGCACCTTCAACGAGCGCTTCGGCAGCGTGGAAATTGGACGCCCGCACGGCGATGCGCACACGTTCGTCATCGCCGGCGCAGGTACGGGGTCGGCTGTGTTTCGCAAGCTCATCCGGCAGGGCAAGGCGTTCTACGCGGGCGTTCTGCACGAAGGGGACATCGACTGCGAGCTCGCGCGCGACCTGGCGATGGAATGCGTGGCCGAGCGCGCCTTCGAGCCGATCGGGGATAAAACCATAGCCCGCGCCAAAGAGCTCCTCGTCCACTGCGCGCGCCTTATTGTGTGCCCCGCCGCCTTCGGCACCATAAACGCCCGCAACGCAGAGCTCGTCGAGTTCGCACGCTCGCATGGTATCGAGGTCATGCGAGCGTGCGAAGGCGCATCGGAGGATTCCCAATTGGAGTGGGAAGGATAAACTGGACTTTCATTTAAGGATCCTCAGGCTAAAGCTCCTACGCCGGCGAGGTCTCCAAGGCGCCGGAGAACCTCGTGAACAGGAATTTCCACGCCGACGAGCTCAACCGGCTGTGGCTCACCGACATCACCGAGTTCAGGCTCCCAGGCAGCGAGAAGGTCTACCTGAGCCCGGTCATCGACTGCTTCGGCGGGATGCTCGTCGCCTGGTCGATCGGGCTGCACCCCGACAAGCGCCTCACGAACTCGAGCCTGCGCCTAATCCAAGCGAGATTCCAGACTCGACAGGCCATTGAGAGTCAGGTCGTTGGCGACCTCAGAGACGCGCACGATAGGAACCGAGCCGGCAGACAGTGCCCATGTGCGATAGATACCGATAATACCCGACAGCAAAAACGCCAGATAGTAGTCGAACATCTCGTCCTTGAGACCGTGGGGCAGCAGATCGCGCTCGGCAATCTCGTGCTCGAGCGGCGCACGAAGACGAGCCATAAAATCATCGAGCGGAATGTTCTCGATCAGCTGACGATTGAGTACCAAGTTGTTGCACAGTGCCTCATTAACGGTTTTAAAGAAGGTCGCCGCCGCGCCCAGGGCGCGCTCGTTGGTGTCACCGTCCATTGAAGCAAGCGTTTTCTCGACCGAGTCGACAATCATCTCCACCACATCGACGGCAATGGCATCGAGCAGGCCGTCAACCGTACCAAAGTGAACGTAAAAGGTCTTGCGGTCGACATTGGCCTCGCGCGCGATGGCACTCACCGTAATGTCTGCCAGCGGCTTTTCCATGAGCAGGCGCTCGAAAGCGGAAAGGATGGCATTGCGGCTGCGAACGATGCGGCGATCAATACGCGGTTTGCTGGTGGCCATGGGCGTGTCCCTTCGATATACGGGCATTCATCAACAGATGAGAGATAATCTACGTAAGAGGATTATCCCCCATACAGCACAAATATGCCCCGCATCATGAAGAACGCACGACTGCCCTACTGCGACTTAGGGTGCTTCTTCTTATTGAGTGCCGACGGAGATACGCGAATACCGTCGCCCGTCTGGCGCACATAGGCTTTATGAGCCGGCTTAGCGGTCCCAGAAGCCTTCTGAGCGTGCTTCTTGGGATCAACGGTAACCGCATTCGTGGGGTGCGGCTTAGTGGGCGCAGAGGGTGTCTGAGACGTGCGGCCGAGTTTGCGCATCACGCGATCCCAGCGCGCATGGATGCTCTCGTTGTGGGCGCTCTTAAGTCCCAGCAGGGGCGCAGCCAAAATGGTCGGCGCAATAAACGTAATGAGGCGCCACAGCAGATAGCCGGCGGTCGAAGCCGACCCAAAGAAATGACCCAAGAACAATGCAAAGCCGCCCTCAGCGCCACCAGTTCCACCGGGCAAGGGAACCGCAGAGCTCAGCAGCTGGACAAAGGCACTCGCGGCCATGACCGAGAAAAAGTCGACCTCGTGATGGCCAAAGGCTAGCATCAGGAAATACGGAACCAGATAGAAAAACGCGAGCTGCAGCATGGTGATAAACACGGTGAGCAGCATGGAAGAAAAATGTCCGGCCGAAAGCTTGAACTTCTCGGAGAAGGAGTAGATCTCGCCGTCGACAAACGTGCGCCATCCCTCGATCTTAGTGGCCGAGACACCTATGCGCTCGAGCCAATTGATGATGCAATGGGCAACGCGCGTGACGGTCTTAGGCATGAGCGCGACGGCGAAGATGCCCAGCAAGATGCAGCAGTGCCCACCAAAGCTAAAGACGCACAGCAGCGTCATGTCGCCATAGCGCTCGGCAAAAAACGGCATGCGAGCAAGCAGTAGGATAGCACCCCAGGCAACAAGGCCAAACTGATACACGATAAAACGCGTGAACTGCGTGGCGCCGGCCTCGCCGACATTTTGGCCCGCTTTGGTCAGGCGGTAAATCTGGGCAGGAGTCGAGCCCATCATCATGGGTGTCAGGTTGCCAAAAAAGATGCCGCTCGCCTCGACCGAGATCAGGTCGCGGATGCCGACGGGCGAATAAGGGTCGAGCCAAACGGCGATCGCATAGGCCACAATGCCAAAGAACAGATACATGAACATGCATAGACACGCGGCAACGAGCCAGGGCGCCTGGACGCTCGACATAGCGGCCCAGAACTGCCCCATCTGCCCGGTTACCACCAGATAGACGATATAACCCACCAGCACGACGCCGATAAAGATGGCGCCGCGGCGTGCACTCTTATTGTCATCGCCGCCCGAGGCCTCAACCTCGACCTGGGGCTTGGACGTATGCTGAGAGGACTCCGTCATGAGACTCCTTCTAACAGTCAAAATATCTTTGTAATTGTACCCGTAAGGGCCATAGGCAGAACGCAAAGCTCTGGTTCAAACGGGAATTGCAGACGGTTGTTTGATAATAAAAAACCCGGCCTTCCGTGGGAAGTCCGGGTATCAGATGCGTGGTAGCCCGTACCAGATTCGAACTGGTGATCTCCGCCTTGAGAGGGCGGCGTCC
>CAJJRZ010000040.1:0-13747 GCA_905194345.1 Coriobacteriaceae bacterium
CAGGGGGAGGGCGTCACATCGGCTCCCACCCGCCTCGGCGGTGACGGCGCATCCGCCGCCTCTGGCGGCTTGAACCCCCTCGACCAACACGACGCGGTGAACGCGACCGCATCGCCCAAGAGCGGCCCCAGAGCGACTGGCGCGGCTGCGATGGCGCGCCGCGCCGTGTCATCGACGCTCGCCGGGTCGGAGATCGAGGGCCTCGACACCATCGCATACGTCGGTTACTACGGTGCCAAGGCGGCGAGGAGCGCGGCCCAGAGGCATGCCGGAAAAGCCGGTGGCGCACATCGCGGCCTGCGGGGGCCGGGGGCGGACGCCCTCCTGAGGGCCACGGGCTCCATGCTCCGTGGATCCGAGATAGAGGGCATCGACGACGTTTATCTCGGCACCCGCGCCGGGTACAGGGCGATGCGCTCCGTGGGACGCCGCCTGTCACGCAAGCCCGGTGCCCCGCAGGCCGCATCCAAACCGCCGAAGTCGCGCGCCCAGACGCGCATGCAGTCCAAGCGGCATCAGATGAGGGCCATATCGGAGCAGCAGGCGGCGAGGAGCGCGGCGTCCTCGTCCGCAGCAAAGGCGGCTGGCGTGAAGGCGTCCGCCACGGCAGTCGGCTCCGCCTCGGCCTCCTCATCCGCTGCGGGAGGTGCCGCAGCGGCAGCCGGTGGCGTCGGGTGCCTGCCCATCGCACTCGTCTTCATCCTCATCCTCCTCATACCGCTCCTCTTTATGATCCTCGGCGGCGGCGCTGCCTCGGAGACACCCGGCCTTGAGGGCAACGAGCGGATCGTGGCCGAGTACCTACTCGACAAGGGGCTCGATGAGGTGCAGGTCGCGGCCATCATCGGCAACATGTACCAAGAGTCCGGGGTAGACCCCGCTGCGGTCAACGAGGACAGCGGCGCGTTCGGCCTCTGCCAGTGGCGCGGCGGGCGTCTCAACGGCCTGCGCGCCTTCTGCGACGCGCGTGATGTACCCTACACCGACATCTCGGCCCAGCTCGACTTCTTCTGGGATGAGTTCACCATGGCGCGAGGGGGCGGCTGGTCGTTCCGCTCCAACTACGATGATTTCATGGCCTGCCTCAACGACGACCAGTTGGAGACCGCCGTGGAGATCTTCGCGCGGCACTTCGAGCGCTGCGGTCTGGATGAGATGAACCTGCCGAACCGCAACGAGCACGCGCGCCGCGTCCTCGACGCGCTGCGCACGGGTGGCGGCGCGATCGCCGGTGTGGGCGACCTCCAATGGCCGTCGGACACTCCCCAATGGGGCACCTATGCGGACCATTGGGGGCTTGATATACAGGCCGGGATGGGCACGCCCGTCTTCGCCAGCGCGGACGGCATCGTCGTCAACGCCAAGTTCGTGGGCACATGGGGCAACTACGTCCGCATCAACCACGGCTCCCTCGGCGTGCAGACCGGATACGCCCACCTCTCACGCTTCGCCGTGTCCGAGGGGGACCATGTGCGCAAGGGGCAGGTCATCGGCTATGTGGGCTCCACCGGCAACTCGACCGGCCCGCACCTGCACTACGAGATCTACGAGCGCAATTCGGACCGCCCCGGGGACACGGGCGGCACGCCCATCTACGATGACATGGCGGCTTGGGGCAAGTATTTCGACCGGAAAGCCCTTGAGGCGAACCGGGTCTGGTAACGGAGGAAAAATGGAGCTTCTGAAACTGATCTTGAAAGAGCACCGTGGCCTTGTCGCGGTCGCGCTTGCGGCTCTGGCGGTGGTCGCCGTCCTATCCATGGCGCGCTGCGCGATGGTGCAGGGCGAGCGTGCCACGGAGGCGCAGAAGGAGGAGGTCGCCGAGCAGGGCGAACATCCTGTTGGCGGCGATGCCGAGCTTTCCGAGACGGACAAGGCCCTCGCGAAGCTCACAGACGACCAGCGCGCGAAGATGGATGAGTACGACGGGCAGACCGCAGAGTTCATCGCTGAGCTTACATCCAACGTCTGGACCGCGCGCAACGACAGCTACTTCCTGACCTTCACGGGCGTCACCTTCACCGACCACGCCAAAGGCGAGGACGGCACCGAGGCCGCGATCCACCCGTATGTGGTTAGCGACCTCATCACACACGCGCCGACCACGGCTGATGGAAAGTCCACCGAGGTCGCCGAGGCCGTCATCGAGACCGATGAGGGCAGCTTCGTGCTCAAGCACACCCTCGTCACCGACACCAAGACCGGCAAATCCACGGCCAAGATCTCAAGCTCCGCCTTTACGGTGTTCGAGGCCGACGGCTACACCCGCACCGCCGCATCTGACGGCTCGCTTGAGGTCAAGGGCCTCAACGGCGGCATCAAGTCGATGCTCGGCGGCGATGAGGACGAACTCGGCGACGCCCTGCGCGACTTCTGCTCCCTCAACGTCCCGACGGCCACCGAGGCCAAGTGGCGCGGGGTCGCCGAGCGCGACTGGAACGAGGGCACCGTCACCACGTGGTTCGACCTCAACAACTCCGGCAAGTCCTCGGTCTCCGTCACCTACGGCACCGAGGACGGCAAGTTCACCGTCAAGAACTCCTACGGGTCCCAGAAGTAAGGGAGGCTACCGAAATGGAAAACGAAACCCTCGCGATCTCAAGGTCGGAGCGCTTGCGCCGCGTCGCCCCGAAGCTGCTCATCTGCCTTCTGCTCCTGCTCATGCTTTCGGTCATCTTCGCGACTCCCGCCCATGCCGGTGTGCTCGAAGACCTCGGAGAAATTCTTAAAGACCCCGGCGCATGGCTCGTGGACAAGTTCCTTCGCGATCCCGCTGAGAGCCTTCTCAACGCCTATGCGAACACCATGTCCGCCTTCGGCACGGAGAACTTCCTCACCGGGTCCTTCAAGAGCCTCTTCGGCGACGGCGAGGGCACTGATGCCGTGTGGCAGACGATCAACGCCGTCCACAAGACGCTCATCGTACCCCTCGCTGGCTCCATCCTCGCCCTCGTCATGCTCGTGCAGGTCGTCAAGATCTCCCAGCGCATCGACTCCACCGCCACATTCCCGGCGGTCAAGGAGATCGTCTTCCTCGCCGTGCTCTACGTCATCATCCGATTCCTCATCCTCAACTCGATTGACATCTGCGCCGCCGTGTTCGACCTCTTCAACGAGATCACCAAGACCATATTCGATTCAGCAGATCCGGACCTGTCACCGATCACCATTCCGGACGGCGTGGGAATTGGCAATATGTTTATCATCCTCGTCATGGCTCTCATCCTGCAACTGACGGGATTCATCTCCGTCGTCATCGCATGGGTCATGGCGGCGGCGCGCGCGATCCAGATCTACATCCTCGCGGCGTTCAGCCCCATCCCGATTTCTCTTCTCGGCTTCGAGCAGACCCGCAGCATGGGGATCAACTTTCTCAAGAACTTCGCCGCCGCATGCCTCGCCGGTACGATCATGGCCTTCCTGCTCACCATCATGCCGAAGCTCTGCGCGACCTACATCCATGTCGGAGACATCGTCATCGACGGCACTGTCAGCATCCTCCCGTTCATCGCGCCCTTCGGCCTCCCGATTCTGCTCATCATCGGCGTTGTGAAGTCCGGCGCATGGGCGCGCGACCTGTTCGGCGGCTGATGCGCTGATCCAGTCCGCACGGTGGAGTAGAATAGCCAAAAGGGCAGATCCGATGAAAGGAGCATGCTCATGGATGAAGCAGGGACCACCAACACGACGGACGGCGCGTTCGTGAAGATCTCCTTGAATCGTAGCGATGTGGCGGAGCTGCTCAGAAGGTCGCTCCTTCCCGACACGGATGCGAACATCGACGCCGCCCTCGGTTCCCGAAGCGACGTCGAGGTGGTTCCCATCGAGTTCATCGACGATCTCATCAGGGGCGGCGTCCAATATTGGGCATCTACGCCCGGCGTGTTCGCCGCCGAGGAGCACAGCGGCTTCACCGTTGTCGACAACAACACCGGCGACTGCTTCACGGAGACGTTCGCCACACTGACCGGTGCGCTCGCCTACATAGACGGCGCGGAGGCCGAGGACGCCCACCGGATCGACCTCGCGCCGCTCCCGCTCGACCTTATCACGTTTGGCGATGAAATCAGCGAGTGCGAAGATAGGCTGAACTTTTACATCCCGGTCACGTTCGACTGCGATGCGGTGTTCGGCACGAATGTCTGCTCAATCGATAACGACGACTGGCTCAACATCTACGTCGATTACGACATGGCCCGTGGCGAGGTCGCCGACCATCTGGAAATCTCTCTGAATCGCGCAGATGGCGAGATCGAGTATCTGACCTACCCTCTCGATGCCATGCAGCGCAGGGCCCTGCTACCGAAGATGGACGCCTATTGCAGGCATGAGACCGGCAAGGGCCTCGCGGAGTACGCCAATGAGGCCATGGGCGAGCCAGAGACTGCGGAGCACGGGCAACTCGACCTCGATGCAGAGGCCCACGACATGCGCGGCGTGTCAGACGGGCTCTCCCATGATATGAGCCGCAGTGATTGCGGGCAGGACGCCCGCTAGAAAGGAGTCGAAAATGGAGCAGACACCGAAGGAGCGCATTATCTTCGATGAGGGCCTGTATTACGGCGATGAGGGCGATGATCTCGCCATCCAGAGCCTCATGGCATCTGAGGACCTCACGGAGGATGAGGTGCGCGCCGCGTACACCGACGCCCAGATCTTCGAGCGCGCGATGGAGATGATGGATCTCGACCGAACTGAGGAGATCGCTGCGCTGTCGGCTTTCTTCGACGTCGACAAGTCCGACCTATCCTCCTTCGTCAACCCCTTCGGCGGCAACCGCATCATCGCGCGCGGCTCCATCGGTCGCTGGGAGGGTACCAGCCACGGCATGACCGGGTACAAGGACTTCGATGACATGATGAGCGGCTCCGATTCCGTGTTCAAGGACTGCCAGATCGGCAAGGTCTGGGATGAGAACGGCAGCCTGTTCATCCACGGGTACCACCACGACGGCGGGGTTGATGTCGAGCTGCGCCAGCTCACCGATGCCGGTGAGGAGGCGCTTGATGCCATCGAGGACGCGTGGGTCGGCGAGCCGTTCACCAGCGGCGGCAGGGAGTATAACGGCTCCTTGGAGTCCATGGCTGCCGCCCTGCGCGACCTGTGGGAGGACCCCGACCTGTGCCCCGTCCCACGTTACATGGAACTTGCGTTCGGCTGCCCCGCCGAGGAATATGAGACACCTACCATAGACCCGCTTCTCGAAGCCGCCGAGTTCTCACCATCTGCCATCATGAGCGCCAAGGCCGCTCCGGGCACCGTGGTTGCGACCGTGCTCGATATATCCGGCACCCCCTACACGGTCCCCGTAGACGTTCTCAAAGGATTGAAGGACGCTGTCCGAAGCGCTGAGTGCGCCGCCACTGTCACCGCTTACTCAGCCCTCACCATCGCCGAGTGGAACCAGAAGGGCGATGAGTCCCGCTGGGCGCTCGACTTCGAGGATAGGAACGGCTTCCCGCCGCAGCTCTCCGATTACCTCGCCCGCGATGCCAAGGGCGATGCCGACGGCCTCGACCTCGATATGGAGGCGCACGACATGCGCGGCGTGGCCGATGTGCTTGCGTCGCGGCAGGTTGAATCTCCCGGCCTCGACGGTCGGGATCGCTAGAAAGGAGCAGCTATGGGAAACCGAGCGGTCATCACATCCGTCAAGAAGGATCTGGGCGTCTACGTCCACTGGAACGGCGGGCCTGATAGCATCGGCGCGTTCCTCGACTATTGCTCCCTGCGCGGGTTCCGCCCGCCCGAGTCCGATACATACGGCTACGCCCGCCTCTGCCAAGTGCTGGGCAACTATTTCGGCGCGGACGGCCTCTGCGTCGGTATCGACATCTACACGACCGATGAGCAGATGGACCCCGGCGACAACGGCATCTACGTCATCGAGGGCTGGGCGATCGTGGAGCGGATCGGCGGCCATGATTACGGCTCCGAGGGCTATGATCACGATGAGATGCTGCGGGACATCGACAAGAGCCAGCCGGAGGACCAGCAGCTCGGCGCATACCTCGACGCCGACGTTGTGCCGGTCTCGGATCTCTCGGTCGGCGATCGCGTCTACATGAGGAACACGCGCGGCAACATGGTCGAGCACACGATCGTCGGATTCGGCTCCGAGGGCTCCATCGTGAACGGCCACCATATGGACGACGTGCCCTACGTGGATAACTACGACCATGACGGCGATTACTCATGGAACATCAACAACTACCTCATGGGCGAGACGGTGCACCGAAGCTACGAGGCGGCATCCGCAGACGGGTGTGACCTCGATTCTGAGGGGCGCGCTGCACGGGAGGTCTCCGCCGGGCTCGGCGATAGAGCCGACCGCCAGCCCGACTTCGCCGGGCGTGACCTTTGATGGGCCGCGCCGCCTCCGACCGCGAGATCGTCGCGACGATCCGCGAGTACGAGAACTCGGTCGCCATGCCCGGTGCCGAGCGGATCACCTACCTCGACACGCGCGGCGGGGTCCACTTGAAGCAGGGCGACGCCTCCGCGCAGCGGTACTCGATGTACGCCGCGCGATGCTCAGAGTACCTGCGCTTCGGGTACGAGGTGGACGCCGTGACCTGCGGGGAGTTCAACCGCACGAGCACGCTCAAGCTCTGCGACACCCCCGCCATATTGCAGGAGGCCGGGTTCGACGACCTGCCAATGCTCTACACCCAGCGGCATCTCCTCGACGCGCTGCGCCCCAAAGACTATTACGACCCGCGTTGCCATGGGCTCGCGGTGGAGCAGGTGAAGCGCATCCCCGAGCTGCTTGAGCGACCCATCCTGATGTGCGACAGCCCCGCCCGCGAGGACGTTCTGCTCTCGGTGCTCTGCGCCGTCGACTCGGACCGCCTGCCCCTCATAGCCGCCATCAAGCCCGGCGGCTCAGGCTACTACGAGATGGGCGAGATCCAGACGAACTTCGTGCTCGCCGTCTACGGTCGGTCGAACTTCCCTCAGTACCTCGACATGCTCATGTCGCAGGAGCGTCTGGTCTATTACAACGAGGAAAGAGGCCGGGACCTGAACGCACTTGCGAAGCTACAATTGCTTCGGAGCCACGTCGTCGATCCCGACCTCTCAGACATCATTATACACACCCCGCGATGCCTCGTCAACATGGAAACCGCAGCTCATGGCGGTTGCGACCTCGACGCGGAGTCGCGCGACGCCCGAGACGCCAGCGGCTCGCTGGCGCAGGGGCGCGACCTCTTTAGGGAGGGCGATGCGCGATGAAATTAGTGATCGCCGAGAAGCCGATGCTGGCGCGCGACATCGCCCGCGCCGTCTGCGGCGTGCAGGTATCCGAGAAGACGATGCTGCCGATCTCCGGCAACGGCTACACGGTCATCGCCTGCTCGGGCCATCTGCTCGAACTGGTGGAGCCGGATGCGGTGAACCCCGCGTGGGCGGACCGTTACGACTTGAACCTGCTGCCCATCTCGATCCCCGACTGGCCCAAGGAGCCAGCCGTGGTGAGGGACAGGGAGACCGGCGAGGTCATCGACTCCAAGGAGCCGCTCGTCGACAAGATAGCGGCCCTGCTGCCGCAGGCCGATCTCGTCATCCACGCCGGGGACCCCGACGATGAGGGCCAACTCATCGTGGATGAGGTGCTGGACTACCTCGGCTACACCGGCGAGGTGCTGCGCGTCTACGTCAACGACAACATCGCTAAGAACATCGTGAGGGCGTTCGATCATCTCGTGCCGAACGATGGATGCCGAGCCGCCGGTGCCGCCGCCAACGCCCGTTCCATTGCTGACAAGTGCTTCGGCGTGAACGAGTCGCGACTCGCGTCCACGCGCCTCCACGGCGGGTTCTACGTCGGTCGCGTGCAGACGCCGACCCTCGGGCTGGTGGTCGCACGCGATGAGGCGATTGAGAACCACGTCACGCGGAAGTTCTACGAGCTGACAGCCACCGGCGGTTGCCCGGATGCGGACTCGCGGCCCACCTTCAAGTTCAAGCCGGGAAAGGACATGCTCGCTGGCGAGAAGCACATCTTCGATGCCGCCCCGCTGGAAACCATCAAGGCGAAGATGGACGGGTCCGATGCGACCTTCACCACGGTCATCTCGGAGAAGACTGAGAACCCACCTCTACCCTATAACCTGACGGTGCTGCTGTCGGATATGAGCGAGCGTTTCGGGTTCACAGCCGCGAAGACCCAGCAGATCACGCAAGATCTGCGTGATAAGTACAAGGCGATAACCTACAACCGCTCGGACTCCCAGTACCTTAAAGAGGAGCACTTCGCTCAGGCACCGGCGGTGCTGGCGCAGGCCATGGAGAACGTCGGGGCGACATGGCCGCTCGACTACTCCATTCACTCCAAGGCGTTCAACGAGAAGAACGTGACAGCCCACCACGGCATCATCCCGCAGGAAATCGAGGCCCCCGTGGGCGACATGACCGAAGATGAGGTGAAGGTCTACACCGCCATTGTGGAGCGCTACGCCGCCCAATTCCTCCCTCCCGCCGTCTACGACGTGAGCATAAGCTCCTTCGAGGCGGAGGGCGGGACTTTCCAAGCCATCTCCACTCGTCTGCGCGAAGCCGGGTTCAAGTCCGTGTTCCCCCACATGAGCAAATCTGGGAAGGCGGACGGCGATGTCTCCAAGACCCCTTGGCTCCCAGAGGGAACTCATCTCATTGCCGCCATCGCATGTGAAATCACCGAGGGCGAGACCACACCGCCCGTTCCCTACACGGAAGGCACTCTCATCGCCGACATGGCATCCATCGCCAAGTACGTCACAGACCCCGAGGTCGCGGAAATCTTGAAGCGCAAGGACGACGGCAAGAAGGGGGAGCACGGCGGCATCGGCACCACGGCCACCCGCGCCTCCATCATCGAGAAGCTCAAGGATCGCGGCTACATCGAGGACGTGAAGGGCAAGATACGCTCCACCGAGAAGGGCCGCGCCTTCTACCGCGTGCTGCCGCCAGAGATCAGCGGTGCGGACGTCACCGCCCGCTGGTGGCTCATCCAGCAGGACATCGCCGAGGGCAGGGCCGACGTGAACGCCTTGCAGGAGAGCGTCGTTGAGGTTTTCAACGCCCACAAGGAGACCGCCTACGTCGGCGCGAGCATCGCGGTCGGTGGAACCGCCGTGGGCAAGTGCCCGATCTGCGGCGCGGACGTGGTTCAGAAGAAGGGCAAGGAGAGCGGAAAGCCCTACTACACCTGCTCCACGAACAGGAGTGAGCAGCAGGAGGACGGGACTTATAAGGCGCTCTCCGGTTGCGGTTTCATGCTCACGGTGTGGTGCGGCAAACGATTCACCGCCAAGCAGGCGGCGTCGCTGCTCGCGGGCAAGGCGGTGCCCCTCAAGGGCTGTATCTCCAAGCGGACCGGAAAGCCCTTCGACTGCAAGGTGAAACTCAAGAAGGACGGTACGATAGAACCCATCTTCGACAGCAAGCCCAAGGGCAAGTGCAAGAAGAACGGAAGGTAGGACATGAATATCCTCGACATGAACGACATCGATCTGCGTTCAGTGTGCAGCCATGCATCACAAAGTCTCATGTGGGATGGCAGGCAGCAGACAGAACCGGCGGAGATGCACCGCTACGCCCTCGCTGCGGCCTGCGCGGAGATGTATCCCGATGCACTCAGACACTTCCAACGGGACAAGGTCCTCGCAGCCTTCGACCTCTCCCTCACGGACAACGAGCGTGACGGCATTTACGCCGACATGGAGTCCAACGGCGGCAGATTGGGAATCGAGGCCAGCGCCAAGCTCTCCGCCTTCCTCAACGCCACCGCCATCCGGCACGTCGCCCTCGACGAATACTCCGCACTCGATTCCATGAGAGGCGGTTTCCCGACAACGAACTTCGGGGCGGTCATGGAGCTCTGCGCGGGGGAGGTATCTGGGACAGATCTCGTCTCGCCCGCGCAGCACGCCAGTGAACTCAGATCTGGGGCACATCTCGGAAAGGAGAACGACATGGACGCAAAGGCCATCAAAGAACTCAAGGAGTTCAACACTGACAACCCCAAGACGGAAGTCGAGCAGACAACGCGTGGGAGCGAACCTGAGCACCCGGTCATCGGCGGGGATGAGGTCTGGAAGCAGAAGAACGTGCTCATCGACCGCAACGGCGATGACGCGCTCGTGATGCGAAAGATGGCCGCCGACCGCCGCGAGTTCGTCGTGGCCCATGACTACGATGAGGAGACCGGGCACTGGGGCTATGGCACCTACTACGACTCACTCGCCAGCGCCGCAGCGGACCTTGAGGGCCGCGCCATCTCCGCCCCCGGTGAGGAGGTCATCTGCCCCGACTTCTGGTACCGCGCCGACATCGAATCCGCCCTTGAGAACGCCGGTCTCGAAGTGAACGACGCGAACGTGGACGCTACGCTTGAGGCGCTCGAACTCGACGGCGACCCGATTTTCAGCAACTTCCACGACCACCTCGCTGAGACGGGCAATGAGATGATTGCCGCTGCGGTGGACGGCATCGAGCCTGATGACACCGACGGCCTCGACCTCGACGCCGAGGCCCGCGATATGCGCGGTGTGGCCGACGGGATGACGGACCGGCAGTTGGGCACGCCGTCCCTCGGCGGTCAAGGCCGCTAGAATGGAGATGGTTCGACATGCTGACCGACTACGAGCGTTACCAGCTCGAATGGATGATCGAGCACGGGCACAGCCTCAAGGAGTTCGTGCAGGGTCTCGACCTCGTCGACCTTGACGGCATCGACGGCCTTGAGGACGCCTACGCCATCTGGGAGCAGGACTATGGCTTCGGCGGAGAGATATTCTCCAATGAGCGCGAGTTCAATGAGGAGGACGCCCCGGCGCTCGCCGCTGCGGAGAGCGCGCCCGTCTCCTATCAGCAGGCCATCGCCGCCGCGCTCCGCAAGGACGGCTGGTCGGTCATCGACGATTCGCCATCGCCGCTCCTCATCATCTCCCGCGAGTCCCCCACGACCGGACGCACGTTCTCGGTAACCGTCCCCGCAAAGGGCGACCCGGACAACCCTCTGACGTGGTTGAACGGGTTCAAGAAGCTGACCGAAGAGGACGCCCTCATTCGCTGGAAGGGCGGTCGAGACTCATACTCCACCCTTCTCATCGGTCAGGACATCACGCACTTCAAGGATGGGGATGTCGCGGCTGCCGTCGCGCTCGTCGCAGAGACATTGGGCGAGGTCATACGTCGCGAGGGTGGCGTGACGCTGCGCGACTGGTATATGCAGGCATATCCCGAGGACCCTCTCGGCTCAAAGATAAACCCCGTCGTCACTTTCGATGACGCCCTCTCCGCCGTGCCCACCGGCGGCAGCTTCTACGACTCCATCGGCATTGCCGACTCCGTGGCGCGAGAGCGCATCTTCGAGGAGCTGTGCAACCGCTACGGCTACTCATACGACGACATCTACGATTGCTGGCTCGACGGTAAACCGCTGAACGCCGACCCCGACCGCGCCCTTCAAAGGATGCGTCGAGAGGCTGGATACCGCAGCGCGGCGGACTTCGCTATCGCTGCGGGTCTTTCCATACCCGCATACCAAAGCTACGAGCGGGGTGTCCTCGTCCCGCCCGAGGCCATCGTGAACGTGACCCAAGCGCTTGCGGCCTCCGGCGTTCAGGTGGATGCTTGGTTTGCAGAAAACGGGAATCGGAGGCCAGCGTGGCTGACCGCCCGCACCGCCCCCCAACAGCCCGAGAAAATTGCGGTCGCGGCAGACCGCCGCTTCAACCTCGTGGATGCAAGGGATGCCTCCGGCCTCGACCTCGACGCAGAGGCCAGCGACGTTCGCGGCGTGGCGCATGACCTTGCCCCACGGCAGCCGGACACACCCGAGTACGCCGCCCGGCGGCGCTAACCCTGACGCCGCGCAGGAGGGATATACTGTTGCCGTCGAGCAGATACGGAGGGGTGGGACACCATGCACATCACGGTCTATTACCAGTCAGGCGTGATCGACTCGTTCGACACGCAGCCTTTCTGCGCCCCCGAGCCGTTCCGCAGGCACGGGGGCAACGTGCTCACCGAGTTCCGCCTCCGCCTCGACCTGCTCTCCTCGGACGGCCTCGTGCTTGAGGTGTTCTGGCACGAGCTGCCCGCAGGCGACGCGGCGGCGGGTCGCGACGGCCTCGCCCCGGCACCCCGCCATCCCTCCCACAAGCTGCTGATCCTCGGCCCGGATGAGGTCGGCGGCATCGCAAAGATCGTCTGCGACGGCGAGCTGCTCGTCTGGAGGCAGGGCGACGACCTCATCAACGGTGTCAAGTTCTCCGGGCAGGAGGTGCTCTGCTTCTCTGATCACACCACGACCTCCATCAACGAGCGCGCGTTGGCGCTGTTCAACTACCTGCGCCGCGCGATCCCCGAGGATGAGAAGACCGATGACGAGGTGGCGGGGATGATGGGATACAGTGTCGCGGCGCTTGAGGCTGTCCTCAGGGCCGAAACCATGAACGCCGCCGCGCTGGATGATGAGGACGGTCTCGACGTCGATGACGAACCGATGGAAGATGCCGACTTCGGGGATTGCCCCTAGGATAGCTGTAAAGATGATGGCATGTCGGAATGTCGACATGCCATCATCTTAAAACGTCAACGCGCCCGCCGTAGCAACGCGCGGGGAAGGAGGAACACATCATGGATGCAAATTCGCAGTGGCCCGGCTCTTCGCCGTGGTTCGATCCCGAGAAGGCCGAGTGCCAGTGGGCCGCAGTTGCGACCGAGGACGAAGGCGGGCAGTCCGTCACCACCGCCGAGCTGAAATCCTCAGACGCGGTGGATGGCGGAGTCGCCTATTTCCTTGAACTCAGGGATTACACGTTCGCAAACGGCGCATGGAAGTTCGACGGGATGAGCACCGGCGCGCCCGGAGACGCAGCCGAGGCCCTCGCGGCGCTGCATCCCGGCGCGCAGCGCATCGACCCCGATGTCCTTTACGAGGCGCGCCTCCTCCATCGCGTGGGCGAGGAGCCGATGAGGCCGCGCCCGCTCACCAAGGCGGAGATCCACGAGACGGGCGGGATCGCGCAGGTCAAGGCGCTCCTTCGCCCGTCCCTCCTGCGGCGCGGGAGCGCCATCGCCATGGAGCGCGGTAACGCCGAGGTCGCCATGGTCGTCCACTCGATCCTGAATGACCGAGAGGCGTTCGACAAGATGGCCCGCCGCGCGCTGGCCGCGAGTCCCGGCTCCACGCCGGAGGCGTACCGCGCAGCCGTCGAGCAGACCGTCTCCTCACACCTCTTGAGGGTCGCCGAGCCCGCCCCCGCAGCGCCCGCCGGGGTCGATGAGCCAGACCGCAACAGCGTGTTCGCCATCGTCCCCGCCAAGATAGGCCGCGCCAGCGAGAGCGTGCGCTACTTCGACGTGCCCGACAGGAACGGGGGCGTCAAGCCCCTAGCGGAGGTCACGCTGCCCCACGGCACCAAGGTCGGCGGCGTGGACGCCTCCTTCTACCGCTTCGTGGTGTCCGCCAACCAGATCGACGCTGGCGGTCGCGATGGCTCGCGCTCCCACTCGGTCCTGCTGCCGGAGCGCAACAGGACAACGGGCGATCCGTGGAGGATCACGCTCACGCGCGACTTCGGCGGGCGCGACGCCAACGGCGCTTGGCAGCCGGACAAGCGCACCATCACCACCACCAGCACGGAGCTGCGCGACTGCCTCAAGGAGCAGTACCAAGCCTACCGCGAGCGCGCGCAGCAGAGGCAGGCGGAGCGCCAGCCGCATCAGGATCGCGGGGACCGTGCCTCGCGCCCGC
>CAJJRZ010000041.1:0-13401 GCA_905194345.1 Coriobacteriaceae bacterium
CGGCATTGCAGGCGTCGCTTCGTCCGCTGTGCGTGGCGCCGCATCCCTCACACTGTTCATTGGGTACGAGAAGGCAGATGGACACCAGCTTCCGCGGCTGCGCGTAGGTGCAGACGTCGATGTCGATGTGATACTCCAGTTCGTAATGTTCAAGTGGACCACCAAGGCTTGGTCGGGGTCGTGGCCCACACTCATCGATTCGTGGAATATGTCGGTGAACAATGGCGACCAGTATGTACTCCAGCGCTCTGAGCTGGCATTGGGTGGAAATACGCCTTATACGTTGGATGCCTGCTTCGGCTCGGCCGGCAACGCCGAAGCAGGTGGTGTGCCGCAGTTTATCGCATCGGCCACCATCGTCACCAACGCCGAGCTGCTCGCACGCGCCGAGGTTAAGGCCACTGCCGTAAATGCCGCGCCTGTCGTGCGCGATTGGGATCAAGCGGCCACGCGCATTGAGCTCGAGGCGGATTCAGAAAGCGAAGACACGGGACAGATCGAGCATTTCGTCCATGCACTGGTAGAGAACGACGAAAACGCCGCGCCGATGTATGAGTACACCTACATCGGTCAGTCAACGAACGCCGTTGCGGACCCGAACGCCAATTCTGCCGGCGTGTCGGAGGACGAGCGTGGCGGCATAAAACCCTCGAGCGACAACGTGCTGTTTTCCGGCGTGCTCAGCGAAGCCCACATGAAGCTAACGATGATTGCCGGCGTAGAATGCCTGTTCCGTATCGCCTCGGTGCGCTACGGCGACAATGGCCGCTCGCGCCTGGTGGTGCACACAAAGGCAAACGGCACGTGGTCCGCTCCCACGCCCGTGGACTTTCCCCTTGGGTTTGGCGAGGGCGACGTGGAGCGCGACGGCATATTCGATTACGACTTCGACGTGGTGGAATATACGGACGGAAGAGGAAACCAGGACGCCTACGTGCTGCTGGTCTCGGGCGAGCGCCCCGCCGGCGACAACACCCTTTTCGATACGGCAAGCACAGCCGGCATACTGTCCGTTGTGCGCCTGCGCATAAGTAATGACGAGATCCGCGTTGTGTCGCATACGTCATGGCGCAGCATCTCGCGCGGCCGCCTGCAAGAGGATGGCTACCATTGCCTGCAGTGCCCGCGCATCACGGTAGGCAAGACGCTGATCGACGGACGCCTGTCGGGTGCCTACCTCCACCGCCGCGGAACCACCGCAGAAAAGGCGCTCGGCAGCGAGGCCGAGGTTGCGCTGGAATGCTTTACCCTGTGGTCGGATGATTTGGGCGACAGCCTGACGTTCCGCCAAGTTCTTCGCTTTCCGCAAGCACCGTCGAGTATCGAGCTGAGCGAGCCCGAGAATATCAACGGCAAAATGGTGGTGCCCGTTGCGTACGAGACCGCAGACGGTTGCGGCTGCGCATCGTACGCCGTGATCGGCCAGTCCATTGCGGGCTGGGGCGTTATGCCACCAGACGCCACGGTGCCCCATGCGGTGCCGTGGCCACAACATTCGGGCTTTTTGGCCACCGTCAACGAGCAGCTGCAGCATATTACTTGGACGCGAGGCGCATCGGCATTTGCAACGCAGCCCGTGGGTGCCGCAGGCTGTGGCCCGGCATCGTTTAGCGTAAGCAACAACGGCAGGTGCGCGCTCTATGTAGAGAACACCGATGGCAAGGTGGGGCAAACCTACGACGAAGAAGGCAACCCGGTAGCAGTAATGGGCAAGCACTTCCGCATCTTCGCCAGCACCTTGGCAGGCGATCTGTTCACGGAGCCGTTCGTGATGTGCGAGCTGGACCATCCCGTCGATCAGATAACGACATTTTTGACGTCGGGAGGCATGCTCTCCGCGCTCGCCACGCACATTGTGAGCGCGGAGAAGAGCGAGGCAGAGCTGCACGGCATCGAAGTGCCTCTGGTGGCGTGTGCCACTCCGACGGGCGCGGTCGCTACCTCGGGCGCGGTGGTGCCCGGAGCAGCAGGCGAATCCTTCATGGTCACGGTGCGAAACGACGGCAACACTTTGCTGACTGCCGGCACAATCGATCTGTACCGAGAGGGCTCCAGCCAGCCGTTCTCCAGCGCATCCATCGGATTCGGAGCGAACGCACGCATGGCTTCGATCTACGATCCAGAGCTTGCCGAAGACGCTTCGGCCAACGACATGGCACACGTAAAGTACGCGCTCGAGACGCTGGGCGCACGTTTTGCAACGCACCCGCTGGTAGCCGACAACGGCAACGCCGTGCTGGCACCGGGTTGCACGGCACAGTTCCGCATGAGCTTCGCCATCCCCGAGAGTTGGAGCGACGAAGTGGGCAAACGCGTCACGCTGTATGCGAAGGCGCGTAATCTGGTGGCGCTCGATCCCGTAACGCTCGAGGAGATCCGACCGGGCGCAAACTCGGCGCTGAGTGCCGTTCTGCACGAGCTTCATGTGCCCGACGCGGCATGCGAACGCTCAGAAGTTCAGGTCGGCGTATGCGACAGCGCGGATACGACAGGACTTCACGACGCCCCGATGACAGCAGACGGCGATGGTAGCTCGAGTGGCGGCGGTACTGACGAGGGCGGCGGCTCCGGCGGAAGCAGCTCCGGCAGTGGCAAGGACCACGGCAATAACAAGCGCTCCGGAAAAGCGGGCGCGCCTGCGGGCACGGGCGACAGCAACGTCCCCCTAACCGCAGCCGCAGCAGCGCTCGCCGCAGTTGGTGCCGGCCTTGTCGCCTACAGCGCCCGCCGCACGGCGCTCGAAAAAGACACCGCCAATGAGGACAATTCGGATAGGCCTCGCTAGCTCCTAGTTACTTTTGTGAGAGGCGCCGACTCGGCTCATCGAACATCAAAATGGGCTGGTTCTGAATACCCAGAGCCAGCCCATTGCGCATTAAATGTCGTCTGAGGAGTCGAGTTCTGCCTCGAGCTTGGCACGGCGTCTTTTCGCCGTGAAAAACGTTGCGCACAGGACAGCAAACGTGGCCGCGAAAATCGTCGCACCGCAGAACACGCCCGTGGCCAGGTTCGCCAACCAAAAGACGCTTTCGAGCGGTACGATCTGCGCCTCAGCGATACAGCGCATTGCGGCAATAACAAGCGCGAACGCTGCGCCGCTAAGACCGCTGACAAGCAGAAAATATCCAACAGGAAGATGCTCGGTTTGCCCAAAACGATTGGTATCGACATAGCCCTTCCGCGTTTGCAGTCCTGCGCAAATCAACATCACGAGAATGAGCCACGAATACATGGCTGCCTCGAACGGCGTTGCAAAGCCATGCGGCATTTCACTGGCGTCGCTGTGAACCCACGCAACCTGTCGAGCTATAAACTGGTAGAAAAAGATCATCAACATGCCAAACGAAAGCAGCACGAAACCAATCTTGCAGATCTTCGCGTTCTCAGCCTCCAGGCGTTCATCCTTTGGGCCGGCATATTCACGCCACGTTTGCACGATTTTCAGATCTTCATATTTCATAGTGGCCTCCTAAAGAGCGTTAGGGTCGGCTTTGGTCTCGTCTTCCCAAAACAGATCGTTCAACGTCACGTGCAGCGCTTTGCAGATTGCCACGCACAGGTTGAGCGTAGGGTTGTAACCGCCTGCTTCGATCAAGCCGATGGTTTGACGTGTAACGCCCACGGCCTGGGCCAAGTCGGCTTGCGAAAGGCCAGCCGCCGCGCGCGCCGCCTTCATGCGGAGGTTCTTTTTGCCCGGCATAAAGTTCCTTTCGTCATATTGGACAAATATCCGTTGCAACATGCCAGAAATATATTGCATCGACTAATTGATGTCTACTATATCTGTCATCGGTATACGGATATAGCAGTTTCGATTCGTCATTCCATCTTGCTCGGGCAGAACCGACTCGGTTTTGTCCGAGCAAGATTGGGCATCCGCAAACTCATCGAATTTCTGAATCGTGTCACCCATAATCGTTCGATTTTGTTTAGTAAAACTAGGTCCCTATTAAATAAAATTCGTTTGTATCCAAATTTGTTTAACAATGCCGCGCTACCACTAAACACTATACCCGTTAATTCGAACGATTGTTCGATGGATTTCGTGTTGGGTGGAATCGCCCAAGGGCTGGGCTATGCTACCTTGACTATCTATATGACTTAAACGCAGCAAAGGAGCACCGAGAGAGCGAGTATGGCAAAAAACACCGCAAACTATGGTAACGACAGTATCCGCCAGCTCAAGGACGAGGAGCGCGTACGCCTGCGCCCCGCCGTCATCTTTGGCTCGGACGGACTCGACGGTTGCGCGCATGCCGCCTTCGAGATCCTGTCCAACGCCGTTGACGAGGCGCGCCAGGGCTACGGCAAGCTCATCACCCTCACCGCCTTTCGCGATGGTTCTATTCAGGTAGAGGACAACGGCCGCGGCTGCCCGCTCGACTGGAACCCCTCCGAGAAGCGCTTTAACTGGGAGCTCGTCTTTTGCGAGCTCTATGCCGGCGGCAAGTACAACAACAACCAGGGCGGCGACTACGACTTCTCGCTGGGCACCAACGGCCTGGGCTCGTGCGCGACCCAGTACGCCTCCGAGTACATGGACGTCACGGTTTGGCGCGACGGCAACAAGTACTCTCTGCACTTTAAGAAAGGCAAGGTCGTCGGCGCCAAAAAGAAGGCACTCGAGATCGAGCCCACAGACGAGGACCGCACCGGTACCACCATCAAGTGGCGCCCCGATCTTGAGGTCTTTACCTCCATCAGCATTCCCCACGATTGGTATCGCGAGACCATGCGCCGCCAGGCCGTGGTCAACGCCAACGTGACCTTCCGTCTGCGTATCGAGGGCGACGATGGCGAGTTTTCCGAAGAGGACTTCTGCTATCCCAAGGGCATCGAGGACTATGTGCTCGAGAAGGTCGGTACCGACTACCTTACCGAGCCCTTCTTTATCGAGGCCGACCGCCGCGGTCGCGACCGCGAGGACCTGCCCGACTACAACGTAAAGATCACCGCATGCATGTGCTTCTCGCGCACCCTCCAGATGCAGGAGTACTACCACAACTCCTCCTGGCTCGAGAACGGTGGCTCGCCGGAGAAAGCGGCTCGTAGCGCTCTGACTAGCGCCATCGATGCCTACATCAAGCAACAGGGCAAGTACAACAAAAACGAGAGCGGCATTAAGTGGCAGGACGTCCAAGACTGTCTGGTGCTGGTGACCAACTGCTTCTCCACCCAGACGTCCTACGAAAACCAGACCAAGAAGGCCATCAACAACCGCTTTATCCAGCAGGCCATGACTGCCTTCTTTAAGGAGCGCCTCTCGACCTACTTGATCGAGAACAAGGACGCCGCCAATAAGATCATGGAGCAGGTGCTCATCAACAAGCGCTCGCGCGAGAATGCCGAAAAGACGCGCCAGAGCATCAAAACCAACCTGCAGCAAAAGACCGATATGGCCAACCGCGTGCAAAAGTTCATCGATTGCCGCTCCAAGGACAAGAGCCGTCGCGAGATCTACATCGTAGAGGGCGACTCGGCAGCAGGCGCCATTCGCACGTCGCGCGATGCCGAGTTCCAGGGCGTTATGCCCGTCCGCGGTAAGATCCTCAACTGCCTAAAGGAAGATTATCCGCGCATCTTTAAGTCCGACATCATCATGGACCTTATGCGCGTGTTGGGCTGCGGCGTGGAGATCAAAGACAAGCGCATCAAGAACCTTGGCGCCTTTGACCTGGACAATCTCAACTGGAACAAGGTCATCATCTGTACGGACGCCGACGTCGACGGTTACCACATTCGCACGCTCGTGCTCACCATGCTCTATCGACTGGTGCCCACGCTTATCGACGAGGGCTACGTGTATATCGCCGAGTCGCCGCTCTACGAGATCAACTGCAAAGAGAAGACCTACTTTGCCTACACCGAGCTCGAGAAAAACGGCATCCTCAAAGAGATCGGCGACCAGAAGTGTTCCATCAACCGCTCCAAGGGTCTTGGTGAAAACGATCCTGACATGATGTGGCTCACCACCATGAACCCCGAGACGCGCCGCCTAATCAAGGTGGAACCCGAGGACGTCACCAAGATGGAAACCATGTTCAACCTGTTGCTGGGCAACGACGAGGCAGGCCGCAAGCGCCACATCTCCGAGCACGGCAAGGAATACCTGGACCAGCTGGACCTGCAATAGCAGCAAATCGATAACGACGGCCCACAAGAAGTTCAAGAGGAAATCGTGGCAAAGAAGAAGACGAAGAACCAGCCAAAGAAAAAGCAGGTCAACGCCGAGAACGTCATCGGCCTGCACTCCGAGGTCACCGACCAGCCGATCACGCAGACGCTCGAGGTCAACTACATGCCCTACGCCATGAGTGTCAACGTCTCGCGTGCGTTCCCCGAGATTGACGGCTTTAAGCCCTCGCACCGCAAGCTGCTCTACACCATGTACAAGATGGGCTTGCTCAAGGGCGAGCGCCAGAAGAGTGCCAACATCGTCGGCCAGACCATGAAGCTCAACCCGCACGGCGATGCCGCGATCTACGAAACGATGGTGCGCCTGGCCACCGGCAACGAGGCGCTGCTTGCCCCCTTCGTGGAGTCGAAGGGCAACTTTGGCAAGTACTATTCGGGCGACCTGAGCTACGCCGCCTCGCGTTACACCGAGGCCAAGCTCTCCCCCATCAGCGCCGAGATCTTCAAAGACATCGACAAGGACCCGGTTGACTTTGTTGACAGCTATGACGGCGCCATGAAGGAGCCGCGCCTGCTGCCCACCACGTTCCCCAACATCCTCGTCTCGGCCAACAAGGGCATCGGCGTCGCCATGGCGTCCGACATCTGCGGCTTCAACCTCAACGAGGTCTGCACCGCCACCATGCACTACCTGCAGGACCCCGACTGCGACCTACTCGAGTACATGCCCATGCCCGACTTCTCGACCGGCGGCGAGATTATCTACCGCCGCGAGGAGATGGAAAAGATCGTCGAGACCGGCCTTGGCAGCTTCCAAATCCGCTCCCGCTGGCGTTGGATTCCCGAAGAGCGCATCATCGAGGTCTACGAGATCCCCTACACCACCAAGACCGATGTCATCATCGAGCGCATCGTCAAGCTCTCCAAAGAGGGCAAGGTCAAAGAGATCGCCGACATCCGTGACGAGACCGACCTCTCGGGTCTGCGTATCGCCATCGATCTTAAGCGCGGTGTCGACCCCGACAAGCTCATGGCCAAGCTCTATCGCTCGACCACGCTACAGGATTCGTTCTCGTGCAACTTCAACGTGCTCGTCGACGGCTATCCCCGTGTTATGGGCGTGCGCCAGATTCTGCACGAGTGGGTCAAGTGGCGTATTGAGTCCACGCGTCGCCGCATTAACTTTGACCTGGACAAAAAGTCCGAGCGTCTGCACCTTCTGCACGGCCTTGAGGCAATTCTGCTCGACATCGACAAGGCCATCGCCATCATCCGCGGCACTAAGCTCGAGGCCGAGGTCGTGCCAAACCTTATGAAGGGTTTCGACATCGATGAGACCCAGGCCGAGTTTGTTGCCGAGCTCAAGCTCCGCAACATCAACGAGGAATACATCCTCAACCGCACCAAGGACATCGCCAAGCTCGAAGGTGAGATTGCCGAGCTCGAGGAGATCCTCTCGAGCGAAGACAACATCAAGAAGGTCATCAGCGACGAGCTGGCCGCAGTCAACAAGAAGTACGTGATGCCGCGCCGCACGGGCAGGATCGAGCCCCATGAGGTTATCGAGGTAAGCCTGGAGCCCGAGGTCGAGGAGTACCCGGTCACCATCATGCTCTCGCGCGATGGCTACCTTAAGAAGATGACGGACCGCGTGCTCAAGAAGGCGACCACGCTCAAGTACAAGGACGGCGACAAGCCCTTTATCGAGTTCCCGTCCGCCAACACGCACGAACTGCTCGTGTTTACCAACAAGAGCCAGGTATACAAGTGCAAGGTTGCGGCGTTTGAGGACACCAAGTCGGCCCAGCTGGGCTCGTACCTGCCGACCGATCTTGAAATGGAACCCGACGAGAGCGTGATTTGGATCATCGACCCCGAGGACTATAAGGCCGACGTGCTGTTCGTCTTTGAGAACGGCCGCGTGGTCCGCGTCGCGCTTTCTGGATACGTCACCAAGACCAACCGCAAGCGCCTTAAGAACGCCATCTACGGCGGCAGTAAACTGCTGTATGCGCAGGTGCTCAAGGAGGACCGTGACCTCGCGCTGGTCTCGAGCGACTACCGTCTGATGAACTTCAACACGTCGCTGCTCAAGACCAAGACGACCACCAACACGCAGGGCGTCCAGGCCTTTACGGCCAAGAAGGGCCGCTCGGTCACCACCGTCGGCACGACCGAGGAAATCCTTGGCGCCGGCGTCTCGGCCGAAAAGTTCACTGCGCAGAGTCTGCCCTCTGCCGGTGCCCTCATGAAGGAAAACGACATGCCGAGTTTGTTTGACTAAAACAACGGTGACTAAACCGTCATGGTTTTACAAAGCAGCGGGGCTCGGGGCGCAGTAACGCTGCGCCCCGAGCCCCATGCATTACACCAGCATCATCCCTATAGACAAAATGCCGCATAAAGTGGAACAGACATAAGCCCATCATTCATTCCAAAGGGCTTAGTCGATAGCCTGATAGGGCGTACGCCCGGATGGGTCTTTTTAAGTGAGGACAGGCTTCGAGATCTTGTGTTCTCTCCCGCCTTGACTTCAATCGCAGACAAGCATCCCTGCTTCTCTACTACAAAGTCGATTTCCGCACGATTATCTCGCGCCCAATAATGCAGCGGATAGCCCATGGCTGAAAGCTGTTGGGCAACGTAGTTTTCGGTAAGTGCACCCATGAATGTGCCGCCGATGCCGGCAAGAATATCGGCGCGTTGAGCACCGGCCTTGGAGACGAGCAGCCCTGTATCCGCCTGATAGATTTTAAAAGCAGAAGGGTTAACGAAGGCCTCTAAAGGGCTTTCGATCTGCCCGACTAGGCTGCAGCGCGCCACCGTACCCGACAATACAAGCCAGTCGAGAGCATCTCCAAAGAGAGACGCATTGCCCCCCCCCGCTCGCACTACCTTGTACTGAAATTTGCGATTCTCTTTGGCAAGCTGCCGTGGAATGGAATCGAAGCACGCACGCGTCTTTGCGCTCAAGCGTTCATCAGCATATTTATTGGTGTCGGCGGAGTATCCGTCGAGAATAATCCGATGCTTTTCGGCCACATCAATGATTGACTGATCATCGATATACGTTTGGACCGCCTCGGGCATTCCGCCAACAACAAGATACTGTCGATAGAGCCTAAGCGCCTTTTCATGAAGGCTTGGCGCAAGAGGACCCATTAACTCGAATGACGAGCGTATCTCGTCGACCAGCTGATCGTGCCCCATTGCCCAGAGAAACTCCTCGAAATCGAGTGGAGTCATCTCGATCAAGTCGATCTTTCCGACGGGGAACGAATACGACTGATGGTTAATGGCAACCCCAAGAAGCGACCCAGCAGCCGCAACGTAATACTCGGGAGCATCTTCGCAAAAGTATTTAAGGGAAGTGAGCGCTTCCTCGCATGCCTGGATCTCGTCAATGAACAGTAAGGTTTTGCCAGGCACGATACGCTGTCCCGTACGAGCCTCGATCGCGCGCACAATCGAATGAGGGTCAAGACCGCCCGAAAAATCCGCTCGCGCCGACCGGTCGTTCTCAAGATTAACGTAGACAACCGATTCGAAAAGATCCTGGGCGTACGTTCTGAGCAAATAGGTCTTGCCACACTGGCGCACGCCTTTGACCAGCAAAGGTTTTCTATCAGCTCTGTCTCGCCATTCCCTAAGTAGCTCGTCTGCCTTGCGACGCATACGCAACCTTCCCTCGTGAACTTCTGTTTGACAATATTTTAACGCGGATTAATTTGTTTTCAGTTATTTTTCTGCGTTTAAAAATTGTTCTATACGGCGCTTGAGGGAATGCGCCCCTATCTCTTGGTAAGGATAGCAAGCATTTCCACCAACGCTGATTGCCATGCGTTCTTCTTGTCCTTAGGCGAGCTTGCGAGCGAGCTCTCGCACCTCTTCCAGCTTGGACGAAGAGGCCATGCTGTCGCGCTCGGTCATACCGCTGATGGTGACAATGCCCTGGTCTGCCCACTTGCAGTAAGCGCAGGTTGATTTGTACATGGCGATCGCCGCGTCATAGACGCCCTGGCTGTGGCTATCGAGCAGAAGGGCCGTCTTGGTGAACGGGAATCCCGTGGCACCGAAAGCGTACAGACGGTCGATGGCGGCCTTTTCCTGCGCGGTGATATCGAACCAGTAGATAGGCGAAGCAAAGACGACCATATCTGCATCTTTCAGCGACTCGATCACGTTGGCCATGTCATCCTTCTGCACGCAGACGCCCCCATGGGCGAAGCAGTACTGGCATCCCAAGCAGCCGGCGATCTTCTTGCTGGCAACGCGAACGACCTCAACCGTATTACCGCCCTCACGCGCGGTCTCGGCAAACGCCTCGACCATGGTGTCGGTATTGGCGCCCTTGCGCGGGCTGCCGCTCAATACAACGATATTCATAGGATTCCCTCTCCCTCATGCTGCAGGCGCGCAGCATGCTTTCTTGTAACCAAAACGAATGGTGTTAATCAATCGCCAGCAGGCCATATCTCTTGTTCAAGTTCCCTAAAGAAGCTCAAGACGATTGCGATTGCCTTATACAACGTCGAAAATCAAAGAGGGCCCATAGCAACGCCACCTACCTGAAATGACATGCGGTCAAGACGAGCTACGAGGATCGTGACGAGCCGATACCGCCCGCATGCCCCCTTCGGAATAGGCGCTGAGCAGCTCCTGAGCGTGAGCAAACTCGGGCCCTCGCCTCCAACCGAGCAGGCGGTTGACGGCCAGATCGCCCTGGACGTTGTGGACGAAGAGCAGGAAGGCGTCTTCGCGTGAAAGCCCTGTTTTCTCCATGACCCAGGGAACCATCTGCTCCGCTCCGCGCTCGACGACGCGCTGTGCCACCCGGGCGTACGCGTCGTCATCCGAGTAGAGCAGATAATAGTCATCGTTTGCCGGCGGACGCTGGCAGAGGGCACCCGCCTCCGTTCCCTCGAGCGGCGGCACCGCCGCCAAGGCCTCGTCGATAAGCGCGTCGAGCAGGGCGAACTTGTCCTCGTAGTGCAGATAGAACGTGCCACGGTTGATATCGGCGCGGCGGCAAATATCCGCTACCGTCATCTTCGCGAAGCCGACCTCGGCCAGCAGCGCGAAGAACGCCTCCCGTATGACCGAGAGTGTATAGCGTCGGCGACGATCGATCTTCCCCGCTTCCATTACCCCTCCAATTGCAACGCTCGACAATGCCCGGCAAACGCTCGTTTATCGACAGCAAGCCGAAGCTGTTCATTGCTCTTAAGCAAATCGACATGGATACTTTTTATAGACACGTGTTTATAATAGCTGAAAGAAGGTATCCAGTGACCCTGTACGAGCAGCTCGTTATCGAGCTCACCAACCGATCGTTTTCCCTTCATGCCGCCTACCGCAGCGGCAGCACGCCCTATGAGCTGAGTGACCGCGAGCCCGAGCCCTACGACCAGCAAATCGAGGACTTCGCCCGTATGATCGAAGAAGCCGATTGCGTGCTGGTGGGCGGGGCCTCCGGGCTCTCCGCGGCGGGCGGCGGCGACTTCTACTACGAGGACAACGCGACCTATCGCAAGCATTTCGGCAAATTCGCCGAGCGTTACGGTTTCAAGGGCGCTTTCGAGGGGTCGTTCTACCGCTGGCCCACCGCCGAGGCGCGCTGGGGATACCTCGCCACCTTCCTCGACACCACGCTCAACGCCCCGCTGCGCAAGCCCTACAAGGACCTCGACGCCATTCTCGCCGAGAAGGATTTCTTCGTGCTCACCACCAACCAGGACACGCAGTTTGTGAAGCTCTATCCCTGGGAGAAAGTGGCAGAGATCCAAGGCGACCACCGCTTCTTTCAGTGCTCCCGCTGTTGCACCGACGCGGTGTGGGATACGGTCGAGCCGGTCTCCAACATGGTAGAGGCCATGGGAGACGGCCTTGAGGTTCCGACAGAGCTCGTGCCGCGCTGCCCGCACTGCGGGGCAGAGGCGTTCCCCTGGGTTCGCGGCTACGGCAACTTCCTGCAGGGCGAACTCTACGAGGAGCAGTACCGCAAGGTGTCCGAATGGCTCGACGCGCACGCACGGCAGAGGATCCTCTTCCTCGAGCTGGGTGTGGGCCGCATGACGCCCGCGTTTATCCAGGAGCCGTTCTGGGCCCTCACGGCGCAGTTACCGCAGGCCAGCTACATCGCCGTAAACAACAAGACGCAGTTTCTCCCCCGCGCGATCGAGGATCGGGGGCTCGCCGTTCGCGCCGACATCGCCGACGTGCTCGCCGACGTGCGCAAGACGCTGGGGAGGTAGCGCATGGAGACGGCGAAAGCAGTTCGCATAGGCAGGGCGCTAGCCGAAGCGGATCTTGTCATCATCGGCGCTAGCAACGGACTCGACATGGCGGAGGGGCTCAACCTTTTCTGCGCCGATGCTCATTTCCAAGAGGCGTACGGGGACCTCGCCCAGGCAGACGGCATCGGCTGCATACTGCAGGGGCTCGCTTCCCCGGATGCCAGCGTGCGACGCCGATGGGCCGAGCGGTTCCATCAAAAGGAGTATCTCGAATATGAGCCCGGCTCGCTCATGAACGGGCTGCGGCGTCTTACGGAGCACGCCGACACCTTCGTGGTCACATGCAACATCGACGGGCACTTCGCGCGCGCCGGGTTCGACGAGGAGCGCGTGCTCGAGACTGAGGGGAGCACGCGCACGTCGGTTGACGAGCGGCGCCTCGCCCATCCAGACGCCCTCGCCATGGCCCAGCTCGACGAGCTCGCGCGTCTTGTGCAAGCCCATCGCAACGGCAGGGTCGCCATCCTCGAACTTGGCGTGGGACTGCACAACGGCGTCATAAAGCGCATGCTCGCCCAGATCGCGAACGCCTGCGAGCACGCCACCTACATCGTGTTCAACTACGGCCAGGCCATGACGCCCGACGCTTCGTGCGAGACGATTCTCGTTGACGGCGATATGGCCCCGGCTTTCGAGGAGATCGCCCGATGCCACCCCTAGAAAGAGAAGCGCGTAGGCTTCGAAGCCTTATCGACGATGCCGACGCCATCATCGTCGGCATCGGCTCGGGCATGTCGAGCGCCGCCGGGTTCAACCATTACAACCGCGCGGGCATGGCGCGCGCAGGAATGGCGGACTGGCAGCAAACCTTTGGCTTCAAGAGCCTTTTCGACGGCTTCTACCACCTCTACCCCAGCCTCGAGCAGCAATGGGCATACTATGCGCGATACATCGACTTCATGCTGCGCGAGCCGACCTCGCAGCCCTATCTCGACCTACGGTCCCTCATCGGCCATAAGGACTACTTCAT
>CAJJRZ010000042.1:0-12198 GCA_905194345.1 Coriobacteriaceae bacterium
GCAGACCGAGTCGGCGTGCGCGGGCGCGCTCGGGCTGCGCCTGGCAGGACCCACGGTGTATTTCGGCAAGCTCGTTGAGAAACCGACGATAGGCGACGCGTCCCGTGAAATCGAGTGGGGCGACATCGCCCGGGCGACAAGGCTCATGCTCGCCGCGTCCGTATGCGCGCTCGTCGTCTTCGGCGCCGCGCGCGCGGCGGTCGTGCTCGCCGTGGGGGCGATGGCATGAGGAAAGACCACGCCGCGCCCCGGGCTGCCGGGGGAATCCTGCGCGCCCGTGCGCATGGGGGCAGCTGGCAATCGCTCGGCATCGCTTGCGAAGGGGGCGCCTCCGACCTCATTGACTTCTCGGTGAACGTGAATCCGGCAGGCCCCTCGCCGCGCGCCGTCGCCGCAGCTTGCAAGGCGCTTTCTCGAATCGACGCCTACCCCGATAGGGAAAGCCTCGCCCTCGTTCGCGCCCTAGCGCGTGCCCAGGGCATTCCCGAAGATACTATCGTCTGCGGCGCGGGCGCCTCCGACATCATCTGGCGGCTCGCCGCGGCGGTGCGCCCGAAACACATCGTCGTGTGCGCGCCGACGTTCTCTGAATATTCGGAGGCGGCATCGTACTACGGCGCATGCGTGCAGGAGTTCCCGCTCTCCGAAGCGGACGACTTCGACGTGCCCGCCTCCTTCGCCCGCGCGATCGAGGGGCCGGGAGACGTGGCGTACCTCTGCAATCCGAACAACCCGACGGGGCGCCTCGTCGACCCCAGCGTGATCGAGGCCGCGGCTTGCCGCTGCGAGCAGGTGGGCGCGCTGCTCGTCGTGGACGAGTGCTTCCTCGGATTTGCGCCCGACGCCCGCGAAAGGAGCGTGGCCGCACGCGCCGCGTGTTCGCGCCATGTGGCCGTGCTCTCCGCGTTCACCAAGCTCTACGGAATGGCGGGGTTGCGGTTGGGATATCTGATCAGCGGAAACGCCCAACTCATCGAGGGGATTCGCCGGGCGGGGCAGGCGTGGCCCGTCTCCTCGGTCGCCGAGGCCGCGGGCATCGCCGCCCTGGAAGACATTGAATACGTCTCGCGCACGCGCGATGTATTGGCGGGCGAGCGAGCGTGGCTTTCCCACGAGCTCTCCTCGCTCGGGCTTTCCGTCGTGCCGTCGGATGCGAACTTCCTTTTAGTCCGCACGCCGGCGAAAGACATCCCCGAGCGCCTGTATAATCAGGGGGTTTTGGTCCGCACGTGCGACTCGTTTTCGGTACTGTCCCGTTTCTGGTGCCGCGTCGCGGTGCGCACGCGCAAGGAGAACGCCCGGCTTGCGATGGCGTTCGGCCGCGCGCTTCGGGCGGAAGGTGCACCGGGCGAAGGCGAACCCGACGAACGGGGCGGCGCTATGGCGGGCGCGGATGGCCGAGGCTTGGCGAAGGAGGTCGATACCCGTGGGTAGGGCCAAGCCCATCATGATCCAGGGCACCATGTCGAATGCGGGGAAGAGCCTGCTTGCGGCGGGGCTGTGCCGCGTGCTTTCGCAGGACGGCCTTCGCGTGACTCCCTTCAAGAGCCAGAACATGGCACTCAACAGCGGTGTCACGGCCGACGGGCTTGAGATGGGGCGCGCCCAGATCATGCAGGCCGAGGCGTGCGGCATCGCGCCCGACGTGCGCATGAACCCCATCCTGCTCAAGCCCGAAAGCGGCCACCGAAGCCAGCTCATCGTGGCCGGCAAGGCGCAGGGAGCCTTCGCTGCGAGGGACTACTTCGCGCGAAAGAAGGCGCTCATGCCGCAGATTTTGGAGGCGTTCGATTCGCTCGCGGAGGAAAACGACGTCATCGTCATCGAGGGCGCCGGCAGCCCCGCCGAAATCAACCTTGCCGAAAATGACATCGTCAACATGGGGCTCGCGCGCGCCGTGTCCTCCCCCGTGCTGCTTGCGGGCGACATCGACCCGGGCGGGGTATTTGCCCAGCTCTACGGCACGGTCGCGCTCCTTGCGCCCGAGGACCGCGCGCTTTTGCGGGGGCTTGTGGTGAACAAGTTCCGCGGCGATGTGGAAATCCTGCGCCCGGGTTTGGCCCCGCTCGAGAAGATGTGCGGGGTTCCCGTCGTGGGGGTCGTGCCGTATCTTACGCTCGACCTGGACGACGAGGACTCGCTCGCGCCGCGCCTATCTGCCCGCGAGGCGCGCGGCGTCATCGACGTCGCCGTCGTGCGTCTTCCGCATCTTTCGAACTTCACCGACTTCGACCCGCTTTCGCGCGTGCCCGGCGTGGGCGTGCGCTACGTTTCCTCGACGACCGATCTGGGCCGACCCGACCTGGTGGTGCTCCCCGGCTCGAAGACCACGCTCGACGACGCGCGCTGGCTTGCGGCTAGCGGCATCGGAGCCTGTGTACGCGCGCTTTCGGGCGCGGGCACGCCGGTGCTCGGCATATGCGGAGGCTACCAGCTTTTGGGAGACGAGCTTTCCGACCCGCACGGCAGGGAAGGCGCTGGCACCGCGCGCGGGCTCGGGCTCATCCCTGCAAGTACGGTGTTCAAGGAGGAAAAGCGCCTCGCCCAGTCGGCACTGCGCATCACGGGCGCCCAAGGCGCGTTCTCGGTGTGGAACGGCATGACGGCGCGCGGGTACGAGATTCACGACGGCGAAACGACCGTCTCCTGCGCTCCTGCGGGCACGATTGGCGGCAAACCAGAAGGCGCGGCCTGCGGAAACGTGTTCGGAACCTATCTCCACGGCCTGTTCGACGAACCGGGGGTGGCGCTCGCCCTCGCGCGCTCGCTCGCGCGCATGCGCGGCCTGCCCGAGAACGTCGTGGGTGCTGCGGGCGCGGCGTCCGCGGCCGATCACCGTGCGCGCGAGTTCGACCGCCTGGCCGACGTCGTGCGCGGGGCGCTCGACATGGAGTATGTCTACCGCATTATCGAGGAGGGCGTATGATCCACGTGTATCATGGCGACGGCAAAGGCAAGACCACGGCGGCGATGGGCCTCGCCCTTCGCATGCTCGCTGCAGGCCGCCGCGTCGTCGTCGTGCAGTTCCTGAAAGACGGCGAAAGCGGGGAGGTGCGCCTGCTCGCCGAGCATTTCGGCGTGCCCGTGTTCGCGGGGAAGGTGTCGGACAAGTTTACCTGGTCGATGACGTCGGAAGAACTTGCCGCGACGTGCGAGCTGCACGATGGGAACCTCGCTTCCGCGCTCGCCGAGCTCGAGGGCGCGCAAGAGGGACTGCTCGTGCTCGACGAGGCACTCGACGCGCTTTCGAAGGGGCTTGTCGACGAGGCGCTCGTGGACCGCGCGCTCGATATGTCCGCGCGCGGCGTCGAAGTAGCGCTCACCGGGCGCGCGCCTTCCCGCAAGATCGTGGAGAAGGCCGACTACATAACCGAGATGCGGTGCGAGAAACATCCCTACGAGCAGGGGATATGTGCAAGGGAAGGAGTGGAGTACTAGATGGATTCCAAGGAGATGGCGCCCGGCGACATCGAGCGGCGCAGCTTCGAGATCATCACCGAAGAGCTCGGCGGCCGCACGTTCCCGCCGCTCGAAGAGCCCGTCGTGAAGCGCGTCATCCACACCACTGCCGACTTCTCGTACGCCGATTCTCTCGTGTTCACCCATGACGCCGCGCACTGTGCGCTCGACGCACTGCGCGCAGGGGCCACGGTGCTCACCGACACGAACATGGCGCTTGCAGGCATAAGCAAGCCCGCGCTCGCGAAGCTCGGCTGCAAGGCCGTGTGCTACATGGCCGACCCTGATGTCGCCGCGGCTGCGCGTGCCGCGGGCACGACTCGCGCCGTTGCGAGCATGGACAAAGCTTGCGGCATCGAGGGTCCGCTCATCGTGGCCGTCGGCAACGCTCCCACAGCACTTCTGCGCCTCGCCGAGCTCATGGACGCGGGGAAGATCGCGCCCGCGCTCGTCGTTGGGGTGCCGGTCGGGTTTGTGAACGTGGTCGAGGCGAAAGAGGAGCTACTCGCGCGACGCGTGCCGGCCATCGTCGCGAGGGGTCGCAAGGGCGGCTCGACCGTGGCGGCCGCCATTATGAACGCGCTGCTCTACCAGATCACGCGCACAGGCGGCCCGAAGTGACGGCGCCCGCATCCGCGCCGGCGCTGCGCATCTTCGCCGGCACCACCGAGGGCCGCCTTCTGTGCGAATGGGCGAGCGGGGCGGGCATCCCCGCCCGTGCCTACGCGGCAACCGAGTACGGAGGCGAGCTTTTGGGCGAGCTTCCGGGCATCGAGGTGCATGCGGGCAGGCTCGACGAGGCCGACATGGAGTGCGAGCTTTCTGGCGCGCGCATCGTTGTCGACGCCACGCACCCCTTCGCTACGCTCGCAAGCGGCAACATCCGGGCCGCTTCGCTCGCCGTGGGTGCACGATGCCTGCGCCTTGCGCGCCCGGTCGAGGCGCTGCCCAAAGGCATCGTGTCGGTCGCGTCGATCGCCTGCGCGGCGCGCTTTCTCTCCGAGAACCCGGGTCGCGCTCTTCTCACGACGGGGAGCAAGGAGCTTGCTCCCTACACGCGCGTCGCCGATTTCGCGGAGCGCTTCTTCGTGCGCGTGCTCCCGCTGCCCAGTGCTATAACGAAGTGCATCGACGCGGGGTTTTCGCCGTCGCACGTCATCGGCATGCAGGGGCCCTTCACCCGCGAGCTCAACGAGGCGATGCTTCGGCAGGTGGGCGCCCAGTGGCTTGTGACCAAGGACTCGGGAACCGTAGGCGGCACGGCCGAGAAGCTCGCCTCCGCGCGCGACGTGGGAGCGCACTGCATCGTGGTCACCCGTCCCGCCGAGGGAAGCGGGGCCCTTTCGCTTCGGGAAGTGGAAGACGCGCTCTTACGGGAGTTCGCGCGCTAGGCGCTTGCCGCGCCTGCGCGCCCTCCCGCCCGCGAGGAGGAGCGTCCCGAGCAAGCTTGACCCGTACAAGCCCGTCATCCATCAATAGCTCGAGGACGACGCCCAGAACTGGCGCAAACAGCCCTTCAATAAGTTGCGGTGAAATAGTGTCTGTTTTTGCTGCTAGATAGCATATTCAGTCCCTAATTCACCGCAACTTGTTGGTGGTGGCTTACCGGTAGCTGGTGGTGGCTTACTGGTAGCGTAGGCACTCCACCGGGTTGAGCTTTGCCGCGCGGCGAGCGGGGTAGAAGCCAAAGATTACGCCGATGCCGACGGAGACGCCGAAGGCCAGCAGCACCGTGGCGATTGAAAAGCTCGGTGTGATCTCCCCACTGGCACCGAGCTCGTTGAGAACCCCTGATCCTGCGGCAAACATCGCGAGGCCCCAGGCCAGCAGATAGCCAATCAGGACACCCAGCAGGCCACCGGTGACGCACAGCGCCGAGGACTCGGCCAAAAACTGCGCGGTGATATCGCGGCGACTGGCGCCCAAGGCACGGCGAATACCGATCTCGCGGATGCGCTCAGTCACGTTGGTAAGCATCATATTCATAATGCCGATTCCGCCGACAAGCAGTGAGATACTGGCGACAGCGCCCATGATGAGCGAGAAGGCGCCCATAAACGAGTTGAGTGCATCGATGGCGCTTTTCATGGAGGTCGCCGATACGCTGTCGTACTCATCATCCTCCGAGATGCCCTTCATCGCGCGCACCTTAGACTCGATGGTCTTGCAGAGCTCGTCCATGTCTGTGCCCTCGGCGGCAAGTGCCGTCACGCTGGGAAATGAAGGATTCTCGTCGCCAAACAGGCCGGAGATGGTTTCGCGTGGCATATACAGCGTGAGCGAGCCCATGGAGTCGCTGCCGCCATCAATCACGCCTACAATCTGCACCTCGCCGTTAGACACCTTGATGGTTTTCCCCAGTGCGTCCTGTTCGTTGCCGTAAAGCTGATCGGCGCCGCCGCGGCTGATGAGTGCCACGCGCGAGCCTGATTGAGACTCTGCCTGTGAATAGACACGTCCCGCAACGAGCTTGCTGGCGCCCACGGCATCGAGCATGTCGCTATCGACGCCGTGTGCCATGACGGTATAGCTTTTATCCCCGACCTTGTACTCGGAATAGGCGCTATCGACGATGCCGATCTGCTCAATCTGCGGCACCAGTTTGCGAAGCTTTTCCACATCCGAATCGGTGAGTTCTTGGGACGAATAGATCTCTATCATGCGGGCTGCATTGAGGCCCAGGCTGTTGACCAGGCTGTTTTGGATGCCGCCGATGAGCGAAGTCATGGCGATGACCGAGGCGATGCCAATGACGATGCCAAGGATGGTGAGCAGACTGCGTCCCTTGTTGGCCTCGAGCGAGTGAAGGGCTTCTTGGACAAGATCGCGGGTGCTCATGCCTTCGCTCCTTTCGGCTGATTGGTGGTTGCAGAAATCGCGGGCAGGTTTTTGACGGCCCCGCGTAACGTATTCGGTGTATGCGCGACATATGCGCCGTCATGGATTCGCCCGTCACGGATGGTTACGGCTCGATCGGCCTCGGCGGCGATGCCGGGGTCATGCGTGATGAGTACGATGGTCTTGCCGCGTTTCTGGAGCTTGTGGAAGGTTTCCATGACGAGTGCCCCGGTTGTCGAGTCTAGATTTCCCGTTGGCTCGTCGGCCAAAATGATGGGCGGGTCGTTGACGAGGGCGCGCGCGATGGCGACGCGCTGCATCTGTCCGCCCGAGAGTTCCGATATGCGGTGGTCCCAATGGTCGACCGGCAGTGTGACGGCTTGTAGCGCGTGCACGGCGCGCATCTCGCGCTGGCTACGCGGCACATTGGTGTAGGATAGCGGCAGCATGACGTTTTCGATCACCGTCAGACGCGGCAGCAAGTTAAAACTCTGAAAGACAAAGCCGATGCTCAGCGCGCGCACCTCGGTGAGCTCATCATCGTCGAGCTCGGCGACGTTGAGCCCTTGCAGGAAGTAATCGCCCGCCGTCGGTTTGTCCAGGCAGCCCAGGATGTTCATGAGTGTCGACTTGCCCGAGCCCGAGGGGCCGGTGATGGCGACGAACTCACCGGGATCTACTGCCAGGCTTACGTTATGCAGGATGTGGGCGCAACCGGCCTCGCTCTCAAAGATGCGGTGCACGTTGCGGATGTCGATGACGGGACGCATTACTTGCCCTCGTCGGCAGGCATGTTGTCGCCGCCGTCTGCCGTCATGCCTGTGCCGGTATCCGTCACGATGGTGTCGCCGTCGCGTAACTTGGTAACCGGGACGTCTGGGTTGATCTCGTTGCCCTGGTCGTCGCGCTTGACCTGCGTCTTACCGACTACAGCCTCGTTGTCGTTTTGCGTCACGACGGTCACCTTCACGCGGCGCGTCTTCTTGCCTTCCGAATCGGTGGCCAGATTGACGTAATAGTGCTCGCCATCTTCGGTCATCAGCGCCATGGTCGGCACCATAACCACGTCGTCGAGCTTCTCGGTCACTACCGAGACCTCGGCAGTCATACCCGGCTTAAGGCGACTGTCGGGTGCTTCGATGAGGATGTCGACGTTAAAGGTCACGCTGCCGCCGCTACCGGAGCCGGAGTCAGAGTTTGCCACCGAGGCGATAGCCGTGACGGTGCCCTGGCTCACGATATCGGGAAACGCGGGATAGGTCACGTTGGCGCTTTGGCCCACGGCAATTTTGGCGATATCCTTTTCGCCCACCTGAACCGTCACCTTCATCTTGGACAGGTCGGCGATTTGCATGCACTGCTTGCCGCCGCTCGTGTCGCTTTCACCCATGATCATGCCGCCTGTTACCGTAGCGCCCACCTTGGCGTTGAGCTCCACGATGCTGCCCGAGCTGGGGGCCGTGACCGTTCGGCTGGCGGCCTTGGCGTTCGCCTGATCGAGGTTTGCCTGGGCCGATGCGAGACTGCGCTGAGCGGCCGATACGGCGTTCGTGTCGGCAGACCCAGCGGAGGCGCCTGCCGCTGCGGCGGAAGCTCTATCGACGTCTGTCGTTGGGGTGGCCTGTGCGGAAGCGACGGCTTTCTGCGCGTTGGCGAGGTCTTCCTGAGCGGCTGCAACTGCACGCTGCGCCTCGGCAACGTTACGATCGAGCTCGTCGTTTTTAATGGTCATGAGCACGTCGCCCTCGTTGACGGATTGGCCCGCCTGCACGTTGATCGAATCGACCGTGCCGTCGACAGAAGGGGAGACCACTGAGGATGAAATGGGTTTGAGCTGGCCTTTCGCCTCGACCGTTGTGCTAAACGTGCCCTCGGTCACCATGTCGGTTACCGGCTCGCTAGCGCCCTGTGGTTGCGCATTGATAACCAGGGTTGCGACAATGGCAATGAGCGCGATGGCAACAACGACACCGACGGCGATACCGCGTCGGATGAGCTTTTTGCGCCGACGCTCGGCACGCTTTGCCTTGAGCTTGGCATACGCTTCTTCATCGGAAATCTCGGCGGTATCGTTCGTGCGTCCGCTCTGCTTTTCGGCATGTACGTTTGTAATCAAAGGAATTGTTTCGGTGGCACCTTCGGGCGTGTACTCGGCATCATCCGGGCCTGGGGTGATGGTGGGGACATTCGGCATAGCGTCTCCTTTATAGAAATTTCCTCAATAAGTATATGCGCCCGTCGCGTAAGGCGGGCGCATATGGCGGATTCTTTCGGAACTGTTAGATTGGTCGCAGCAGCTCCACGTTGTGGGAATGCGCGCGTTGCACTACGAGTGGACAACCACGCACAGGCCGACTTTGATGCAGTCGTGAAGTGCCTTTGCATCGGCCAGGCGCAGGTTGATGCAACCATGGCTGCCGCACCACTTATAGGACTCGGCATTATCGAAGCTCTTGTCGTTTTGCCAGGTGGCGTCGTGGAATCCGACCATATTGCCCTCGAACGGCATCCAATAGCTGACCGGGCTCTCGTATTTGGGCTTGCCGGTCTCGGGGTCCTTGGCACCGATAAGCTTGCTGGCGCCATTGTTGCTGTTGATCTGCCATACGCCCTCGGGGGTGGCGTCCTCTCCCGGCTTGCCAGAAATAAAGTTGGCCTCCCAAACGATATTACCGTTCTCGTCATAGTAGCGCGCGTGCTGCTCGGACAGATCGACGTCGATATACGCCTTCCAGTCGGGCTCTCCCTTTGCGGTAAAGGTGTCGGCCTTCTGGGAGTACTTGATCTCGATTTCGCCGGTCTGCTTGTTGTTAATGGCGTCCTCGACCTGCTTGGCGAGCGAGCTGCTGTCAATGGACCAACCAAAGTCACCGCCTTCGACGGCACACTGCTTGCCATCGGCGCGCGTCCACCAGCGAGTGGAGCCCACGGTATTAAAGCCGTTGGCGAGCTCGGCTGCCCAGCTGCTGATCTGCGACGTATCGAGCGTGGGGTTGGCCGGATCGGCAAAGCTGATCCACTGCAATACGGAGCCGCCATCAACCTTGCCGGCATCTTCGCCGTTAAGCTTGAGGGTCACGTTGACGCCCAAGAAGTTATTGGCGGCATCGCATGCGGCCTGAATCTGATCATCGGTCAGCGTTCCATTGAGCGGCTCATAGGCATCGTTGCCGAGCTTGGAAAGATCTACGGTCTCGGCCAGCGAGGCAAGCTCGAGCTCGGCATACTTAATGACATGCTCGCGGTTGAGTTTTTCGTTGGAGCGCGCCTTCTCGACGGTAAACTTGCCGGCCTGCTCGTCATAGGAGCTATTGGCCTCGAACGTGCCCGAGCGCCCCTCGTTAAACTCGTCGATGGCGGCGCCCAGATCCTTCTCAAACTTCTTTTGGTCAAAAGTGTCGGAGAGCATGGACAGGTCGACGTCTTGATCAAGATCGACTTCGTTGGAGGTAGCGGTTGTTTTGGTCTTTCCGCTTAAGGATTCCACAAGGCGGACCGGCCATACAAAGGCTTCGTTGTGGCTGATGATCTCTTTTGCGGCAGCTTCGCCGTCGACGATGGGCTCATCGGACTCGGGCTGATACGTCCAGCTAAAGTCATCGCCTGTCACGGTGAGCTTATAGTGCTTCCATGCCGAGTTGACCTTGGTGGCGGCAGACGAAGCGTTGGAGAACGAGACGTCGACGCCGGCGATGGTGGTGTTGGGGTAGGCTAGCTGGGAAAACGCTACGACGCCTACGATATAGACAATGACGATAAGACCCAGGACGACAAAGAGCGTCGTCTTTTTGCCCGACTTATTGTTCTCGGCGGGTTTGCGCGCGGGGTCGCGATCGCCTCGACCGTGCTTGGGGGGCTGCTTGGGCGTATTGCCATTTGCCTGGCGCTGCTGATGCTGCTTGTTCGGACGTTGGGAAACGTTTGCCGCACCTCGCTGCTGACCGCGGCTCGGCGCGATAGGACGCGGCGATTGAACGCCGCCGGTGTGCCTGCTCGGCTGCTGCGGATCGGGAATCAGTTGAGTTCGATCGTTTTGCGACATCGTATGCATATCCTTCGAATTTCGCCTTGCGGCTCATCGTGTTTTTACTGGGCTTGCATTATAGCGATTACCTAGTTGTTTGTGGTATGGAAACGGTGGCATTCAAAAGAGGTGGGACATTTGTCCCACCTTCGAGTCTTTCTTTGTCGCTATCCGCACACACCGCATTTTGCACAGGCCGAAAGTGCGGCCGGAGCCTGCGCGATGCCACCCTTTGCCGTCTCGCGCAGCGTGGCCGGCAACGCGTGGCCCACGGAGAGCATGACGTGCGCCATCTGGTCAAACGGCACCAGGCTCTTGATACCGGCAAGTGCAAGCTGCGCCGAGCTAAAGGCGGCTGCCACGCCGATGGCGTTGCGGTTTTGGCAGGGTACCTCCACGAGGCCACCGACGGGGTCACAAACGAGGCCCAGCAAGTTACTCAGCGCGATGGAACTGGCGTCGAGCGCCTGCCCGGGCGTGCCGCCGAGCATCTGCACCAGCGCGGCGGCTGCCATGGCGGCCGCACTTCCTACCTCAGCCTGGCAGCCGCCCTCGGCACCGGCGACGCAGGCGCTCGTGGTGAGGTTGAGGCCGATGGCGGCTGCGCAGTAGAGCGCGTCCATGACCTGCTCGTCGTCCAGCTGCAAATGGTCTGCGAGCGCCAGCACGCAGCCGGGCACAACACCCGCGGATCCTGCCGTCGGAGCTGCGACGATCACGCCCATGGTGGCGGAGCGCTCGAGCACGGCCATGGCGCGGGCCACGGCGTCGGTCTGGACGGCGCCCATCAGGCTTATGCTCAGATCGTTTCGGCTGGTGGCATCGACAAGCTTTGCCTCGCCGCCGATGAGGCCGCCGAGCGAGCGCTGTGGATTGGAAATGGGGGCTGTGGTCTCTTCGCGCATGACGTCGAGTACGCGGCGCATGGCGGCGATAGCGTGTGCCTCGCCGGTCAGACGTGCCTCGCGCACGGCCATGACGGCGCCGATGTTGAGCCCCAGTTCCTCGCACGCATCGAGCAGCTGCTCGCCGTCGTCGAAGATTTCCTTTGCCGAGACGCCGGGGGAGAGCGACGAGGCAGAACCGGGGAGCTCGATAAAGGTCGCGTAATCGACATTGTCGAGCTTGCGGAGCATGGGGACGACGGTGTCGTCGGGGGCGCCGTCGGTCTCAAAGACGGAGTAGGCCTGGCCGCCCACTTCGGTGCGGTAGGTGCGGCAGAAGGCGATGTTCACATGGGCGTAGGCGAGCAGGTTGGTGAGCGCTGCGAGCACGCCGGGGACGTCCTGGTGCGCCACGAAGAGCGTGGAATACATGCCCGAGATGTCGACGCCGACGCCGTTAATGCGGCTGATGCGCATCTTGCCGCCGCCCAAGCTCTCGCCGCGGACCTGCGCCGTGGCGCCCGTGGCGTCGACCATATCGATGTCGACGGTGTTGGGGTGGATGGAGGCGTCGTCGCCCTTGATGTCAAAGTGATATTCGAGGCCCTGCTCACGTGCGAGGTCAAAGGCCTGCTTGATATTCTCGTCATCGGTGTCGAGGCCCAGAATGCCCGCGACGAGAGCGCGGTCGGTACCGTGGCCGCGGTAGGTGTGGGCGAAGGAGTTCCACAGGCCAAAGGTGACTTTGGTGATGCGGCCTTCCAGCAGGCTGGCGGCAACTTGTGCGCAGCGCAGGGCGCCGGCGGTGTGCGATGAGCTGGGGCCGACCATGACGGGGCCCAAGATCTCGAATGCCGAGGTCGTAGCTAGTGTTTGCGGCTTGCCTGCCATGGCTGCTCCTTTACGTGGCTCGTCGTCCCGAGGGGCGGGGCATAAGGTCGCCTGCTCGGGCAGTCCTGCTCGCACGGAGAGCACATTAAGTGCTCTCCGGCT
>CAJJRZ010000043.1:0-10863 GCA_905194345.1 Coriobacteriaceae bacterium
CGGGACGCGCTCCTCGCCCGTGTCGGCCCAGCGCTTGACGCCCTCGGCCCTCACCTCCGCCGCAGCCATGCGCGGCACCTCCCTTCGGGCGGGCGCTCCGCGCCCACCGACTCGTCCGTTCGACGCCACCCATGGAACCACCGCCCGTGCGCCCCGACGCCGCGCGCCAGTCGGTTGCCATCTCCAGATGGCAGTCTCGGTCTCGGTTCTGGTGCCACCACACCAGCGTGGGTGGGGGATACAGTTGCAAGTGGAGGTCATAAGCTGCGTCGAGGAAGGAGCCGGAAAATGAATCGCGCCGCATCTCCCTCGATTCTGAGAGCTTCTAGATTACAATGTTAAAAATATGCATTAGATGAAGATCTTTCACATGGAGGCGTGATGATTATCCGTCAAAAGTACCTTGACCAGCTTCTCGCCTTTCGGGATCGAGACCTCGTCAAGGTCGTTACGGGGGTTCGTCGTTGCGGGAAGTCGACCCTTCTGGACATGATGCGCGAGCATCTGGCAAGGGAGGGCGTTTCCCGGGAGCGACTTCTCACGTTCAAGATGGAGTCCATGGAGTTTGATGGCTTGGATTATCGCGGGCTTTACCAGCTTGTTCGCAAACGGACAGAGGGAATCGTCCATCCCTATCTCTTTTTTGACGAGCTCCAAGAGATCGAGGGTTGGGAGCGCGCGATTAATTCCCTGCACGTTGACCTTGATTGCGATATGTATATCACGGGGTCCAACGCCTATCTGCTGTCGAGCGAGCTTGCCACGCTGCTCTCGGGGCGTTATGTGGAGGTCGAGATGCTGCCGCTCGTCTTCTCGGAGTTTCTCGATTTCCAGGGAGCGTCACTGTCCTCTCGCGCTGCGGCTGGGATGGATGTCTTCGAGTTGCCGGATGGCTCGCTTAGCACGGCGGTTGGCCTTTTTGATCATTATCGTCGCTACGGCGGGCTGCCGTACCTATCCTTGGGTACGCTAGACGGGGCGGTTCATAAGGCCTATTGCAGGTCACTGTACGAGACGGTCGTCATCCGGGATATTCTCGAGCGCGATCGCAGGCGTGGCCGCAGGCAGCTCACAAGCCCTGATTTGCTGGAGCGGACATGCCGCTTCCTTGCAGACAATATCGGTAACGAGAATTCTGTCAACAGTATTGCCGGAGCGTTGCGGGCTGACGGCGTCGAGGCTGCAAACGGTACTGTTGACGCATACATGGGGGCGCTTGATGAGGCGTATCTCTTCTATCCTGTTCGGCGCTATGACATCAAGGGCAAGGATCTCCTGAAGACGGGTGGAAAGCGTTACATCGTGGACACGGGAATCCGCAACTATCTGCAGGGCTACCGTGATTCCGATCAGGGGCGTGTTTTTGAGAACATGGTCTATTTGCAACTTCGCTACGAGGGCTTTGAGGTGAGCGTTGGAAAGCTGCGCTCAGGTGAGGTGGACTTTGTAGCGTCGAGGTCAGACGGGCGTGCGTACATTCAGGTAACCGAGGATATGACTGACTCGGCGACCATGGAGCGTGAGCTCAAGCCGCTGCGTGCCATACGGGATGCATATCCGAAATTCGTTATTGCTGCCCGGGGGAGTTATCCAAGGGAGATTGACGGGATTCGTATCTTAGGGGTTGCTGACTTCTTTTTACATGGAAGACCGCTGTTAGTGTAGAAGGAGTTCTTCATCCATGTATGTTATTAAAAAGTTTATTAAAGAGAAGATGAACGATAGATTATTTCGGGCATTGTTCCTGTCGGCAGTAGTCTTTGCGTTAATGGCTTCATTTTCATGTCCCCTTTCGATTCTGAGACCATTTTTCGGCCTATTTGTTTCAGCATCTCTTTATTTTGTTCCCGTATGGTTGCCATCGAAGTTTCAAATTCGCGAACAGCGAGAGACTAAGATAGGAGTCCATCCAATCGCATGGGCAATCTGGCAATCTGGCTACTGCTTTATAACAATAATGTATCTTCTGATAATCATAAATACTAGTCACACTGGAATCCCAGTATGGTCATTTGCTTTTCCAGCGGTAGTGGGCAGCGGATATTTAGTTAGCTATGGAGATAATTTCATTATAGAGAATCGTCTCTCGGATTCGATGCCAAAGGCTCAGTACAACTACGCGCACGCATTAATGCTATTAACGTTACTATGCTTATCTTTAATAATGGAATCGGGTCTCTTCCCGGAATCAGCGTTAACCGATACTGTGGCGACATCCCTTGAGTATTCTGAAATTGGCGAAGCGATTGGCTTGGTGCTTTTAGAGCGAAAGCTACTGAAGAAAACTCATGGCTCAATTTGAATGGGATAGAGATTCTGAGTTGCCCACACTCAGTTTCATAATGGTTACTCAAGATACTGACGCTTCAGATTGAATGCTTGGGTCCTTTTTAGAAAGGCCCCATGGCAACACGGTTGCCATGGGGCCCGTTTTTTCAACTGGACGCCCTAGCTCGAGAACGTCACCTCCCCGCCGCCCTGGAGCTGGTCCTCGGGCACCTGCTTGGCGTCGGGCGGCATCTGCCCGGAGTCGGGGCCGCCGCCGACGGACTGGGAGTCGGTCACCTGCCCGCCGTCCGATTCCGCAGCGCCCCGGCTCGTGATGAGCCAGCCCGCGGCGACGCCGCCCGCGACCAGCGCCTGTTTGCATTTGAGCCCTGTCGAAACCGTGGACACCTGATAATTTGGACGGCAGAGGAACCTGCCCCGTAGGAGGGTGTGGCCATGGGAGCCGAGCCTGGGACCAAGTACGAGTAGTTCCCCAAGGACTACCGGGACGAGACGGCCGACTACGTCATCGCGGCGGGGCGGCCCGTCAGGGAGGTCGCCCGAGAGCTCGGCATGGCGGGGAGCACCCTGGGCGACTGGGTGAGGAGGAGGCGCGAGCTCTCCGGCGGCGGGCCCGCGGCCGCCCCGCCGTCCTCGCCAGCATGTGCCTCATGATGGGTGCGATCGGCTCCTCCGTCTACGACGATCAGAACGGATGGGGCTCTTATCGCCTCACCCTTCCCGTCTCGAAGCGCGACGTCGTCCTGAGCCGCTACGCCGCCATCGCGACGCTCGGCCTCATCGGCTCGGCGGTCGGATTCGCCGCATCGCTTGCGGTCATGGGGCTCGCGTCCGCCGTGGAGCTGCCGGGAGGCCTCTCCGAGCTCCTCGCGTTCAGCGGGGAGAGGGTCGCCGGCATGGCCTTCGCCACCGCAGTCTGCTGCTTGATCGGCTCCGCCGTCGCGTCCGTCGTGACGCCGGTGTACTTCAAGCTCGGCCAGACCAAGGCGACCCAGCTCCTGCCAACCGTCACCGTCGGCCTGTTCGTGGTCGCCCCCATGCTCCTCGGGAACTCGGGGATTCTCGGAGGCGGCGCGCTCGGGCTCGTGGCGGACCTCCTCGCGTCCGTCGAGACCCCCGTTGGGTTCGCGGCCTCGATGGCGGCGCTGCTCGCGGCCTCGCTTCTGATGCTGGCCGCCTCCGCCGTCGTCTCTCTCGGGCTGTACGGAAGGCGCGAACTGTAGGCCGAGCCGCCAGCCGACGCCCCGGCGCGGGCCCGCTTTGCCACGATGCGGGAGCCGCCCCGGCGGCGGGCGGTTGACGATGTGTTTACAATTGCGGCCTATATTCGGGCAGAAGGATGCGATTCGGCGGATTAAGGCCAGTTGGAAGAGGGGGGCGTGGGCCGGAAGGGCGCGTCGCCCGTGCTGCTTTGCGTCGAATCCGGAACGGGCGGGGGAGACGCACCGATCTCCCTTTCCAGCCCGACGGACGATGTGCGGGACGGGACGATACTCGATGCCTCGTGGACAACAAGCGTTTCTGAGTTCAGATTCACTGATTTTTAGTGCGCAAAACCGCTCTTTATTGACGGTCGCGCTCTCCTTTAGCGCGGTGAACGTTTATTTGACGGGGCGAGGGCATGTGCGGCGAGGAGCTTTTCACGCTCGAGGCGGCGGCATACGTGTTCCTGCAGGAGGCCTGCCGCGGCCGTCTGGCGGCGGAGGGCGCCATGCGGGTCCTGTCCAGGTGCGCGCTGGACACTTGCGTCGCTCAGCTCCAGCCTTTGAGCAACCAGTCCACCAGGTTCTCGATGCGCACGCCTTGCTCGGTGGTGCCGAGCCGCAGGCGATCGGTGGTGAGCACCAGCTTGGGGAAGGCATCGTTTACGAGGGAAAAAGGCGCCAGTTCGCGCTCGTATGTCTCGGGGCTTGCAAGCGTTTCGGTCACCTGGATGTAGAGGCGCTCGTCGTGCTTGTCGGCCACGAAGTCTACCTCGCCTTTAAGCAGTGCGCCCACGGTCACGTTGTAGCCACGGCGCACGAGCTCGTTGAATACCACGCACTCGAGCTGAGCGCCCAGGCCCTTTGGGGCATAGTTGCTGGCTAGGTTGCGCAAGCCGGTGTCGATGGGATAGAACTTGCGCTGGGGTCCAAGCACCTGCTTGCCGGCGATGCCGTTCTGTTCGCATTCGCTCAGGATGTAGGCGCTTTCGAGGGCTTTGAGGTAGTTCTCGACCGTCTTGTCGCGGCGCTCCTCATCAGGGCCATCGGCAAGCAGCTCATTTGCGTGCACGTGAACCACGGCCTTATGCGCAAGGGCGAGAGCGAGCAGGTCGTCGACGTCTTTAAGAACCAGATGGATGCGAACCTGGTCTTCGTGGACGCGACCGACCGCTTCCTCGACAAGCTCGTCGACATCGCCGAGCCCGAGACCAAGCGCAAGATCATCGGCGCCGAGTTCATTCGCGTGTTTGAGGAAGAGGCCCGAAAGGTGGGCGATGAGGTCAGCTTCCTCGCCCAGGGCACCATCTACCCCGACATCCTGGAGTCGCAGGACGGCGTGAAGGCCCATCACAATGTGGGCGGTCTGCCCGAGGACCTGCAGTTTGAGCTCTGCGAGCCCGTTAAGCTGCTGTACAAGGACGAGGTGCGCGTCGTGGGCCGTGAGCTCGGTCTGCCCGAGAACATGGTCGAGCGCCAGCCGTTCCCCGGCCCCGGCCTGAGTGTCCGCTGCCTCGGTGTCATCACCCGCGACCGTCTTGAGGCGCTGCGCGAGGCCGACGCCATCGTGCGTGAGGAGATCGACAAGGCCGGCTTGACCATTTGGCAGTACTTTGCCGTCGTGCCCGACTTCCGCGCCACCGGCGTGCGCGAGGGCAAGCGCGCCTACGACTGGCCCTGCATCATCCGCTGCATCAACACCGTCGATGTCATGACCGCCGAGGTGCCCGAGCTCGACTGGGCGCTGCTCAAGCGCATCACCGCCCGCGTTACCGCCGAAGTCCCCGGCATCTGCCGCGTTTGCTACGACCTGACCCCCAAGCCCGTCGGCACGGTGGAGTGGGAGTAAACCCCCAGTTCAGAGGCACTTTTTATATTAGTTTGCTCCTTTGAACTTCTTTGTAAATAGGCGTACTTTTCTGACACGATTTTTTTAACGCATTGGGATTTCTCTCACTTTGCAAAGAGGCGATTCAATGGCTTAGCGATGCATCGCTAAGCCATTTTCGCTTGTTGGTGTTGCAATTCGTCTCCTTGTGTTGCTTTAGTTAATCATACTTGCCCACAGTCGATACATTCGTTTCCTAGAATTACTCGCTGGCAGAATTTCAGGTGGTTTGCGGGTGATGATGCATTATCCCAGCTTGTTCGTGGTTCAAACCTATATTCAATACGCGCGCTACAATTCAATACGCATGCTATAATCTGAGCATCATTCAATCAGCGGAGCCTTTGCCATGCGACGCTTCGAGTTAGGTTAGGTTAGATGAAGAACTAGCGATGCCCACTAAGGGTGCCCAAACGACCATTTTGTACGCTCGGTCGCGCGCTAGGGTGCCGCGTCGCTTCAGTATCTTCTCGTCTTGATTCCACAGCTCGCGTGCCTAACCCCTGCGCGGCCTCCTTTCGAAGGAGCTCGCCATGCAGTTGAATCTCACAAACATTAGTTACACCTATCCCGGTGCGGTCTCTCCCGCTGTAAGGGATGTCAGCGTCACGTTTTCCTCAGGATGGACTGCCGTGATCGGTGACAACGGATGCGGGAAGAGCACGCTAGCGAGAATCGCCACGCGCCTTATCGAGCCCGATTCCGGAACGGTGGGCCCGAAGCTGTTCTCCGTGTACTGCCAGCAGGATTCTTCGCTCGAACCTGGGAACCTCATCGACTTCGCGTCAGACTGGAACCAAGAAGCGCAGCGTGCAAGGGCGCTTCTGCATATCGGAGACGATTGGCCCTGGCGCTACGACACGCTCTCAGGCGGCCAGCAGAAACGACTCCAGATCGCATGCGCGCTCTATGCTCGCCCCGACGTGCTCGTCATGGATGAGCCGACGAACGACCTTGATGCCCCGACGCGTGAAATCGTGAGCGAGGCGCTAGCCTCATTCGATGGAGTCGGCATCCTCATCTCCCATGACAGGGAATTGCTCGATGGCCTCGTCGATCAGAGCCTCCTGTGCGACGGCGCACGCTGGATCATGCGCCCGGGCGGTTATTCGAAGGCGAGCGATCAGGCGGCAAGCGAACGTGCCACCGCGCTGCACGACCGAGAGAAGGCTATGCGCGAAGTGAAGCGGCTGAAGGCGGAGGCGCAGCGAAGGAGCGAGGAGGCGGCACGTCAGAAGGGCAAGCGCAGCAAGCGCGGTCTGGACAAGAGAGATAGCGACGGGCGCGCGCGGATCGGGCGCGCCATAGTCTCTGGGAAGGACGGTGTAGCCGGTAAACTATCAGCCGCCATGGATGAACGTCTTGCGAGGGCGGAGTCGACGCTATCGGAGAACTCTGTGCCGAAGCGCTACGACCACTGCATTAGCGATTTCGGAGAAGCCGCCAGATCGAGTATCGTTGCGCGCGTTGGTCCTACTCGGCTCTTAGCGGGCGAGTTCTGCTTGAATGTGCCTCAGCTCTGGGTCTCTCCAACTGACCATGTGGTGTTGACCGGAGCAAATGGGACGGGCAAGAGTCTATTGGTGCGTGCCATCATCGATTCCGTCCCCGAGAATATAAAGGTTGCCTATGTTCCTCAGGTTGTTGCGTCGGCCGAGCGAGAGCGTGCCCTTGAGCAGCTGCGCAAGCATACGCAAGAGCAAAAGGGGCGTATCCTGTCCATCGTGGCACGCCTGAACTCCGACCCCGATAGACTGCTCGATGGCGACGACCTGAGCCCCGGTGAGCTCCGAAAGCTGATGCTCGCGGAGAAGCTGGTTGCGGAACCCAACTTCCTCGTGCTCGACGAGCCGACCAATCACCTCGATATCGGCTCGATAGAGGCATTGCAGAGACTGCTCGTTGGATTCCCCGGGGCGATCCTTCTGGTCACGCACGATATCCGGTTGGCGGAAGCTGTAGGGCAAACGAGATGGCTGATCGAACAGCTCGTTGATGGTCACGCGCTAAGAGTTGGATGAATTGGAGCGAGTGGCTTGTCAATGGGCTTTAGAGATCCTGCGATTCCTCTCCAAGCCACCGATGCGCCAGAGCAGCTATCCAAAAAGCGCCACCGCATTCTCTGGGGCTTCCTCTACGTGGGGATATTCATTGCCGTCTTCACGCTTTCGGCGGCCATCAAGCTGGTGAGCAATCCCCTCGGCGACGATTTCTCCGTCGTTTGGAACGACTCGGTGGGAACGGTTTATGCCGACATCCCCTACGGCGACGGCGACGCGAACAAGTTCGACCTCTATGTACCCGCCGACCGGTCGCGGCAGCACTACGGGTTGGTCGTGTACCTGCACTCCGGCGGGTTCACCAGCGGTGACAAGGCCGACGACGCGCGGACCCTCCATTGGCTCTGCGCTCAGGGCTACGTGGCTGCGGGTATCAACTACACGCTTTTCAGCGAGCAGCACCCCGGGGCGAACATCCTCACGCAGTCTCTGGAAATCAAGAGAGCATGGACGCGGTGGTCGCCGAGGCGGCCAAGCTGGGCTACCCCGTGAACGAGATGGCCATCGGGGGCGGATCGGCCGGCGGGTGCCTCGCCCTGCTGTACGCTTACCGCGACACTGCGGAATCGCCGGTGCCGGTGAGGTTCGTGTTCGAAGCCGTGGGGCCTTCCAGCTTCTACCCCGAGGACTGGGACAACTACGGGCTGGACAAGCCGGAAGCCCAAGCAGAAGCGGCGGGCCTGTTCGGCGTTATGACGGGTGCCAAGCTCACGCCGGACATGTTCGGTACGCCCGCCTACGACGCCGCCGTCAAGGACGCCTCGGCGCTTCTCTGGGTGACGAAGGACGCGGTACCCACGGTCATGGCCTACTGCACTCACGACACTATGCAGCCCTTCAAGGCATCGGTACGCCTCGATAGGGCGCTTACCGAAAACGGCGTCCCCCACGACTGCTTTGTGGCGGAGCACTCGGGTCACGGGCTCCAGAACGACAGCGCAGTCTATCGGCAATATCTCGAAACGGTGCTGGAGTACCTAAAGACCTACATGCCCCCGGAATCCTAGCTGGCTTTGAGTCCGTCAAAGAAGCATACATCTAGTGCAAGGCATTCACTAGTGCCGTGATCAGGAACGCGATGAGGAAGCCGAACCCCGCACCGCAGGCCATCTTGAGCGCAGAGCTGAGCCGTGACCTGCGTCTGGAAAGCGCATCGGTCTCGCTCGGAGCCTCCTCGCCGTCCATGAACGCGCTGATCTCACGGAACGTCACAAGGTCATGCTCGCGTTTGATCCTCTCGATGCGCGATGTGCATACGAGCGACGGGATCCAGAATGCAACAAACACGAGTATCCCGATCAGCGCGCCTGCGGACATATGCGGGATGAACGATGGCTCGGGCAGTAGTGCGTAGATGCCTGCCATGCATGCAATCCCCGCGAGCAGCAGGGCAACAGACCCCATCGCCAATCGCTCCATCTTGAGCGCATCCTTGCTTACGACTTCCTTCATTGAAACCACGTCTCCTTTCACGAGCTCATCGATGGAGACGCCGAAGAGGTCGCTTAGAAGCAGCAGGCTTTGGACATCCGGATAGGTCTTTCCGTTCTCCCAGCTGGACATCGTCTGTCGCGACACGTAAATCGCTTGCGCGACGGCCTCTTGCGAGAGCCCCAAGCGCTCGCGGTGCGCTTTCAGCTGTTTCGGCAACTCCATCGGCTCCTCCTTTCGGGAGACGAAGTTTCTATTTCTCTGAAACATTTTTCTACCAAGATGGCTTTACATAGGTCGTCGATCAAGTGTATCAGCATGTCTGATGTTCTTTACATAGGCCGCTGACCTTGGGTTTTTCTTGTATGACAAACAGATTGACTTCTGACGCCGCCGCCCTGCTGTTTTTTTGCGTCGCTATCGATCGCGAAGGCTAGACGTTACGTTACATTATCTACCGCGGTCGTTGTGCCGTCTCACCCTAGCAATCGGCCTCGATGGCGGCGCTGCTCGCGGCCTCGCTTCTGATGCTGGCCGCCCCCGCCGTCGTCTCTCTCGGGCTGTACGGAAGGCGCGAGCTGGAGGCCGAGCCGTCAACCGACGTGCCGGCGCGGACCGGACGTCATCCTTCTCGACGTGAACCTGCCTGACGGAGACGGATTCGAAGTGTGCCGCAAAGTGCGGGAGAGCGTCGCATGCCCCATCGTTTTCCTCACCGCGCGGGTGGAGGACGCCGATGCCATCGCGGGATTCGCCGCGGGCGGAGACGACTACGTCACGAAGCCGTTCTCCCTCGAGGTCCTCGGTGCGCGCGTGGGGGCGCACCTCGCCAGAGGCGAGCGCTCGTCCGAGCGCGCCGCCGTCGGCTTCTCGTGCGGGATCTCGATCGATTTCGGCGCCCGCGAGGCACGCGTGAACGGGCGTCCGGTAGAGCTCGCCCGGAAGGACTTCGACATCGTCGCCCTTCTCGCCAAGCGGCCCGGCCAGGTCTTCGACCGCGCTATGGTGCACGACCTGGCATGGGACGAACCGGGAGACCCCTCCGTCGTCACGGAGCACATCCGCCGCATCCGGCGAGCCTTCGCGCAGGCCGGCTGCGAGACGGACCCAATCGCCACGCAGTGGGGAGTGGGCTACTCGTGGCGCGCGTGAAGAAGGCAGTCGGGGACCTGCGCGCCCGCATCGCCAACTGCTCGGTCAAGGCGGCGTTCGCGCTCTACGCCGCCATAGCGATCATTGCGGCCATCGCGCTGACGGCCGTCTTCTCCGTCGTAGCCTCCCACGTCGCGGAGAGCACGGAAGAGGAGGACTCCGACGCGTACTCGGGGACCTTCGTTTTCGACGAAGCTTCGAACTCCCTCGTTCCCGCCGAGATGCTGTCGTGGTACGAGGTCCCCGCCTTCGAGTCCCTTTACGGGCAAGACGGGACGGAGGCCCCGGAGGGCGAGAGCGCCGAGACAGGCGCCGTCATCCTCTACGTCGAAGGAAGCGCCCACGCCGACTCAAAGCTGTGTTTCGTCAACAGTTTTTGAGCAGATGGAGCATCCGTTTCTGAGCAGGCCGCGCACGCGACGCGCGCAGCGCTTTTGAGCGGCTACGCCTCCCGCATCAGGGCGTTCCGGACCCTGTACGACTCCCCGCGGAACCGTATGAGCCTGCCGTGGTGGACGACGCGGTCGATGACGGCGGCCGCCATCTGGTCGTCGCCGAGCACCGAGCCCCGCCTGCCGGACTCGAGGTTGGTGGTGATCACCGCGGACTGCCGCTCGCAGGCGTCCGCGAACACCTGGAACAGCGGGCGCGCCCCGTCCGGGTCGAGCGGCAGGAAGCCCGGCTCGTCGATGACGAGGAGCCTGGCCCGCCCAACGGCCTCCGACTCCCTGTCCAGCCGACCCTCGTCCCTCGCACGGCGCAGGCGCATGACGAGCGACGACGCCGTGAAGAAGCGGGCCTCGGGCCCGGCCTCGCACGCCGGCGAGCGGAGGGCGGGGGC
>CAJJRZ010000044.1:0-10410 GCA_905194345.1 Coriobacteriaceae bacterium
GAAAGCACTTAATGTGCTTTCCGTCTTGCGCAGGACTGTAGAGCAGCAAACTTAACCCCCGCCCCCAGCACCGGAGACCCTCCCGGAGGGACCGAAAAATTTTTTCAAAAAAGTTGTTGCGCGCCGGACAGACTTCTGTGTATACTAATCCCCGCAGCGCACGCGAGCGGAAACAAACGCGAACGTCTGCCTGGGGAGTTAGCTCAGTTTGGTTAGAGCGCCGGCCTGTCACGTCGGAGGTCGCGGGTTCGAGCCCCGTACTTCCCGCCAACGCAATTAAAGCCACGTCTTCGGACGTGGCTTTTTGCGTTTGATGCACTTTGTTTCGATAGAACGATCGCCCTGGTGCATCTTCGCCCAGAATCCCCGCGCCTTCGGGAACGCAAGTAAAATCTAATAAGTATATCTGTCTGAACAGCAGCTTTGTTGCGCAACACCTGTTCAACGAGACAGGGGGTTAGGTTATACTAAATTCCACTGTGCGCCGCATCTGATGCATTTCGCTCCAAGCGCGGCACTCAGTGGATATCCGATTTACCATTTGGATGTCCTGGCGGTCATTTAGCGTCTCGACACAAGCTCGGCCCCGGAGCTCGTTCGAGCTGTTCGTATTCCTTGAAAGGGGAAAAATGGACATATCGAGGAAGACTGATTACGCCCTTCGTATGCTGGCGATGCTTGCCGAGGATCCGGAGCGTTTGCTTTCTGTTCGCACCGCTGCCGAAGAGGTCAATGTTCCGTATTCGTTTGCCCGCTCGATTCAGCACGGTTTGGTCCAGGCCGGTATTGTGGAGAGCCTGCGTGGCGTCCACGGTGGCATGCGTCTCAAGGTCAGTCCGGACGACGTCACTATCCGCCAGGTCGTCGAGGCCGTTCAGGGCCCTATGGTTATGAACGATTGCACCGCACCCGATGGCGACTGTGCACGCATGGGCACGTGCTGCTATCATCCCCTGTGGGCCGGAGCTCAAGCGTTGATGCGCGACTACCTCGATTCCGTTTCGCTCGGCGACATCGTCGCTCACCGCCAGTTCCCGGCCGTCGATTCCAAATTCGCCGACCGCGACGCGTTTCCCGAGTACGCCGCCTGTGCATGTGCTTGCCGGGAGGAATAGCGCCGCATAAGGAGCATTGCCATGATTCAGGACCCCTTTCGTTCGATGATTCGTTCGGAAGGGGTCCTGCGTTATCGCGACCTTCCGTGGCGCCGCACGCGCGATCCGTACATCATTTGGCTTTCCGAGGTCATGCTGCAGCAAACACAGGTGCCGCGCGTGGAGACGCGCATGCCGGCGTGGCTCGATCGCTTTCCGACTGTGCAGGCGCTTGCCCAGGCCGCGCCTTCCGATGTTTTGGACGCTTGGCAGGGGATGGGCTACAACCGACGCGCTCTGGCGCTCCACAAGGCCGCTCAGCGCGTTGTAGAGGACTGGAACGGGGAGTTTCCGCACGAGACGCGTGACTTGGTTGCTTTGCCTGGTATTGGCCCGGCAACGGCGCAGGGTATCCGGTCGTTTGCGTTTGATCTTCCGGGCGTGTATCTGGAGACCAACGTGCGCACGGTCTTTCTGCATCACTTCTTTCCCGATGTACCGGCTGTTCCCGATCGCGAGCTGGTGTCGCTGGTTCAGGCGGCCTGTCCGGCGGCCCCCGGTGCGGCGACCGACGAGATCGCTCCCTTTGCCGCGCCGCTCGATGATGCCGACACGCCGCGCGCGTGGTATTACGCGTTGCTGGATTACGGCGCATATCTAAAAAAGACGTTGCCCAATCCGTCCAGGCGCTCGGCGGGCTATAGCCGTCAATCAAAGTTTGAGGGCTCACGTCGCCAAAAGCGCGCGCATATCGTGCGCATGTTGCTGGCAGCGCGTGATGGCCAACCGGCGGGGATTACGCTTGCTGATGCCGTGGTGGGCGTTAACGATATGGAAGCGGCGGCTGGGCGCGGGCCGGTCGAGCGCGACTTGATCGCGGGCATTCTAGCTGACCTGGAGCGCGAGGGCTTTTGCCGAGCCGAGGACGATCGTTGGTTGAGTGTGTAGCCCGCTCAAATCTGAAGAACGGGATTGTAAGGTTTAAATCTCGGCTTGAGGGGCATCCTAAAGACGAGGCCGCTCGGAGTCTACGGGCGGCATGCGTTGAAGGGAAGTACACCTATGGATTTTGAGAACTCCCAAACCAAGAAGAACCTTGAGACCGCTTTTGCCGGTGAGTCCCAGGCACACACCAAGTATCGCTACTATGCCTCCAAGGCCAAGAAGGACGGCTACGTTCAGATCTCGAACATCTTTGCCGAGACGGCTGGCAACGAGTCCGAGCACGCCAAACTGTGGTTTAAGTATCTGCACGATGGCGCCGTCCCCGATACCCTGGACAATCTGCGCGATGCCGCCGCGGGTGAGAACTACGAGTGGACCACGATGTACGACGAGTTTGCCAAGACCGCCGAGGAAGAGGGCTTTGCCGAGATTGCCGCAAAGTTCCGTGGTGTCGCCGCCGTCGAGAAGGCCCACGAGGAGCGCTACAACAAGCTCGTCGAGCGCATCGAGTCGGGCGAGGTGTTTGAGCGTGAGGGCGTAAAGGTGTGGAAGTGCCTGAACTGCGGGCACCTGCACGTTGGTGCCGAGGCGCCCGAGGTGTGCCCGGTGTGCAACCACCCGAAGGCGTACTTTGAGGAGCAGGTGGTGAACTACTAGCGCGTGGCGCTGGCTGTTGCGGAGCGCAGGGCGGGGGAAACACCTTTCCCTCTCGCTCACGGCTCCGCAGGGTCGCGCGAGGCAAAGGTGTTTCCCCCGCCCTGCGCTCCGGCTTCGGGTCGTCGCGTGCTCGTTACTGAAAAGCTGATATTAAAGATTGTGTGCCGCCCCTTTTTGGGGCGGCACGTTTTGTGTGGGGTCTCGGTCTCCACAATTTTCGTCAAGCTTTTGGTTAGATTTTGGTTAGTTGGCGGGTTGGCGGAAGGGCAAAAGACCATTCGATAAAAAAGCTCAGAGAAAGTGCTGGTAGGGGAGTTGTTGAGGTTTTCGACAGCTTTTGTCAACAAGAAACTTTGCGGCTATTGCTACGGATTGCGTTGTCGCGGTCATGGCGGTGCGGGATGCTGGGCGTAAGCGTCGAATGCTCCGATTTTGGAGGCCAGCATGGATTTGTTTCTTGAGACTCCGCAGCAACAAGCTGAGCGCATGCTGCGTCAGCAGCAACGACTCATGGAGATGCAAATGCAAGGGGCGGCAGTCCAGCCCTTTGCGCAAAATGTCGTGCCCGCTGCTGTACCTGCAGCTGTGCCCGGGTGTGAATCGGCACCAGAGGCCTATTCCGTACAGCAAGATTCATATGCGCAGGAGCTCGCGTTCGACAAGCGTCGTGCGCGTCGTCGCCGCGTGGGCCAGCGCCTGCGCACCTTGGCGATGATCGTGCTCATCCCGCTGGGGCTTGCGGCCATCTTTCTGGCGTCGTATGCCCTCACGTGCATCCTCAACGGCGCATCGCCCAACGAGGTGCTCCAACATCTGTCAGCCCTCGGCCAGCGCCTAGGTGACGTCATAACAACCATCCGCGCCGGCTGGGAGAGTTAGCGTTTGTCACATTAGGACTTCTAGGGTGTAGGGATTCTCGCCACGAGTAGGATTCTTGCATCCTGTGGGTCCTGTCGTGCGACTGAATAGTATTATTGAAGATGAATAATAATAGGATTTGCTATGTATAAGCAGGATTTAGAGCAGACTCTTTTGGATATTGACGAAGAGGCGGAGCTGGAAATAGGTCCAAGAGACGATAGGCCGAGCGTTGTATTGGTGGGAGGAAGCGCCTTCATGCTAAACGATGTGACGAATCGGTCGGTTACACATGACATTGATGTGTTTGAGGCAGACGGGTGCCTCCGCGAGATCATAGCTCGATACCCCGAGGTGAATGGCATGGTAGTGGCATATTGCAACCAGATGCCATTCAATTACGAAGATCGACTGATCCCATTGGAGATCGGGGCGCATTTTATCAGGTACTTTACGCCATCTTTGGAGGATCTGGCGGTGATGAAGCTTTATGCCTATCGTCCGAACGACATCGTCGACCTCCATAGTCGAACATTTATCGACCGACTTGATTGGGATCTGCTCGAGCGGCTTATATTCGATGAAGGAGAGGCGTTGGCCTCGTCGCCTTCAGAGCGGAGTTATCAAGAGATGGTCTGTGCATACAGGCAATACAAAAAGGAGGTGCTCGGTTGAATCTGACTTTTGAGGGATTTTTGAAAGGCTATTGCCGAGAGCTGTCCGGACAGCAGTCGCTGAGTTTTAGGAAGCTTGTAAAGCAGGCAACAACGGTTGAGCCGCGTGTGGCGGAGCCTCTGTTTTTGCTCGCTTTGGCGCAGGGTAAGGCCGAATACGTTCTGGGTTTATCCGAGGGCTCGTGGATGGAAGAGGGCTATCGAGGTGTTTTGTCTCTGTATGGCCAAGCGAGTAGCCTGGCATCTCTATGCTCCGAGGATAAGCTCCCCAATCGTTACGCCAACGTTTGGCGTGCGTATAGAGGGGTGAAAGAAAAGCCAGCGGCCGACAGAAGGGTGAACGCCCTGATGAGAAAGAGAACACTTAAAGCATTGGAGGAATCGGGTGTAACGCGCTACGGTCTCTGCCGCGATTTGAATCTGAATAAGGGAAACGTGTACGCATACTTAGCCGGTGATGACTCGAAGGTGAGCAGGAAGACAGCGCGTCGCATTATGGAATATGCGGAGGAGAGAAGCACCCAAGAAGGGGCCGGGCGCCCGGTGCGTGTGGCGGGGTAAGATTGATCGCGGTTTTGATTGATAATCGATTGGGTTTGTTGGGCGGAGTCTATGTCTGCTATTGATATTGCGCTTGTTGTGATTGCCTTGGTGGCGGTGGGAGTTGCTGCGGTCTGCGCCCTGCAGCTTAAGGGCCTTCGTGCCGAGTTGCGAGAGCGTGGCGGCAACGAAGCGGAAACGCTCGCGGCACTCGAGCAGGCCAACAGCGCGCTCGATGCCCTCAACGTCGCGCTGACAGAAACCCGCCGCACGGCAAACGCCATCGCGCAGCAGCAGACGACCGATGCGGCCGTGGAGCAGCAACGCTACCTGACCATCGCGCGAGAGTTCTCGCAGGCCGGCGACCGTATGGATGACCTGCGCCGCGAGACGGCCCAACAGCTCGGCGCCAACCGCGAGGGCATCGAGCATCGCCTGGACAAGGTGCGCGAGACGGTCGATGCCCAGCTGGGCGCCATCCGCAAAGACAACAACGTGCAGCTCGATCAGATGCGTGCGACGGTGGACGAGAAGCTCTCTCGCACGCTCAACGACCGACTGTCGGCATCGTTTAAGCAGGTGAGCGACCAGCTCGAGGCCGTGTACAAGGGTCTGGGCGATATGCAATCTATCGCCACCGGCGTGGGCGACCTTAAGCGCGTGCTGGGCAATGTGAAGGCGCGTGGCATTTTGGGCGAGGTGCAGCTGGGCGCGATCTTGGCGGACATCCTTACGCCCGACCAGTATCTGGAAAACGTGGCCACCAAGCCTGGCGCCTCAGAGCGTGTTGAGTTTGCCGTCAAGCTGCCGGTAGACGAGGGCGATCCCGTGCTGCTGCCGATCGACTCCAAATTCCCGGGCGACGCGTACGAGCATCTGCTCGACGCCCAGGAGTCGGGCGACGCGGAGGCCGTCGCCGCTGCGCGCAAGACGCTCGATGCGATGGTCAAACGCGAGGCCAAGGACATCTGCGAAAAGTACCTGAGCGTGCCCGCGACGACCAACTTTGGCATTCTGTTCGTGCCGTTTGAGGGCCTGTATGCCGAGGTCGTCAGCCGTCCCGGGCTTATCGAGACCCTGGGCCGCGACTATCACGTCAACGTTGCCGGCCCCAGCACCATGGCCGCCATCCTCAACAGCCTGCAGATGAGCTACCAGACGTTTAAGTTGCAAAAACGCACCGATGACGTGCTGCGCGTACTTTCCGCCGTCAAGGCCGAGCTGCCACGTTACCAGGCAGCACTGCGTCGCGCCCAACAGCAGATCGAGACCGCGGGCAAAACGGTCGAGGGCATCATCACCACGCGCACCAATGTTATGGAGCGCAAGCTTAAGGATATCGACGCGCTGGAAGACGTGCGGGAGGCCGACGAGATTTTGGGCTTGGAGTCCGCAGGGTTACTTGCGGGCCAGGAAGACGAGGACTAGCCGCAACGGACGGCGGCGCGCCGGCGTAAACGCGGGGCGCGGGCGCTTTTCGCATTGCACTTGCCTAAAGCGCACTTTAATGTGCAACAATGGCCTTTCGCCCTATCAGACGCGAAAGGAAGCCCATGTCTCAGAGAAGCACCAGCCCGCTCAAACGCTCAACCGTGCGCCGCACGCTGCAGCGTTTTTGGGATGTCACGCGCACGCAGCCGCTGATCGTCTTTCTCTCGGTGTTCTCGTCGGCGGGCTACATCTTTTTGCTCACGTTTGCCAACACCTACGTGATGGCCCTCATCGTCGACCGCGTTCAGGCCGGCCCCGTGGCAGGCGATCAAGTATTCGAGGTCTTTGGCCCTTACATTCTGGCGCTCGTGCTCGTTAACCTGGTGGGTCAAATCCTCTCCAAGCTGCAGGACTACACCGTCTACAAGCTCGAGATTGCGGGCAACTACCACCTGGCGCGCCTGTGCTTTGACACGCTTTCCAATCAATCCATGACATTTCACACCAGCCGCTTTGGCGGGTCGCTCGTCAGCCAGACGAGCCGTTTTATGAGCGGCTATACGGGCTTGGTCGACGTGACGGTGTATTCGCTCATCCCCACCATCACCTCGGTCATCTGCACCGTGGCCGCACTCGCTCCGGTGGTGCCCACATTTACCGTGATCCTGGTGGGCATCATGGTCGTCTACATTGCGTTTGTCTGGCTTATGTACAAGCGCATCATGCCACTTTCGGCCGCGACGTCCGCCGCGCAGAATAAGCTCTCGGGTGTGCTGTCCGACGCGGTCACGAACATCTTGGCCGTCAAGACCTGCGGGCGAGAGGACTTTGAACGCGATCTGTTCGACACCGCCGATCGTGCCGCGCGCGACGCTGAGACGGTCTCGATGCACGCCATGATGCAGCGCAACTTTACGACCTCGGGCCTTATCGTCATCACCATGGCCGTGGTGAGTGTGTTCGTGGCGGGCGGCAACGCGTGGTTTGGCATCTCGGCCGGCTCGCTCGTCATGATCTTTACCTACACGTATAACCTCACCATGCGTCTGAACTACGTGAGCTCCATGATGCAGCGCATCAACCGCGCGCTCGGTGATGCGGCCGAGATGACGCGCGTGTTGGACGAGCCGCGTCTGGTGGCAGACGACGAGAACGCCCCCGAGCTCAAGGTGCGCGAGGGCGCGATTGATTTTGAGCACCTGAGCTTTGCATACCGTGATGCCGCGGCGGGCGAGAGCGTGTTCGACGACCTGACGCTCCATGTGGCGGCGGGCCAGCGCGTGGGCCTGGTGGGCAAATCGGGCTCGGGCAAGACGACGCTCACCAAGCTGTTGCTGCGCCTGGACGACGTGCAGGGCGGCCGCGTGCTCGTGGACGGTCAGGACGTCTCGCGCTGCACGCAGCAGAGCCTGCGCCGCCAGGTTGCCTACGTGCCGCAGGAGGCGCTGCTGTTCCACCGCTCCATTCGCGAGAATATCGCCTACGGCCGCCCCGATGCCACCGACGAGCAGATCCGCGAGGCCGCACGCCTGGCCAATGCCCTGGAGTTCATTGACCGCCTGCCCCGTGGCTTCGACACCATGGTGGGCGAGCGCGGCGTCAAGCTTTCGGGCGGCCAGCGCCAGCGTGTGGCCATCGCCCGTGCCATCCTCACCGACGCACCGATTCTGGTGCTCGACGAGGCGACGTCTGCCCTCGATAGCGAGTCTGAGGCGCTGGTGCAGGAGGCGCTCGAGAACCTGATGCGCGGCCGCACCTCCATTGTGGTGGCGCATCGCCTGTCCACCGTGGCCTCGCTCGACCGCATCGTGGTGCTGGCGGATGGCGAGATCGTCGAGGATGGCACGCATGCGCAGCTCGTCGAGGCGGGCGGCGAATACGCAAGCCTGTGGAGCCGTCAGACCGGCGCATTTTTGGAGGCGTAACGACCCCATACGTGGGACAATCGTGCCCGTAGTTTTGTTGTGCCGCTGAGCCGAGGAGTCGTTATGCCACGCGAGACCAATGCCGCCAAACGCGAACGCGCCGTTGAGGTGTGCGAGCGCCTCAACCGCCGCTATGGACCGGTCGAGTGCTTTTTGGACCACGAGAATCCCTTTAGGCTGCTCATTGCGGTACTGCTCTCGGCTCAGACGACCGACGCGCAGGTCAACAAGGTGACGCCCCAACTGTTTGCCCAGTGGCCCACGCCCGAGGCCATGGCGGGGGCAAGTGTGACCGACGTGGCGGACACCATTAAGTCACTCGGCTTTTATAAGAGTAAGGCCAAGCATGCTGTGGAGGCTGCGCAGATGATTGTTGCCGACTACGGCGGCGAGGTGCCGGCCGACATGAAGGAGCTTGTAAAGCTGCCGGGCGTGGGGCGCAAGACGGCGAACATCGTACTCAACGTTGGGTTTGGCATCGTGGAAGGCATCGCGGTGGATACGCACGTCAACCGCATCGCGCACCGCCTGATGCTGAGCCCCAAGACGCATGCCAAGGAGCCGCTCAAGACCGAGCAAGATCTGCTCAAGATTTTGCCACACGAGTATTGGGAGTCGGTCAACCACCAATGGATCACCTTTGGTCGCGAGATTTGCGATGCCCGTAAGCCCAAGTGCGACGAGTGTCCGCTGGCAGATTTGTGCCCCAGCGTGCGTGTGACGGGGTAGGGCGGAACGCATCTTCGTCTGGCGTTTTTTGCGGGGCTGGGCGTACGCTTGGGCTGGAGTTCTCTCCATGCGTTACCATGACAGGCAACGAATTTGACGAACGACCCGCCGAGCTTGCCTCGGCGGGCTTTTGGCGTTGCAATGCCGGAGGAACAGCATGCTCATTCACCGTATAGCCGCGCAGCTCTACACTGCCGAGGCACTGCAGACCGTCGAGGCCGGGCTCGATTCTGGCGAGGACGTGACGCTGGCCGTGTCTCAGTCGGGCCGAACGCTTATGGCCGCCGCCCAGTTTGCGCGTCGTCCGCGCCCGACGGTCTATATCGTGAGTGGCGAGGATGCGGCTGATCGCGCCGCGCGTAGCCTTGCCGCCTACGTGGGCCTGGCACACGTGTGCCGCTTTCCCGAGCGCAAGGACTATCCGTGGCGCGAGCAGGCGCCCGACGACGCCGTGGTGGCGCAGCGCTGCGAGGCTCTGGGGCGCATCGTGCGCGGGGACAACTGCATCATGGTTGCCTCGGCCCGTGCGCTGCTGCGCTGCGTGCCGCCGGTCGAGAGTCGCTATTGGGAGTCCACCACTTTTGCGGTGGGCGAGGAGATTCCTTTTGACGAGGTGCCGCAGCGCCTGGTGGGCATGGGCTATACCAATGCCGGCGCCGCCGACGCACCCGGTCTGTTCCGCGTGCACGGCGACACCGTCGAGGTGTTCCCCGCACAGGAAAAGGCGCCCGTGCGCATCGAGTTCTTTGGCGACGAGATTGACCGCATCCGCCGCATGGTGAGCTCCACGGGGCAGACCATCGGCAACGAGGACAGTATCGAGATCTTCCCCTGCCGTGAGCTGGCGCTTACCGACGATGCCGTTCACAACATGCACGTGGCGCTCTACCGCGCAAGCCAGGACGACAGTAAGCTGGCGGCACTGCTCGAGATGGTGGATGCACGCATCGTCACGCCCGAGCTCGACCGCTTTTTGCCGGTGATGTACGGCCAGACCGTGAGCCCGTTGGCACACGTGAGCGGCAAGGCGCTCGTGGTTTTGTCCGAGCCGCGCTCGCTGTTCGACGACTGCCTGCGTGCCTACGAGGATATCGAGGCCCGTGCCGGCGAGGCTGGGATTGACCGCCTGGACGGTCTGTACGTGCGCGCTCAACAGCTCGATTTTGGTGCCCAGCAGCGCCTGAACTACGTAAGCCTCATTCGTGCCGGCGGCGCGGTGACGGCCGAGCTCAAGATTGAGCAGCCTGCCATCGCAGGCTCGGACAACCGTTTTATGACGCGCATCCAGGAGGTCGTGGGCAAACGCTATGCCTGCGTGTTTGCCATCCCCGACCGCGGTGCGCGCGAGTCGATGGAGCTCACCTTTGGCGACGAAGGCATTACCTTTGAGGAGTCGCTGACCGCGGCGCCCGAAAATGCCGGCGCTATCGGCGACCGCGTACGCGTGGCAGCGGCGGATTCCGCCGACCGTGCCGCACGCCAGGAGGCCCATGCTTCCATTCGCGAGCGCCGCGCCGACGCACTCAACGCCCGCTCGCTCGAGGCGGGCGCGGCCCA
>CAJJRZ010000045.1:0-7060 GCA_905194345.1 Coriobacteriaceae bacterium
CGGACGCCCTCGCGGACGCCCCCGCGCGGACGACGGAGTGGTTGACGATGACGGGCGGGCTAGCCATCGGCGCGCTCGCGCGCGTGGAGCTTCACCTCGTCGATGCGGCCGAGGCCGGCGCGGCTGAGCTCGCCGGCCTGCGCGAGGTAGTTCTTCCAGATTTCCGCGACGGGGACGTCGTCGAGCGAGGCGTAGGAGGCCTTGAGGATGTCGGCCGACATGAGGCCCGCCATGATGGCGGCGGTCATGGGGCGCGAGAGGACTGCGGCGATACGGTCCTCGGTGGCGTCGAGCTTGCGCTCGATGTCGAGCGCGGCGACGTCCATCCGCGCGTCGACGACGCCGCGGATGAAGCCTGCGACCTCGTTGCCGTAGAGGTCGAGCTCCTCCGCGGCGAGTGCCGAGCGCAGGAGCGAGCGGATCTCGTTGCTGACGCTGGAGTTGTCGAGCTCCGCCCGCGTCTTGAGGGCGGTGTAGAGCTTGTGGTCGATTTTTACGCTGATGGTTTTGGTTTCGGCCATAGGGTCTCCTCATAAAACAGGGGGCCTTTTGGCCCCCTGTGGTGTCTATTCGTCTTTCGTGTATGTAATCGGATAGCCTTCTGGCGCTTTAATCACCGGCAAGGGCGTATATGCGATGAGTTCGTTTTTAATCTGGACGGCATCGAAATCAATCAACTCTGCAATTATTTCAATGGGCCCGGCGTTGAATTTGTTGATGCCCATGTTTACTCTGAGTTCAGTTGGTCTTAGTTTGGCACTCGCCACATTCAGTTGACGCCGATGTAGTTAAGTACGCTGTCGCGATTGATGCGCCACAGCTTCCCGCATTTCACGGCTTTGAACGTTCCGTTCTGGCAGAGCCTGTAGACAGAGCGGTCGCTGATGCCGAGTAGGTGGGCGACCGGCATCGGATCGACGATGTCCGGCATCGTGCGAAATGCATCAAGAGTGATGCGTTTGTTCTCAACTTCCATTTCGACCTCCTTTCTGTCTGCTGCCGTTTCTCTGAGTTCCAGTCTGGAGCGTTTTGGGCGACGGATTCAAAAACGCGGTCATGGCGGACGATACGGACCTGATGGACTGAAATGACTTGCTGCGGAAAGGCATAGGAAAGGCCGCGATGCAGTATCGCGGCCTTCGCTTAGGTCCTACCCGGTTTTTGGATACTATGAGGCGCTCTTATAAAGGCGTCCGAGGGCGTCCATTGCCGATGCAGTTGCCTTCGGGTCGGCGCTGGCGTATCTATCTAGGGTCATGGAGGCTTTGGAGTGACCCATCAGGCTTGCGAGCGTTCTTGGGTCTACGCCGTTGGCGACAGCGTATGTTGCGAAGCTGTGCCTTAGGTCATGGAAGGTTACCGTGTTCCTATTTAATACCCCGTGAAGGTTCAGCGCTTTAGAGAGTGCACGCCAGACGTTATTGACCCTGGGCGGTTTGAGGAACGAGCCATCGGGAAAGCCCAGCACGAACAGCTCCCCGCTGAATTCAATCCCAAGCCTGGTGCATTCTTCTTCCATGTTTCGCTTGCGCGCGGCTAGGTCGTGCATGAGGTCCTCCGGACAATTCGGAATCGTCCGTCTGCTGCTGACGCTTTTAGGGCCTTTGATGTAGAACTCGGTGTCGGTATGTCCGATTGCGGCTTCAACACGAATTGAGGAATGGGAAAAGTCGACACATTTCCACTTCAGGGCGCATAGTTCGCCTCGACGGAGTCCTGTATACAGGGCGATTTTCGCAGCTAGAATTGCCGGGACATCTATGGATGCATTGAGGGTGCTTAGGACGCGGGCCCTTTCCCTGTCGGTAAGTGAATTCGGACGTCCGTAGTTGGCATCCTCGTTCTTAGGAACCTTTGCCCATGCGGCTACATTTTCAGATACTAGCTTTTTCCTCAGTCCGTACTTCAATGAGCCCCGCAGCAGCCTAAGGGAATTGCATGCAGTTGATCTCGCGTGCTTCTTCGCCATTACGTTGACCCATTCCTGAACGTCTTCTTCAGTTAGGTCCTCTAGGGGGATGCTGCCAATATATGGTTCGATGTTTCGGCGGAGCATGCCTGAATAGCCGGTTGCGGTGGAGCGTGCGATGTCGGCGCACTCCATTGTTATATAGCTAGACACTAGTTCGGCAACTGATATCGAATCTGCTGGCTTCATCGCCTCGGCTTCCGCTTCTGCATTCAGGTGAGCACGGATTGCCTCGGCTTCCACCATGGCGGCATCACGATGTTTATGGCTTCGACCCTTATCGCGGCCTCGATGCTCAAGAAGCTGGGTCTTCTTGCGCCAGACGCCGTCCTCGAAGTAGGGGAATTGTGCGCGCCAGCGGTCGTTCATGTACTTATATATAGATGAAGTAGCGTATTTCTCTTCCATTGTTCCTCCGTGTGCAATCACGTGTGCAATGACTGTGCAATTTGACTGTTTCGGAGACGTCTCAAGTGAGACTATAGGCGGAAAATGAAAGAAAAACGCGAGGTCACGGTCGGCATAGTCGCAGATGAACGTTAATAAACGATAAGGACACCGATGTAATCAGTGGGTTGCAGGTTCGATTCCTGTCACTGGCTCCATGAGAGTTTCGGGCTCTGTCTCTATATGGGACAGGGCCCGTTTCTATTTATGTCGATAAGTCAGCGTGATTGGCGCCAACCAAGCTTCAGCTATGTCTCGATCTGTAACACGAAGGAGCGGAAAACCTATCTAACTGTTACAGAATGAGACGTAAGCTGGGGTCTCTGCGTAATGTCTCGATCTGTAACAGATAGGGGAGAAAATGTTCTCTAAATGTTACAGATTGAGACAAAGGCTGGACCGACCTCAATCATCCTGGCCGAGCGTGGATTATCGGAAGAACGAGCGTGGAAAATCTTCCGCCTAGTGAATGAGCGTGGATAATCTGCCACTTTGGATTCGATGGCACGCCAAAAGCGGGAGATTATCCACGCTCGATTTCAAACGGGAGAAAATCCACGATCGAATCTGCCGCGGAAGCCCGATCACGACCTATATATAGGTGCAAATGAACCGTTATCGAAGTTCGATCCTGAAGGTGTACTCCACTACGCCAAAGTGTTCCCTCGGGAAACGTCACCTCAGTATCCAAAACCACCGTCCTTCATATCTAAACTCAACAAAACCGCAGGTCAAAGGTATATAGATACGCCCGGGACCGTGTATCTAGAGGTTTTCGTTGACAGCCCCCAAGGTTGCATCGTATTATCTTTTTCGTTCGCGGGGGCGGCGGTCCAAAAGACCAAAGGACCTGCGGATACTTGAACGATTGGGAGTTTGCCCGAGTGGTTAATGGGGACGGGCTGTAAACCCGTTGGCTCTGCCTACATAGGTTCGAATCCTATAGCTCCCACCCGTCAAGTGCCTGTATAGCTCAGTCGGTAGAGCACTTCGTTGGTAACGAAGAGGTCACCAGTTCAAGTCTGGTTGCAGGCTCCATCCGGCGGTGTAGCTCAGTTGGTTAGAGCACACGGTTCATACCCGTGGCGTCACTGGTTCGAATCCAGTCACCGCTACCATAGGTAACACGGTGGCTTCTCAATAGTATGTTGAGAGGCCACTATGGTATAAAGGCAAAGTCCCGTCCGGGGACGACCTGTTAAGAGGAGGGCTTTATGGCCAAAGAGAAGTTTGAGCGCACTAAGCCGCATGTTAACATCGGCACCATTGGTCACGTCGACCACGGCAAGACCACGCTGACCGCTGCCATCACCAAGGTTCTCTCTGAGACCGAGGGCTGCAAGGCTGACTTCACTGCGTTCGAGAACATCGACAAGGCTCCCGAGGAGCGCGAGCGCGGCATTACGATCTCCGTCTCCCACGTCGAGTACGAGACTGCTGCCCGTCACTACGCTCACGTTGACTGCCCGGGCCACGCTGACTACGTCAAGAACATGATCTCCGGTGCTGCTCAGATGGACGGCGCTATCCTGGTCATCGCCGCTACCGACGGCCCCATGGCTCAGACTCGCGAGCACATCCTGCTCGCCCGTCAGGTCGGCGTTCCTTACATCGTCGTCTTCCTGAACAAGTGCGACATGGTCGACGATGACGAGCTCATCGACCTCGTCGAGATGGAGACCCGTGAGCTCCTCTCCGAGTACGATTTCCCCGGCGACGACATCCCCGTCATCCGTGGTTCCGCTCTGGGTGCTCTCGAGGGCGACGCCAAGTGGATGGACGCCATTCGCGAGCTCATGAACGCTGTCGACGAGTACATCCCGACGCCTGCTCGTAATAACGACCTCCCGTTCCTGATGGCCGTTGAGGACGTTATGACCATCTCCGGCCGTGGTACCGTTGCTACCGGCCGTGTCGAGCGCGGTGAGCTCAAGCTCAACGAGCCCGTCGAGATCGTCGGCATCAAGGATACCCAGAACACCGTCGTTACCGGTATCGAGATGTTCCGTAAGTCCATGGACTTCTGCGAGGCTGGCGACAACGTCGGTCTGCTGCTCCGCGGCATCAAGCGCGAGGACATCGAGCGCGGCCAGGTTCTCTGCAAGCCCGGTTCGGTTACCCCGCACACCAAGTTCACCGGCGAGATCTACGTTCTGACCAAGGAGGAGGGCGGCCGTCACACCCCGTTCTTCGATGGTTATCGTCCTCAGTTCTACTTCCGTACCACCGACGTTACCGGTACGGTCAAGCTCCCCGAGGGCACCGAGATGGCTATGCCTGGTGACCACATCACCATCGAGGGCGACCTCATCCACCCGATCGCCATGGAGGAGGGCCTGCGCTTCGCTATCCGCGAGGGTGGCCACACCGTCGGTTCGGGCATCGTCTCCACGATCATTGAGTAAATTAGCTCTTTGATATAGCTGACTTAGAGAACCCGGCACTTATATGGGTGCCGGGTTCTTTTCTGCAATGGATATTGAGCCGTTGCTGGTGTCGAGAGGATCGATAATGGTCCTGGATGCACCGTCGATTAGCTCTCGATGGCTTCATTGATGTGTTCCAAATATGAATGGATCCACCGAGAACCAATTGACTCGAGGTTTTCATTGACAGCACTTACGTGGAGCTGATAAAGTAACAACTCGTGCCCGTACGGGGCGGAAATGAAAGGTTCAGGATACATGCGTACTCTAGTTACTCTTGCGTGCACTGAGTGCAAGCGCCGCAACTATACGACCACCAAGAACAAGTCGACCATGCCTGATCGTATGGAGATCAAGAAGTATTGCCCCTGGTGCCGTCACCACACGCTGCACAAAGAGACTCGCTAGTCTCTAGTCACATACGCCAGTAGTTCAATTGGTAGAGCATCGGTCTCCAAAACCGAGTGTTGAGGGTTCGAGTCCTTCCTGGCGTGCCAGTCATTATTCCGTAAGCTCCCAATTGGGGGCTTACGGTTTACTCATGTATAAGCGCATTGCGCGGAGGTAACCCAAATGGCCAACAAGAAGAACAAGAAGAAGGCTCAGCAGCCGGCACCTGCCAACAACGCTGCCGCCAACTCCAAGGTTGAGGCCAAGAAGGCCGTTGCCAAGAAGAACGAGAAGGCTGCGAAGTCCAAGAAGAACGAGAAGCCTGGTTTCTTCGCCCGCACCAAGAAGTATTTCGCTTCGGTCAAGTCCGAGATGAAGCGTGTCACGTGGCCCGATAAGAAGGAGCTCGTGAACTACTCGGTCGTCGTTTGCGCTTCTCTGATCGTCGTCGGCGTCGTCATCGCTCTGCTCGATGCTGGCTTTGGCGAGGCTCTTGCTCTGTTCTCTGGATTGAGGGGCTAAACCATGTCTAAGCGTTGGTACGTCGTTCACACTTACTCTGGATACGAGAACCGCGTTAAGTCCGATCTCGAGCATCGCATCGAGACTATGGGCATGCAGGACCGTATCTTTGATATCGAGATTCCTATGGAGCGCGTCACCGAGATTAAAGAGGGTGGCAAGCGCGAGACCAAGGATTCCAAGATCTTCCCGGGTTATGTCCTGGTCCGCATGGAGATGGATGACGATGCTTGGACGTGCGTTCGTAACACGCCTGGCGTCACCGGTTTCCTGGGCGGCAACGGCAAGCCGGCTCCGCTTTCCCGCGACGAGTACAACAAGATGACTCGTCGTCCCGGTAAGGGCGATTCGCCCAAGCGCACCTCGGTTGATATTGAGGTCGGCACGTCCGTCCGCGTCACCGATGGCCCGCTTACCGACTTTGATGGCAAGGTCTCCGAGGTTAACACCGAGGCTGGCAAGCTCAAGGTCACGCTGATGATCTTTGGCCGCGAGACGCCGGTTGAGCTCGACTTTAACCAGGTCGCTGTCATCGCTTAAGTTTTCGTCCGTTCGCGCGAGCGTGCTTCTTCTGTGACTGCTCATCTCAGGAGTGCTTCTAACACGTGCGTGCTTACGATATAGCAAGTACTTCACACTCGTGATTCGAAAGGAATGACCATGGCTGAGAAGAAGGTTGCCAACGTCATTAAGCTCCAGATTCCTGCTGGTGCCGCTAACCCCGCTCCTCCCGTCGGCCCCGCCCTGGGCGCTGCTGGCGTGAACATCATGCAGTTCTGCCAGGCCTTTAACGCCGAGACGCAGGACAAGAAGGGCGACATCATCCCCGTTGAGATTTCTGTCTACGAGGATAAGTCCTTCTCCTTCATCACCAAGACCCCGCCGGCGGCTCACCTCATCAAGAAGGAGCTGAACCTCAAGTCTGGTTCTGCTAAGCCCCAGGCCGACAAGGTTGGTCAGCTCTCCCAGGAGCAGCTCACCAAGATTGCCGAGATCAAGATGCCGGACCTCAATGCCAACGACATTGACGCCGCCAAGAAGATCATCGCCGGTACCGCCCGTTCCATGGGCGTCACCATCGCTGAGTAGCGATTTCTTTAGGTAATGACGGGTGCCCCGACCGAGGCGCCCGTTATATGTGTGCAATAGGGCACACGAAACGATGTGGGAGGGCATAAGCCCGTTTAACCACAGGAGGTAATGCACATGGCTAAGCATGGTAAGAGCTATAACGCCGCTGCCGAGAAGATCGACCGCGCCACGCTCTACACCCCCCTTCAGGCTGCCAAGCTCATCAAGGAGCTCG
>CAJJRZ010000046.1:0-6904 GCA_905194345.1 Coriobacteriaceae bacterium
GGCTCCCCGGCCGCCGCGATCGCCCCGGCGAGCGCCTCGTAGCCCGCCGCGTCGGCGGGGAACTGGCGGGACAGGACCTTGCGGCCCCTCCAGTCGAGGACGCACAGCCAGTGCGAGTCGGCGTGGGTGTCGACCCCGCAGAAGACCGGCCCGCGGGCGCCGGGTGTCGATTCGGTTCTCATGTCTCGCTCCGTTCTTTCCGTGCTCGCCTGGACCGGGCAGACGTCACACTGACGGGGCGCGATAGAATGCGGTTGTTCGGGTCCGCGGTATCGCTCCATGCTCCTATTAGGTCATGCGGCGGTCTCGGCTCGCCGCGGCCCGCGCGGGACATGTCAGGAAACGAGGGCAGCCCTGTGGGCGCCAGCGGAATGTGGGGTCACCGCGCGGTCCGCATCTGATGGTGTCGACGTCAATGGTATACGGGTGCATCATCGACGTCTTCAATACAGAAAATATCAGTGCGGAATGTTCTGAAAGGCAATTCCAGAGCGGGCCCTGCGTTAACGCTGCAGAGGGGAGTGCGATTCCTTGATCGCTCACTTAATCTAATAGGAAATTGAGCGAGGCCGGAGCTTTAGCTCCGGCCTCCCCATATAAGGGCTCGGCAAAGCCGAGCCACCAAATTTGCATCAGCCCCCAGAACATGTTTGAGAACTGTGCATGAAGCATGTGCCCCTAGGGCAGGAATGAGGTTGCTTTCCAACGCATTCCGCAGGGGGCGGCATTATTTTGTAGCGCGAAGCGCGGATCAAAATAATGCCGCATGCCCGAGGACGCGTTGGAAAGCAACCTCATTCCTGCCCGAACAGGTCAGTCTACCTGCGCATTTACAAATTCGTAAACTTTTTTGAAAAAAGTGCTTGCACAGTTCTCGAATCATAGGTTATTATTTTCCTCGTTGAACGCGCGGGTCCAACAAAACGAACTGCGAATCAACAACATAGCATGTCGGAGTGGCGGAATTGGCAGACGCGCTAGCTTGAGGTGCTAGTGACCGCTTTTTGGTCATGCGGGTTCAAGTCCCGCCTCCGACACCATCGCATTTGAGAAGCCTCTTCGGAGGCTTTTTTGTTACCGATAGACGGTGAGGTCCACGATGGAAACGCTTGAGCGCAACGAGTGGGCAGACGTTGCCCAACTGGTCGAGATCACGAGCGATGCTGTCATCATTTGTGAGCTCGACGGAACCATTCTGCATGTGAATAATCGCTTACTTGGTTTGATGTGCGAGGAACGCGCCGACGTCATCGGTGGAGATGTTAAAGACGTCCTGTATTCGTCCGCTTTTGAACGTGCGACGGAACATCGTCTACCATTTGAAACTGATGGCTCCGAGAACGAACTGATGCTCAAGCTGAGCGACGGATCCTTTATTCCCGTCTTGGTTCGCGCAGGTTCCGTTACGCCTCCGCGTATCTTTGGACGCCGCGCGCCGCGCGTCCTGGTGGCGCTTCACAGCATCGAAGAGCAGTATTCCCACGATCGTCAGCTCAAACGTGCACTATCGGAGCTTAGGGTGGCGAATAAACGCCTTTCGGGTACCCTTTCGGTCATTATGAGTACCGTGGGCTCCGATGAGCTCCCCAGCTTGCTCGATACCGTTTTGAATCAGCTCGTCGGAACGCTCGATGCCTCTGGAGCTGCGATTTATTTTTCTGAGAGCGGCGGTTTTAAACTTCGCGGTGTTTCCAAGGAGCTGCATGACAGCTACCTGCCCGAGTTTTTGCCGTATGGCGCTGGCATTCCGACGTATGTTCTTCGCGAGTCGCGTGCCTGTCGTCTGTCGATCCAGCAGGACCTTGAGGGCGACCGGGTTGCTTCGGGTATGTTCATGGATTTGGACAATCGTTCCAAGCACTTGCTGCGCATGCAGGATATGCCTCCGTATCGCAGCGAGATCTGTCTTCCCGTGTTTTACGGCACGCAGGTGCTCGGTATGTTGGAGGTCGGTTGGAAACGTCCACAGGCGCCACTTGCCTATGACCTTAACGTGCTCGAGGTCATCTGCGATTACCTGTCTATTCAGATGGTCGGCATGGCGTCGAGCTTACGTTCGCGCCGCACGGCAGAACTTGGTCGTTCGCTCAACGTGCTGCGCGATGAGCTTTTTACCTATCTTGATGATCCCGTCGTCGCTTCGCGCGCGGTATCGTCGGAAATTTGCGCTGTGCTCAACTGTCATTTTTGCCCCGTGGAGTATGATGCGGGTCTCGAAACCTATGTCATCGATTTTGAGGGCGGCAGTCGCGTAGCGTTGCCGGGCGATCCGGAGTCGCTCTTCTTTTCTGTCACGACGCCGGCAGCGCGCCTGGGATCAGCTTCCGATGGGTTCGAGACGTCGGTGCTGGGCGGGACGAGCGCTGACGATCTCAAGCACGTGCGCCTAACGCGCGTGGATGAATCCACGCCTATGGGTGCATGGCTGAGAGCACACGGCCTGCCGTGTCAGGGACTGTACGTCGACTCCGGTATCGAGGCGGGGCGCTATCGCTCGGAGACGGATGACAAGCGAAACAACGATGCGATCGTTCACGCTGATGTCGCCAAGGGACCGACGACGCGTTTTTTGCTGCTCCGCGATGGCAGCCAGGAGCCAATCGACGACCTTGAGTACGACTACATGGTGCATTTGGCCCACGATTTTGAGCTGATCTATGAGGGTGAGTCTCAAAAGCGCGAGGAGCGTCATATCGCTCAGACGCTTCAGATCGGCATGAGAAATTCGCTTGGTGACGTTCCGGGAATCGCCGCCGATTCGGTGTACCTATCGGCAACGAATTCGGCGCTGGTCGGCGGTGACTTCTATACGCTTGTTCGTCTTCCCGACGATTGCGCCGTTATGATTTTGGGAGATGTGTCCGGCAAGGGAATCGAGGCGGCGTCGATGTCGGCGCTCGTCAAGACGGCGCTGACGGCCTATGCCTGGGAGGGTGCGGGGCCTGCCCGCATGGCTCGCTCGCTCAATAGTATGCTCATGGGCTTTTCGAGGGTCGAGACGTTTGTGACGGCGTTTATCGCCAAGATCGATCTTAAAGCGGGCCGAGCTACCTATTGCTCTGCGGGACATCCTCCCACTATGGTCATTCGGCCGTCGTCGACGCCGCTTGGTGGCGGCGAGACCTGCGGGGGAGAAGTGGAGCTCCTTGGGTGTCAATCGGGCGTGATCGGTGCCTTTGAGAGCATGGTGTACGAGACGGGCGTCTTTACGTTCGCTCCTGGTGACATGCTCTTTATGTATACCGACGGAACGATCGAAGCGCGCGATCGCTCTGGTGCTTTCTTTGGCGAGCAACGCCTTCGCGATCTTTTGCTCTCTGTTTCGGGTGAGGGCGTATCGGGAATCTGCGGTAAGGTCTTGAGCGAGCTTGACCGCTTTACCGAGTCGGCGCTGGACGATGATATCGCGTTGGTGTCCCTTGAGTTTTTACGGGGCCGATCGTAGGCTGCGACGCTTGAGGGGCGAAACCTACGCGGTTGTAGATATGTGTGCATCGAGCGAGCTCTTTTGGGGAACCATGGTCGTATGAATGAGTGGAATGACATAGCGGTTTTGACGCCACCGGGTGATGTCGACATCGCCTCGGTGCCCGCGCTGCGCCGACGGTTGGATAATTTGATCGACCGGGGCGTGCGCCGCGTTGTCATCAATTGCCAGGCCGTGGGCTTTATCGACTCGACGGGTTTGGCGTTTTTGCTTACACGCGCCAGAGAGCTCATGAGGCGAGAGGGCCTGCTTTCGCTCGTTAACGCCTCCGATGAGGTCATTCGCTTTTTGGAGATTGCCCGACTTGTCGACATCCTCCATGTTGCGGGCTTCGCTCGGGAGTCGATTCCTGCCATTCCGGTGGGGGAATTGCCTCGCTGGAGCAAGAGTGTCGAGGTGCGCCAGGGTATCGAGAACCTTCCATACTATCGTCATCGTATTGCCGAGCTACTCGAATCGCTTCCCCTGAGGCGTGATGAGCGCTATGACGTCGCATTGGCATCGGGCGAGGCGCTGGGCAACGCGTATGACCATGCGGGTGGTATCGGATGCATCCTGACGGTTCAGGCCTATGGCGATCGTGTCGTGATTGAGGTTGTCGACCGTGGGGCGGGCTATTCGATCGACGGGTCGAGTGAACCGGTTACGACTGAGGAGCGCGGGCGTGGAATCAAGCTCATGCGCATGTTGGTCGACAACGTGGAGGTTGCCCGTCGTACTGATGGTGCCGGTACGCGCGTTCGGATGGTAAAGCTGTTTAGCGGAACATTGGAATCGTGCGCCTAGTAAATCGTTTTGGCATGTATATCTGCCAAGAGCATGTGGCGAACAACTTTTTTGAAAAAAGTACTTGCGTCTTTTGGGCAACTCGCGTAAATTAATAACCCGCAAGCGGACATGGCTCAGTTGGTAGAGCACAACCTTGCCAAGGTTGGGGTCGCGGGTTCGAGCCCCGTTGTCCGCTCCAAACGCAGCAGCCCGACTACTACGGTAGCCGGGCTTTTTCGTACCCATCGCTTGGGCTCGAACCCGAGAGGGAGCGAGCGTTAAGCAAACGCGGAGCGTTTGTAGCGAGCTGGCGAGGACGCCGGCAGGCGGCCGAAGCCGGTGCGGATCCGCGAAGCGAATACGCAGACGCCCCGTTGTCCGCTCCAACTATCTTACGCGGTTCTAACGAACCGCGTTTTTTGTTGACGCTGCGCGGGCCCCGGGCACCCCATCTTGCCCCTCAATCGTCGGTCGCGTACATAAAGTACGCTTCCCTCCTCTTTCGCGGCAACCTGGGGCACCCGGAGCCCGCTCGCTGTCGTGGCCGGGGGAGTAAGTCTTCCGTTCTTTTCACTAATCGATCGATTCGTCCCAGGAGGCTCGAGCCCGAGAGGGGGCGAGCGTTTGGGGCGTGGCTGCGGCGTTGATTGCCGTGAATGTCAGCTTTGGGCGTATCATCGTGGGCATCTCACAAAACCTCGTTGCAAGGGAGACACACCCCATGGCTACAGAAAAGTCCTCCTCGCGCTCATGGATGTCCGATGCCGCGATCTATCAGATTTACCCGCGCTCGTTTAAGGACTCGACTGGTTCGGGTTTGGGCGATATCGCGGGCATTACCCAGCAGATGGACTATCTTGAGCGGCTGGGTATCGAGGCCATCTGGCTGAGCCCGTTTTACCCATCGCCTCTTGTCGATGGCGGCTATGACGTGGCGGACTACTGCGATGTCGACCAACGTCTCGGCTCGCTTGACGACTTCGATGACATGATCGCCGCGGCTCACGCGCGCGGCATCAAGGTCATCGTCGACATCGTGCCCAACCATTCGTCCAACCAGCACCCCTGGTTCAAAGCCGCTCTTGCCGCCGGCCCCGGATCGCCCGAGCGCGCCCGCTATATCTTCCGTGATGGTCGCGGCGAGCATGGCGAGCTGCCTCCCACCAATTGGAATGCCAACTTTGGCGGCCCCGCCTGGACGCGTGTTGCGGACGGTCAGTGGTATCTGCACATGTTTACGCCCGAGCAGCCGGACTTTGACTGGTCATGCCCCGAGGTTCGCGCGTTCTTTTGCGACGTCCTGGCGTTTTGGAGCGATCGAGGCGTCGATGGCTTTCGCATTGATGTGGCGCACGGTCTCGCCAAGGATCTCGACCGCGATGATCTCGACCAGTGGCATCTCGCCGAGGGCGATGACATGGTTGACGACGGCACCCATCCGCTGTGGGATCGCAACGAGGTTCACGAGATCTATCGCGAGTGGCGCCGCGTGTTCGACCGCTATAATCCGCCGCGCAGCGCTGTTGCCGAGGCGTGGGTGCTGCCCGAGCGCCAGTATCTCTACGCGCGCCCCAGCGAGCTTGGCCAGACATTTAACTTTGAGTTCGCCAAGGCCACTTGGACCTATGATGACATGCACGCTGCAATCGAGGAGGGCTTGAAGGCAGCTATAGAATCCGATTCCGCCTCGACCTGGGTACTCTCCAACCACGACGTGCCGCGCGTGGCGACGCGCTATGCCCTGCCGCAAATCAAGGCGACGCGCTACCACCAGATTGCGCTCGACTGGCTCTTACGCGACGGGTCGTCTTATGACGAGGACCGTGAACTCGGTGAGCGCCGCGCGCGGGCGGCCCTTTTGCTTGAGCTGGCGCTTCCGGGCTCGGCATACGTGTATCAGGGTGAGGAGCTCGGCCTTTTTGAGGTGGCCGATATCCCGTGGGCCGCACTCGAAGATCCTACTGCGACCAATACGCACGGACCGAAGCGCGAGAAGGGGCGCGACGGCTGCCGTGTGCCCCTGCCGTGGGTGGCAGCGGACGATCCCGTGCAGGGCGGATCGTTTGGGTTTTCACCGGCGGACGCCGATGCGGCGCCCCATCTGCCGCAGCCTGCATGGTTTTCCGATTACGCTGCCGATAGGGAAGAAGCGGACCCGACATCGATGCTTGCGCTCTATCGTGACGCCCTCTGGCTGCGGCGCAAGCTGCGCGGGCGCGCCAACGATCTTAAGTGGCTCGATCTTGACGGGCGCACCGGCCTTGCGGATGGTGCCGAGGGCGCTGAGGGCGGCGTCATCGCCTATCGCCGCGACAACGGCTGGGCGTGTGTGACGAACTTCGGTGCAGCGCCCGTGGAGCTGCCGGCGGGCAGGGTCCTGCTCACCTCATCACCGCTCGCAGACGGCAGGCTCGTGCAGGACAGCTCTGCCTGGATCATGCTCGCTGAGTTGTAGGGGCCTCTTGCGGCGAGTTTGCGTTTGCCTGCGCCTTCCGTGGTGTCTGATGCCTTCATGAGGCTCGCGAGGGCGTCGCGAAACTTTTCAAAAAAAGTTCTTGCATAGGATGCGGGCATCACGTAAGATTAATCCTCGTAAGCGGACATGGCTCAGTTGGTAGAGCACAACCTTGCCAAGGTTGGGGTCGCGGG
>CAJJRZ010000047.1:0-5398 GCA_905194345.1 Coriobacteriaceae bacterium
GCCGCGCGGCAAGGAGATATATTGCCAGACCGGAGGGGCGCCGGGGGCGGGAATCTGGGTGTACACATTTCCTACACAATTTGGGATCCGACTAACGTTTGCCAGCCGTTAACTACCGCTCACCGAGCATCTCTTTATATAAGGCAGTCTCATGGTTAAAGCGGATACGTTCCCCTAGCTAAAGCACAGCCAGCATCGAGCAACTCATCACGTTCTTCCACCGAGAACCCCTCGGCGTAGACGCGCACCACTGGTTCGGTCCCGCTAGGACGGACCAGCAGCCACGTGTCATCCTCGAATGCTAAACGCAAGCCATCCATATGACTAACGTTTTGCGGCACCTTGCCACAAATCGACTTGGGGTTTACGCCCGGCAGCAGGGTTCGTAACGTTTCGGCATCTTCGGCCTCAAGGCGCAAATCGCGTCGACCGTAACTCGTCTTACCAAAACTGTCCTCGAGTTGGTCGACCAGAACGCCCAAAGGCGCGTCCGTCTTTGCCATAAGCTCACACAGAATCAGACAGGCGAGGATTCCATCGCGCTCGGGCATATGCGCGGCGATGCCGATACCACCGGCTTCCTCGCCGCCTATGAGGACGCCACCCTTCTTCATCTCTGCCGCTATATATTTGAAACCGACTGGTTTGACGGTCACGCGGCAGCCAAGCGCCTCGGCAATGCGACGCACGAGCGTCGAGCACGAAAGATTGACGACGACGCGTCCCTCCAAATTACGAAATTGAACCAAGTCGCCCAAAACGAGCGCCATGATCTGATGCGGATGTATATATCTGCCGCGCTCGTCAACCGCGCCGATACGGTCGGCGTCGCCGTCGGTCACCAGGCCAGCGCAAGCTCCGTCCTCGATAACCGTATGCTCGCAAGCGTCCACCCACGGCTCAACGGGGTCGGGGCAGATATCTTCTTGGTCAGGCGCCTGCCCGGCGTGAATCTCGTGCACCTCAACGCCAAGCTCGCGCAGCAAGTCGGCTAGATAGCCCTGGGCTGCGCCGCCCATGGGGTCAACAACCACGCGCAGGTGCGCGGCGCGGATGGCTTCGGCATCGACAAACGATGCCACCGCTTGCATATAGTCAGGAATGATATCCGCGGTGCGATATTGCCCCTCGATCCCCATTGGCTCGGGAGCCATGGTCTCTTCGAGCTCTTCGATGACATCCTGGTTGGCGGTCGAGCCGTCACCCATGCGAATCTTGAGACACAGATAACCCTGCGGATGATGGGACCCCGTCACCATGAGCGCGCCGCACGCCTCACCGTCATAAGCCGCCGCCCACGTAAGGGCAGGGGTCGGAACAGGTCGCGAAGCGAGCACGGCGTCTAGCCCGTGCGCTGCTAGCACACCCGCCGCAAGCTCAGCGAACTCGCGCGCCAGGGGCCGAGTGTCGAACCCTATATATACCGTTTTGCCCGGATTGGTCTTTTGCCACAACTCGCCGACGGCATCGGCGATACGGGCAACGTTATCGGCAGTGAAGTCCTCATCGACGCGAGCGCGCCAACCGTCAGTTCCAAAATGAATTATCGCGCACACGCGCAGACACCTCACAGTGTTTGGATCATGGTACGCATGAGGTATACCCGCGATACACGCTCGGCAACCTGCCGGCACCAGCATTCACCATTTGGGCAAATGCTGCCGAGGACATGCAAGCAATCAGAACCACCCCTAAAAAGGGTGGTTTGCTCTTAGGGTATAACCCACGGGCCCCGGGCTCGCGTCTAAAGGCGCGGGCCCGGACTTCGTCCAGGCCTAGTGCATCTTGACCCGTGGCGCGCCGGTCGAACCGGCAGCATCACCCCCTCTTGAAGGGGTCCTCGTACTCCTTCACGCTCAGCTTGTTCAGCGCGATGTCGTGGGACTCCTGCTCCCTGATGTACTTGGCGATCGTCGCCTCGTTCAGGCCGACGGTGGACACGTAGTAGCCCTCCGCCCAGAACTTCCTGTTGCCGAACTTGTACTTGAGGTTGGCGTGCCTGTCGAATATCATCAGCGAGCTCTTCCCCTTCAGGTAGCCCATGACGCTCGCGACGCTGTACTTCGGCGGGATCGCCAGCAGCACGTGCACGTGGTCGGGCATCAGGTGCCCCTCGATTATCTCGATCCCCTTGTACTCGCACAGCTTCCTGAGGATCTCCCCTATGTCGCCCCTGATTTGGTTGTAGATCACTTTGCGCCTATACTTCGGCGTGAACACGATGTGGTACTTGCACATCCACTTCGTGTGGGAAAGGCTGTAGGCCTTCTGGGCCATGGCGACCACCCCTTCGACTCGAATTCTTGACGGCCTGAACAATCGTCAATATCGGTCGGAGGGGTGGCTTTGTAAAGCCGTTTGTCTCCACCCGCGTAGCGGGTGGTTTAAAGCTGGCCGCTGCGCGGCCAGCAGACTAAAGTCTTGAAATAAAAAAACCGCCCCGTATGGAGCGGTTTTGCCCTTTATATATCGAGCGCCTCGGCCATCGCTGCCGTAGTGATTGCCGTGGTTCCACAGCAACTGCCCACCATTGCGGCACCGGCATGTCTCCATTCGATGCATGCGCGCGCGAAAGCTTCAGGGTTCTCGTGCCATACGGGGCCATCCTGAGTCTGGACCGGATCGCCCACGTTGGGACGCACCGTGACGGGAGTAGTCGCCGATGCAACCATCCTGGGCACCGCCGCGTTCGCGGCCGCAAGCGAACAGCAATTAACACCAACCGAGTTTGCGCCGTGTTTTTCGGCGTACAAAACGGCTGCCTCGATGTTGAGGCCATCGCCCAACAGGTCGCCTTTGTCATCAACGACAAAACTCACCAGGACAGGCATGCCGTCAGCGGCATCTCGAGCGCCGGCAAGCATGGGCTGCAAATTACGGATAGACGTCACCGTCTCGATCAGCAGACCATCAACACCAGCATTGAGTAAGGCGTGCGCCTGTTCGCGCGCAATGCCTCGGATCTCACGAAACTCGGCAGAGTCCTCGGCAAACCACTCAATACCGATCGGACCCATCGAGCCCAGCAGCAGCTGAGGGTGCGCCTGGCGGGCATCGTCGACGGCCCCGCGATTGACCTCCGCCACGGACGGCGCAATCTGGTCGTGCTTGAGGGCATAGCTTGATGCCTGAAAGGTATTGGTAATGAGTACCTGCGCGCCGGCGGCGACATACAAGCGATGGATACGAGAAACGGTCTGCGGCTCTGCCAGATTCCAAAACGCCGGTGGAATATCGGCGGCGTCGTACTCACTCAACAGAACACTGCCCATGGGGCCCTGCGCCAACAAGGTCTCGCTCGACAAGCGGCGCGTAAGTTCCTCGGCACCAAAGCGATTGTAATAACTCGTATCCATATATATCCCGCTATTCCTCGACGCTGATTCCCTGCTTTTCGAGATAGGCGAGCCAGCGGTTCATCGTGTCCTCGGATAGCGCATGCTCCATCATGCAGGCCTCGGAATCGGCTCGCTCAAATTCGACACCGAGCTCCTGAACCAAAAACGTGCGGACGAGGCGATGACGGTACCAGATAGCCGTGCCAACCTCGCGGCCGCGATCGGTCAGGACTACCTTGCCGTAGTGCGATTGCTCGACAAGCTCGGATGCCTTGAGCGCCGAAACCGCTTTATTGACCGATGCCTTGGAGACGCCAAGGCGCTGCGCGATGTCGACCGATCGCACGCCGTTGGTTTCCCCCTCTTCGCTTTCAATGCGAACCATGCACTCCAAGTAGTCTTCGTTCGCCACCGTCAGATGTAGTTCGCGCGAGCTATTTGTCGTATCCATGATCTTCCGTCCCTTCTGCATTCAATGGCTGATTCTACCCCATCCAAGCGTCGCGGTATGCCGTGGCATACCGTGCTAGAGTTCTTGTTGCACACGACGACCAAGATTGGAGCGGTCTTTATGGAAAACACCACCACGAACCCCGATGTCCTCGAGCGCTTTTTGCGCTACGTCCAGATCAACACGCAGTCCGAGGATGCAAACTGCGACCAGGTACCCTCGAGCGTCGTTCAGTTTGACCTTGCCAACGTGCTGGCTGAAGAGCTGCGCGAGCTTGGTGCGGAAGATGCCCACGTGACCGAGCATGCCTATGTCTGCGCGCATATCCCCGCAAGTGCGGGCGCTGAGGACAAGCCCGCCCTTGGCCTGATCGCCCATCTCGACACCACCGAAGTTGCACCGGGCGCCGGCGTGAAGCCGCACATCGTACACTACGAAGGCGGCGACCTGGTCTGCGGCACGGTTGACGGTAAGCCCGTTGCCATGAGTACCGCCAAGCTTCCCGCCCTGAACGACCTCGCGGGTGAGGACCTGGTCTGCAGCGATGGCACCACGCTGCTGGGCGCGGACGACAAGGCAGGCGTCGCCGAGATCATGTCGCTTGTCGCGCGTATCGCTCAGGACCCCTCTCTGCCCCATCCCGCACTCGGCATTTGCTTCTGCCCTGACGAGGAGATCGGTCACGGAGCCGAGCTGTTGGATATCGATACCTTTGGCTGCAAGTACGCCTACACGGTCGACGGCGGCCCCATCGGCGAGCTGGAGTGGGAGTGCTTTAACGCCGCCGAGGCGACCATCCGCTTTGAGGGCCAGTCCATCCACCCGGGCGACGCCAAGGGCCGTATGGTCAACGCAGGCAATCTGTTCTGCGACTTCAACGCGTTGCTCCCCTACGTGCAGCGCCCGGAGTATACGGAAGGCTACGAGGGCTTTTATCACCTTGAGGGTGTATCTGCGACCGTCGATCACGCCACGGCGCGCTATATCGTCCGTGATCACGATGCCGCCAAGTTCCAGCAGAAACTCGACCTTATTGATGCCGCCGCCTCGATGCTCAACCAGCGTCTGGGTGAGGAGCGCGTGACGGTCGAGATTAAGCAGCAGTATCGAAATATGGCCGAGATCGTTCGTGACTATCCCGAGCTTATTGATGTTGCCAAGGAAGCCTACCTTGCCTGCGGCGTTGAGCCCCAAGTGCTGCCGATTCGTGGCGGCACCGACGGCGCTCAGCTGTCGTTCCGCGGTCTGCCCTGCCCCAACCTTTCCACCGGCGGCTATTGCTACCACGGCGTCAACGAGTTCGTCCCGGTCAGTTCGCTCGTCAAGATGACCGACGTGCTCCAGGAGCTCGTCGCCCGCTTTGCATAAGCCTGGCCGCTCAAGCCTAAAAGACAAACCGCCCCGTCCTCTACAGAGGACGGGGCGGTTTTTGTACAGGGAGTGTCCCTAACTGCCGGCAGAGACGATATGAGCAGGACATAAAAACATTGAGAGCCCCTGCTGCATGAAAGACCGCGGATTAGGCCGACAATGGTGAGTGTCTAATTCAGCCGCGGCGGCCACGCCGCATTCATGGAAGGGGCTCCCATGCTCGATACTACCACCTTCG
>CAJJRZ010000048.1:0-5375 GCA_905194345.1 Coriobacteriaceae bacterium
AAAAGGCAAGGCATGACCAGAAGGTCTATGCCTTGCCTTTTTCATGCCAACTTGTACGTCCTGGACGGCGCTCGCTGACTTATGCTCAACCTGCGACGCTGTTATTGTTGGTGCAGGGGAACAGCTTGTTCGCTCTGGTGCCCGTTCGCTGACTTATGCTCATCCTGCGGCGCTGCCTTTGTTGGTGTAAAGGTGTCAGATTGCTTTGCGCCATGCCCTCCTCTTTCACGTCGCCTTGCTCGCTCTGGCAGACTTTCGCTGACTTATGCTCAACCTGCGACATTCCCCTTGTTGGTGCAGGGGAAGTGCGTCGGGGAGGGCGGGCTCCGTTATAATCGCCTAGAACATTAAATGGAAACGGGACGGGAGCCATACATGCGCCAGGGTTTCGACAACGCGAAGTATATCGAGCTGCAGGCTGCTCACATTAAGGAGCGCATCTCGCAGTTTGGTGGCAAGCTGTATTTGGAGTTTGGCGGCAAGCTGTTCGATGACTATCATGCCAGCCGCGTGCTGCCGGGCTTTGAGCCGGACAGCAAGTTTCGCATGCTCAAGAGCATCGCCGACGATGTCGAGGTTATCATCGCGATCAACGCGAACCACATCGAGAAAAACAAGGCTCGTGGTGACCTTGGCATTACCTATGACGAGGACGTTTTGCGCCTGGTTGACCTGTTCCGCGGCAACGGCTTTGCCGTCGCGGCTGTGGTTATCACCCAGTACGCCGGCCAGCCTGCTGCCGATGTATTCCGCAACCGCCTGAACGCGCTCGGTATTCCCGCCAAGCTGCACTATCCCATCGAGGGGTATCCGCACGATGTCGATCTGATCGTGTCCGACGATGGCTACGGCAAGAACGAGTTTGTCGAGACCACCCGACCGCTCGTTGTCGTGACGGCGCCCGGCCCTGGCTCGGGCAAGCTCGCCACTTGCCTGTCTCAGCTCTATCACGAGCACAAGCATGGCACGGCCGCCGGCTATGCCAAATTCGAGACCTTCCCGGTTTGGAATCTGCCCCTTACGCATCCGGTCAATATTGCCTACGAGGCCGCCACGGCAGACCTCGATGACGCCAACATCATCGACTCCTTCCACCTGGAGGCCTACAACAAGACCACGGTCAACTACAACCGCGACGTCGAGGCCTTCCCGGTAGTCCGTGCCCTGATGGAAAAGATCCTGGGCAAGAGCCCCTACCAGAGCCCTACGGACATGGGCGTCAATATGGTCGGTTTTGCCATCACCGATGACGATGCCTGCCGCGACGCTTCCAAGATGGAGATCGTCCGCCGCTACTTTACCGCGGTCGAAAATGTGCGCCGTACCGGCGTGGGCGATGAGCAAGTCGACCGTCTCAAGATTATTATGAAGAAAGCCGGCATCGATAAGAACTACTCACCGGCGCGCTCGGCGGCCCTCACCAGGGAGCAGCTGACGGGTGGTCCCGTGGGTGCCATGGTCATGCCCGATGGCTCCGTGGTGACCGGTAAGACCTCCACGCGCCTGGGCGCCGCAAGTTCGCTCATTATGAACGCCCTCAAGCATGTCTCGGGCGTCGACCTTGAGCTCGAGGTCATTAGCGATGAGGCGATCGAGCCCATCAGCAAGCTCAAGACGCATTTCCTGGGCAGCAAAAACCCGCGCCTCCACACCGACGAGACGCTTATGGCGCTGTCGATCACCTCGGCCACGAGTGAGACGGCCGCTCGCGTCCTTTCGGGCCTGGAGCAGCTGCGCGGTTGCGATGCCTTCTTTAGCGTGATTATCTCGCCGACGGACGAGACGGTACTGCGCAAGTTGGGCATCAACGTGTGCTGCGAGCCCAAGTTTGAGCGCCGCGGTTTCTTCCATCGCTAAGTTTGAAGCATCGCGGTAATTGCATTGCATTTTGGCCGTATCGGGTTAGCGCCCGGTACGGCTTTTTGATCAATAAAGCGTCTATTTCGGCGAAAAATAGCTGTTTACCTGCCTAGAAACAATTTGAGCGGTATACAATAACCGTAACTGTTTCATTCTTAGCGGGATGCCGCATGATGGATATTACCTGCCATCGTGAGGTGTGTCGGTCGCGCACGGCGCGTTAGATGCTCGTGCTCGGTTTGAGGAGGCTGCTATGGCGGGCAAGGGTCGTGCGAGTGTCAACGATATGAAGCGTGTCGAGGTGCTGGTGTTGATGGAGATCGACCAGCAAACCGAAGACAATGGCGGGCCGTATGGTTTCTCGCGCAAAACGCTTGCCGAGCGCGTGGGGGTTTCGCCGTATCGTGCCCGCGCCGCAATCGATCGCTTGGATTCCGAAGGTATGATTGATGTCGTCTCGCGTTATAGCGACGACGGCGGTCAGCTTGCAAATGGCATTTGCCTCACCGAACGTGGTGAGTGGTATCTTGAGGGCGTCCGTACCGGCATGCTCGTTCAAGAAATGCTTGAGGACGAGGTTGCTGATCGATAGCAGCATGTAACCCTTGCCATAGCGACGCCGCCTGGGAAACCGGGCGGCGTTTTGTTTCAAGATCGAGAAATGCAATCGCACGCGAGAAAAATTGCGGACGGTCCGCGGCGCGAGTATTACAATGAAGACCCGTAAGATGTGGATAAACAACTTCTACGGGAAGCGCAGGTAACTCAATATGACCAAGCATGTGTTCGTAACCGGTGGCGTGGTTTCGTCCCTGGGCAAGGGTATCACCGCGGCCTCGCTGGGCCGTCTGCTCAAGTCGCGTGGCTACAAAGTAACGATGCAGAAGGCCGACCCGTATCTGAACGTCGACCCCGGTACCATGAGCCCGTTCCAGCATGGTGAGGTCTTTGTAACCGAGGATGGTTACGAGTCCGACCTGGACCTGGGTCATTACGAGCGCTTTATTGATGAGAACCTGACCCGCGATTCCAACTTTACGACCGGTGCCATCTACAAAAGCCTAATCGCCCGCGAGCGTCGCGGCGACTTTTTGGGCGGTACCGTGCAGGTGATTCCTCACGTCACCAATGCCATTAAGGACAAGTTTCGCCGCATCGAGGAGCAGACCGGCTCCGATGTAGTCATCACCGAGCTGGGCGGCACGATCGGCGACATCGAGTCCCAACCGTTTGTCGAGGCCATCCGTCAGTACCGCAAGGAGGCCGGCTCCGAGAACGTCTGCTACATCCACGTGTCGCTCGTTCCCTATATTGCCGCCGCCCACGAGGTCAAGACCAAGCCCACGCAGCATTCCGTCAAGGAGCTCCGCAGCTTTGGCATCCAGCCCGATATCATCGTGCTGCGCTCCGACCACCATATCGATGACGCTATCCGCGGAAAGATCGCAAGCTTCTGCGACGTCGACACCGATTGCGTCTTTACCAATGAGGACTGCGCGAGCATCTACGACGTGCCGCAGCTGCTTGCCGAGCAGGACTTTGACCTGCGTATTTGCGAGCGCCTGGGCCTGGACCCGCGTGAGCGCGACATGAGCGAGTGGAATGAGTTCCTGCGTAAGCAGAACCATGCCAACCATCACGCCGATAAGGTTAAGATTGCCGTCGTGGGTAAGTACACGCAGCTGCCCGATGCGTACCTGTCGGTTATCGAGGCCCTGCACCATGCGGGCGTCTTCTACGATCGCCATGTGGACGTCCAGCTGGTCGACGGCGAGAGCCTCGACGAGCAGAATGTCTCCGAGGTTCTGGGCGACGCCTCGGGCATCCTGGTCCCCGGCGGCTTTGGCAAGCGCGCCCTGGAGGGCAAGATCCTCGCGGCCGAGTTTGCCCGTGAGCACAAGATTCCGTATCTGGGCATTTGCCTGGGTATGCAGGTCGCCGTGTGCGAGTTCGCCCGCAACGTCGTCGGCCTTGCCGGCGCCAGCTCCTCTGAGTTCGATCCGGACGGCCCGTTTAGCGTCATCGATCTGATGAGCTCGCAGGAGGACGTGACCGAGAAGGGCGGCACCATGCGCCTGGGCGCCTATCCGTGCAAGCTCGCCGCCGATACCCTTGCTCGCGAGGCATATGGCGAGGAACTCGTCTACGAGCGTCACCGTCACCGCTTTGAGTTCAACAACGCCTTCCGCGACCAGCTCGAGGATGCCGGCTTGGTTATCTCTGGCCTCTCGCCCGACGAGCGCCTGGTCGAGATGGTCGAGCTGCCGCGCGACGTGCATCCGTGGTATGTGGCAACCCAGGCTCACCCCGAGTTCAAGAGCCGTCCGACTAATCCGCAGCCGCTGTTCCGAGAGTTCGTGCGCGCTTCGATCGGCCAGCACGAGGGTGTCGACCGTCTGCAGGTGACGCCCATGAACCTCGCTACGGACTAAGGGTGCCGGCGAATAAGGAACATACCGAAGCTACTCCCTCGTCGCTCGCCGTGGCGGCGGGGGAGTATCTCGATTACCTCGCGGTCGAGCGGGGCTTGGCGCGCAACACGATTGTGGCCTATCGTCGTGACCTGACGACGTACTGCGCCTATCTGGAGCGGGCGGGTATTGTGTCTTTTGAAGAGGTGACCCGTCAGGTCGTGGAGGGCTTTGTCGCCGATCGCCGCGGCGGAGGCTATTCCGACGCCTCGGTGGAGCGCGCGCTTGCTGCCGTGAAGGGCCTGCATGCCTTTTTGGTGCGCGATGGGGCCGTGGCCCAAAACCCGACGGCGGCGTTGCGCCTGCCTAAAAAGGCTGAGCGTTTGCCGGAGTATCTATCGGTGGAGGATGTCTCGGCGCTGCTCGATCAAGACTTTCCCGAGGGCGAGATGGGACTGCGCGACCATGCCATCTTGGAAGTGCTCTACGGATGCGGTTTGCGTGTGAGTGAGCTGGTTGGGCTCGATGTGGGCGATATCCATATTGACGATGGCTTTGTACTCGTTCGCGGTAAGGGCTCAAAGGAACGCCTGTCCCCACTGGTGGGAAGCGCGGCGCGAGCTCTGACGCTCTATGTAACTGAGGGACGTTCTCGCTTGGCGGCCCATGCCCGCGGAACCGAGACCTCGGCGGTCTTTTTAAATAAGAACGGACGTCGCCTGTCGCGCCAGGCCGTGCATGCGATATGCGAGCGGTATGGGCGTCAGGTGGGGCTGGTGGGGCTCCATCCCCATACCTTGCGCCACTCCTTTGCCACCCACATGCTCGCGGGCGGTGCCGACCTGCGTGTGCTGCAGGAGATTTTGGGCCATGCCGATATTTCGACCACGCAGGTCTACACGCATGTCGACCGAACGCAACTGACCGAGGTCTATCTGGCGGCGCATCCGCTAGCACATCGCTAGCACCTCGCTGACCTGCATATTTATAAATACTAAAGGGGACGGGCCCCAGATTGCCGAGACGCACTTTTGCGCGCATGGGCAATCTGGGGCCCGTCCCATTTTTCGCTAGACACCGATGCGGCGGTGGGCCGTGTGTACC
>CAJJRZ010000049.1:0-3788 GCA_905194345.1 Coriobacteriaceae bacterium
CCGGCGAGCTGCTGCACGTCGACGTGAAGAAGGTCGCGCGGATACTGGACGGAGGGGGCTGGAGGGCCCGCGGCGCCTCCGAGCTCGACCACGGGCACACCTCGGCGGGCACGGCCTGCCTGCACGTGGCCGTCGACGACCGGAGCCGCGCCGCCTACGCCGAGCTGCTCCCGGACGAGAGGAAGGAGACCTGCGTGGCGTTCATGGGCCGGTGCCTCGGCTTCTTCGAGGGGATGGGCGTCGCGGTCGAGCGCGTCATGACCGACAACGGCCCCGCGTACCACAGCCGCCTCTTCAACGAGTTCCTCAGCTCCGGGGGCGTCAGGCACAAGTACACGAGGCCGTACAGCCCCTGGCAGAACGGCAAGGTCGAGCGCATGAACCAGACGCTGGCCCGTGAGTGGCAGTACGTGCGGGCCTGGGAGAGCGAGGCCTCCAGGGCGGACGCCCTGGAGGCCTTCATCGACCACTACAATTGGGAGAGACCGCACAGCGCCTGCGGGGGCCTGCCGCCCATGTCGCGCATCGTCGGCGTAAACAACGTCATGGCACGCAACAGCTAGTCCACGATGACAAGGAATGTCGTGTAGAGACCCAGATGGAGCCTGTCGCTGTTTTCGATTTCCACCGGGGGATAGATCTTGCCGGGTTCGCGTTGGTCGCGCCCGATTCGAGCACTGTGCCGTTGGTCGACTCAAGGCCCTGGGCGTACCAGTGTCCACCTTCGAGCCAAATGCGGAGATGCTCGCGCGATGCATCAGCGCCTACATCGGTGATGCTGGGCGAGGTTTTGGGCAAGGACCCAATTACCGTGCCGCGCGGATCGCGTGTGAGGGGATGGATTTGCATGTCGGCGCAGTTGTCGGCATGGGTTCTGAGCAGACCGAGGTTGGGGGCGACAGCGTGCGGCTGCTCCAGGCTGCTCATAAAGCCACGTCCGACGGTAGTTTCGGTGGTGCCAAAGTGCCCGCCTGTCTTGCTGTCGCAAAAGCGCTCGACGGTGGCCACGCCTTGGATGGGGTCGGCGAGCGCCCCCGTTGCCACAAAGAGCATAAGGTAAAGCGTACTCTTCTCGCGCACGGCATTGCCGTCAAAGTTGTCGATGTGATTGAGGGCATTTGCATATAGGCGGCTGTCCAGCTTGTAGCTGGCGAGAGCCGACATCATTTCGTTGGCGGCCGGGCCGCGATAGTGCTCGGCGATTGCCTGATAGGCGGACTCACCGCCGCCGAGCTTGCTGCAGATTGCCACAGAAAGGCTGAGCGTGGTGACGGTAAAGTCGCTGTAGATGGCGGGCGCGCACTGGTCAGGCTCGCGATGGACGATGTAGCGGGTGAGATACGAGCGGTTGGAAGAGCATTTCTCGAGCAGGGTACTGCCGAGATAAGAGTTTCCATTGATGAGCATTCGGGCGATCTCGAGATGTTTAAGGCCGCCGAACGAGCGAATATCGTTATAGAGGACCGAGCACGGCGTCTCTGCTGCCACGGATACCTCCTCTGATTGCTTCCTAGCCAATATGGCGATAGGAATTAATGGCCCCCGGTGGGCGACGTATTAAATGGCTGCGCAATATATAGTGTAACCAAAGCAACATTATAGGCCACATGTTCGAAATTGCAGGAAGACCGAGAGATTTGGTTTGGACTGGACGGAAATCCCCCCCCTCTGTCTTGATCTATAACAATTAGGACCGATTTTACTCGGTAACTGTTACAGATTGAGACGTTTGTGAACCGTGTCGACCGTTTGTCTCGATCTGTAACACGTAGAGGAAGATTTGCCCTGTGGATGTTACAGATTGAGACAATCGCCCCAGGCCCGCCCCGTCCGCCCCGTCATCTGTGGTTTACGTGGGGTCATGCGAACCGAGGGTATACTAACCGGCGGCGAATCTGCTCCATCGCTTAGGGCCGCTGCGTCTGGACGGCGCGTGAAAGGGCTGCCAAAGCGATCGCCAGCGTGCTGAGCAACGTCCTCTCCGTGCGCACCTGTTTTTGTATGTATTAGCGCACTACCAAGCACGCTCGCGCGGCCGCATGCCGTGCCCACAACGCGTGCAGATAAGGAACAACAACATATGCGTAATTCTGTATCCGACGTCACGGACGCCGAGATTCTGGACGAGACCCGCGAGACCATGACCCAGGCTGCCTTCGATGCTGCCGACGAGGCCAGCGCCGCCGAGACCGTCGAGTCCGCGACCGAGAACCTGCCCGCCTTTGACGAGCTGGGACTTTCGGACGAGATGCTTCGTGCCGTCGAGAACCTTGGCTACACGGCACCCACGCCCGTGCAGGCCGGTTCCATCCCCGTGGTGCTTGAGGGCCGCGACCTGCTTGCCGCCGCTCAGACCGGCACCGGCAAGACGGCCGCCTTTTTGCTGCCGACCATGAACAATCTGGAGCACATCGCTCCTCCCAAACCCGTGCGCGAGCGCGGCGGCCGCAATCGTCGTCGCGGTGCTAAAAAGCCCGAGGGCAATGGCCGCGGCCCCGTGATGCTCGTCATCACCCCTACGCGCGAGCTTGCCCAGCAAATCGACGAGGTCGCGAGCAAGATCGCCGACGTCACCGGCCATGTTGCCGTGACCGTCGTGGGCGGCGTGAGCTACAAACCGCAGGCCGCGGCGCTCAAGTACGGCTGCGACATCCTGGTCGCCACACCGGGCCGTCTGGTCGATCTGATCGAGCAGGGTGCCTGCCACCTGGACGAGGTCAAGGTGCTGGTGCTCGACGAGGCCGACCGCATGCTCGACATGGGCTTTTTGCCCGCCGTCCGCCGCATTGTGCGCGAGACGCCGGCCGAGCGTCAGACGCTGCTGTTCTCGGCCACGCTCGACGAGGAGGCCGTGGGCGAGATCGCCGACCTGGTGAGCGACCCGGCCCGCGTGGAGATCGCGCCTGCCACGTCGACCGCCGACACCGTCGACCAGTTTGTGTTCCCGGTGTCCATCGAGGCCAAGAACAACCTGCTGCCCGAGTTCCTCAAAAAGGAGGGCCCGGAGCGCACCATCGTCTTTATGCGCACCAAGCACCGCGCTGACAGCTGCTGCCGTCGTCTGGAGCGTAAGGGTATCAAGGCCGCCGCGATCCACGGCAACCGCAGCCAGGCCCAGCGCGAGCGCGCACTTTCGGCCTTCCGCGACGGCACCGTCGACGTGCTGGTGGCGACCGATGTTCTCGCCCGCGGCATCGACATCAGCGACGTGCGCTACGTCGTGAACTTTGACGTGCCGGCCGAGCCGACCGACTACATCCACCGTATTGGTCGTACGGGCCGCGCCGGCGAGCTGGGCTGGGCCATCACGTTTGTGACTGAGCAGGACGTCGATGAGTTCTACGAGATCGAGAAGCTCATGGACAAGACGGCCGACATCTACGAGGCCGGCGACCTGCATGTGGGTCCCAATCCGCCCGCCGTTGACCCCGAGCGCGACCCTGCGGCCTTTAAGGTGAAGAAGAAGACCAAGCGCGGCAAGTCCAAGAGCAAGAAGAAGCTTGAGCAGGCACGCCGCGACGGCAAGCGCAACGGCGATGACTACGGCGATGTGGCCGGTCGTTCCAACCGTGGTCGCGGCGACGGCGAGCGTCCGAGCCGTCCCAAGCGTGGCGGCAAGACCCGCGTGCGCGAGGGCGTTCAGGCTCGCGTGGACGAGGCTGTGGAGAGCGTGGCCCGCGAGGTGGCTGCCGAGGAGCGCGGTGGTGCTGGTGCCGTTGAGCAGGCCCCGCGCGGCAACCGCGCCGAGCGTCGTGCCAAGCAGTTCCAGGGCGAGGCGCATCGCCGTC
>CAJJRZ010000050.1:0-3142 GCA_905194345.1 Coriobacteriaceae bacterium
TTCGCTACCTTAGGACCGTTATAGTTACGGCCGCCGTTTACTGGGGCTTCAATTCGGAGCTTTGCTTGCGCTGACCCCTCCTTTTAACCTTCCAGCACCGGGCAGGCGTCAGTCCGTATACGTCGTCTTTAGGACTTCGCACAGACCTATGTTTTTAGTAAACAGTCGCCACCACCAATTCACTGCGGCTCCCCGGGGCTTCATATGTTAAACATGTCACCCTAGAGAGCACCCCTTCTTCCGAAGTTACGGGGTTATTTTGCCGAGTTCCTTGGCCAGAGTTCTCTCGAGCGCCTTGGATTGTTCATCCCACCCACCTGAGTTGGTTTGCGGTACGGATTGCTGTGGATAAACTTAGGAGCTTTTCTAGGCAGCATAGACTCAACGGCTTCAGGGCTTGCGCCCACGGACTCGCGTCTCAGATTCGTCCGGCGGATTTGCCTACCGGATATTCCTACACGCTTGCACCGGGATATCCAACACCCGGCCCGCCTATCTTCCTGCGTCCCTCCATCGCGCTACACAACAAGTACAGGAATATTAACCTGTTTTCCATCGGTTACGGCTTTCACCCTCACCTTAGGATCCGACTAACCCTGGGAAGATTACCTTTACCCAGGAAACCTCGGGTTTTCGGCGAATATGTTTTTCACATATTTTATCGTTACTCATGTCAGCATAATCACTTCACTGCAGTCCAGCATGCCTTCCGGCACACCTTCAGCCCGCAGCGAACGCTCCCCTACCCAATCCCCAAAGGAGATTGCCAAAGCTTCGGTACCATGCTTAGCCCCGTTACATTTTCGGCGCAGAGCCATTAGACCAGTGAGCTATTACGCTTTCTTTAAACGATGGCTGCTTCTAAGCCAACGTCCTGGCTGTCTAAACGGTTCCACTACCTTCACCACTGAGCATGGATTTGGAGACCTTAGCTGTTGGTCTGGGCTGTTTCCCTTTTGACGACGAACCTTCGCACCCGCCGTCTGACTCCCGGGATACAATTAAGCGGCATTCTGAGTTTGATAGAGTTTGGTAATCTGGTAGGACCCCTAGCTCTGTCAGTGCTTTACCTCCGCTAATCAATTCCCGAGGCTATACCTCAATATATTTCGGGGAGAACCAGCTATCACCGGGTTTGATTGACCTTTCACCCCTATCCACAAGTCATCCGGAACGTTTTCAGCCGTTGACGGTTCGGTCCTCCACAAGGCTTTACCCTTGCTTCAACCTGCTCATGGATAGATCACCCGGTTTCGGGTCTACTCCAACGTACTAGTCGGCCTATTAAGCCTCGCTTTCACTACGGCTACGCTTTCGCTTAACCTCGCACGGTAGAGTAACTCGCTGACTCATTATACAAAAGGCACGCGATCACTACCGAAGTAGCTCTCGCAGCTTGTAGGCAACAGGTTTCAGATTCTATTTCACTCCCCTAACAGGGGTTCTTTTCACCTTTCCCTCACGGTACTAGTTCACTATCGGTCGCTGAGGAGTACTTAGCCTTAGAGGATGGTCCCCCTAGATTCCCACGAGGTTCCACGTGCCTCGCAGTACTCAGGTACCGGCTGCGTCCTTTTCGGTTTCGAGTACGGGGCTATCACCCGCTGTGGCGGAGCTTTCCAGCTCACTTCCTCTGCCTACTCCAGAATCGCGTATGCCGGCCCTACAACCCCGAATGGTCGAAACCACCCGGTTTGGGCTCTTCCCATTTCGCTCGCCGCTACTTTGGGAGTCTCGTTTGATTTCTCTTCCTCCGGGTACTGAGATGTTTCACTTCCCCGGGTTGGCTTCTCTGGGCCTATATATTCAGCTCAGGATGATGGGACATGACTCCCATCGGGTTTCCCCATTCAGAAATCATCGGATCGTAGGATGTTTAGCTCCTCCCCGATGCTTATCGCAGCTTACCGCGTCTTTCATCGCCTCTCAGCGCCAAGGCATTCACCTGTTGCCCTTGATATCTTATTTCTCAAGAACTTTACTATTCCCTTCCCATTCCCCTATTCAATTGTAAATGAGCAGCACCCGCCGGTGTTTCCGACCGGTGCGACCAGGCCATGCCTGGATGACTGCCGCGAAATCTTCGCGTCAATGACCAATCATGGACTGTACGTCAGCAAGCTTGTGGTGGAGGTAGGCGGAATCGAACCGTCGACCCTCTGCGTGCAAAGCAGATGCTCTCCCAGCTGAGCTATACCCCCTGATAAGTGGTGGGCCTGGAAAGACTTGAACTTTCGACCTCACGCTTATCAGGCGTGCGCTCTAGCCACCTGAGCTACAGGCCCCTGACGTTTTCTTCTCAAAGAGCATGGCGTTAAGCCCTTGTTCCTTGCAAGTGAAGAGCGAGTTGGGAATTTTTCCTATAAAGGAGGTGATCCAGCCGCAGGTTCCCCTACGGCTACCTTGTTACGACTTCACCCCAATCATCGGCCCTACCGTAGACGGCTGCTCCTCTTGCGAGTTAGCTCACCGGCTTCGGGTAAAACCGACTTTCGTGGTGTGACGGGCGGTGTGTACAAGGCCCGGGAACGCATTCACCCGAGCATGCTGATCTCGAATTACTAGCGATTCCGACTTCATGGAGTCGAGTTGCAGACTCCAATCCGGACTGGGACGCGTTTTTTGGGATTGGCTCCACCTCGCGGTCTCGCTACCCTTTGTGCGCGCCATTGTAGTACGTGTGTAGCCCCAGGCGTAAGGGCCATGATGACTTGACGTCGTCCCCACCTTCCTCCCCGTTGACCGGGGCGGTCTCTCCAGAGTGCCCAGCCTTACCTGCTGGCAACTGAAGATAGGGGTTGCGCTCGTTGCGGGACTTAACCCAACACCTCACGGCACGAGCTGACGACAGCCATGCAGCACCTGTCTTAGGGCTCCCCGAAGGGCACCCCTTCATTTCCGAAGGGTTCCCTAGATGTCAAGCCTGGGTAAGGTTCTTCGCGTTGCATCGAATTAAACCACATACTCCACCGCTTGTGCGGGCCCCCGTCAATTTCTTTGAGTTTCAGCCTTGCGACCGTACTCCCCAGGCGGGGTGCTTATCGCGTTAGCTACGGCACCGAGACATACATCCCAGCACCCAGCACCCATCGTTTACAGCGTGGACTACCAGGGTATCTAATCCTGTTTGCTACCCACGCTT
>CAJJRZ010000051.1:0-2230 GCA_905194345.1 Coriobacteriaceae bacterium
CATGCCTTGCCTTTTGAATGACAAATTGTCGCTCTGGGCGGCGCGCAGCGTCGAGCCGTTACGCGGGTTGGTAAACCCGCGTAACTAAACACGCTCCGCGATCTCGTGGATCAGATAGTCGGTCTTTTCCCAGCCCAGGCACGGGTCGGTGATCGACTTGCCAAAGACGCCGCCGTCGACCGGCTGGTTGCCATCCTCCAGGTAGGACTCGATCATAAAGCCCTTGACCAGTTTGGAGATGGATTCGTTGCGGCGACAGCTGTCGAGCACTTCCTTGCAGATGCGATACTGCTCCAGCGGGCGCTTGCCCGAGTTGTCATGGTTGCAGTCGATAACCGCCGCCGGGTTGGCGTAGCCGGCGTGCTCGGTATAGCGCTCGGCAAGGCGCTCCAGGTGCTCGTAGTGGTAATTGGGGTAAGTGCGACCGTCGAGACCGATGTAGCCGCGCATGACGGCGTGCGCGAGCGGGTTGCCGTCGCACTCGACCTCCCAGTTGCGGAAGATAAAGCTCTGGTGCGCCTGGGCGGCGTAGATGGAGTTGAGCATGACGGTAGTGGAACCGGCTGTAGGATTTTTCATGCCCACCGGCACCGAAATGCCGCTCGACACCAGACGGTGCTCCTGGTTCTCGACCGAACGCGCACCCACGGCGACGTAGCTCAACAGGTCGACGAGGTACTGGTAGTTGGACGGGTAGAGCATCTCGTCGGCAGTGAAGAAGCCAGTCTCCTCGATGACGCGCAAGTGCATGTGGCGAATGGCCTTAACGCCTTCGAGCAGATCGTCGGGCGCCTCGGGATCGGGGTTGTGCAGCAGGCCCTTGTAACCGGTGCCCTTGGTGCGCGGCTTGTTGGTGTAGACGCGCGGGATGATGATGAGCTTGTCCTTGACCTCCTCGGCGGTTTTGGCCAGGCGGTTCATGTACTCGAGGACCGAGTCCTCGCGGTCGGCAGAGCACGGTCCGATGATGAGCACCTTGCGCGCGTCCTCGCCGGTAAAGACCTTGGCGACCTCGGCGTCGAATGCCTGCTTCTTAGCAGTAAGCTCAGCGGACAGCGGCATTTCCTCGCGGATCTCCATGGGGATCGGCAGCCTGCGTTTAAATTCCATGGCCATGCGGGGCCTCCTCAATCAAAGAAGTCTAAGCTTGAATCGTCGAATGCTCGGCATTATCCGCTGTCGCACGCTAAAGTGCAAGCACGACCAACCAAAAAGGGAATGGATAACGCGCGGGTCGCTTACCACGAGAGTGGATAATCTCCCGTTTTTGGCCTAGGATCGCGCTGAAAGTGGGAGATTATCCACTCTCGTCGAGCAAGCGTCCGAAAATCCTCGCTCGTGGCCCCTTTTCCTCCGTCCCCGAGGGAACGGGACTCGTCTGCCGAATGATTGATGCGGCGACGGCGCGCCCATGTCACACTCAGAGGTGGCCTGACCCACCTTGGAAGGAGCCTCCATGAGCCTTGACAACGTAACCCTGCGCGCCGCCACGCTCGACGACCTGGCTGGCATCGCCGCCATCTACAACCAGCTGTGGTGCAACACGCTGCGCAACCGCGGTGACGTCGAAGCTGCCGATTTCTGCGCGCGCTTTAACATCACCATGCAGCTACAGCGCTCACCTATCGCGCTTGTCGCCGAGGCCGAGGGCCGCATTATCGCCGCCTGCTGCATCGGCATCTTCGAGGACGGCAAGCCGCGTACCAATCCCACGTGGGTGCCCTGCTACGACGAGATGTTCGCCCAGGCAACCGAGATGGCAAAGACCGCCGACGCCAAGCTCGAGGGCTCGCTCTTTGGCGACAGCCGCGAGAAGGCCACGGCCGACCGCTTTGCCGCCACGGGCAATGAGTATGCCCAGGGCTCATCATCATCGTGCCCGAGTGGCAGGGCAAAGGGCTCGGCCGCGCGCTCATCGACCTTGCCCGCGCCGAGCTCGCCCGGGCAGGCTGCACCAAGTTCTTCCTGATGAGCGACTGCAACTCTGACTGGCAGTTCTACGAGCACCTCAACATGAAGCGCATCCTAGAAGATCACAGCCAAGACACCGGCGACGGCTTTATCGTCTACATGTACGGAGGCGACACGCAGGATTAGCCTGTGTGCCGCCTCATGGGCTTTCTCCAAGACAGCCCAAACCGGTCAGCCATACCAAATAGAGACCTGCCAAAAAGGGACAGGTTTATTTTGGCAGGTTTTATCTGGGAAAACACCAAGGCCGCCGCGAGGG
>CAJJRZ010000052.1:0-2164 GCA_905194345.1 Coriobacteriaceae bacterium
GGCCAGCCCGTGGGAGGCCAGGGCGCCGCTGACCGGTGGACGGCACCGAGCCGTCGGATGACTTGAAGAAGGGGGAGGCCTCGCGGCCTCCCCCTTTTTTTGCGTTTACGTGAAACATTCCTTATGCAATTAAATCAATTTAATCATCCACCGCTGAATATAGACGTTCACCGTTCTTTGGTCGGTTCTTTGTTCTCAATGGACTAATATTTGCTTTAGCGCACTGCTGCGCTTGTCCTGTTTTACACGGGTCGTTTTATTGATTGTGACGGAAGGACTCACATGGCAGATGTTCATGAGCTGCTTGATACTTGGATTGCCAATGTCAAGGACGAGGAGCTCCTCGCTGAGCTTAACACGATGAAGGAGCAGGGTGATGAGGACGCCATCACCGACGCTTTCTTCCAGGATCTCGCCTTCGGTACTGCCGGCCTTCGCGGCACTATCGGTGCGGGCACTAACCGTATGAATATCTATACGGTCGGTCGTGCGACCCAGGGATTCGCTGACTACCTCAATGCGACCTTCGAGCATCCGACGGTCGCCATTGCTCGCGATAGCCGCAATAAAGGTGAGCTGTTCGTCAAGACGACGGCTGCCATTCTTGCAGCAAACGGCGTGACTGCCCTCGTGTATTCCAAGATTTCTCCTGTGCCGACGCTCTCCTGGGCCGTCCGCGACCTTAAGTGCTCCGGTGGCATTTGCATGACCGCTAGCCATAACCCAGCGCCTTATAACGGCTATAAGGCCTATGGCCCCGACGGCTGCCAGATCACCAGCGAGGCCGCCGATGCAATTTCTAAGGCTATCGCCGAGACCGATACGTTCACCGGCGTGAAGTCCATGGACTTCGATGAGGCTCTTGAGCAGGGTCTGGTCAAATGGATCGATGACTCGTGCCTCGAGCGTTATTACGACGCCGTTCTCGCCCGCGGCGTGACTAACCTTTCTGCCGAGGAGATCGCTGGCGCTCCGCTTAAGCTTGTCTATACGCCGCTCAACGGCACCGGCCTCATTCCCGTCACGACGGTGCTCGAGCGCGCTGGCATCACCGATGTCACGGTTGTTCCCGAGCAGAAGGAGCCTAACGGCGATTTCCCGACCTGCCCGTATCCTAACCCCGAGATCCGTCAGGCCATGCAGAAGGGCATCGATCTCTGCGAGCAGGTTCACCCCGATCTGCTGCTTGCAACCGATCCCGATGCCGACCGTGTTGGCGTTGCCGTTAAGAATGGCGATGACTATCTGCTGCTGACCGGCAATGAGATGGGCGTTCTGCTGCTCGACTATATCTGCAAGACCCGTGCTGCCCGCGGTGAGGACCTCACTAAGAAGGTTGCCGTTACTACTATCGTTTCTTCCGCCATGGTTGACGCTCTGGCCGACGAGTACGGTTTTGAGCTCCGCCGCTGCCTGACGGGCTTCAAGTACATCGGCGACATCATTACCTCGCTTTCCGATGCTGGCGAGGTCGATCGCTTTATCTTTGGTTTCGAGGAGAGCTACGGCTATCTGGCCGGCGACCACGTGCGCGACAAGGACGCCGTGAGCACTTCACTTCTGATTTGCCAGATGGCGCAGTATTACAAGCTCCAGGGTAAGAACCTTGCCGATGCGATGCACGAGCTGTACGAGAAGTATGGCTACTATCACAACAAGACGATTTCGCTGAGCTATCCGGGCGCTGAGGGTGCGGCAAAGATGGCCGGCATCATGGCTGGTCTGCGCGAGAACCCGCCCGCGGAGCTCGCCGGTTCCAAGATTGAGGCCGTCGTGGATTACAACACCTGCGTGAACGGCCTGCCGAAGGCTAACGTCATTGAGTTCGATCTTGAGGGTGGCAACAAGGGTATTGTTCGTCCTTCTGGCACCGAGCCCAAGATTAAGCTGTACATCTTCGCAAAGGGCGCGGATGCCGCCGAGGCTGATGCGGCACTTGACGCGATTGAGGAGTCCGGTCGCAAGCTATTGGCCTAAGGCTTTGAATGCCTAAGTCTATAGATAGACGAAGGAGGGGATCTCGGAAACGAGGTCCCCTCTTTATTACTGCTAAATACAGCTGAGAATTACAAACTGTGCAGGAAATGTGTACGCCCAGATTCCCGCCCACGGCGCCCCTCCGGTCTGGCAATATATCTCCTTGCCGCGCGGCCCGGTCGAACCG
>CAJJRZ010000053.1:0-2065 GCA_905194345.1 Coriobacteriaceae bacterium
CAGGTGCCCGAGGACCAGCTCCAGGGCGGCGGGGAGGTGACGTTCTCGAGCTAGGAGCAAAAAACGAGGGAAAGTCCATGGCAACTAAATTGCCATGGACTTTCCCTCTTGAACAAGTAAACAGCCAATATGCAGTGCCGGCTGTCCTCGCTAATTGAATGTGTGCGTCCCCATTTCCAAAACTACATTCCATTCAAATTGAGGCTCGGGCATTCTTCAATAGTTTCCAGGCCAAGAGAGCAGCACCTATCGCTTCTCCAAATTCAGCAAAGTCTAAGGATGATTTCACGATGCAAATCGCCATCGAAGCTGGAAGAAGCCCAGAGCCTATTATTGAAGAAAGACACAGAAACAATAGGAGCATTAAAGCATGCGTGAATTTGTACTGAGCTTTTTGGAGCGAGCTTTTAAGGCGCTCTTCCAAAATAAACTCTTCTCCAAAACTAACTAGGTAACCAGATCCAGCTGCCACAATCAATGCGAACGGCATTGACGAAAAGGCAACGTGATCCGAGACTTCGATTATTTTCAAATAGATGATTGATACAAAGCAATAGATTGACTGCCATAGAGCCCAAGCGATTGGATGAAGCCCCATCTTGGTTCCCCGTTGTTCGCGAATCAGGAATTTTGAAGGCAACCATACGGGAATCCAATATAGAAGCATAGAAGCAACGAGCGCAAAAATGAACCTCAGGATTAAGAAAGGAGAGCAAATTGAAGCCGCCAGTGCAACAACTCCTATCAATAAAAGGAATGCACGAGCGGATCGATCAAATAGCTTTTCTTCAATAAATGGCTTCAGCTTTTTCATTAATACGAGATGCTCCTCTTACGCGAACCCTATTTTTTATAATGGAAGTCTACAGCCCCTAGAATCTGAATACATCAATCGCTGCCGGACAGTCCCCGCGAGGCAACAACATTGAAGAGTAGCTAACGGCTATAGCAGCGGTCTTGGATATCGCCGTCAGCTCAATATGGATATCCAACGCCTACCGCAAGTACAGCTCATACGCTTTGGCATAGCTGCTCGAAGGCTCGAAGGCATCCACCGCCGCCACGATGTCAGCCGATGACGATGCCCACCGCCACACCGGAATCTCATATACCAACGGTGAGAACCCCCGCGGTCACCGTTTCCACGCGTTACGGCGCGGGCAAGACGCTCAACTGGGACGCTGCGCGAACGGGTTTATCGCCTCCTGTTTTATCACGCTCGCCATCGTCTTCTGCATCTTCGTAACCGCGCTTGTGTGAGGTGGCCAAGAGCGTCCGCGAGCTCGAGGCGGCCGGTATGTCGCGAGCTTCAAAGCAATATGACTTCAGGATGCAGCAACGGAAGAGCGGTATAAAAGTATCCGTGATAACCAAATCATCATTCCTCCGAGAAATTAGAATCATTGCCAAAAGCCTTAGGTGTGGAGATTGACATCATGGACATACTTGCCCGCGACGGTCTTTCAGAAGCCGCTCTCAGAACCCTCTCCTATCGAAGCGTATTGGGCATCTCGGGACTGCAGACGAAACTTGGACATCACGGTGTCCGGAAGGGAGTTCGCGGTGGCCTACACGGAGCACGAGAAGGTCGGGTTCGTCGAGAGGATGTGGGCCGAGGGCCTGAGGCCCGCCTCCGCCCACAAGGCGTGGAGCTCGCCGACGAGGGCCAGCCTGTTGATGTTCACTAGAAAGTGGTCCGCCTAATCACGTAAAACTGAGCAGCGTGAGCACTGGAAATTGAGCAGCTTGATCATGGGGCCGCGACCCGGGGACCAGGGGCGCGGCCCCCGCCTCAAGGTTTGCCCGGGTGGAGACTTTGGCGAGCACGCCCGGGAAGGACGGAGGAGATGACCTTGCCCCTGGACACCATGGATGACATGCGGTCGACGAACGCCGACGGGGTGCCGAGGGCGGAGATGGGCCGCACGTCGGCAGGAACACCGTGGCGAAGTACGCGGGCATGGAGGACCTGTCGCCCTCCGCGCCGGTCCCCGCCCCGCGGGAGAGGCCCGCACCGGCGGGCCACGAGGAATGGGTCGCCTCGGTCCTGGGGGCCGACCTCGGC